>DJGZ01000044.1 GCA_002433025.1 Bacteroidales bacterium UBA5833
ATTTATTCCCCGTTCAGTAGTGAAAATTAATATATTTGTCAGAGGGAAACTGCATGAGATTATAAATCCATTTATAACTAAAAGAATTATTTCGTGCAGGCTTGATATGATTAAATCTACCCCTGCATGATGCGAGTTATCCGGCTGGTTTTTCTTTTACTGATTTTTCTGGTTACCATACAGGTTGCCGGTCAGAGTCCGGTTTTCCGTCATTACAGAGTTGATGATGGGTTGCCCAGTTCAGAGGTTTACCATGTTTTTCAGGATTCAAAGGGTTATATCTGGCTGGCAACCAATATGGGGGTAAGCCGTTTTGATGGCAGGGAATTCAGGAATTATGATGTGCAGGATGGTTTGCCCGAAAATACAGTTTTCGAGATATATGAGGATGAAGCCGGACGTGTATGGTTTGTGGGATTTCCATTTCAGCTGGCTTATTATGAAAATGATACTATTTATAGGTATAAGTATAATGATGTTTTAGAACAAATTAGTGGGAAAGGTTATGTGCCTGTTAAAAAATCATTTAAAGTCAATTTGGATGGAGGTATTTATTTTACTTTGTTCAGGAATCCTGTATTATTTCATATTACTCCTTCGGGTGAAATACAGAGGATAAAGGGCGGGAATCTTGATTATAACGGAATCAGCATTTTAGAAGTTGATAATCAGGTCTTTATTTATCAATCGGGAGAGAATAGGGATAAAATATTAAGAGCCAGGATTGTATCTGATAGTATTTCAAATGAAATTTTAGTCAGTCGATCGCAAAACTACTCTTATGGTAATCTTTTTGCCATTAAAGGAGCTGGTGGTGAAATATATTTTGCGTATAATGAATTCCTGACAAAGATCTTTCCTGATGGAAGCTATTTCACTGTTGATAACAAAGACAGGTTGATCTGGATGAGTATCGATTCCGAAGACAATCTTTGGGTTGGTACTGATAAGAATGGTGTTTATGAATATAAAGATGGAAAAGTGGATGACCAACCCATAAAAGAATATCTGAATAATCTTTCTGTTTCATCAATTTGTACAGATAAAGAAGGGGGGAGATGGTTTACTACACTTGAAGATGGCGTATTTTATCTTGCTTCGGAGTGTTTTCAAAGTTTTCGGGAGTCAGACGGCTTGACCATCAACAAAATTAACTGTCTGACCATTGCAGGCGATAAACTTATATTGGGGACAAACGATCCTTATATTAATATTATCGAACATAATGAAATAAATCCGGTGAAAATTTCGGATAGCCCGAACGGGGTAATTTATGCCGTTGAGCCAGACCAAAATAATGATTTGTGGATAGGCACGAATGATTTTCTTTATTATTATAATCAAGGCAAAATAGTTAAATTTTTAAACGATCATGAGATTTTTAAAACAACAAACATTAACAGCAGGAAGGTATTCAATATCAAGGATATTTTGAATGATGCTGGTAAACTAATAATTGGAGAAGCGCAGAGTTTCACAATGATGGAAAAAGGCAAAGTGATTTATAATTCACTTTTTAATGATAATATAGAATTACGGGTAGAAACTGTTGAACAAATTGGTGAGGCAGAATACTTACTTGGTACCTTAAAAGGTTTATGGCAATACTCCAAAGGCAAGTTTGAGTACCTGGGTTCATTGAGTCCTCTTTTAAGCAACCGTATTACCGATATTGAATATATATCTAAGCATAAATTAATCATAGCTGGTACGAAAGGCTATGGAATTGTAATTCATTCTGTTGATACAACAATTAATATTACCAGTGCAAACGGTCTCTCAAGCAATTCTGTTACTTCTCTTCTCATTACAGGAAACCTGCTTTGGGTGGCAACTAATAATGGTTTAAATCTTCTGGATCTTGAAAAAATCGGAACAGAAGAAATGAGAATAAAAATTTTTACCAAACAGTATGGACTTATCTCTAATGAAATCAATCAAATAGCAGGTAATCAGAATTTTATATATATTGCAACAAATGAGGGACTTACGGTGTTTAACCGCAAGAATTATAAACCCGTTACAGTTCCGCCTCCTATATATATTAATACTTTCAGCGTGATGAAAAGGGACACAGCCTTAAAGCCCGGATATTTTTTAAGGCATAGCCAGAATTTCATTTCTATTAAGTTTACCGGGATATCATTCCGGGATGCCGGAAACATGATATATAAATACAGATTAATCGGGTTGGGTGAAAACTGGATAAGTACATCAAATTCTCAGGTTGAGTATGCATTTCTTCCTCCCGGAAAGTATCAGTTTGAAGTCATTGCGGTTAACTCAGATGGTTTGCAGAGCAGCCGGCCTGCTACCATCAACTTTGTAATTTTGCCACCCTTCTGGAAGACCTGGTGGTTTATCACTTTGATAGTTCTGGCAGCTTCTGTACTTGCATTTCTTTTTTATTCATACAGGGTTAATCAGATAAGACGTGAAACCATACTCAGGAATGATATAAGTTGGTACCGGCAGCAGTCACTTGCACGGCAAATGGATCCTCATTTTGTATTCAATACCCTGAATAGCATTCAGTCATATATTATAAAAAATGATCGCCTGTCATCTTCCCAGTATCTTTCCAAGTTTTCCAGACTTATGAGGCTGATGCTGAACAACTCACAAAAACATGCAGTTCCTCTCAATGATGAAGTGTCAGCGCTGAGTATTTACCTCGAACTTGAATCAATCAGGTTTCAGGAAAAATTTGATTTTCATTTGAATATTGATCCTGTTATTGAACCTGAAGTTTGCTACATCCCGGCCTTCCTGATTCAACCGTTCATTGAAAATTCCATCTGGCATGGCATTATGGGAATTGACAGGCCTGGCTATATCCATGTTGATCTGAAACTGAATGAAACCGGTAATCAGATTATCTGCACTGTTGAAGATAATGGAAAAGGGCGGGTACAATCCATGGCTGAGAAAACATTGAACGATAAAAACCGCAAATCACTAGGTATCTCAATTGTAGAATCGAGGCTAAGTCTTCTGAATAGTCTTTATGGAATTGAAATGAATATTATTTATACTGATTTATACGATAAAGAAGGTAAACCTGCTGGTACCCGTGTACGTATCAATCTTCCGATTATTCTATGATCCGGTTATACGTTCAGCTTTTCGCCTTCTGATTTTGCAATCACTGCTGCTGCGCAGGTGTCTCCATAAACATTTACAGCAGTTCTGAACATATCAAGTATCCTGTCAACAGCCAGAACCAGGCCTATGCCCTCAAGCGGAAGACCTACGGCTTTCAGAACAATAGCCATCATTACAAGGCCAGCCATTGGAATCCCTGCCGACCCCACCGCTGCCAGCAATGCAGTGATCACTACAATAAATTGTTGCCCTATCGTCAGATCAATACCATAAGCCTGAGCTATAAAAATGACGGCAATACACTCATAAAGAGCGGTTCCGTTCATATTGATCGTAGCTCCCAAAGGCAGTGTGAAGCTTGATATACGAGGTGAAACACCATCTTTACGCTCCACAGCTTCCATGGTCAGGGGTAGGGTTGCACTCGATGAGGAAGTTGAAAAGGCCGTTAATAATGGGATCGACATGTTTTTAAAATGCCTGAGGGGATCTATGCGGTTAATAATCCATATAACAAAGTGAAGGGTGAAAAAGGCATGAATGACTAATGCCAGCATCACGGTAAGCATATACAAACCCATTCTTGAGAAAATCTGCGCCAGTGAGTTGGCATCCCCGGAATACTTTGAAATTACAGTGGCAATGATGGCAAAAACGCCAAAAGGAGTGAGTCTGATTACTGCCATGGTAATTTTCATCATAACTTCAAAAACTGAATTAAAAAACCGGTGAATCACCTGTTGATGAGCACTGGAGGTCAGATTTGCAAAATAGCCAAACAACATGGAAAAGAAGATTATAGGCAACATATTCGCCTCGGCCAGAGATTTAAATATGTTTTCGGGCACTGACCCGATCAGCAATTGCCCGAGCGATTGATCAGCAGCAGGCAGTGTCTCCATTGTTTCAGCAAAAGACAAATCAGCCCCGACTCCGGGTTTTATGAGATTCACAAGGGCCAGCCCCAGAATAATCGCAAGAAAACTTGTGAAAAAGTAAAAACCTATAGTTTTCAGCCCTAGTCTTCCCAGACTTTCAGGAGTTCCGATTCCGGCGATCCCTGTAATTATTGAGCTGACAATCAGCGGAATGATGACCATCTTGAGTAGTTTCAGGAAGAGGTCACCCATCCAGCTGATCCAAGATGTCTGATCAGGTAGATATACTGCAAAGAGAGTCCCGGCAATCAAAGCGATTAAAATCTGCCAGTGCATTTCAGGTTTTCTCATTTTCATTGCTCAGTGCTTTTGCTGAAGTTGCCTCACAGGTTTGGCCTCACAGGTTTTTTTTGCAAACATACGCAACCCTGAAGGTTTTTGATTCAATATGTATGATTTCTGACTAATTTTGAATCAAGCAAATACAGAATCATGATCAACCGGAATTTCTTATTTCTCGCTTTCATTTTTAGCTGGTTTTACGGGGCCGCCCAACATCAGAATATTCTATTGGGCAATTTCAGGGATCCCAACGAGCCATCCATATATATTGATCCGAAGAATCCCAGCCGCATGATGGCCGGCGTCAATATTGATACTTATTATGTTTCTGATGACGGGGGATATACATGGAGTGAAGGCCGGTTGTTTTCCTCAACCCTGGGTGTTTGGGGAGATCCATGTATTGTAATTGACACCCTGGGAAATTATTACTTTTTTCACCTTTCAAATCCTCCGGGACCCGCATGGATTGATCAGATTGTATGCCAGAAAAGTTCTGATTACGGAGCAACCTGGAACAATGGTAAAGGCATTGGCCTCGATGGCAGTAAAGCTCAGGACAAGGAATGGGCTGCAGTTAACCCGTTAACCAATGAAATCTGCCTTACCTGGACACAGTTTGATGAATATGGCAGCCTGAACCCCAACGACAGCAGCATCATCAGGTTTTCCAAATCCATTGATCAGGGCGAAACCTGGAGCAATCCGGTCAGGCTGAACCGGGTGGCAGGAGATTGCATTGATGGCGACAATACTGTTGAAGGGGCGGTTCCGGCTTACGGCCCTGATGGCGAAATCTATGTTGCCTGGGCAGGCCCGGGGGGCATCATGTTTGACCGGTCAACAGATGGCGGAAATACCTGGCTTGACCAGGATATTTTTGTCAGCGATCAGCCCGGTGGCTGGAATTACAGTATCCCCGGCATATACCGTGCAAATGGCCTGCCCGTGACCTGTTGCGATGTCAGTAACGGACCTGACCGCGGGGCAATTTATATAAACTGGTCAGATCAGCGGAACGGATTCAATGATACGGATATCTGGCTGGCAAAATCTACTGACGGAGGATTTACGTGGAGTGCGCCCATACGGGTTAACGACGATGAACCCGGGAAACACCAGTTCTTTACCTGGATGACCATTGATCAATCCAACGGTAATCTCTGGTTTGTTTTTTATGACAGAAGGAGTTATCAGGACGAGAATACGGATGTGTACCTGGCAGTTTCCGATGATGGTGGTGAATCATTTCTGAACTTCAGGGTCAGCGAATCGCCATTTATCCCGAATCAGAATATTTTTTTCGGGGATTATACCAATATTGCAGTTCAAAATGGTGTTATCAGGCCGGTCTGGACCCGTTTGCACGATAATCAGCTGAGCATACTGACGGCCATTGTGGATGATGAAATTGTCGGAATTTCAGCAGAAGAATCTCTCAGGCCTGCTGCTTCCATGACGGCGTCCCCCAATCCTTTCAGCCGTACTTCAGCCATTTCCTTCCGTTTAAAGGATAATTCCCGGGTAAGCCTGACGCTCTGCGACCTCTTTGGGCGTAAAGTGCTCAACATAATGGAGAATCAAATGCTCCCGGCCGGAAAATACCTCGAGCATCTTGATGTCGGCAGTGGAGCCCTCCGGCCTGGTGTTTACCTGTTGCGACTCAGCACAGGAACATCCTCTTCCGTATTTAAGATTGTTTATTCGCCTTGATTCGGTCTGTTTTGGCTGATGATAATTTTTGTATTTTCGCAGACAGCCGACCCCAAAAAGTTGCCTTATTATTGATGGAAGAAAACTTACACCAAATCTTGTCCGGAGTCAGGGAGTTGTCGCTGAAAAGCGGTGTAAAACAATTAAATCTGGATCAGGTAAGTAAACACCTTGGAATTGACCGCAAAGAGCTGAGCATTTATTTCAACGATGAACCCAGTCTGATAGAGAAGTTGCTTGAATATGAGCGGGATTCGTTCAGATCTATTTTTGATGAGAATAATTTTGAAGAAACCAATGCCATCGAGATATTGATGATTGTAAGTCAGGTTATGAGTAGCCGGTTTCTTGAACTTACACCCAGTGTAACTCACGACCTGAAAGCACTTTATCCGGAGGTTTACAGGTATCATATTGAACAGCGGGTTGATTTTATTTTCGGCAAAATGAAGATTAACATCGAGAAAGGAATCCGACAGGGGATGTACCGCGAAGACCTGAGTATTGAATTGCTTTCCCGATTATACATAAGCAGACTGTTGGACCTTCATAATCCGGATTTTTTTCCGCCTGAGAAATTCTCTTTCAGGATACTGTACGATGTCATGATAGACAATTTTATTCGTGGTATTGCCAATGAGGATGGCCTGCGCCATTATAATAAACTCAGGAAAACCTATAAGGTCTGCTAGGCTGACCTACCTGCGGAAGTTGAACATTCATTACCTGCCATTGTTTAAGGTTGCTTAAAAGCATCCGAGACTTGACAGACTTCTGGAAAACCCTTGAGAAACCCTTTTTTGTGCTGGCTCCCATGGAAGACGTTACGGATACCGTTTTCAGGGAGGTGGTGCTTTCTGTTTCTTCTCCCGAACGGCTGCGCGTGTTGGTCACCGAATTCACTTCGGTTGACGGTCTGTGCCATCCCAAAGGGCGGGAGGCGGTTATTCACAGGTTAATGGTAAATTCTTCAGAAAGGGAATTGCTCGAAAAGTCAGGGGTTTTCCTGCTGGCTCAGATCTGGGGCAGCGATCCTGAAAAGTTTTATCAGGCCTCGCGTTTTATTGCAGACAACTATCATTTCGACGGAATCGATATCAACATGGGATGCCCGGCCGATAAGATTGTAAAACAGGGCGCCTGTGCTGCATTGATCGGCCGGAACTCACTTGCAACTGAGATTATTGAAGCAACAAGTGAAGGTTCCTTGCTTCCGGTGAGTGTGAAAACAAGGACCGGAATCCGTGAGCACATCACCGGATCGTGGATTTCGCACCTGCTTTCCTGCAAGGTTTCAGCCATTACCCTTCATGCGCGCACCAGGCAGATGATGTCGCTGAAAGCCGCTGATTGGGAGCAGGTGAAGATTGCAGCAGAAATAAGGAACAGCATTGATCCGGGAATTAAGATCATTGGAAATGGTGATGTGGAAAATTACCCGCAAGGTCTACTATTAAGTGAACGTACCGGGGCTGACGGGATTATGGTTGGTAGGGGGATCTTTGCCAATCCATGGTTTTTTTCCGCCGTACCAGATGAGCGGCCGGTTTCCGCAAAACTTGATCTACTTGAAAGGCACATTCTTTTATATGCTTCAACATGGAAAGATGCCCGCAATTATAATATCCTGAAGAGATTTTTCAAGATTTATATAAATGGCTTTGATGGTGCAGCCGGCCTGCGCGCCCGTTTGATGGAGTCAGTTTCGGCCGGTGAGGCTCTGGCTGCCATTCATCGTTTTCGCAACTGTAACGACTGATGACAATGATATTCTAATGCTGCTGATAAATCTTGCTGACGATTCTCCAGCCCTCGCTGAATTTATACAACGAAAGATAATCTGTAAACAGAAGTTTTTCTTCCCTGTAGAGTTCAATTTTCGAAACGGCAGCATTGCCTGTAATGTCATTATGCAGAAACTTAACGCTGATTTTATGCTCCGGTCCTGAGGGTTGTTCCGCTTTGCGCTGAACCACAGATTCAATCCAGGTATAAATGGGTAGTTTGGAAAGGCTGTTGTTCCTTAGAATCAGCAGCTCAAAACCCGGATGAAATCCCCGGTTTATGTCATCAATGCTTCCATGGTTATGAATGCCATCAATATAGGCAGATTCAATCACCTTTCTGATCTGTGCATCATCGTTGCTTTCCTGAGCTGGTAATCTCATGCCGCATAACATGATGAAAGCGATTAAAATACTGGTTTTTCTCATGATATAGAATTTGTTAATAAAGCAACAATAACCGGGTTATTCATATTTAATGGCATTCACAGGGTTAGCTGAAGCCGCCTTGATTGAATGGAAACTGACTGAAAGGATTGTAATTATCAGTGCAATTATGCCTGAAATGGTGAAAGTAATCCACCCCAGGGTAATATGGTAAGCGAAATTGCCAAGCCATTGATCAAGAAAATACCATGAAAGCGGTGATGCAATTAACAGTGCTATAATTACAAGTATAACAGATTCCTTGTAGAACATGCCGACGATATTCTGAACCGAGGCTCCGAGTACCTTGCGGATGCCAATCTCCTTGGTTCTTTGCATGGCTGAAAAAGATGCCAGGCCGATAAGACCGAGTAGTGCAATAAAAATTGAAAGGGACGCAAAGATGGTGAATACTTTTCCAAGATTGGTCTCGGCCAGATATTTGTCCTCATAATCTTTATCAAGAAAGTAATAATCGAAAGGGCGATTGGCACCGTATTCCTGCCATTTTTCCCTGATATAATCGATGGTTGCCGATCCTGCTTCCGGTTTCAGCCTGATGGTGAGCAGATTCATCGGGAACTCGGGTATAAACAGAACAATTGGTTCAATTTTATTGTGAAGAGATGTGAAATGAAAATCTTTCACAACGCCGATCACCTTCATCATCCTGCCTCCGGTGCCATCAAGCTCAAAATTGTGATGAATCTTTTTTCCAAGAGCATCATCGTTCCATCCCAGGGCTTTTGCAGCGGTTTCGTTAATGATAACAGCTTCCAGTTTGTCTGATCCCATTTCACGGCTGAAATTTCTTCCTTTTACCAGTTCCAGTTTTAACAGATCAATGAAGTCATAATCGCAGGGGATCAGGTTCATGGCATATTCCTGCATCTTATCTTCTTTTTCCACACGCATTACCTGAATGCCATGCCGGCCCCCCGGTACGCCAAATGACATACTTGCGTTGAGAATCCCCGGGTTCTGCAACAACTCTTTCCTGAAAACATCGGTCCTTTTTCTGAAGGCTGTATCCTGAACTTCTACGACCATAACATTTTCCTTGTCGAAACCAACATCAGCATCCTTCATGTAATTAAGCTGTTTGTAAATTACAAGCGTGCCTGTGATCATAGACACCGATATCAGCAACTGAAATGTAACAAGCCCTTTCCGGAGCCATGATCCTTTACTTCCGGTGTGGAGCTTGCCTTTCAGCACTATGGCCGGTTGGAAGGATGAAAGAAAGAGTGCAGGATAAGCACCCGAAAGCAGTCCGGTAAACAATGCTATACCAAGCATCCCCGCAAAAACATCCGGATTTTCCAAGAAACTGAAAGAAAGCTGTTTCCCGGATATTTCGTTGAAGAGGGGTAACAACAACTGCATAATGCCCAATGAAATAATGAATGAAGCAACGGCCAGTATCAGGCTTTCACTCATAAATTGCCATGCCAGCTGTGTTCTGTTTGCGCCCACTACTTTACGAAGCCCCACCTCACGCGCACGGGCTGAGGCCCGCGCTGTTGCCAGGTTCATATAATTGATTGCTGCCAGCAATAGAATAAATATTGCTACAATCCCGAAAACGTAAATATAAGCCTTGTTTCCTACCGGAAGATCCGCTGACAACTTTGACGTATGATGAACTTTATCGATTCTGGTGGCCAGCATACTGAAAGAGGCATTGATCTGATCGCCGATCTCTTTCATGTATTTATTATAAAGTGCGGGAAACTTTTCCAGCACCTGACTTATGCCTGTATTTTCTGACAAAAGGATATAAGTGTAGCTGTTAACATTCCAGAAAGCTCCTGGCTCAAGACTTCTGAACCTCTCAGCCCCGAACAGGGTAGCCAGTGTTTCCATTGAGAGCAGGATATCAAATTTCATGTGCGTATTGGCAGGTAGATCCTCAAATACCCCGGTAACCCTATAGCTCCGGCCGTTTCCTGTAATAAGTGTTTTCCCGTAGGCTTCTTCGCTACCAAAATATTTGTCCGCCTGTGATTTACTCATGATAATCGTAAATGGCTCTGTAAGCGCTTTCTCCGGAGATCCTTCAACGAAGTTAAGCGTGAACATTGCAGGAGCCGTTGAATCGGCAAAGTAGGATTGTTTTTCTATAAATTCCTTTTCTTCGTAACGAATAATAAGATTGTCGTTGCCGTTGAACCTGCAATACATTTCAACTTCGGGCATTTCAATTTTCAGCGCAGGTCCGATGGCCATTGAACTCACTGCGAAACGGTCGTGTTTGTTATTGATCTGAAAATCGCCTTCAACCCTGTAGAGCCTGTCATACAAACGGAAATGCTTATCATAGCCTAGCTCATCATTAATATAAAGCAGGATAAATATGGTTGCTGAAATCCCCAGGGACAGGCCCAAAATGTTTATCAGCGAGTAACCTTTGTTCCGATTAAAATTGCGCAACGCACTCCTGAAGTAATTGCTGATCATAAATGGTTGTTTTGATGAATAAGACTTAATTCTCCGGTGTGTTTATTTTATTTGACATCTTAACCTGTTAAAAGGTTACTCATATTTAAGTGTTATTGCCGGATTTATTTCTGATGATCTCCAGGCTTTAATACCGGTAATGGCAGCCGTAAGCAGCAATGACAGGGCTCCGGCCAGGAAAAAGTATCCCCATTTCACGTCTGCATGATAGGCAAAATGACCGAACCACCTGTCAATCACAAAATACGACAATGGCAAGGCAAACATTATGCTGATGCCTACAAGTTTGATGTAACCTGAAGTCAGCAGCATTACAAGGTCTGATGTTGAAGCCCCGAGCACTTTCCTGATTCCGATCTCATTTATTTTCTGGGTAGCCATGAACGATACCAGTCCGAAAAGTCCGATGGCAGCAATCAGGATGGTCAGCACTGCCAGAACAGCTGTAACCTGGCTCAGGTATTCCTCTTCGTTATACAACTTATTAAGCTCATTGCTCAGAAATGTATAGCTGAATGGGCGGCCGGGTGCATACAATTCCCACATTTTTCCGATACTCTCAAGCGCTTCCCGGTTTTGTCCCTTTGCCGCACGCACTGCAATGAAATTCGTAAAGGCAGCAACCTCCCATGGCTCTTCCTTTAAGTTAAGCACCAGGGGGCCGGCTTTGGAATGAAGTGAACTGGCGTTGAAGTCGCGGAAAACGCCTGTTACCTTTTCATTGCCGACGCGGCTGTGAAAGCGTTTGCCCAGGGCGTCTTCATTCGATTTCCATCCAAGGTGCTTTACCATGGCCTCATTGATCAGTATGGCTTCCATCGGGTCGGTTTTACTTCCCTTAATGTAGTCTCTGCCGGCTACCAGTTCTATGTCAAATACTTTGCAGAAATCATCGCGGACGACCAATGCAGGGTAAAACTGCCATTTGTCCTGTGGATAACCTTCTGGTCTGAATTCGTGGTTGTTATGGTCTGTTCCGATTATGTAATCTACGGCTGTCACCCCTTCTATCCCTGGTCTGGAAGAGAGTTCATCGCGGAATGTCTCGTACTTGCCTGCCACGGGTGAACGCATTACCGGAACCATTATGATGTTATCTTTTCTGAATCCCAGTTCTGCTTCCCTCAGGTAGGAAATCTGATCGAAGGCCATCATGCTTGAAGTTATCAGCGTAATTGAAAGTGTAAACTGAGTTACCACAAGGGCTTTGCGGGCGAATCCGCTGCTGTTTCGGGTTGAACGTCCTTTAAGTACCTGAAGGGTTTTGAAGCCGGATTGAAAAATGGCCGGGTATAAACCTGAAAGGAATCCGGTACAAAGCCATAATAAAAATACCTTCGGGAGGAAGCCGGCGGTGTAAATCACTGATGAACTGATCTCTTTTCCTGCAAAGCGGTTGAAAAACGGCAGGATAACCTCAATTACAGCCAAAGACAAAACAAGCGCGATAAAGGTCAGCAAAAGGGATTCGCCCAGGTGCTGAAAGATCAGTTGTTGTCTCGAAGCCCCGGCTACCTTACGGATGGCTGTCTCGCGCGAACGCCGGATGGCAAAAGCGGTTGAAAGGTTTATGTAATTGATTACCGCAATGATCAGGATAAATGCTGCAACAATCACCAGTATCCTAACATAGCTGATTTTTCCGTTTGGCTCAATCTCGTAATCCAGATCCGAGCGCAAATGGATATCTGTCAGCGGCTGTAAACCCAGGGTGATATGATCTTTTTCTGCATCATAGAAATATTTCTTTGTGAAAGCAGGCAATTGTGCCGCGAGCTGGGGCGCATTGTTTCTGTCATGCAGTTTCAGGTAAGTCCAGAATGGATTGTAAACCCATGTTTCGGGCATTTTGCCGCCCCAAAGCACCCTCAGGGTCGACATGGATGCCAGAAAGTCATAACTGAAATGAGATTGCGGAGGGGTATCAGCAATAACTCCTGTTATCGTTATATTTATACGTCCCTCAAACTTTATTGTTTTACCAACCGGATCTTCATTGCCGAAATACCTTTCAGCAGCTGAGCTTGTTATTAGTGTGGTGAAAGGCTTGCCGAGGGCATCCTGAGGATTGCCCCTGATAAACTTCAGATCAAATACATTGTTGAATGTGGAGTCGACAAAAAAGAACCGCTTTTCCCTGAAGCCGGTATTTTCATATTCGATGTAGTATTCTGTTGACCAGTCATTGTATATCCGGGTCATACCGGCGATCAGGTGGGGATATTCCAGAAGAATTGCAGGGCCCAGCGGTGCAGGACAGCTTACCGACCGTTCAGCAACCCCTTCAAAATCGGAAGTACTCAGCACCCTGACGATATCATCCGAATTTACGTGGTATCTGTCATAGGCCATTTCATCACTGACATAAAGCATTATAATGATAAATCCGGCGAAACCGATCGTCAGTCCGGTAATGTTTACAATGGCATGCACCCTGAGCCGGGCAATATTCCTCAAAGCAGATTTAAGATAGTTTAACAGCAGCGACATGGTACAGGAATATATATGGCACCTGTTGATTTTCATGAATCATGCCACAAAATGTAAATTACATAAAATCAGGGTTATATCAATAATTTGTTTTCTGAATATTCTGAATATGTTCGCTTTCGCCAATACCGGTGTTCGCTCGCGGACAGTAATAACTGCTAATGTGGCAGGATATTGAATACTGCATGATTTTTGGTACATTCACATTAAATATGATCCGGCTGAAAATATGAATCGTTGATTTCGATTGAATTTTACAAAACGGATTAAATAGCCTGAAAGATGAATTACAGGGAAATAGAAGAATGGTACAACAGTGTCTGCAAATTGCTCGGACGGCAAAGGGTGCTTGATGCCCTGGATAAAATTGCTGTGGTCGCCACGCAAAAGGGCAATACAGGTCATCTTGCAAGAATGGATGAACTGCGGTTCACCTATGGCAATATGTTGAGTTATACTGTAAAAGGGGTAGCTGATCCGCAAAGAGAGCTGATATATAACCGCTTGCTGGTTTCGGTTTATGAACTGGCCGACGATTTGAGGATGGATCTGACCTCAAGGACTTCGTTGAGGACTATTGGCATGAAGCATGAACTGGAGCGTGAAATGCGACGTTCGAGCGAAGATATGGCTGAGAGCCTGCTGGGGCTTTCTTTCGATCATGAACTGGAAGAGATGTTACGGAGTACCGTGCTGTTTAATGATGAGACCGAAAGCGAAACTGCCGTTCAGCACCGGAAAGCCATTATCAGGGTATTTCAGTTGCTCTGGCTTACCCACAAACTGACTGAGGATGATGCAGCACAGGTATTAAAGATATTTGACAGTACATCCATTCCGTGGTATGAAAAATCGATGTTGGTAAGTGCCCTGACCCTCGGTATGCTGCGTTGTTTTGATTGCCGTAAACTTGAGCTGCTTATCCGGCTTTACGATGAGGCAGATCACAGAATTTCACAGCGGGCCCTTGTCGGATTAATTGTTGCTGTAAGCATATATAACAACCGTATTCTTCTGTATCCTGCCATTATGGAGCGGCTTTTTCTGCTCCGGGGCAATGAGCGCTTTGCCGCTGAGGCTGAATCGGTGATGATACAACTGATACGCTCGAAGGATACGGAAAAAATCACCAGGAAATTCCGGGAAGAGATTATCCCTGATGTTATCAGATTTAATGAGGATCTCAGCGAAAAACTAAACCTGGATAAACTGATGTCGCCCGAGGAGTTTCAGGATAAAAACCCGGACTGGGAAAAGTATTTCGACAACCAGCCCGGGCTTGTGCGGAAACTGGAAGAAATGACCAATATGCAGATGGAGGGTGCCGATGTTTTCCTTGGCGCATTTGCGATGCTTAAATCTTTCCCATTCTTCTCGGAGCTTCCCAACTGGTTTATGCCTTTTTACAAGGATCATTATGCTGTGGTGAACGCGCTGAAAGGAGAAGAGGAGTCATTCAAAAATATCCTGGCCGAAGGCATCGAAAGATCTGTTTTTATATGCAACTCGGATAAGTTTTCATTTATCCTGAATATCGCAAATATGCCTGATGCTCAGAAGGGTTTGATCGGGCAGATGTTTTCGGCGGAAGCCGAACAATATGAAGAATTGCTGAGTGAAGAAGTAAATGATCCTTCACTTCGCAGTAAACGTGTTGTGATTCAGTATATTCAGGATCTTTACCGTTTTTTCAGGCTCCATCCGCTCAGGAACGAGATAGGCGATATCTTTTCCCTTCCGCTTGAATTTCATCTTACTTCGGTTTTTAATCTCCTGGTTGATGATACTGCCAGACTAAAGGCCGTTGCATCGTTTTATTTTGACAATGATCATTATGATGAGGCACTCAGGATTTACCAGCTGCTTGAGATGAAGGGCGAAAGCTATGCTGAATTATTCGAGAAATCGGGTTATTGCTGTCAGCAGAAGGGAAACTATCAGGATGCCATTGTTTGTTACCGCAAGGCCGATCTTTTTGATACAAACCGTATCTGGTTGCTGGGAAAAATCGCGCAATGTCACCTGAAACTGACTGACACTCGGGCTGCTCTTGAAACCTATCTGGAACTCGACAGCCTCGAAACTGATAATCTTAATACGGCGGCAGCTATAGGAACCTGCTACCTCAACCTGAATGAACCTGCAAAGGCACTTGATTACTTCTACCGGATCGAATTCGCCGATCAGGGTTCGGCACGCGCCATGCGCCCGGTGGCCTGGTGTCTGCTGGTGCTGGGCAGGACTTATGAAGCGGCTCCCTATTATCAGCAGTTGCTGGCCCTTGAACCGAATGCCTATGATTACATAAATGCGGGACATCTGGCTTTTTGCAGGGGCGACAAGCAACAAGCCGCTGAATATTATATCAGCAGCATCAGAAAGCGTGACGGCGATCTCCGCTCTTTCCTGAAAGGGTTTAATGCGGACAGGAATGTACTAATCCGGAATGGGGTAGATAAGGATGAACTACCATTAATGATGGATTACATACGTTTCAGGGCAGGATCAGAATAATCTGTTTCCTCTTGCTTCCCTGATCAGCCGGTAAATCAGGCGAATGTCTTTAATAGCCGTTTATTCTATGCTGAGTACTTCCTTTAACCTGATATCCTTTGAGGATGCCCCTATCATTATGTTGAAATCTCCGGGTTCGATCACAGGTTTCAAATTGTTATCAAGCATCTGAAGCATTTCAGGGGTGATGGTAAATTCGACCTGCCGCGATTCTCCCCGGGCAAGGTGAAGGCGGTTGAGCCCTTTCAGCTCCATTACAGGTCTTGCAACGGAGGCGAGTTTGTCGCGGATATAAAGCTGTACCACCTCATCGCCGGCGACAGTCCCGGTATTTGTAAGGGTAAATGTTGCGCGGAAATGATATTTTTCAGTCAGGGGAGCGATTACAAGGTTTTTATATGAAAACTGCGTAAAACTTAGCCCAAATCCGAAGGGGAAAAGCGGCTGACCGGTCAGGTTAAGGTAATCGTCGCCCCGGCCGGTTGGCTTGTGATTATATACCAGTGGCAACTGACCCTCGTGTAGCGGGAATGTGATGGGTAATCTTCCTGCAGGATTGTATTTCCCAAACAATACTTCCGCAACTGCAATTCCTCCTGCTTCTCCAGGATACCAGGCATAAATGACTGCGCCGGCATTATCAACCCAGTGCTGCATAGTGATTGCGCTGCCACCCGTAAGAACAACCACAATGGGTTTCCCGGTTTCTGCCAGCCGGAGTATAAGTTCTTCCTGATTCCCGGGCAGACTCAGTATTGCCCGGTCACGGAATTCTCCTTCCTCAATGCCGGCTGAAAAAACAACAACGTCACTATGTTTTGCAAGATCGACAGCTTCCTGCATTTGCCTGACAGTGTGGTCGGGAATGCCGTATGTCCATACCAGCCTGAACCAGACATTGCCAACAGGTTCAGCATACTCGATGCGGATATCGTATTCCTTTCCTTCAATAAAGTCAAAATCTGCCAAAGTTGTGGTTCTGCCTCTGTATATGCTTTTGTCAATCAGCTGTTTGTTATCAATAAAAATCCGGTAACCATCATTGCCATCGATACCTATTTTAATGTTTCCGTTTGCCGGTCCCCTGATTTTCCCTTCCCAGATGACGGCATAAAATCCGTTGTCGGGCAAAGCGGGATCCGGCGGAGAAAGTGTCCACCTGAAGTTTATTTCTTTGTCAATCCTGGTGAAAAGTGGCTCCCCCGAAAAGTCAATACCGGCAAAATAATGGCCGGTGAGCCCCTCCTTCATCTTCCCGCCATATTTTGTCGAAAGATAGCCGGCCGGAATGGTATTATATTGCTCCAATTCCCTTTCGCTTCCCCGTGCATACTGAACCAAGGTACCTGCAGGGGCGATTTGCCTGATTCCTTCCAATATGGAGATTTTGTTATTTCCTGGCCCGCTGTAACCTCCGGTCCGGGCTTCAACGGCGTCGGGCCCGATTACTGCAATCTTTTTTATGCCTTCTCCGAGCGGGAGGAGTTGTTGCCGGTTTTTTAGCAGGACCATCGATTTTCTGGCTGCTTCTATCGATATCTCCCTGTGTTCGGGTGCGCCGTTTATTTTGCCGGCTTCAGCAGGGTCGGCATAAGGGTGGTCGAAGAGCCCGAGCTCAAATTTGGCGCGAAGTACCCTGACTACCGCGCTGTCGATTACCGCTGCTTCTATCTTCCCTGATCGGAAAGCCTCAATAAAAAGCGGATAATGTTCGAATGCAGTCTGAAAGATCACATCCAAACCGCTGCTTATTGATTTTTCAGCTGACTCCCGGTAATCTGCGGTCGTAAAATGCAATACATTGGCTCCTCCGGTGGCCCCGGCGTCAGAAATTACAAATCCCCGGAAGCCCCACTCCTTTTTCAGCAGGGTGTTGAGCAGCCAGTTGTTGGCGGTGCATGGACTGCCATCCAGGGAATTGTAAGCGGTCATAACGGATCTTGCACCGGCCTTTTTTAAAGCGGCTTCAAATGGCGGCAGTTCAATTTCCCGCAGATACCGTTCATTGTAATGGACCGGATAACTGTCGCGTCCCCCTTCCCCGTAATTGGAAATAAAATGTTTGGGTGTGGCGATGATGTTGCGCTTTTCAAATTCCGAGATAAAGGCAATTCCCAAAAGTGATGATAAAAAGGGATCTTCACCGTAAGTTTCTTCAACCCTGCCCCAGCGCACATCTCCTGCAATATTTATAACAGGCGAAAGCACCTGCCTGATTCCCCGGCTCCTGGTTTCATCCGCAATACAGGCTGCAACGCGGTGCATCAGGGAGGTGTCGAAACTTGCAGCCAGCCCGATGGATTGCGGAAAAACCGTTGCCCCGGGCCGGACAAGACCATGAAGGGCTTCATCAAACGGGATAATCGGGATGCCCAGACGGGTGTTTTCAACAAAGTGCCTCTGTGCTTTATTGATCAGCCCGGCCATTTCAGAAGCCATTTCACCGCCTGCTGTCTCAATCATATGACCGGCAGTGTTGGCGGCATCCCTGGAAACCCCTCCTTCGAATCCGAACGCCCCGTCCTTATACCTGCTTTTGTCAGGATTCCAGTCTTCGACGAGCATAAAGAGCTGCCAGAATTTCTCTTCAAGCGTCATGTGGCTCAACAGATCGTTTACCCTTAAAGTAACCGGAGCGTCCGGGTCCTTATAAACCTGGCCCGGAGCTTTCATACTAAACAATGAAAGCAAAATGGCAGCTATGAGAATTCTTGTCATCCTTGTGAATTTTCACGAAATCATATTATTAATCAAACATACATGAATTATAGGTTAGTCACGAAAGTTCAGAAATATTTTTAGGCTTTTTTTAGCTGTGCTGTTGCACAACCAAAACCATGAAGGCATTTTATTCTCCCGGATTGATCAGGTGGTTGCCCGGCAGGCCTGAACCATTGATTTTGTAATGATAACCCCGATTTACGGCTTGTTCAGTTTTTGACCGGACGACCTGATATTGAGGTGCCTTTAAAACGCGCTTACACCAACGACCTTTCATTTTGTTGCTGGTAAAGTATTGACTTTCAATAATTATTTTTAATTTTGTTTTCATAGAATTTGATTTTCAACGTCAGGACTCCGGGGGAGCTCCTGATATTTTCAGGGGGCATGTTTCGGTAACATGCATTATTTCAATTCTTTATCTCCTGAATAGCAAAGCCTTAAAGGTTTTTTGGGCGCACCGGCGAAGTGTTTACAGCCGGAGGTGGCTTTCTAACCCTTTTAGCGTATCCTAAAGGAATTGCCATGGCGACAATTGATTTGCTGATTTTTATCGTGTATATGCTTGGGATGCTGGGTGTGGGATATTATTTCCATATCCGCAACACCGGGGTTGAAGATTATTATGTTGGTGGCCGTGGAATGGGAAAATGGCACATTGGCCTTTCGGTGGTTGCTACGGATGTAGGTGGTGGTTTTTCTATCGGGCTGGGCGGTCTTGGCTTTTTAATCGGTATTTCCGGATCCTGGATGCTGTTTACCGGCTTACTGGGCGCCTGGATCAGCGGGATATTTTTAATACCGAGGATTAAAAGATTGTCCGACAAACACCGGTTTTTTACTTTTCCTGAAGTTTTTCTGCATTTTTTCGGATCCAGGGCTGCGCTCCTTGCAGGTCTGATTTCCGGTATAGGCTATCTGGGATTTACCAGTTCACAGCTTCTGGCAGGGGCAAAACTTGCATCGGCAGCATTCATCAGCCTAGACCTGACTACTGCACTGGTTGTTATGGGATTTGTTGCAGTGGGCTATACGGTGCTGGGAGGAATAAAGGCAGTGATTTACACCGACACCGTTCAGTGGATTTTGTTGATGTCAGGACTTATTTTTTTAGCAATTCCGATGGCCTGGATTGCGGTGGGCGGATGGGAAAACATTTCAGCTTCGCTACCTCCCGAGTTTTTCTCTTTCACCAATCTTACCTGGCAACAGTTTCTGAACTGGATGGTAACCATACTCCCGATCTGGTTTGTAGGGATGACGCTCTATCAGCGGATTTATGCCAGCAAGTCAGCAACAGAAGCCAGAAAAGCATGGTACATTGCCGGTTTATTCGAATGGCCTGTCATGGCATTTATGGGTGTCGGGCTGGGGCTGCTTTCCAGGGTGGCATTTCAGGATGGGATGTTTGCACCGCTGGGATTTTCACCTGAAGGCCATATGGATGCTGAAATGGGCTTGCCACTGCTGTTGCGTACCATTATGCCTGCCGGACTCCTTGGATTGATGCTGTCGGCTTATTTCTCCGCCATCCTTTCCACGGCCGACAGCTGTCTGATGGCATCTTCCTCAAATCTGCTTCACGATCTGATTCAGAAGCTTTTTCCTCATGCCATTAGCCAAAAGTCAGCGATGAAATGGTCGAAACTGCTGACACTGTTACTGGGAGTCGTTGCAGTTTTCATTGCCCTGAATCTATCGGAAGTATTATCCCTGATGTTATATTCCTATGCTTTCATGGTCAGCGGTTTGCTGGTTCCCCTGATCGCGGCCGTATTTGCAGGTCAGCGCAGCGAAACAGCTGCAGTACTCTCGATGTTCGCCGGTGGCGGGACCACCCTTGGGCTGATCGTTTCAGGTGCTGAGCTCCCGTTCGGACTTGATGCCAATGTATTCGGAATTGCGGCATCATTATTTACTTTCCTGATCTGCATATACATATCCGGATCTGAAAACAAATTGTTAAAGTATGAAAACACCCACAGAAATTGAAATCAGCCTGAATGCACTGGAGCACAATATCCGCTTTATAAAGCGGCTGGTAAAGAAAAATGTCAGAATTTCCTCGGTAGTAAAAGGGAACGCTTATGGTCATGGAATCGAACAGTATGTACCTGCTGCGGAAAGTTTTGGGATTGATCATTTTTCGGTTTTCAGTGTGGATGAAGCCTGCCGGGTGATGAAGGTAAAACAGCCCGGATCAGCCATTATGATTATGGGTTGGATTCCGAAGGATCAACTTTCGTGGGTAATCAGAAATGAGATCGAATGCTGGATATTTGATCTGGAAAGGCTGCGGTTATGTATAAAAGAAGCCTGGAAACAAAAGAAAAAGGCGCGCATACACATTGAGTTTGAAACCGGGATGAACCGGACGGGTTTAAATGCTGCCGATGCCGCAAAGGCAATCAGCCTGATCAGGTCAAAACCCGAGACAATTGATCTTGTCGGACTTTGCACCCATCTGGCCGGAGCCGAAAGCATCGCCAATCATGTCAGGATTCACCGCCAGATCAAACAATTTAAACGCCTTGTCTCACTCTTTGAGCAGAACGGCCTCCGGCCATCTGTGCTACATGCTGCCAGTTCGGCAGCAACAATTACTTATCCTGCTTTCCGTTTCAATATGGTTCGCATCGGCATACTTCAGTATGGTTACTGGCCGAGCCTGGAAACACTGATTCAATATATCGGTCACAGAAAAGACAAAAAAGATCCACTGCAACGGATTATACGCTGGAAGAGCAGCGTCATGGCCCTGAAGGATGTTAAGCAGGGCGAATTTATCAGTTACGGAACCACTTTCCAGGCATCAGCACACAAAAAGATCGCGGTAATACCCGCCGGTTATGCGCATGGTTACAGCCGTTCACTCAGTAATTCGGGATCGGTGCTTATCCGGGAACAACGCCTGCCCATCATCGGAATGATCAATATGAATATGCTGATTGCCGACGTTACAGCGATTCCGGATGTGAATACCGGCGATGAAGTAATTTTAATCGGAGATCAGGGAGCGCTCAGCATCAGTGTGGCTTCATTCAGTGAACTCAGCAATCAGCTGAATTATGAATTATTGTCAAGGCTTCCAGCCGGAATTTCCCGTCGTGTTGTTCATTAAGAAAATTGGACGTCATTCCCGCAAAGGGTTTTGCATTCCTTAATATCTTAGATAGAAGAACAAGGAAAATGGGGGACCTGAGCAGCATGCATGTTTAAACAAAAAGCCCCGGAGACCTGGCACCGGGGCTGATTTTAAATCACATTTTTTCAGTTGGTTATTCCTCAATGGCTGCTACACCGGGGAGGATTTTTCCTTCGATAAATTCAAGCATGGCACCTCCGCCAGTGCTGACGTAACTCACTTTATCAGCAAGTTTGAATTTATTAACTGCGGCAACTGAGTCTCCTCCGCCAACCAGCGAAAAGGCGCCCTTCTGGGTCGCATTGGCGATGGATTTGGCTACCTGAATGGTACCTTCTGCAAATGCCGGCATTTCGAAAACGCCCATGGGCCCGTTCCAGAGAATGGTTTGTGAGTTCATAAGGATCTTATCGAACAGCGCAACGGATTCAGGTCCGATATCGAGGCCCATCCAACCGTCGGGAATTTCGCCTGATTTAACCAGTTTAGTATCGGCATCATTGGCAAATGCATTGGCTGCAACCGCATCTACAGGGAGAATAATGTTGACCCCGTGCATTTTTGCACCTTCCAGGGTGTTGATTGCCAGTTCGAGCAGGTCTTCTTCAACCAGAGATTTGCCTACGTTGCCGCCCTGTGCCCTGATAAAGGTAAACATCATGCCGCCTCCGATAATGAGGTTATCCACCTTATCCAGCAGATGGTTGATGATCTGTATTTTGCCGGAAACTTTGGCACCGCCGAGTACTGCCGTAAAAGGTTTTTTGCCTTCTCTCAGCACTTTATTGAGACTGCCGACTTCAGCATTCATCAGGTAACCGAATAGTTTATCTTCGGGGAAATATTTTGCTACCAGCGCGGTAGAAGCATGGGCCCTGTGCGCAGTGCCGAATGCGTCATTGATGTAACAATCCCCGTATGTTGAAAGTTGTTTGGTGAAATCTTTCTGTTTTTCCTTTGTGGCGGTTTTGGCAGCTTTTTTCTCTTCTTCGGTCGCTGTTTCGGGCAAACGGGGTTTGCCTTCTTCCTCTTCGTAGTAACGGAGGTTTTCGAGCAGCAGCACTTCGCCCGGCTTAAGCCCGGCGCTCAGTGTTCTGGCCGATTCGCCCATGCAATCATCGGCGAATTTAACTTCCTGACCCAGTACATGGCTCAGATACGGTACGATATGTTTGAGTGACAGCTTGTTCTCGAAATTCTTTTTAGGTCTGCCAAGGTGCGACATCAGCACCACTGATCCGCCTCCCGAAAGCACTTTTCTGATAGTGGAAAGGGCTGCATCAATGCGGGTTGTATCGGTAATTTTCAGGTCGTCGTCCAGGGGTACGTTAAAATCAACGCGGATAAGCGCACGCTTGCCAGTAAAATCGTATGAATCAATGTGTTTCATAATTTTCTTTTCTTTTTTTTTACACTGCAAATATACTGAATTTCCGGATTTTTCAGGATTTCCATTTCACAGAAATCTGCCTGAACGGGAACTGCAGGTGATGCTAAAGCTTTATCAGAAGTGCAGAAAGTCTTCCGTGCTGGTGGTACGTAAGAGTTGATCTGAAAAGCAAGGATGAAAAAAATTGTGATCAGGATTTCGATTTCAGATGTTCTCCACCGAAATTCCCTCGTGAACCAGTTGCAGGGTCTCGATGGCAACTTCGCTTGCATCCGCCTTCAAAACCGGTCCTTCCAGTTTTACCGGCCATGCATTTTTAACCTTCCAGGTCATCACAGGCTCATGTAATTCATTAAGGAGGGAGATGAGCAGGTCGCGTTTTTGGGCAGAATTAAAATGGTTTGAACTGATCCATTCGAAAAACTCATTATCACCCCTGCTGATACAACGTTTAAGGATGATTGTATTTTCCTTTCTCAGTCCGGGCATTGTCGAAACAGTGGCCTCGCCTGAGGCGCCACCGCGATAATTTATGAGATCGTATTCGATACTGAGACCGGACACTTCGGTAAAATCGATTCTTGAGCCTCCCCATTGGACTGTGAAGTGGTTGGCTGATAATGTAGAATTATTCATAAGGCAGTGAATCAGGTTTTTGATGCATGATAAGATGCTCATTATTTTCAGGTGTGGTAATCTTTTATGTTAACACAAATGTAGCGGCATTGTTTAGCGCAGTCAGTATGTGCCGCATAATCCGCACATGTTGTCTGTTAAGCTGAATCCGCAGTTTAAAAAGGGTGAAGATTACTTCTTGTCGCGTAAAACCAACATATAGAAGTCGTTTTCAAGCGGCAGGTACCCGTATTCATATACAAAGCGGTAGGTGGATCCTTTTTGGGTTGTGTAAAGATGCGTATGGTAATTGAAATTAAAACCCAGGTTGGATAGCTTTTCCTTGCTTACCGTTGTTTTGTCGTTGGGGTTGAGTTCTGCCAGAATGCGCCGGTTCTTCCGGAGGATGTTATTAACCTGACGCATAAATGCGGTGATATCGCTGTTCAGCCTGTTATTGTAATTGTTGCGGCACTGATCGCTGCAAAACTTTTTATCTGCCCGCCCAATCAATGGTTCGCCGCAGTCAAGACATGTTTTCTGCATAATTCTGAAAATTAGTTATCTATAAAATATCGATAAGTATTGGTTTATTGAGAGTATGTAATCGCCGGAATCGTATCAGAATAGTAATAAAAATGCTGTAAACATGCTGCATGTTTACAACATAGAAAAAGATCAATAACGAAGAAACTGATTGCCTACTTATTCTTTTTTTCTTTTTTCTCGGCGCGCTTTTCTTTAAGGCTTTTGGTTGGCGCTTTCTTCGTTTCCTTTTTGGCATCCATGCTTTTTGCCATAGCTATGGTTTTTTGGTTAGACAAATGATTTCATCAATGATTGATGAAAAATTCTTTTTACAAAAATAAAGCAGAAAATCAGAAATATGACAAGGACATTTCATTTTTTCTTTTGCCCTGAATTTAAATGTCAAATGGCTGATCGGTTCTATTCAGCAATAGCAGCGCAAATCCGATACCCGTAATAAGCGTTTACAAACGTTTACAAATGATTTTATCCGTAAGTAAATGATTAATAACCGAATCAGGTAAACAGGCCGTTATACTTTTGCTTCATCGTTCAACCAGACTGCGTATAGGTTGGAAAAAGTCAAGTTAATAAATGTTGAACAAGCCCTCACGGGCGCAAAACAGAAAACAATGAAAGCATTAAAGAATCATGTTCAGCTGATCGGCCACCTGGGTGCGGATCCTGAAGTAAAAACATTTGAAAACGGCCGTATGATGGCCCGCCTTTCGCTGGCAACCAATGAACCTGCCAGGGGCAAGAACGGGGAGAAGTCTATCCGCACCCACTGGCATACACTGGTTGTTTGGGGTAAACTGGCAGAAATATGTGCAAAGTACCTCCAAAAAGGAAGGGAGATTGCAGTGGAAGGCCGCATTTCTTACCGCACCTACACAGACAATGAAGGAAACAGCCGCTTAAGCACTGAGATAACTGTAAATGACCTGTTGATGATCAGCGGGAAAAGGGCCGGTTAATTCCGGATACTTACAGGAAACCATTCATTTTTAAAACTTAAAAAAACGAAAAGTCATGAATAACCTGAATAACACAGTACAATTAATCGGTCGTCTGGGCGCTGATCCCGAGGTAAAGACGCTTAAAGGAGATCGCAGGGTTGCCCGTATGAGGCTTGCCACAAGTGAAACATACTATAATAAAGCTGGCGAGAAGGTGCAGGAGACCCAGTGGCATACCCTGGTTGCATGGGGCGGATTGGCAGATGTTTGCGCCAATCATCTTACAAAAGGACAGGAAATCGCCATTGAAGGAAAGCTCAATTACCGGATTTACACCGACAAAGACGACAACAAGCAATTTTTCACTGAAATCACGGTAAACGATCTGCTGATGATCAGCGGCCGCAAAGCAGGATAAACACTTATTCTTTTTCATAAAAACAGCGATTTTTTAACCTAAAATTTGATGAACATGAATTCACTGAGAAACCGCGTACAACTGATTGGCCACCTGGGCGCCGATCCTGAAGTAAAAACCTTTGAAAATAACCGGAAGGTTGCCAGGTTATCATTGGCCACCAATGATGAGTATACTGACAAGGAAGGTCAGAAAGTAAAACAAACCCAGTGGCACCAGCTGGTAGTATGGGGCAGGCTGGCCGAAACCTGTGAGAAGTATCTTACAAAAGGCAAGGAAGTCGCCATTGAAGGCAAACTGACTTACCGCACCTGGAACGACAAGGACGGGAAAAGCCACAACATTACCGAGATCATTGTAAATGAGCTGCTTATGATGGGTGGTAAGGAGAAGAAATAATCCCGGCCCTTTATTGAATCTCATGGCTGTCAGCAAAACTGGCAGCCTTTTTTGTGACCCCGGCTTAACAGATCAGGCATCATACATAAATGCCACAAGGCATATCCAGTGAAAAATACAGACTAACGGATAGTTTTCGGGGTTTTGAATGCGGGGAAATGATTTTTCAACATGTTCCGGAGCAAAAACTTTTCACCGGAGCCGATAATTGTTGATAAATTTCATAAAGTATCTGAATTCAGCGATTTAGGATGTAATTCTTTTGTTACTTAATAATTGGGTTCTTGTAAATCTTACGGTTTGTTTATGATTAAATTTACCTCAGAGATGGATATTCTATGAAATTCAGTGCGATGATCACTCTGGCCGGAATCTTACTGCTGGGCTGCAGGGCCCAGGACAGAACACCAACTGAGGTTGGCAATGTAGATATGGAGAAGTATGCCGGTTTGTGGTATGATATTGCATCATTTCCTCAACGTTTTCAAAAGGGATGCCACTGTACGGTTGCTGAGTATGGTTTAAATGCCGATGGAACTGTCAGCGTTACGAACCGGTGCCGTAAGGGAGGTTATCATGAGAAGGAAAGCAGTGTGACAGGTAAAGCATTCGTTGTTAAAGGCAGCAACAATACCAAGCTCAGGGTTCAGTTTTTCTGGCCTTTTCGCGGAGATTACTGGATCGTAATGCTTGACCCCGGATACCGGTGGGCGGTGGTTTCTTCACCAAAGAAGGATTATTTATGGATTCTAAGCCGGACACCTTCCATGGATGAGGGTGAATACAGCTCAATCGTAAACATTCTTGCAAAAGAGGGATACGATACCGGCAGACTGGTCCGAACGCCGCAGGAGTGCCGATAATTTTAACAGTAGAAAAACTCGTACTATGGCTAAAAAGAAACTAAAAGCAGATGAAGGAAACGGGAGTCCGGAATTAAAAAAGAAAAACACTGCAAAAGCCAGGCCGGCCAAAGTAATCAAGCCATTTGAAACGACCCGCCCGGGAAAGAAGGGGATCAGCCATAAACCATCCGATGTACTTCCCATCTCTTTGAGTGATGTAAAACCTGTTTATGAAGCGGGTGCTGCTGAAAAAAACGGGCAGGAGACGTTTCACAGGTCTGAATTTATTAAGATGGAAGAATTACCGGCAAAACGTATTTCAACAGATCATTCACCTGAACAAAAGCCGGCTGCAAAGAAAAGCCCGGTGAAGACAACTAAGGTGAAACGTGACAGCAAAAAGAAAAAAATCTTCGTGCTCGACACTTCAGTGATTCTGTATAATCATGACTCAATCAACAACTTTGAGGACAATGATGTTGCGATTCCCATTACTGTACTTGAGGAACTTGATAATTTCAAAAAAGGGAACGATACCAAGAATTTCGAAGCCAGGGAGTTTATCCGGATCATCGACAGCCTTTCGGATAATGCCACCCTCACCGACTGGATTCCACTCGTAAAGTCCAAAGGGGGCATGTTTAAGGTGGTAATGAACGAGCGCAGCGAACTGGATGCCCGTCAGATTTTTGATGATAATAAACCTGATCACCGTATTCTGAATGCAGCCCTTAGCCTGGTGCAGGAGTATCCCGACCGTAAGGTGATTCTGGTCAGCAAGGATATTAATCTCAGGCTGAAAGCCAAGTCGCTCAATCTTACGGCCGAGGATTTTCTTACCGGGAAAATCAAGGATGTTGAAGGACTATATACAGGTATTTCAACCATCAACAATCTCAGCAGCCGGATCATTGACAAACTCTATCAGAACGGGTATTGTCTCCCGCGCGACATCGGGGTGAAATCTCCGGTTCCCAACCATTATTATATTCTCCGCAACACAAACACTTCCGCCCTTGCCTGTTATAATGCTTTAACCAGACGGATAGAGCGGCTCGAAAAACGTTCTGCTTTCCGCATTACACCGCGAAATGCAGAGCAGGTTTTTGCCATGCACGCTATTCTAAACCCGGATGTAAAGCTGGTAACATTACAGGGGGTTGCAGGAACCGGTAAAACGCTCCTCGCCCTTGCTGCCGCGTTAGAGCAAAAGCGAAACTTCAAGCAGGTGTTCCTTGCCAGGCCTATTGTCCCGCTGAGCAACAAGGATATCGGATTTCTGCCGGGGGATATCAAATCAAAGATCAATCCTTATATGGAACCGCTGTATGATAACCTGAAGTTTATACAGAGTCAGTATAGCGAGAAAGACAAGGAATATAAAAATATTACCGATTCCCTTGAGAATGAAAAGCTTGTTATTCAGCCGCTTGCCTATATCAGGGGAAGAAGTATTTCGAATGTCTGTTTTATCATTGATGAAGCCCAGAACCTGACGCCGCACGAAGTGAAGACGATCATCACCAGGGCGGGGCAGGGGACCAAAATTATCTTCACAGGGGATATTTATCAGATTGATACGCCTTACCTTGATGCGCAGAGTAATGGTCTTTCCTACCTGATCGACAAGGTAAAGCACCACTCCATTTATGCACATGTAAGGCTGGAAAAGGGAGAGCGTTCGGAACTGGCAAATCTGGCCAATGATCTGCTGTAACTGTTTCAGTAAATGACTTTGTATGTTGCCTGAACAAGACCTGAAGGGAAGCTCCCGGCCTGCTGAAGTTCTAATTTCACGGGATGCAGCCCTTCCCTGAAAAGAGGGATTCCACTGCCCAGAAGTATCGGAATTGTTGAAATACAGATGCTGTCGAGCAGGCGGCTGTTTAACAGTTCACCGATCATTTGCGGGCCTCCCTCAATCTGTATGTCCTTTCCGGCCGATGATTTCAGCGCTCTGATAAGTTGGGTCAGGTTTCCGCTGTAATATACAACCGGTCCGGACTCCGGATTTCCGGAGGAGGATATCACATAAACCTGTTTTTCCTTAAACGGAGAAGAGGCACCATCTGAAGAGACTTTTTCCCAGGTGTTACGGCCGATAACGACAGTATCGGTTTCATCGGCGTAGACAGTATAACCATAATCTTCTCCTTCCCGTTCCACCAGATGCAAAAAGCTCAGGTCGTGATCCGGTCCGGCAATGTATCCATCGAGGCTGGTGGCAACAAACAGCCTTACTTTACGTGTGTGCATATTTACTTTGTTTCGTAAACAACAGTAATTACGGTGTGTCCGACCACCCTCAGTGTTTCCCTGCTGATGTGGCTCATATCATCATTTACGGTATGCCACTGGTCAAAAAAGCCTTTTTCGCGGTCAGGATCATAATCAATGATATCGATGGTAGGAATCCGGATGATCTCATTGATATAAAGGTGGTCGTCAGTGATGCCGCCGGTTTTCCGGGTCAGGAAATAATTCTGGTAGCCCAGGCGGTGGGCTGTATTCCATACTTTGCGCATGATGTCGGGCGCGTAATACATAGAGGTTCCTTCCATGGTAAAAGCGGGACCGGCGGCGCCCACCATATCGAGCAATATGCCGAAACGCGCGGAATAGCCTGGCACATGTGGATTTCTGGCCCAGTACTGTGATCCCAGCGCCCATGAGTCAGTGTTTCTTGCGGACCCTTCTTCGTGGTCGCCGTAATCTTCGGCATCGAACAGCACAATATCAACACCTGTGCCGGGATTATAAAGGCTCATTTGCCGGGCAATTTCAAGCAGCACACCAACGCCGCTTGCGCCGTCGTTGGCACCGGGGACAGGGTCGCGGCGCCTGGAGGGATCGGGATCATGATCAGCCCAGGGCCTGGAGTCCCAGTGGGCACATAGCAGCACCCGTGAACGGTTATCCGGATTGAAGGAAGCAATGATGTTTCTGGCATCGAGCATGGTGCCGTCAGAAGCCCTGAGCCTGGTTTGCTGCACGATCACTTCGGGTGTAAAACGTTTCAGTGTGCTTTCAAGCCAGGCGGCACAGGCTTTATGGGCAGCGGAATTGGGCACCCGAGGCCCGAATGATACCTGCTTTTCAACATAATGGTAGGCCGAATCGGCATTGAATTCAGGGACAAAAACAGCAAGGGGTTCATTCCCTGTCGCTTTAGGCTCCGCTTTATTATTTTTCCGGTCTCCGCATGAAATCAAAAGCAAAAGTATAACTCCAAAAAATATGTGATGGTGGATGTAAATTTTCATTTAAGTCTGGTTTAATCATCAGAAAATAGAAGAAGGCGTATTGAATTTTCCGCTGAAGACTGAATCTTTGGCTTTCCGTCTTTCCCTGGGAGAAGTTTCTGATGCCACAAGGTTCTTATGCAGGGATTCGGGTTTGCCGATATATCCAACTGCCACAACGGTAAGGGCTTCATGGGTGTCGGGGATGTTAAAAATTGTTTTGGCCAGCAACGGGTCAAATCCTCCCATCTGGTGTACGTACAATCCTTCTTCCATGGCCTGAAATGTAAGATGTGCAACAGCCTGACCGAGGTCGTACTGGGCTGCTACATTGATTTCTCCTTTCTTGCCGATCTTATTGGCAACAGTCACAAACAGCATAGGTGCGCTGGTAGCCCAGAGCAGGTTAAATTCAACCAGTGTTCCGGTAATTTGTTCATAGGTGTCGTCGCCCTTCAGCCCCACAATAAAATACCATGGCTGAATGTTGGAAGCCGACGGCGCCCATCGGGCGGCTTCGAAAAGGCTGCGGATTTTGTGTGGTTCAATGAACCGGTTGTTGAATGCCCTTGGCGACCATCTCTCTTTTAGCAAAGGATGAATCGGAAAGTCGTTTGAAGCAGTTTTTATACTCATATTGATGCGTTTGTCCTGATTGTTAATGGATGTCAGATGCTGCAATTTATCTCAGAAGGTCACTGTAAATACGGTTCCCTCTCCGGGGGATGATTTTACAGTGACGGTACCTTTGTGCAGATGCATGATCTGGCGGGAGAGACTTAGTCCGATGCCGGAACCGTCTTTCTTGGAGGTAAAAAACGGCATGAAAATTTTGTCAAGAATATCGGGTTTGATTCCATGTCCGTTATCCGAGAAGTCAATGCTTACCCTGCCATTGTTGTTTGGCGAGGCAGTCACAGTGATCCGTGGTTCCGTTTTTTCTTTTACAGCATCGATGGCGTTTAGCAAAAGGTTGATAAATACCTGGTCGATAAGATCCGGGTCAGCGGTGATCATAAGGTCTTCAGGGAATACCCGGGGACTGCAGACAATGCCGAGCTGGTCCATTTTTGGTTTCAGCAGGGTATGGGCTCTGTCAAAAAGCTCTTTAACAGCGAAATACCTGAAATTGGGCCGGGGTATGCGGGTCAGGTTGCGGTAAGTTTCAACAAAATTGAGCAATCCTTCGCTCCGGCTCTGAATAGTCACCAGTGCCTGATGGATGCTATCCAGGTCGTCTTCGTCAAGTTGGTGGATCTGCACACTTTTTTCACTTTCATCCAGCAAAATTTCACGTACTGTTGATGCCAGCGACGAAATCGGTGTGATCGAATTCATGATTTCATGTGTAAGCACCCTGATCAGTTTCTGCCACGATTCTATTTCTTTTTCTTCCAGTTCCGAGCTGATGTTTTGCAAGGAAACCAGCAGAAATTCCTCCCCGCGCATCCTGAATTCAGTTGCATAAACCGAGATCTGAAGCAGCTCATTGTCAACAACCAGTTTGATCAGCTGCCTGTCGCCGGCATTCATACTGAGCAACATCTCCGGCAGGGATGATTTGATCACGCTCAGGTCTCTGATGTGTTTAAGGTTGGAGATTTTCAACAGACGTTTGATGGCATTGTTAAAGATATCCACCTTACCGTCCTTTCTGAAAGCGATGATGCCGATGCTGACATGCTGAACCACCGTGAGCAGGTAATTGTAGTGCTCTTCTTTTTCGGCCCTGTTTTTCCGGAATTCGCTGATAACTTCATTGAAAGCGCGGTTGAGCCCTTCGAAGCTTCTTCCCAGGTCTCTGTCGAAGAAGGAAGTGCTGAAATCGGAATGCCTGATGCTTTCAAGGAATTGGGTAAGTTTCCGGTTGGTACGTTCAATATACCGGATAAGCATGGCAACCTGAATTACGGCCATAAATCCGGTAATCAGTGCCGTTACCCCCTGCTGTTCATTGCGTGCAAGGATTACCAGCAACAGCAGGTTGGCTGTGATCAGCAATACCCTGAAAATGACATTGATCCTGAATTTCTTAAAGCCCATGTTTCTCTATTCTGCGATAAAGTGAGGCTCTGGTCAGTCCGAGTTCTTTGGCGGCTTTGCTGATGTTTCCACCGTGTTTGTCGATCACCCGGCGGATCAGCAGTTTTTCCCTTTCTTCGAGGTTGGTGATATCATCCGACTCATCGGACTGACTACCATCTTCTATCTGTGAGAGGAAGAAATCCTGCGGTTGAAGGATATTGCTTTCGCTGAGGATTACGGCCCGTTCCACCGCATGCTGAAGTTCCCTGATGTTACCCGGCCAGCTGTGTTTTTCCAGCCGCCGGATGGTTGTCGGGTTGATTCTTTTGAGCGGCATTTTATATTTTTTGCAGTAGATCACCAGAAAGTGCTCCACAAGTTGCTGGATATCCTCAAGTCTTTCGCGCAGGGGTGGCAGCAGAATTTCCACGGTATTGATGCGGTAAAGCAGGTCCTGACGGAACTTGTTTTCATTCACCATCTGATATAAAGGCATATTTGTCGCGCATATCAGCCTGACATCGATCGGAATCTCGCGGTTGGTCCCCAGCCTTACCACTTTCCTGTTCTGAAGCACGCTTAGCAGCTTCGACTGCAGGTTAAAGGAAAGATTTCCTATTTCATCAAGAAAAACAGTCCCTTTATTGGCTGCTTCAAAACGTCCGGCCCGGTCTTCCTTGGCATCGGTAAAGGCGCCTTTCTTAAATCCGAAAAGTTCGCTTTCGAAAAGCGTTTCACTGATTGCGCCCAGGTCAACACTGATAAAAACCTCATCGCGGCGCGACGATGCTTTGTGAATGGCCCGGGCAATCAGTTCCTTACCCGTTCCGTTTTCTCCGAGAATCAATACATTGGCTTCTGTTTTGGCCACTTTCTCAACAGTGGCCATCACCTTCTGCATGGCAGGCGATTGGCCGATCAGATTACCATAAGCCTGATCCTGGTTGGCGATCAGCACTTTTTGTTTGCTCTTCAGGTCTTCAATTTCTTCCTTATTGTGCCTTACTTTAAGGTTGGCCGTAATGGTGGCCAGCAGTTTCTTATTGTCCCAGGGTTTCAGGATAAAATTGGTAGCGCCTTCTTTTATCCCCTGCACGGCCAGCTCAATATCGCCGTAACCGGTAATAAAAATAACCACGGCCAGAGGATCAATTTCAATGATCTTATTCAGCCAGTGAAATCCTTCCTTTCCGCTGGTCGCATCACGGGAGAAATTCATATCCAGCAGAATAAGATCATAGCTCTCATTCTTCATGATGGCAGGTATATTCTCCGGATTTTTCTCCGTATGAACAATATTGAAGTGCTGTTTCAGAAAAAGCCTTGCTGCCAGCAATACGTCCTGATCATCGTCAACAATCAGGATTTTAGCGTCAATCTTACTCATCAATTGTTTTTTTTTAGTTCTTTGCCTTGGTTAGTCCGGCTTTTAAAGAGGGGAGGCCGGGGTAAACTTCTATTGGAATCTTGAACAGGATCGTTTCCCCAAACCGGCATGCTGCAACAACTGATCCTGATGAAATTATGGCGTAAAGCAACCGGCAGTTGTTCCTGTTCCTGATCGGCTTGTAACTGACCCGGCAGGTTGCTAAGGTATGAAATGTTCGGAAACGAACATTGAAAAGAACGGCTTTGAACAGCATTAAATTGTTAAAATTTTCTAAAAATTTTTATTTTACTGATAAATAGTGTGTTATAATTAGTGGCATGGAATTAGTAACACCGGTTTCAGCATAACTGGAATTTATGGACAGGATCATAGAAAAGAAGCGATGGACTCCCGGCAGGATTGCCGCAATTGCGGGAATAGTCATGTTGGCGATACTGATTTTGTGGGTATTTGTTTTCAGGGACAACCGCAGCAGGTTGTATGTGGAATATAACCAACTCAGTATAGCTGCAGTTGAAAAGAGCAGATTTCAGGAGTTTATCCCTGTTGACGGCATTGTTTTCCCGAGGAATACGGTTTATATTGACGCCGTTCAGGGCGGGATTGTTGAAGAGATTTACGTTGAAGACGGCGCCATTCTTAAGAAAGGGGATCCCATACTCAGGCTTTCAAATGCCAATATGGAGCTGAGTTATATGGATCAGGAGACCCGGATGTATGATGCCATCAACAACCTGGCCAATACCAGGATCAGCCTGGAGCAGTTGAAATACGTCAGGCAGAAAGAAATTACCCAGCTTAACTATGAAATTGACAGACTCAAAACGGATTTTGGCCGTAAAGAACAATTCCATAAGGATAAACTGATTTCAGAAAAGGAATTTGAGGATGCCCGCCGCGACTACCAGTATTCACTGAAGCAGCTGGAGATCGCGCTGAACCTGAAAAGGCTTGACTCCATTTCTGGCGTTTCGCAGGGTAAGCAGATTTCATTGTCAATGGAGCGGATGAATAATAATCTGGCCTTACTGAAAAAGAACATGGATAATATGACCATCAAATCGCCGGTTGATGGTAAACTTTCCTCATTTCTGGTGGAGATAGGACAAACAAAAGTTTCCGGGGAGCACCTTGGCCAGATTGATATGATGGACGGCATCAAACTCAGGGCAAACATTGATGAAAGGTATATCTCCCGTGTTTTTACCGGCCAGGAGGCATCGTGCGATATAGGGAATAAAACATTCGAGCTTGAAATATCGAAGATATATACAAATGTTTCCGGCGGTACTTTTCAGGTTGACCTTTTATTTAAGGATGAAGAGCCTGCTGAAGTAAAACGTGGCCAGACCATTCAGCTGAAGGTGAAATTCTCGGGAGCCTCCGATGCCCTTATCCTGCGCAGGGGCGGATTTTTCCAGGAAACCGGCGGCAACTGGATTTATGTGCTTGATCCGTCAGAACAATACGCAGTGAAGCGCAGTATCAGAATTGGCAGGCAGAATGCAACCCATTATGAGGTGCTTGAAGGACTTGAGGCCGGCGAGAAGGTCATTGTTTCGTCATACAGTAACTTTAACTCGAGAGAGAAACTAATTTTCAGAAAATAAATCATTCAGGAAACGCTCTAAAACTTTAATACTATGCTCAAAACGGTAAATCTCTCCAAAATTTTCAGGACAGACGAAGTGGAAACCACTGCATTGAATAAGGTTTCTTTTGAAATCAATAAGGGTGAGTTTGTCGCCATTATGGGGCCTTCGGGTTGCGGAAAGTCGACATTGTTAAATATTCTGGGGCTGTTGGATAATCCGACAGAGGGAGAGTATTATTTCCTTGGCAGGGAGGTTTCAGGGTTTACCGAGAAGCAGCGCGCCAATACCCGGAAGCAGAACATCGGTTTTGTTTTTCAGAATTTTAATCTGATTGACGAACTGAATGTATATGAAAATGTTGAATTGCCGCTGATTTATCTTGGCCTGAGCTCGTCAGAGCGTAAACGCAGGGTTGAATCGGCCCTTGAACAGATGCAGATTATGCACCGCCGCAAGCATTTCCCGCTTCAGTTATCGGGTGGTCAGCAGCAGCGCGTGGCTGTCGCCAGGGCGGTAGTGGCAAATCCGCACCTGATACTCGCCGATGAACCTACCGGTAACCTTGATTCGGCACACGGAGAAGAGGTGATGAACCTGCTGGCCTCGCTCAACCAGAACGGGACTACCATCATTATGGTGACTCACTCGCAGCGAGATGCCGAGTATGCGCAGCGAATCATCAGGCTGTTTGACGGGCAGGTGATCAACGAGAACATCAAAGCCGGTAAGGTTGAACCCGGTACCCTGTAAGGGATTTTCCTTTTAGTATTGATTTCCCGGCTTTCACTAAATACCTGAACCATGTTTGCCAATTACCTGAAGACTGCGCTGCGCAGCCTGATGCGCCAGAAGAATTACGCCCTGATTAATCTTGCCGGGCTCTCGTTCGGGATTGCAGCATTTATCCTGATCATGCTCTATGTGCAGCATGAACTGAAATTCGACGACCACCTGAGTAAACGTGACCGGATTTTCCGGGTGGTTGAAATTCAGAATGAGCCGGGTGTTGGTGAACAGCATGTAGCCATTACCATGGGACCGCTTGCCCAGGCGATGCTCAGTGATTTTCCTCAGGTTAAGAATGCGGTCAGACTGATGAGCGCCTTTAATGTAACTGCTGTCAGTTACGGTGAAAAGTCATTCAGGGAGGACCACCTTTATTATGCCGACCCCTCAGTAATCGATATGTTCGATATTACTTTCATTTACGGAGATCCGGCCACCGCGCTGAAGGAACCACGAAGCGTGATATTATCGGAGAAAACTGCGGTAAAGTACTTCGGCGATGCCACGAAAGCCACCGGAAGTAACCTTTTATTTGACAAGACCAGTTTTACGGTTACGGGGGTAATGGAAGATCAGCCTGAGACCACCCACTTTTTCTTTGATATGCTGATGCCGATAGCCACTGCTGAGGCATTGCCCGGTTTTGAATGGATGAAGGGCTGGGGTTCCAATTCGCTGGTAACCTATGTGGAATTGGACAGGACTTCTTCGGCAGAAGAAGTAAACAGGGGATTCGACGATTTTCTGAAGCGGCATGTCTTTAGCCAGCCAGATGGGTGGCAGTACCTTGAAATGTATCTTCAGCCGTTGAACGAAGTGTACCTGAAATCAGGTCATATCAAATTTCAGAATGTTTCAGCCATGGGCGATGCTTCCATGGTAAATGTTTTTATCGTGATTTCGGTGCTGATTCTGTTGATTGCCTGCGTTAATTTTATCAATATATCCATTGCGCGTTCCGTCAAGCGCTCGCGTGAAGTAGGTATGCGTAAAGTGCTGGGTGCGGGCAGAGGCAGTCTTATTGTTCAGTTTATCAGCGAGTCAGCCATTATTACCCTTGCTTCTGTATTGATTGCCATTGGAATCGTGGAACTGGCCCTTCCTGAATTAAATAAAATGCTTGGCACTTCCTTCAGCATAAATTTCGTTTCGAATCCTTTGTTTAATGTTGGCTTGCTGTTCCTTTTTATACTGATCAGCCTGGTCTCAGGGTCTTACCCGGCATTCTACCTTTCACGCCTGCATCCGATAGCTGTGCTGAGGGGCATTTCGGGGAGATCAGGCACCGGCAAGGGCTTGCTGAGTAAATTTCTGGTTGTTTTTCAGTTTATTATTTCCGTCGGGCTGTTGCTTGCCGTTTTTGTTATTCACGATCAGGTTAATTTTATCAGAAACAAGGACCTGGGTATTCAGTATGTTAACAGGTTGTATGTGGGCTTTGGCGAATCAGGATATGAAAAAATCCGGGTTATCAAGCAGGAACTCATGCAGCACCCGGCAATACAACAGGTTTCGGGATGTTCTTATGTAAATGGGGTGGCCGGGAGCCAGGGGCCGGTATTTGTTGATGATTCAGCCAATACCAAACTGTATGTAAGATATGGCTTTGTGGATGATGATTTTTTCAGTACAATGGACGTTCAGTTTACCGATGGCCGCAATTTCAATGGTTTGCAGTCAGGGGATATCAACAGGGCGGTAATCGTGAACCAGGCTACCGTTAATGCATTGGGATGGGATAACGCCCTGGGGCGGAAGTTTGTGTTCCCCCAGTCTGCTGATTCTTCAGGGAAGGCTGAAATTATTGGTGTAGTGAAGGATTATCATTATTATTCATTACGCAGCCCTATAGAACCTGCCGTATGGATTTGGCAGCCGGAACGGTTCAAGGGCGTTGTTATTAAATATGCCGGCAGTGGCAAAAAGGATGAGATCAGAAGTTTTATTGAATCCAGATGGGCTTCCGTTTATCCCGGATTGCCGGTTCAGATTATGGAGGCCCCCAATTATCTTACACAGAATTACAAAGGCGATCAAACCACCTTTACCCTTTTCATTTATTTTACCATGGTTTCATTGCTGCTTTCCTGTCTTGGTCTGTTCGGCCTCACTTCATTGCTCATTGAGCAGAGAACCAGAGTGATCGGCATCAGAAAGGTGATGGGTGGAACGGTTTCCCAGATTACCGTTCATCTGGTTAAAGATTATCTTTTGCTTGTATTTATTGCCGGGATTATCGCCTTGCCGGCCGGTTATATATTGCTTCAGAAACAATTGGATGAGTTCGCCTACCATATCACAATCAATGTAATCCATTTGATTGTACCTGTTGTACTGGCATTGCTGATCGCCTTTTTAACTATTGTTTTTAAAGCTTACAAAGCGGCAAATGCCAATCCGGTTATAGCCCTGAAGTACGAATAGTACAAACGAGGCCCCTGTATCAATTCAACGGTTGGATGTCCGGATGATTTCTGATTGTTATCATTCATAAACGCAATTCTGAGCTGATTACCAGATCTCAGTTACAGTGATCCTGCTTTTTTATTCAGATTCCGGATCAACAGATCTTTTCCGCTTTCTGGCAAATTTATGTAACGATTTGCTGACTTATAACACCCTTTAACCGATTTGTCAGTGTTGATCCTGAACCCTTTTCCTTACCCGGGTTATAAACTGATCAGCATTTTGTGAAGTGTGTTTGCGATAATAGTCAGCATTAATATGTCAGGTGCTTTCGCTGGTTATCTGTTTTTATGAATGAAAATATTCTTGTATTTCAGAATAATAATTAATCCGGACAGTGCAGAATGGTTTATTTCTAATGATCCGGAATACCCGGATAGGGAATAACTTAACTTCGATTATTAATGTAAGTTTGTTAAAAAACAGAAAATCAAAATAATAGAAACTTTTCATCATTGAATAGATATAAATTCCGGCTTGGCCGGATTTATTTAAAACAGTCAATGTAAAATAGATGCATTTCATTGTAAATTCTTATCCGGCAGCTTGAAAATTAGTTTAATTTTGCATTCCTTATTCACTTAACTATTCTCCCAGTCGATGAAAAACAAGTACATTGATCTCATTGAGCAAACATTCGACTTTCCTCAGGAGGAATTCCGGGTTGAAGACAATGAGCTGTATTTTCACAATATTCCTTTGATGGATATCATCAAACAATATGGTACACCACTGAAGATATCCTATTTGCCAAAGATCAGTCAGCAGATTCAGAAGGCCAAGAAATTGTTCAATGTTGCCATTGCGCGGAGCGATTACCAGGGGGATTATCATTATTGTTACTGTACGAAGAGTTCCCATTTTTCATTTGTACTGGAGGAAGTGCTTAAGAATGATGTACACCTCGAAACTTCTTCCGCATTTGATATTTTTTTGCTGGAGACCCTGCATGAACAGGGTCTGATTGACAAGGAGACCTACATTATCTGTAACGGGTTTAAACGGCCGCAGTACATTGAGAACATTGCCAAGCTGATCAATGAAGAGTTTGTGAATACCATTCCCATCCTCGACAACAAGTTTGAACTGGATCAGCTTGACCGGAACATCACCCGCAAGTGCAAGATAGGCATGCGGATTGCCGCTGAGGAAGAGCCGAAATTTGAGTTTTACACTTCAAGGCTGGGAATCCGTTACAACGACATCATCCCCTATTATGAAGAGAAGATCAAGAACAATCCGAAGTTTGAACTGAAGATGCTGCACTTCTTTATCAACACAGGGATCCGGGATTCGGCCTATTACTGGAATGAGCTTTCGAAATGCGTCAATCTGTATTGTCAGTTGAAGCATATCTGTCCTGAGCTTGATTCCTTGAATATAGGCGGTGGTTTCCCCATCAAGAATTCGCTCTCGTTTGACTACGATTACGAATACATGGCCGAGGAGATCATTGCACAGATCAAGATGATCTGTGACAGAAACAACACTCCTGAACCCCATATTTTCACTGAGTTCGGATCATACACCGTTGGGGAAAGCGGTGCTGTGCTGTATTCAATCATTGACCAGAAGCAGCAGAATGACAGGGAGTTGTGGGATATGATCGATTCATCCTTTATGACCACGCTGCCTGACACCTGGGCCTTGAACCAGCGTTTTATTCTGCTGGGCATTAACAAATGGGATTCGGAATACGAAAGGGTGTTTTTAGGCGGGCTTACCTGCGACAGTGAAGACTATTACAATGCTGAGGCACACGCCAACGCGATATTTCTTCCAAAGCTTGACAATGAAGAGCCGCTTTACATCGGGCTGTTCCATACCGGTGCATATCAGGAGTCAGTCGGGGGATATGGCGGCATTCAGCATTGCCTGATTCCGGCGCCCAAGCATATTATTATAGATCTTGACGAAGAAGGCGAATATACCACCAAGCTTTTTGCCAAAGAGCAGTCGCATAAATCCATGCTTCGCATTCTGGGATACTGATGCTTTTCATTACAGTCAAATCCGGATTTTACAGATAAATCCCTGCATTGTTGTGCCCGTGGAGGAAGAATTTCCCTTTGAAATTAATCCGGAAATTCAAACCCGGGTTCTTACGATGCTGATTATTATCCGGTTATACCTTTGCTCCGGAACTAATCCCATTGCCGTATATCTTAAACCGGCACTGAAAACAACCGAATATTATCTTTCGCATGAGGGTTTTTCTTAAAGCTTGATTAACTTTGTTGTCAGGTTCACTGATTCCCGAAGGGATTATTTTTTATCTATCCGGTTTTCAAACACGCAGCAATAAATTGGACTGACCATGAAACAGAAACAATTCGGATCACTTCCTGCCCAGCTTACGAACTTTGAGAATGCAAAATTTGTAATCCTTCCGGTTCCGTTCGAAGGTTCCGGATATGTTTTCAAAGGCTCGGACAAAGGTCCCGAAGCCCTGATTGATGCTTCCGCTTCCATCGACCTGTATGATATTCATGCCGATACGGAAGCTTACAGGGCTGGCATACATACAGCGGAGGCTGTCAGGGAGCGTTCTGCCGAAAAAATGATTAAAGAGGTGCAGGTCAGAACCCTGCAACTGCTTAAGAAAAAGAAATTCCCGGTTATTGTTGGCGGGGAACATACCGTTGCCATCGGGGCATTCAGGGCATTTGCCGATTATTATAAAGATAAGGACCTTACTATTCTGCAGTTTGATGCCCATGCGGCCGGAAGCGCTGAAGCCGGGGGTACTGCTTACCATCACCATTGTGTAATGAAGCATGCAGCTGCCCATGCACCAATACTTCAGGCAGGTATAAGGAGCATGAGCCTTGCTGAACGTGAGACAGTGGAGCCGGGCAGGATGTTTTACGCCGGAAGTATGCTCGACGGATCCAATAAGACCTGGATGTATGATTTTCTGAATAAATTAACAAGGAATGTTTTTGTCACCATCGACCTGGATGTACTTGATCCGTCACTGATGCCGGCGGTAGCTACACCGGAGCCCGGAGGTCTTCAATGGTCCGGATTTATTGAAATCCTAACCAAAGTGAGCGAAAAGTCGAACATTGCCGGAGTGTGTATTGCAGGACTTGTCCCGATCAAATACAACAAAGCGCCCAATTTTATCGCCGCCAGGCTTCTGAACACCATTCTTACCCTCAGATACGCTTCTGCACTGAAATAGTATAAACGGAGTTTTGAACAACTGGTGGTTTCTTCGCTGAATGGCCTTTCTACTGGTGTAAGGTTTTCAACCGCAGAACCTTTCTTTACGGTTGCTTGAGGGTGGCTATGACCCGGATTCAGCATCTGATAATGCTTGCACGATTAAGTTTTTGTGGCCAGGCCGATTATATCTGCGCTGAACCAACACCAGACCAGAGGTGCCCTCAGAAAATCAAAAACTCAGCCCATTCAGGCCTTCTGTTGATTAAGCCGGTTTATTTTTTCTGACAACCTGCAGATGCACTTGTTTTTTTCTTGTTTATTATAAAAAGTTCACTTAGCTTTACTGCCACTTAGTGTATTAAATACACAAACATAGTGTATTAAGTACACATAAGAAAAAGCTTAATGTTATCTTCGGATATTGTTAGTCTAAAGTGGTCATAAACATTGAGTTATCGATGTGAGTGACTGAAACGGAAGAAAGCGGAGGAGAATTGATTTCAAAATTGTTGTATAATGGACATGCTTTGAATGCAGGCAATTTTGAGCATGACTGAATTTTGAGGGTGTTAATAGACTGATTACAGGCGAAACCAAATACAAACCAAACCAAACCAATCAAAAATGAAACAATTTTTCAGAATCCAATGGGCCATGCTGCTGTTGCTGGCAATCAGCCAGCTTACGGCATGCAAAAAGGACAAAGAGGATGATGTGATTGCCAGTTTTACCTATAAGGTTGACGAGGCTGACTTCCGTAAAGTCGCGTTTAAAAGTTATGCGAACGCGATCAAAGAAGCGCCGGAGATCATGTGGGATTTTGGCGACAACACCACTTTGTCGGGTGAAACTGAACCTGTTCATACGTATCAGGCTGAGGGCGTGTATACTGTAACCCTAACAGCTACCGCTTCGAACGGGGCAAAAGATGTTTTCACAGTGCAGTTGGTGATTGCCGACCCGGATGTGGAACTTGCCAAGCTGGTAGGCGCCACGGAGAAAACATGGAAACTGCTGCGGGATGTAAGTACCGGCAGGTACCCGCTTGAAGTCGGGCCTGCAAATTTCTCCTCCATCTGGTGGGCAATGGGCCGTCAGAACGATGAGCTGGCCAACCGCCCCTGTATGCTGAACGATGAATGGATCTTCAGGCGCGGCGGTGTGATGGAGTTTGACTCCAAAGGCGACTACTGGGCCGAAGGCGGTGTATTTTTCCCGTCGAATACCTGTGCCTCCACCGAACAGATGGTCGGGCTGAGTGGTGAGGATCTTTCGGCCTGGGGCAGTGGTGTCCACAGTTTTGAGCTTACCTCGGGCGATCAGCCTAAACTTAAGGTTATCGGTCTGGGCGCCTTTATCGGACTTTCGAAGGTGGCCACCGATGCTGAAGTTCGTGTGCCTCAGCAATCGGTTACCTATAATATTATCAAACTTACTGACGGACCTGTAGATACCCTGATCCTTCAGACCTCCTATATGACTGGCGGAACAGCGCCCCAGCCAGCCTACTGGCGTTTTGTACTGGTGCATTATGACAATCCGCTTGATGAGCCGCCCATACCCGGCCCTGCACCCACGGCTGAGTTCTCGTTTACAGCTAGCGGGCGCACCATCACTGTTACCAACACTTCTACCCTCGCCGATTCCTATTTGTGGGAGTTCGGCGACGGACAGACCTCAACCGAGAACAATCCGGTGCATAACTATGCTACTGACGGTGCCTTCAACATCAAACTTACGGCCACCAATGCCAATGGTTTCAGTACGGCAATGAAATTCCATTTTATTTCAAAGGAAGGTATTGTGGCAACAGATATTCAGGGTGGCGCGTGGAAGGTCAGGCTGGATGAGAAATCCATTTTTGTCGGGCCTGCCATGGCCAGCGACGGATGGTGGAGTTTGCCGCTCGCTTATCTTGACGGATCATCGACCGGTGTTGATGACTGGTCATGTATTGCCAATGATGAGTTTATTTTCAGCGCCGGAGGGGTTTATGAATACAAGACCAATGGCAATGCCCGCAACGACGGGTATTTCGGCGGAACAAACGGATGTATTTCGGATGATGAGATTGCTGGCAGCGGCAACGGGGCAGCTTTCGGCAGTGGCATTCATACCTGGGCATTTACTCCTGCCTCAGGCAGCAACAGGGCGAAGATCACCCTGACCAACGGAGCCAACAGGGCCGCCTTTATAGGATTTTATAAAGGTTATTTTGGCGGTGAAAACATGAACGCTTCCGACCCGCCCAACGGAGGCAATTCCACAAACACTTACGAGGTGGTGGGATATGCCAACACGGGTACAAAAGAGTATCTCTTTGTAACGGTGGATGTCTCGGCTGTGCATGACGGAAGTTCCTCGTGGTCGGCTGTGCTCGAGCGTTAGGGTCAGGATAACCTCTTAAAAATCTGAAAAAAACAAATTCATGAAGTTAAAAGAAAAGGTTATGAATAAGCTACTGCTGATTATATCATTTACCCTTGCCTCGTTGTTTGCATTTTCGCAAGGCAGGCCTTTGACAGGGAAAGTTACCGATGCCGGCGGGCAGGGACTGCCGGGTGTTACCGTTCTGATTAAAGGGACGGCTACAGGCACAACTACTGATATCAATGGTAATTACAGCCTGAATGTGGAGAACGGCAAGAATCTTGTATTCAGTTTTATGGGTTTTGTCAGTCAGGAAATTATCTATTCCGGACAGGGAGTCATCAACATCACGCTTGCCGAGGATAGCAAATTGCTCGACGAGGTGGTGGTAGTAGGATACGGAGTTCAGCGAAAGAAAGACATTACCACGGCTGTGGCGGTGGTGGATGACAAGGCGCTGAAAGACCGTCCCATTGTCACGGTGGCCCAGGCATTGCAGGGAAAAGCTGCCGGTGTGCAGGTTACCCAGCCTTCGGGTAAGCCGGGCAGCGGACTGGCCGTGCGTGTACGTGGCGCCACTTCGGTACTGGCAGGCAATGAGCCGGCCTATATTGTTGACGGCATCCGTACAACGGACATCAACGGACTGAATCCCAACGACATTGAGTCGATGACAATTCTGAAGGACGCCTCCGCGGCAGCTATTTACGGCGCTGCCGCCGCCAACGGGGTAGTGCTGATCACTACCAAAAGAGGAAATGCCGACAAGCCGGTGATTTCGTTTAATACTTACTTCGGGTTCTCAAAGCTCCGGAAAAACATAGATGTGCTCAATACCCGGCAATACAGGGATCTGATGAACGAGATCGGCATTGCCTATGATCCGAGTTGGACACAGTTCAATGACTGGACCGATGAAACGTTCGGCACGGGGTATCAGCAGTCTTACCAGGCTTCTTTCTCAGGTGGAAATGACAAAAGCCGTTACTTCGTTTCCGGCGGATATCTTACCGAGCAGGGAATGGTAAAACCGGCCCGTTTCGACCGTTATACCTTCAGGATGAACCTCGACAACGAAATCAGGCCATGGTTCAAGTTGAAGACCAGCCTTTCGGCCTGGACGATTGACTCTAAAGATACGCCCGACAATGCAAGCTCGGGAAGGGGAGGGGTTATCATGAGTGCCCTGAATACCCCTCCTTTCCTCAATGTTTACAAGCAGGATGGCAGCGGCTGGTTCGACCCGAATCCCTTCCAGCCATCCTGGGAGAATCCCGTGGCCTACATGCAGGGCCCTGACCAGCTGAGCCGCGACAATAAGGTGCTGGGTACGGTGGAAGCCGAAATCAGTCTGGCCAAAGGCCTTAAATTCCGTTCCAGCGCCGGCGCCGACATTACCAGCCACCGCTGGGATTATTACCTGGATCCGCTGCGTACCAACTACGGAAGGCAGAACAATGGAATCGGGCAGTCGGACAATGCCAACCACATGGTAATTCAGATCGAGAACCTTTTTGACTATACTGTGAAAACAGGTGAGCACACTATCTCAGCCCTTGCCGGAAATACGCTCCAAAAATACGAAGGCCGGGGAACCTATATTGAGGGGAAAGATTTCCCGGAAGACACCAATGTAAAGGATATCTGGGCTGCCAACCAGATCAGCACCGGCGGCACCTGGCATGGTGCAAATTCGAAGGTTTCCTTCTTTGGAAGGCTGAATTATGATTTCGGCAGCAAATATTATGCTACCTTTTCGTTTCGGCGCGACGGAAGTTCCAAGCTGGTGAATAAATGGGGAACCATGCCGGCATTTTCCCTGGGATACCGGCTTTCTTCCGCTCCCTTTATGCAGAAATTCACCTTTATAGATGACCTTAAAATCCGCGGAGGATACGGGTTTACCGGAAATGACTATGGTTTGAGCGATCAGGCAGCTTATGCCCTTTGGTCATATTACCGCCGCGATCCGACGGATCCTCTGTCAGGCCCCGGTATCTACCAATCGAGCTACGGAAACCCCGACCTGAAATGGGAAACCACGCGACAGACAAACCTCGGACTTGACCTGACCATGTTTGATGGAAAGGTATTGTTCACATTTGATGCATATCATAAACAGACGGTGGATGTTTTGCTGAATGTGCAACTCACCAGCTCACTTCCGGTTTCATCCATTCTGACCAATGCAGGAGAGATTATCAATAAAGGTCTTGAATTCAGTCTGAATACAGTCAACATCGACACCCGCGAACTCAACTGGACCACCGAGTTTAACCTTTCGCTCAACAAAAATGAAGTGGCTGATCTCAAATATACACCAGTCTATTATTTTGGAAGTATTTACAGCAACAATGAGTTTGCTTCCAGGGTGAAGGTAGGTGATCCGCTGGGAACATTTTACGGTTATGTTTCGGAAGGGGTGAATCCGGAAACGGGAGATATTATGTACAAGGATGTGAACAACAACGGGATATTTGATCCGGGCGACCGCACCGTGATAGGCTATGGTATGCCTAAGTTAACATTCGGTTTCACCAATAATCTTGTTTACAAGGATTTCAGCCTGAATCTTTTCTTCCAGGGCTCCTACGGGAATGATATATTCAATGCCACCCGCATCGATCTGGAAGGGATGTTCGACAGCAAGAACCAGTCGGTGACCGTACTTGACCGCTGGACCCCGGAGAACCCCAATACCGATATCCCCAGGGCAGTTGGCGGCGGAAATGTTGATAACGTGCGCAATTCCACCCGTTTTATTGAAGATGGTTCCTATCTCAGGCTGAAATCGGCTACCCTGTCATACACAGTGTTGAAAAACAATACAAAAATCAATTTTGTGCGAAATCTGGCAGTTTATGTTACCGCCCAGAACCTGTTCACTTTCACCAGCTATTCGGGATTTGATCCGGAGGTGAGTGCTTACGGAAACAATGCTGTGGAAGTGGGAATTGACTATGGAACCTATCCGCAGTCGCGTACGTTTGTCTTTGGCGTTAATGTTGAATTTTAATACACCGAGCTATGAAAAACATAATTAAATACAGCCTGTTTCTTTCGCTTGTGCTGGCATTTGCTTCCTGCGAAAAGTTCCTGGATATATCGCCTACAGGCAATTCCATCTTTATTGAAGAAAAAGGAGATACCATTTTCAAAACGGCCAATGAAGTGGAAGCTGCACTAAGTGCCGTTTACGGCGACTTTCAGAATGAATACTGGCAGCTTGACTGGCTGGTCAACGGCGATGCCCAATCGGACGACGCTTATGCCGGAGCTGATAACCCTTCCAATTTCCAGATCGATGATTACCGGATAATTGCCACCAATTCAAATGTAAGCCGCGACTGGGCCTATCTTTATCAGACCATAGGGAAGGCTAATCTGGTCATCAACAATGTAGAAGCAACTCCGGATCCCTCATTGAGCGATCAGCGGAAGAAGGAAATCAAGGGAGAAGCCTCCTTTGTCAGGGCGGTGATGTACTTTGAAGCCGTTCAACTCTGGGGCGATGTTCCGCTGCAATTGAAAGAGGTTACCAGCGTGAGTGCCGCGGATCTGGATGAAATTTATCCCCAGCTCTATCCCGAGCGCAAACCCATGGCCGAAGTATATGAACAGATTATTGCTGACCTGGAATATGCCCTGGCCAATGTTAAGATAACCCAGCCGCACAAGGGATATGCCACCAAAGGCGCGGCCAATGCTTACCTGGCAAAAGTTTACGCCACCATTGAACCGAAAGATTACAACAAAGTAGTGGAATATTGCGATGCGGTGATTGCCGGAGGCTATTCCCTGCTGCCCGAATTTGACATGCTCTGGAATAATGAAAATGAGAACTCCTCAGAATCCATTTTTGAGGTGAATTATGCAGGAACTGCCAGCGATGCCAATTGGGGTTCCAGCATGTTCAGGGGCACCGACTGGAAGAAGTTCAATATTCCTTCCAACGACCTGGTTAAGGCGTTTAACGATGAAGGCGATATGATCCGCAAAAATGCTTCAATATCATTTGAAGATGTAACCGGCAAGTGGTCGGATGCCAACTGGCCGGCTGGTAATTATCCGTTCATGAACAAGTACAGGATCATCACCTGGCCGAGTCCGCAGAATTATATCCTGGTAAGACTGGCGGATATTTTGCTGCTGAAGGCTGAAGCGCTGAATGAGCTTGGTGATGTGAACGGCGCCGCCCAGCTGGTAAATCAGATCCGTGGCCGTGTAGACCTGCCGGATACCCAGGCTTCGACCCGGGAAGCCATGCGGCTGGCCATAGAGAAAGAACGCCGCCTGGAGCTGGCCTTTGAAGGTAAGCGCTGGTTTGACCTGAAGCGCACCGGAAGGGCCATTGAGGTGATCAACAATGCCATCGGCCCCGACGGGAATAAGATCGGATACAACCTGACGCAAAACGGCCTGTTGTGGCCCATTCCGCAATCGGAGCTGGATAAAAATGAACTGCTGACCCAGAATCCGGGTTATTAATCTGAGGTACGGATTTTTACCGGATTATCCAGGCTGAAATAGCAACCATACCGGGGCGTATCTTTTACCGGATGCGCCCCGGTTAACGGTTGCCCGGAGTTTGCCGGGAGCGCGCAATTACCTGTGAATTTTCGTTTAACTGTTGTTTAAAGATTACTGAGATGAAAACTGAAAGTAGCAAACTGCCGGTATTACTGATTTTAGTTATCCTGCTTTCAACGGGAGTGACCGCCTGCACCAAGAAGGATAAACCCAAACCTGAAGAACCCGGGCAGGGTAACGGCGTAAAATCATGGGTAACCACCGGCGACCGTGCGCAATTGCTGGCTTCAGGAAAGGAGATTTCCTTTATCAGCAGCGCCCCTGCCGGGCAGGCTGTGCTCAGGATCGACACCTCCATCATGTATCAGGAAGTGGAGGGCTACGGCGCCGCGTTCACAGGTTCCTCGGCCTGGCTTATCAACCGGAAGTTAAATCCACAGTCCAGACAGGCGCTGTTGAATGAATTGTTTAACCCGGAAGACGGGATTGGCATTTCATACCTCAGACTAACCATGGGTGCTTCCGATTTTTCGCTTTCCGACTTTACCTACAACGATCTGCCGGCCGGTCAGACGGATTTCGGGCTGGAACAGTTCTCGCTTTCGCAGGACAGGGATGACGTGATTCCGGTGATGAAGGAGATCCTGAAAATATTCCCTGATCTCAGAATTATGGGCTCGCCCTGGAGTCCGCCGGCCTGGATGAAAACCAACGGTAAACTGACAGGAGGCAGGTTGAAAGCGGAGTGCTACCCGGTTTACGCCGGTTATTTTGTCCGGTATATCCGGGCAATGAAGGAAGAAGGCATTGCCATAGATGCGGTTACGATACAGAATGAGCCCCTGCATTCTACAGCAAATTACCCGTGTATGCAGATGCAGGCCAATGAGCAGCTGCAGTTTATTAAAAACAATCTCGGTCCGGTGTTCGAAGCAGAAGGCATTTCGACAAAAATTATCACTTACGACCATAACTGGGACAGGCCAGATTACCCCATTACCATCCTCGATGACCCTGATGCCAGGCAATATGTGGCTGGCTCGGCCTTTCACGCGTATGCCGGGGATGTTTCGGCCATGGGAACGGTGCATCAGGCCCATCCCGACAAGGCGCTCTATTTTACCGAAATCTCCGGTGGAGCCTGGGCCACCGATTTTGCCGGCAACCTGATGTGGAATATGCGGCACATCTTTATCGGCACAGCCCGCAACTGGTCGAAGAACGCGTTGCTCTGGAACCTGGCATTGGATGAAAATTACGGGCCGCAGAACAACGGGTGCAACAATTGCAGGGGTGTGGTTACCATCAATTCATTAACGGGCGAAGTTACCCGGAATGAGGAATACTATGCCATTGCCCATTTTTCGAAATTCGTTCGTCCCGGCGCAATAAGAATCAGCGCTAACCTGCCCCAGTCGGCCGGTGATGCCGGGGTGGTGGCGTTTCAGAACACCGATGGTTCAAAGGTGCTGATTGCCGCCAACTACAGCGGCGATGCCGTTCGGTTTGCCGTGGAACAGGGGCCGCGGATTTTCACCGTGAACCTGGCGGCAACATCTGTTACCAGTTTTGTCTGGAAATAATAAACCCCGGAGGTTTATCCCGGGGTTAATCCCTTAATTATCAGTTTATCTGGCTGAACCGGCGAGAATTACCAGCGCAGCAGCCAGGCGAAGATCAGGGGGGCGACGATGGTTGCATCGCTCTCGATGATAAATTTCGGGGTGTCGATATCGAGTTTCCCCCAGGTGATTTTTTCGTTGGGAACCGCCCCTGAATAGGATCCGTAAGAGGTGGTTGAGTCGCTGATCTGGCAGAAGTATGACCAGAAAGGAACGTCGTGCCACTCAAGGTCCTGATACATCATGGGTACCACGCAGATGGGGAAATCGCCGGCGATGCCCCCGCCGATCTGGAAGAATCCAACCCCTTTGCCTGAGGAATTCTTACGGTACCATTCCGAGAGGTACATCATGTATTCGATGCCCGACTTCATGGTGGAGGGGTTTAGTTCGCCCTTGATGCAGTAAGAGGCGAAGATATTTCCCATGGTGCTGTCTTCCCAGCCCGGAACGATGATCGGAAGGTTTTTTTCGGCAGCGGCCAGCATCCACGAATGTCTGGGATCTATTTCATAGTCCTTTTCCATCACCTTGCTGAGCAGCAGCTTGTACATGTATTCATGCGGAAAAAAGCGCTCACCATTTGCCTGGGCATCTTTCCATATTTTTTCAATGTGATGCTGAATCCTGCGGAAGGCTTCTTCTTCGGGGATGCAGGTATCGGTAACCCGGTTCATGCCCTGTTCCAGCAGTTCGAATTCCTGCTGAGGGGTAAGGTCGCGGTAGTGCGGCACCCGTTTGTAGTGGCTGTGGGCAACCAGGTTCATAATGTCTTCTTCCAGGTTGGCGCCGGTACAACTGATGATCTGTACCTTGTCCTGACGGATCATTTCGGCCAGGGAGATGCCCAGTTCGGCAGTGCTCATGGCTCCGGCCAGGGTAATCATCATTTTTCCGCCTTCAGCCAGATGTTTTTCGTAAGATTTTGCGGCATCCACCACGGTGGCGGCGTTAAAATGCCTGTAGTGATGCTCGATAAATTGTGAAACAGGTCCTCTGTTCATGGCAATGATTTTTTTTTGCAAAGATAGGAAATGAAGTGAGAAGTGATTCAGGAATCGGGAGTAGAGCAGAGAAGAATGGGCACGGACGGGACGTCTGCGCCAGTCGTGGAGGTGGTCGAGCGGAACCTAGACCACAATATAATCAGATGGTTGGATGAATAGACAGGCAAAGAGGATCGGGCACAAACGGGACGTCCGCGCCAGCCAAGGGTATTCGCGCCAACCGGCACCAGCATCCTCCTGACAGGTTTTCTTCTAACCTGTTAGGTGTAAAAAGGACGATTAGACTTTGATAAGTTTGATGCTAAGCCTGTGTAGGTCGTCCGCGCCAACCAGGTATTTAAAATTATGAAATGAAAAGTTTGATATTCTTAAACTGCTCCTCTCCTGAAGGTATCGCCCTGAGCCAGATCGCCCGTTTCCCAGCCTTTGCGGAACCATGACATCCTTTGTTCGGAGGTTCCGTGTGTAAAATCGTCGGGGACAATGCGGCCCTGGGACTTCAGCTGTATATTGTCGTCGCCGACGGCAGCTGCGGCGTGTAATGCTTCTTCGATGTCACCGGTCTCGAGGATATCCATCATGCGGTCGGCATGGTGGGCCCACAATCCGGCAAGGAAGTCAGCCTGAAGCTCAAGTTTAACGGTAAGTGCATTGGCTTCTGTCTGGCTGAGGCGGGCGCGCTGTGCCTGAACATCGCCGAGGATTCCCAGTAGTTTCTGGACATGATGGCCTACTTCATGCGCAATTACATAAGCTACAGCAAAATCGCCCTGAGCGCCGAAACGGGTCTTCAATACATCACAGAAACTCAGGTCGATATATATTTTTTCATCGCCCGAACAGTAGAAGGGTCCGCTGGCAGCACTGGCATACCCGCATGCCGATTGCACCTGATCCCTGAAAAGGACCAGTTTTGGCTCCCGGTAGGTTTGTCCCGACTGTTTGAAGATCATTTTCCAGACATCCTCTGTGTCGGCAAGTACTACCGATACAAACTGGGCCATCTGGTCTTCCTCAGCCGATGTTGCCACAGTTTGTTCTGTTTGCCCTGATTCCAGGCCTCCAAGCATCTGGCCGGGATCTCCGCCCATGAGCCAAACGATGAGCACAATAACAATGGTGCCCAATCCACCTCCAAGGGCCATCTTGCCGCCCGACATGCCACGGCGGTCTTCAACATTTGAACTTCCACGTCTTCCGGTCCAGCGCATATTTCAGATTTATTTGTGATGAATAAAAACCTTCCGCACCAATATCAATAAGAATGAAGCGGAATTATTCTGATAAAAGACATAAAAACGGGGCCTTTGGCTAAAAAAAAGCCGGGATGTCCCCTGAATGCTAAGTTACTCATTTTTTGGGTATCATTTTGGGCCGTCGCGGAAAAATGATGAATTTCAGAGGACAAGGGACACAGCCGGCCGGATATGGCTGTGCGGACCTGTCCGGTTGTTAAGAAATATTCCGTTGCATTTTCAGGGGCTTTGTATCTTTGATCATTCTAAAGGATAATAAATTTTGGCTGATCAGGAATATATCACATTGTTTGCAGAAGTGTTGCTGCCGCTTCCGGTTAAGGGTTACTTTACTTACCGGGTGCCTCAGGAGCTGAACGGGCTGCTTGCTCCGGGCATGCGTGTGGTGGTGCAGTTCGGTCAGAAGAAGTTTTATACAGCGCTGGTCAGGCGGATACATCAACAGGTGCCTGCGGTGATGTCGGTAAAGTATGTGCTTGCGGTTGTGGATCCATGGCCGGTAGTGAACGAAAAGCAATTCCTGCTGTGGGAGTGGATGGCTGAGTATTATTTATGTACGGTGGGCGAAGTGATGAATGCGGCCCTTCCTTCGGCTTACAAACTGGCAAGTGAAACCCGTGTGGTAATGGATCCTGAGTATGTTAAGGATGGAGAAGTGCTCAGCGACAGGGAGTTTATGGTGGTGGAAGCCCTTGAATTGCAGAATATCCTGACACTCACCGATATCAGCCGCATTGTAGGGATGGCCAAAGTGATACCTCTCGTGAAAACAATGATTGAGAAGGGCATTGTCAGGGTTGAAGAGGAGATCACCGAGAAGTATAAGCCCAGGACCGAAACCTGTATACGCCTGACAGAAGCCTATCATGATGAATCGCTGTTGCATGCCGAAATGGACAGGCTGAGCAAAAGGGCGTTCAAACAGCTTCAGGCTTTGATGGCTTACCTCAGCATCAGCCGTTGTTTTTCGGAGCATCCGGTTGAAGTCAGCCGGCCCGAATTGCTCAAAACCCCGGATATCAGCGTGGCCCAGCTTGACGCTCTTATCAGGAAAGGGATACTGGAAACATATTTGCGCAATGTGAGCCGTCTGATGCATGATGATGCAAGCGACAGTTCGCGGAATATCATCTTCTCAGACGCTCAGAAACAGGTTATCGCTGAGCTGAAAAGCCTGCTGAACGGAACCGGAATCGCCTTGTTAAAGGGGGTTACTTCGAGCGGGAAAACGGAGGTATATATTCATTTGATTGAAGAAGTCATAAGCAAGGGGAAGCAGGTGCTGTATCTTCTTCCGGAGATCGCGCTCACAACCCAGATTATCAGGCGGCTTCAAAAATATTTCGGAGATAAAGTCGGGGTTTACCATTCAAAGTATAACGAGTTTGAGCGGATTGAGATCTGGAATAAGGCCAACATACCACTTTCGGACAATCAGCAAAATCAGCCCTACCAGATTTTGCTCGGCGCCCGGTCGGCCCTGTTTCTGCCATTTACCGACATGGGACTGATTATAGTGGATGAAGAGCATGACAGTTCCTATAAACAAAACGATCCCGCCCCCCGGTATAATGCCAGGGATGCTGCCACAATGCTAGGATATATACATCAATGTCCTGTTTTGTTAGGCTCTGCCACTCCTTCCGTTGAAAGTTATTTTAACGCGGTGAGCGGCAAATATGGCCTTGTTAACCTGAATGAGCGTTTTGGCAGTATGCAGATGCCTGAAATCCGGATTGTAAACATCAGGGAAGAGGCCAGGATGAAAAGGATGAAGTCGCATTTTTCGCCCCAATTGCTTGATGCCATCAAACAAGCCCTGGATGCAGGGGAACAGGTTATCCTTTTCCAGAACCGTCGTGGATTTTCGCTCAGGCTTGAATGCGACACCTGTCATTATATTCCTGAATGCATCAACTGTGATGTTACGCTCACCTATCACAAGCAGGTGAATGTGATGAAGTGCCACTATTGCGGGTACACCACCCGGGTTCCGGATGTTTGTCCTAAATGCCACAGTCCGGCCATAAAAATGCGGGGTTTTGGCACGGAGAAGGTGGAGGAAGAGCTTGCTATTCTTTTCCCGGATGTGGTGATCGGGAGGATGGACCTTGACACCACGCGGACCAAAAACGCCTATCAACGCATCATCGGGGATTTTGAGTCGCGGAGGATTGATATATTGGTGGGTACCCAGATGGTTACCAAAGGTCTGGATTTCGACAATGTAAGTCTGGTGGGCGTGCTTTACGCGGATGGGATGATGAGTTACCCCGATTTCCGGGCGCTGGAGCGCAGCTATCAGCTGATGGCACAAGTAAGCGGCCGGGCCGGGCGAAAGCATAAACGCGGGCTGGTAATGATACAGTCAAACAACCCCAAACATCCCCTGCTTCAGTGGGTGGTGGATGACAATTACGCTGCCATGTTTGAACAACAACTTTCCGACAGGTATAAATACAGATTTCCTCCGTATTTCAGGCTGATTGAAATATCCCTGATGCACCGTGATGCTGAATTCCTCAACAAAGCAGCCTCTGCCCTGGCCGGCATGCTGAAGCCAACTTTTGGCGCACTGTTGCTGGGCCCTGAGTATCCATTGGTTTCAAGGATCAGGAACCTTTATATCAAGAATTTATTGTTGAAGACCGGCAAAGGAACTCAGGGGAAACAAAGCAAGGCTGAACTTACCCGTCAGCTTGAATTATTCAGGGCCCTGCCGGATTATAAAAGTGTAAGAATTGCAATTGACGTAGATCCGGCTTAAGAATCCGGTGAAAGGTGAATAACATCAGCCGGGTTCAGGCAAAAGCCTCCCTGACTGAATTTTCAGTTGCAGGCAAACCGGGAAAACATCCCGGGGAGAAGAACCTCCTGATTCCTTTGACCCTTAATTTTCTTTTCAAGCTTTTATTGTACATTTGCCTTTTACATTTTCAACCGATGAGCGGTTGAAAATCAATATATTTCATCCCGTTTCAGGGGGTATCCCTGCGGGATTCAATTTCACAACACCCAAAAAATGGAAAAAACTGAAAAAATATCTCCCGAAAAGAATCATTTTGTTACCCGGGGTTGCTGTCATCAACCCAGCCTGATTCATAAAAATGACAATATTTTTAAGCATGGCTGTGCCAAACTTGATGCTTTTGATTGGCTGGGCTATGTGCCGATGCCGGAGGGCCATAAACCATTTGATTGCATTGAGGTAAGGTTTAAGAATAACCGCAAGGAATTTTTCCGCTCCACCTGCGATCCTGATCTGCACACCGGCGATATTGTGGCGGTGGAGGCCAATCCGGGTCACGATATCGGTATTGTTTCCCTTACCGGTGAGATTGTCAGGCTACAGATGCGCAAACGGAACACTGATCCCGGAAGGGATGATATCCGTAAGGTATACCGCAAGGCCAGGTTAAGTGATATTGAAAAGTGGATAACCGCGGTGGAAAAGGAGGACAACACCATGTTCAGGGCCAGGGAAATTGCCGCCCGGCTTAACCTGAAAATGAAAATCAATGATGTTGAATATCAGGGGGATGATACAAAGGCGATCTTTTACTATACGGCTGATGAGCGGGTTGACTTCCGTGAACTGATTAAGATTCTCGCTGAGGAGTTCAAAGTGAGGATTGAGATGCGTCAGATCGGGGCAAGGCAGGAGGCTGCCCGTTTGGGGGGAATAGGTACCTGTGGCCGTGAATTATGTTGTTCAACATGGCTCAACGGATTTAACACGGTAAGTACCAATGCGGCACGCATTCAGCAACTTTCTCTCAATCCGCAGAAGCTTGCCGGGCAGTGCGGCAAGCTCAAATGCTGTCTGAATTACGAATATTCTGCTTATACCGAAGCGTTGAAACACTTCCCCCCGGACGATACCTTACTCAATACCAAAAAGGGTGATGCCATCCCGCAAAAAACAGATGTTTTTGGCGGGATAATCTGGTATGCCTACAAATCGGATCCGAACAATATGATGGCCATCCCTGTGGATAAGGTAAAAGAGATCATTGATCTGAACAAAAAGGGGAAAGCCATTGATAAACTCGAGGACTTTGCCCGAAAACTGGAGAAAAAGGTTGATTTTGAAAATGTTGTGGGCCAGGAGGATTTGCACAGATTTGACAAGTAAGATGAAAGTAGGGAGGCGGGTTTCGATAAGCAGTAAAGGCCTTGTATTTGCAAGCGGAAATCCGGGGTGAGATAATTTTTTTGCCATTCAGGCGTTGAATACTGCGAAATGAAAAAAACAGTTCTGAATTACCTGGTGAAATGTCCGGCCTTGCTGTTTGTGGTGATGGCTTTTGCAGCCTGTGATGCTGACAAGTTTTACGATGAGAGCCTGAGTCTTACCGGCGACCGGTGGCCAAAGGAGGATGCGCTGAGTTTTACCGTGAGTATTGAAGATACCATCAGGCCTTACAGCTTTTATCTGAATGTCCGGCACAGTTCTTCATACAAATACAATAACATCTATTTCTTTCTTACCACAACCTATCCGGGGGGGGGCATGTCGCGCGATACCATTGAGTGTATGCTGGCAGCCAAAAACGGTAAATGGTTAGGTAAGGGCAGCGGGCGTTACCGTGACAACCGCATCTGGATAAGGGACAACATCCGATTTCCGCGAAAAGGGGAATACACGTTGCGGCTTAACCAGGCTATGCGCGAGGATGTGCTTGTGGGTATTTCGGAGGCCGGCATAAGGCTGGAGAAAAAGTAAAGATGCCGGTTGCAGGATTGTAAAGACGGGTGAAGTTTGAGTGATCAGAACGAATGCTATATCAGAATGAGCAAAAAACCTAAAAGCAGCACAACTGATGTTAATTTCTGGAAGAAACGCTTCTGGAAAGCATATCTGGTTGTATTTGTTTTCATAATCCTTTTATTTACAGCCATTTCTTCAGGACTGCTGGGATTTATGCCTTCTTTTGAGGAGCTGGAAAATCCCAAAAGTAATCTGGCTTCCGAGATCATTTCAGCCGACCAGGAGTTGTTGGGCAAGTACTATATCGAGAACCGGTCGAATATTAATTACAATGACCTGTCGCCCTATCTTGTGAATGCCATTATTGCCACAGAGGATGCCCGTTTTGAGAAGCATTCGGGAGTAGATGTAAAGGCGCTTTTCAGGGTGACCTTCGGGTTGGTGACCGGGAACAATAAAGGCGGAGGTAGTACACTCAGCCAGCAGCTGGCCAAAAACCTCTTTCCGCGCAAGGCCAATCGTAATTTCTTTGAAACAGTGTTTATCAAGCTTAAGGAGTGGGTAACAGCCATAAAGCTGGAGCGCAACTACACAAAAGAAGAGATTCTGGCTATGTACTTCAATACAGTGGATTTCGGGAGCAATTCATTTGGCATCAAATCAGCTGCAAAAACATTTTTTAACAAGCAACCTTCCGAATTGACCATTGAAGAATCGGCTATGCTTGTGGGCATGTTGAAAGCGCCTACCTTTTTCTCGCCGGTGCGCAATCCCGAAAGGGCCAATAAGCGCAGGGAGGTGGTGCTCCGTCAGATGGAGAGATATGGTTACATCAGTGAACAGGCATACGATTCCATCAGGATAATACCCCTTGATATGTCCCAATACCGGCAACAGGACCATACTTCAGGCACGGCTACTTACTTCAGGGAGTATCTGCGTATGACCATGTCGGCAAAAAAGCCGGCCCGGAAGAACTACTTGGATAAACAGGTTTATACTGAGGATTCACTACAGTGGGTTTCCAACCCGATATACGGATGGATTGAGAAAAATCCCAAACCCGATGGGTCGAAATACAATCTTTACAAGGACGGATTAAGGATTTATACCACCATCAATTCACGCATGCAGCGGTATGCCGAGGAGGCTGTGGCGGAACACATGGGTGGCGATATTCAGCCTGCATTTTTCAGGCACTGGAAGGGGAGGGAAGAGGCTCCCTTTGATTTTCCGAAGTCACAGGTGAAGGCAGAAGCGCATAAGCTGCTCAATGCTTCGATGAAGCGATCGGATCGTTACCGGAAAATGAAGGCTGCCGGGTTGCCCGAGGACTCCATCCGTCTGGCGTTTCATACCAAAACACCTATGAAGGTGTTCACCTGGCAGGGAGAGCGCGACACCATTATGACGCCCTGGGATTCCATCCGTTACTGCAAGTTCTTTCTGCAGGCCGGCCTGATGTCGGTGGAGCCGCAGACCGGATTTGTGAGGGCTTATGTGGGTGGCATCAATTACAGCCACTTCCAGTTCGACCATGTTAAGATGGCCCGGCGGCAGGTTGGTTCTACATTCAAGCCTTTTGTTTATACGCTGGCTATGCAGGAGGGCGATTTTTCGCCCTGCACCAAAGTGGCAAATATTCAATACAGCATCGATCTGCCTGAAGGTGGAAGGTGGGAGCCGCGCAACGCCAACGATTTTAAGAAAGGCGAAATGGTGACCCTAAAAGAGGCACTGGCCAATTCCATCAACTGGATTTCGGCCTTCCTGATCAAAAGGTATTCCCCCATGGCGGTAATCAAGATCGCCCGGAAAATGGGGGTTGTCAGCCCCATAGACCCGGTTCCTTCCATCTCGCTGGGTACCCCTGACCTGACCCTTTATGAAATGACCGGGGCCATGAATACTTATGCGGCAAAAGGCGTTTATATTGAGCCGCTTTTCGTGACCCGCATCGAGGATAAAAACGGTAATGTACTGGCCCGTTTTATGCCACGGCAGGAAGAGGCTATGAGTGAAGAAACAGCCTTTCTTATGCTGGAACTGATGAAGGGGGTGGTGGAAAGCGGAACAGGCGTTCGTTTGAGGTATAAGTATGGCATTGCTAATCCGGTGGCCGGTAAAACCGGAACCACGCAAAACAACTCCGACGGATGGTTTATGGGACTTACCCCTGATCTGGTAACCGGAGTCTGGGTTGGAGGAGAAGATCGCAGTGTGCGTTTCAGAACGATCACCCTCGGGCAGGGGGCAAATATGGCCCTTCCGATCTGGGCGCTCTATATGAAACGCATTTATGCCGATCCCAAGCTGAAGCTGTCGCAGGGAGATTTTGAAAGACCCTCAAACCCCCTGTCGGTGGAAATTGACTGTAAAAAATACGAAGAGATACAGAAAAAGCAAAAGAACAAGTACAGCCCCGGAGATTTCTGAGATGATGAAAGTGATTAACGGCATTTCCCGGATATTGAAGAATTTCTTTGTAAAAGCCAGAAAAATCTCTTTTTCTCTTGCCGCACTCTGGTTGGTTTTCATCAGCATCACATTGGTAAACCTGAAAACCCGTGAATGGGAAAATCCCATCCGCATCATTCAGGATGATGTCCACCTCTATTATATCTATCTGCCGGCCGTATTTGTTTATCACGATCTTTCCTTTGGTTTCTTCCTGAAAGAGCCTGATTATCAAAGCAAGTTCTGGTTACCCGGACACCCTGAAACAGGGGTCAGAATACCCAAGATGTCGATGGGGATGGCGATGGTTTATGCCCCCTTCTTTCTTTTTGCCCATTACATTGTCATGCCGTTGACAGGTGCGGCGGGCGGGGTCTATGCCATACCTTACAAAGTGGCCCTGGTGGTCGCGTCCCTTTTGTACCTGCTGCTGGGCTTGTGGCTGCTCAGGAAACTGCTGCTCAGCTATTTTGATGAAGCGGCGGTGGCCCTAACCCTTGTGGTGGTGGCATTTGGCACAAATATGCTGTGGTATGTGACCCATGAACCGGCCATGTCGCATATCTTCAGCTTTGCGCTGATCCTGCTGATGGCTGTTCAGACGCAGCGGTGGCTGGCAAAACCGGGGATAAAGCAATCCCTGCTGCCGGGTCTCTTGTTCGGTCTGATAGTGCTGATCAGGCCGACCAATATTATTTTTGGCATGATCATACTCTTTTTGCCCGGGAATGCTGTTTATCGCTTCCGCGAAAGGGTTCAGTTTATTCTGAACAATTACAGGGGGCTGATCATCATGATAGCCGGATTTTTAATAGTATGGGCGCCGCAGCTGGTATTCTGGAAATTTGCCAGCGGCAGCTGGTTTTATTACACTTACGGCGAAGAGGGGTTCTTTTTTGGTAATCCGCAGGTTTTCAGCAGCCTGTTCAGCTGGCGGAAAGGATGGCTTGTTTACACACCGCTGATGCTGATGGCTTTTGCCGGACTTCCGTTACTTTATCGCAAACAGCGGGGATTGTTTAACCTCACGGCAATGATGCTGGTGTTGCTTATCTGGGTGAATGCCTCCTGGTGGTGCTGGTGGTTTGGCGGGAGTTTCGGTAACCGTGCCTACATTGACGGATACGGGATATTTGCCTTTGGGGTGGCAGCCTTGGCACAGGCAATGCTAACGCAGCGCTTCAGGGTACTGAGGGTTGCATTTCTGATTATTACCGGCTTCTTTGTCTTTTTAAGCGCCTTCCAGCAATGGCAATACCGGCAGGGCATTATTCATTATGATGCCATGACCCGGACGGCCTATTCCGATGCTTTTTTCCAGACAACCCTCCGGCCTGATCTACAGGGATCCCTGGTGGATCCGGACTATGCTCCGGGGGTAAAAGGCATTTATTATCCCCTGCATGAAATTTCGAAGGCCGACCGGCGAGAAAAGAATTACAGGATACTGATCAACCGGCCGTATCTTGAAGAATACCTGAGGAATAGCGCACATGAGGACCGGGCCCTGATGCGGCGTATCCTGGCTGCTTCGCCGCAGACAGATACTGCAGCAGCAATAGAAAAATGGGTCGATGATGAGATCACCCGTATGTGGAAGTAAGCGGACATGAACGGCCGGGCGGCTTCGGCAACTCCCGTAAGTTTTGGTATTCTCCAAAACCTGCCGGTTGTTTGCTGTTATCTTCTTCAACTTCCTTACATTTGCTGGCTAATAAATTCCGATAGGCACCATTTAATTCCTGAGCAATGGTTTTCAGCAGCAGCCTGTTTCTTCTTTACTTTTTGCCGGTTTTCCTTTTGTTCTATTATTTTGCCGATGTAAAATACAAGAACTATGTGGCTCTGGCAGCCAGTTTGTTTTTCTATGCCTGGGGAGCACCCACTTTTATCTTTATTGTAATCGGATCTATCATTGCCGACTTTTACGCGGTAAAGGTAATGCACCGGTCGAAGGGCAGGAAGAAGTGCTTACTGGTGGCATTTTCCATTGTACTGAACATCGGCATGCTGCTTTATTTCAAATATGCCAATTTTTTTGTCGAGAACTTCAACCTGATGGTGGAGGGTTTTGGCGGCAAACCGGTTGAATGGGCGAAGGTGGCACTGCCCATTGGCATTTCGTTTTTCAGTTTCCAGAAAATGACTTACGCGGTGGATGTCTATCGCAAGGTGCATGTTCCGCTGAAGCGGATCAGCGATTTTGCGCTCTACATACTTATGTTTCCCCAGTTGATTGCCGGGCCCATTGTACGGTTCAACGAAATTGCCGATCAGCTTGAAGACCGGCGTGCCAACGAGAATGTGGACAACCGGCTGACCGGTTTTTTCAGGTTTGTCCTGGGTTTGGGAAAGAAGGTGCTGATAGCCAATGTGCTGGGCGAGTATGCCGATACCGTTTTTGCCATGGATCCAGCGGGCATGACCACCGCTACTGCCTGGATGGGGGTGCTGGCGTATGCTTTCCAGATTTATTATGATTTTGCCGGGTATTCTGATATGGCCATCGGGCTGGGCAGAATGATCGGTTTTGACTTTTTGGAGAATTTCAATAATCCTTATATTTCTAAGAATATCAGTGAGTTCTGGCGTCGCTGGCATATCTCGCTGGGGCGCTGGATGCGCGATTACCTTTACATTCCCCTGGGCGGTAACAGGGTTTCGATACGGCGGTTGTATTTTAACCTGTGGCTGGTATTCCTGATTTCGGGTTTCTGGCATGGTGCCGCCTGGAACTTCGTGGTTTGGGGTGCATTTCACGGTTTCTTCCTGATCGCCGACAGGATTTTCCTGCTGAAGTTCTTCGCAGCCATCGGGAAAGCCCCTTCCATCCTGATCACCTTTATCATTACCCTGGTGGGTTGGGTGCTTTTCAGGGCCGAAACCCTGCCTTACGCAATCCATTACCTTGGGCGTATGTTTTCCTTTAATGGTGGTCCCGCGGTTTATATCAGCCAGAAAGTCTGGATAATCCTGATTATCGGTGCATTCTTCGGCCTCTGGGCGGCTTTCGGTAACATTGAGAAATGGCAGATGAAACTCTTTGCCAAAAAGCAGAAGATTTCCACCCTGGTGTGGATGACTGCGGCTTCCGTCCTGTTGTTTGTCATCAGTCTGGCCGCCATCACTTCATCAGGTTTTAATCCCTTTATCTACTTCAGGTTCTGAAATGGCAAAACTGAAACAACTTCTTTTTGGTCTGCTGATGCTGATGCTGGGATTACCGCTGCTGCAGCGCACAGTGCCGGTATTTGATGTAAGCCCCCTGAAAGGTTCTTTCCAGGAGCCGGTAAAGCCCGGTGCCACCCTGCAATCGGTGTTCAGTGGAAGCTTTCAGGAAGATTACAACGATTATTACGAACACTCCATAGGGTTCAGGCCCCTGCTTGTGCGCCTGAACAATCAGCTTGATTTCTGGCTGTTCGATACAGCCCGGGCTGCCGGGGTGGTGGTTGGCAGGGACAATTACCTGTTCGAAATCAACTACATTAAAGCATGGAAGGGGTGGGATTTTTCAGGATATGCAGCCATTGAAGAACAGGCCCGTAAGGCGGCATTGGTGCATGAAAAACTGCAGGCTGCCGGCAAAACCCTGGTGTTTGTACTGGCACCCGGCAAAGCGTCATTCTTTCCTGAGAAAATTCCCGCCAGGTTTCTTGACCGTCCTTCGGGGGAAGCCACCAATTATGCGGTGATCAGGGAAACTTTTGCAAAACAGGCTCTTCCGGTGATTGATTTCAACGATTGGTTTGTGAAGATGAAAGATACGGCCACTTATCCGCTTTACCCGCAGTGCGGCATTCACTGGAGTGCTTTCGGGGTGGCCCTGGCGGTAGATTCGCTGATCAGTTATATCGAGCGCAGCCGCGGTATTGATATGGTGGACTTCTGGTGGGATGGATTTGACCTGCCCGATACCCTGCGCAGCCCGGATTACGATGTGGCCGAAGGGATGAACCTGCTGTTTACCATTCCCCATTATCCCATGGCATACCCCAGGTTACGGTTCGGAAGCGATGAAGGAAAGGTGAAGCCCGATGCCATTGTGGTTTCCGACAGCTATTACTGGAATATATACGGCAGCGGGATTTCCAGCCGCCTTTTTGCCGATGACAATTTCTGGTACTACAATGAGCAGGTGCACAACCCGAATTATCCGGAGCCACGTAAAACCTCGGGTCTCGACCTGATGGAAGAGCTGGGCCGTGCTGACGTAATCATCATCATGGCTACGGAAGCCAATCTGTACCGTTTCCTTATGGTTTTGTCGATATGGTTTATGATGCCCTGAACGAAGGGCAGGTGCCTGCGCCCAGCCAGCCCCCTGCCGCCGGATTTCCGGGAAAGGATGAGGCCATTGCCGGAATTATGAAAAGCATTGATGCCGATCCCGGCTACCGGGCTTCCATACGTGAAAAAGCCACTGCAAAAGGCATTACCTATGAAGAGATGCTGCGCCTGGATGCCGGCTGGATATGGGAACAGAAGCAAAAGTCCTCCGGAAATAAATAAGAATTGCTTTGGAAGTATGCATCCCGCTGATTCCCGGCCGGGGAAATAAGATCATTAATAAGGCTGATTCCATGGATATCCGTAAGCCGACCCTTTTCATTGACGAGCGCATCGCCCGCGACAACATCCGGATAATGGCGGCAAAGGCCGCCCGGCTTCGCGTGCAGTTCAGGCCACATTTTAAAACCCACCAGTCGGTGGAGGTAGGAAAGTGGTTCCTGCAGGCGGGAGTTACCGCCATTACGGTTTCATCCGTAACCATGGCCCGTGCCTTTGCCGATGCGGGCTGGAATGACATCACCATTGCTTTTCCGCTGAATATCAAGGAGACGGAGGAGGTATGCGCACTGGCCGCAAGGATAAAGCTGAATGTGCTTTTTGACAGTCCGGAGCAGGCAGCAGCCCTGGCAAAAGTACTGAAGCAGCCTGCCGGTTTTTTTATCAAAGTGGATACCGGCTACCACCGTGCCGGCGTGTTGCCCGGCGACCGTGAAACCATGGAGGCCATTCTGTCGGTGGCGGCGGCCGGTCCATTGGAATTCAGGGGGTTTCTGACCCACGCCGGTCAAACCTATATGGCCGGGAGTCCGGAGGCGGTACTGCAGGTCTCCCATAAAAGCCGTGCCCTGCTGGCTGGTCTGAAAGAGGCTTACAGCGGGCGTTCCCCCGGACTGATGACGTCGGTGGGCGACACTCCCTCTTGCAGTATGGGCGAGGATTTCAGCGGCGCGGATGAGATCAGGCCGGGTAATTTCGTGTATTACGACCTGATGCAGCTCAGGCTGGGCAGTTGTCGGTTCGGTCAGATTGCTGCCGCGGTGATTTGTCCGGTAGTATCGGTTTATCCGTCAAGAAACCAGGCACTTATTTACGGTGGTGCGGTGCATTTATCGAAAGAAAGCCTGATGCAGCCTGATGGCAGTAAGATTTTTGGCCTGGCTGTTCCGATTACCGGTGACCGTTGGAGTTTTCCGGAAGGAGAAGATTATATGGTTTCCCTGTCGCAGGAACATGGCCTGATGCGCACCGTCAGCGGCTGGGCGGCTTCGCTCCGGCCCGGCGACCTGGTAGCGGTTATACCGGTGCATTCCTGCCTGGCGGCAGACCTGCTGAAAGATACATTTACTTCCCTTGTTCAGTAAGCCCTTTCGTTGCGTCCCTCAATGTAGTTGATAAACGAGCGGTTCACCACCTTATTGCCGCCCGGGGTGGGGTAGTTGCCGGTAAAATACCAGTCGCCGGTGTGGTTGGGAATGGCTTCGTGCAGGTCTTCAATGGTCTGGTATACCACCTGTACCTCGGCCCTGCAGTCGGCCGGTGTAACCAGCCGTGAAATTTTTTCCGATATCTGCTCAGCGGTAAAAGGTTTGTAGATTTCTTTCACATGATTCACCACCTCTTCCTTCGGCAGTTTTTCCTGCGCTTTGCATTTCAGGTATACCTCATTGATGACGCCGGCCATTTTGTTTTCTTTCAGCAATTCTATGGTAGCAATAAATGCAATAAAATCCCCCAGTTTGGTCATATCAATGCCATAGCAGTCAGGATAACGGATTTGGGGGGCTGAAGATGCTATCACGATTTTCTTCGGGCCAAGGCGGTCGAGTATACGGATAATGCTCTTTTTCAGGGTTGTACCTCTTACGATGGAGTCGTCAAGAACCACCAGGTTATCGGTTCCTGTATTAACGATCCCATAGGTGACGTCATACACGTGGGCAACAAGGTCGTCGCGGGCATTGTCCTGGGTGATAAAAGTACGGAGCTTGATGTCTTTTACGGCCACCTTTTCTACCCTGGGCCTCAGGCTGAAAATCTCGTCCATCTTTGCCGGGGTAAGCCCGGGACCTTCTTTGAGGATAAGGTCTTTCTTTATCGTGTCGCAGAAAATACCCAACTCTTCAACCATGCCATAATATGCTACGGCGGCTGTATTCGGGATATATGAGAAGACGGTATTTTTCAGGTCGTGGTTTACAGCCCTGAGGACGGCCGGTGTGAGCACTTTTCCCAGTTTCTTACGCTCCTGGTAAATATCCACATCCGTACCCCGGCTGAAATATATTCTTTCAAAGGAACAAGCCAGCTTTTTCTTAGGTTCAAGTATGGTAGTCAGTGAAACCTTGCCGTCTTTTTCTACAATCAGTGCCTGTCCGGGAAGCAGTTCCTTCACCTGGCTGTGGTGCACATTCAGGGCGGTTTGTATCACCGGACGTTCCGATGCCGCCACCACTACATCCTCATCCTGATAATAAAATGCCGGTCTTATTCCGGATGGGTCGCGCAGCACAAAAGCGTCGCCATGGCCGAACAGCCCGGCGATGGCATACCCTCCGTCCCAGTTAAAGGCCGACCTCTTCAGTATTTCAGCAACGTCGAGGGCCCTGGCGATCTTGGAGGTAATTTCTTTCTTGCTGTAACCTTCAGCTTTGTACCGGGCATAAAGCCGTTCATTTTCTTCATCCAGAAAATGACCGATTTTCTCGAGAATGGTAATGGTGTCGGAGGTTTCCACCGGGTATTGTCCCAGGTCGAGCAGGCGGTTAAACAGCTCGTCGACGTTTGTCATGTTAAAGTTCCCGGCCAGCACCAGGTTACGGGTCATCCAATTGTTGGCCCTTATTACCGGGTGCAGGTTCTGAATGTTGTTTTTCCCGAAGGTGCCGTAGCGCAGGTGGCCCAGAAAAAGCTCCCCCGAAAACCCGGTATTGTGTTTGAGCCATTGCAGGTCGCGCAGCCTTTCGGGATGGTCGCTCACCGAATCGCGGATCTCTTCATAAGCCCATTTAAAAACGTCGGCAATCGGAGTGTTTGAGTTTGAGCGGTGACGGTTGATATACTTGGAGCCAGGGTTGGGATCGAACCTGATACAGGCGATACCGGCTCCGTCCTGTCCCCGGTTGTGCTGCTTTTCCATCAGCAGATGCAGCTTATTGAGGCCCCAGGTGGAGGTACCGTAGCGGTTGAGGTAATACTCCAGGGGTTTCAGCAGCCTTACCATGGCAATGCCGCATTCGTGCTTGATTTGCTCGCTCATTGAATGAGGGGTTTAGTCTGTCATTGTTCAGGATAGAGCTCCCGGTTCAGTTCTGAAAAGAAAGTGCAAAAATAGACAAAAATGCTGCCTGAAGAGAACAAATCACATTGCGGAATTAATATCTACTGACATTCAGGGAAGCGGGGGCACGGTCGGGACGTCCGCGCCAACCGGGGTCCCGATCGTTATCAGGATTGGATTCCGGATTTGTTTCGACGTAGTCACAGACTACGCCGAACAAGGGATTGGATTCCATATTTGTTTCGACGTAGTCACAGACTACGCCAACCAGGGGACAATTGCCAACCTGTGCCAGGATCCACCTAACAGGTTTTCTTATAACCTGTTAGGTGTAATAGAGACGCTTAGACCTCGATATGTCAAACTCTTTGCCCGGACGGGTAAGTCAAACTTTTTGCACGGACAGGACGTTGGCACCAACCGGGGAGAAAAGGTAAAAAAAATCTGTAATTTTTCACCTCGATATATTTACTTTGCACAATATATCCCTGTTATAATGACATACCTGCCATTCATTAACATTCGTCCCGCAACTGAGGCTGATATCCGGTTTATTATTGATAGTCAGCTCAGCATGGCGCTTGAAACCGAACAGCTCAGGCTGGAACCACATCTTGTTGAAAAGGGCGTCAAGGCGGTTTTTAACGATTCCGGCCGCGGTTTTTATCTTCTGGCTGAAGCCGGAGGCTTTCGCGCCGGCTGCCTGATGGTAACCCCTGAGTGGAGCGATTGGCGCAATGCATGGGTGTGGTGGCTTCAATCGGTATATGTTTTGCCCGTAAACCGCAAATCCGGCATTTTCGGCATGATGTATGATTATGTCAAAAATATGGTCATGCAACGAGCTGATGTTTCAGGCGTCAGGCTTTATGTGGACCGGACCAACCTCAGGGCACAACAGGCATATACCCGTGTGGGAATGAATGGAGAGCATTACAGCACGTTTGAGTGGATGAAGGAGTCATGAAAGAGTGAGAGGGAGCGAGAGAGAGTGAGAGAGGGAGAGAGAGAAATAAGGGAATGATTGTAACAGAAAAAGGTTTTGGAATATAGTGGAAAGAAAGGGCAGGAGCATCCGCATCCAGAGGAAGGGGGAATGATTGAGCCGGGGAGGGGATTTTTTGAGTTTTTGTTAAATTTGAATCAGCATAAACATAATCAGACAAGTAACTATGAAAGCAAGTATTTTTACCCTAATCCTTTTTATCCCGGCTATGCTGGTTCTGGGCCAGCGTCCGCAGCCGCAGCGCTGCGATGTGCCGCTTCCCGATCATATCTTCAGGCAGAAACAGCGCTCTGTTTCACTCCAGCCAACTGAAGAGCTGAAGCTGAAAGTGGCGGTGGCAGTCGCTACCGGCAATTGTATGTCGGTGGAGCAGGTGCGTTCGATTGCCGAACTTTTTATAGATGATTTCAGCCGCCTCAGTTTTGCCCAGGCCGCCTGGCACAATACCGTTGACTGCGAAAACTTTTATTTCGTGTATGATGCTTTTGCCTATTTCTCCACTGTTTTTATGCTGCACGACTATGTGAAGTCGGTTGAAAGCCGCCCTGTCGACTACCTGCCTCCTTATGAACCGCCGCTCAGCCTGAATTTCCCAGCATTTGAATACCCGGCGTTTGAGAATTACCGCGGGCCTTCCAACTGCAACTATCCTATACGCGAGGATGATTTTCTCAGATTGGCTGCGCAGGTTCAGTCCAATACCTCGGAGAGTAACCGGGCGCTGCTGCTGTCACAGATTGCCAGGAACAACTGCCTGAGCGTATCCCAGGCCATGAAACTTTCCTCTCTCCTTCAATCGGAGGGCAACCGCCTGGGGTTCTTCCGCAATGCAATCAATACCATTTTCGATCTGGGTAACCTGCAGTATGGTGCCCAGCTCTTTGCGCACATCCCCAATAAGGTTGCCTACAATGAGTTGATCAATCAACCTTTACCCGCCGACATTCCTTCAGAACAGCCTCCCTGTTTTGTACCGGGTGAAGAGTTTGACCAGATCATGGCATCCATACGGAAGGAAAGCTTCAACAGCACCAAAGTCACCCTGGCCAAGCAGATACTGCGCAGTAAACAATGCTTCACCACGGTGCAGATCAGGGAGATGCTGAAACTCTTCAGTTTTGACGATTCACGCCTTGATATGGCCAGGTTTGCCTGGGAATTTACCACCGACCGCGACAATTATTACCAGGTTGCCGATGTGTTTACTTTCAGCAGCAGCAAAGAGGAGCTGATGAAGTGGCTGGAAGGCCGGAAGTAAGCCGGCCGGGGGAGGGAGCGAAGTAAGAAGTTGGTAGTAAGTAGTAAGTAGAGGGAAGAGAGGGAGAGAAGGGGACAAGGGGACAAGAATTCACCTAACATGTTTTATTCTAACCTGTTAGGTGTGTAAAGGACGTTTAAACCTTACGCACGGACGGGTCCGATTACTGATTCCGGGATGGTGAGCTTTCAGCTGAGTCAAGTATTTTGCCCGGACACGACGTCCGCACCTGCAGGGGGCCCGATCATTATCGGGATTGGATTTTAGATCTCGGATTTCGGATTTGTTTCCACGTAGTCACAGACTGCGCCGAACATTGAGTGCAGTACCAGACTGTGAGTTAATTTTGACTTGGTTTCAGACTACGCAGAAATAGAGCAACCGGTGTAAAGGGCTCAAAAACCTTCACGGATACTTTTAATTTATGTTTCCAGGCCTTATCTTTGATAAATAGTACCATTAAAAGCTCCGGGACATGGACTCAACCCTTAAAGTGCTTTTCGTCAATGCAACCGACGCATTTTACCGCATCAAGAAATACAAGGTTGGCGATTTCTTCGGGCCTGTCGATCTCGGGCTTCACCTGGCCGGGCGTTACAAAAGTCTGAATATTGGTGTCGGACTACTCTCCGGCTCTATTTTTCCGGGATCAAACCGGCTGATATTCACCGGATTTTCTCCCTGCTGGGGTGGTTTTTACATTTCCTCCATGGGTGGGGCCGGATTGGTTTTCGACAATCTTGGCATTAATATGCTTTCCATTGTCGGGAAGGCTCCCGTTCCCTCGGTGCTTTACCTAAACCGTGTGCACGGAGAAGAGATACAGGTTGAAATTGTTCCGCTTGATCTCAGTCGTATCTGGTACGAAGGCCGGGGAGGCATCTATTCCCTGATGGATTATGTTTTTGGGCAGTACCGGCCGCGCTACGAAAACGAACCACGTATTCTTGCCACGGGGCCTGCATCTTTGCATACCGATTTCGGCGGTGTTGCCTCTGTGCCGGTTAAGCGCGGGGCGCTTTCAAATGTGGATACCTGGGCCGGCAGGGGAGGCTTTGGCTCAGCATTGCTTCAGGAACACGGCATCGCGGCGGTAATTTACGGGGGGACCCATATTGATGAAGACTTCCGCGACCGAAAAGTGGCCGATGAATGGTTCGAAAACCGCTACGCTATGAAACTGGCGGCCAAAGACCTCGAAATCACCACCAAATACCGTTTTGATCCGAACTTCGATACCGGGGGTACTTTCGGGGTAAACTATGCCACCATGGGCAGCAAACTGCTGGCATTTAACTACCGGTCGATGAACTGGAGCAAAGAACTCCGCCTGAAGGTGCAAAAGGAGTTTATCCTCGGCCACTACCTGAAACAGTTCAATGAAGAGACCATCAAAACCAAACAGCAGTCTACCTGTGGTGAACCCTGCGCGGCCGTTTGTAAGAAGTTGCGCGATGAATACAAGAAGGATTACGAGCCCTACCAGACCATGGGCCCGTTGAGTGGCATCTTTGACCAGCGGGCTGCTGAAAAATTAAACCATCATGCCGATATGCTCGGCTTCGATGCCATCTCTGTCGGAGGGGTGATCTCGTGGCTGATGGAATGCCTTGATGCCGGGGAACTGCAGCCTGATGATCTGGGCGTGAGCGCGAAACCGGTATTTGACCCGCAGAACTTTGATATCATTAAGGATTCCATGCATAACGCCCTGTTGGGTTGCGAAATGCTCGACAGCATCATTGGTGGAAAGATCGACCTGAAAGAAGGTGCCCGCAAGTACGGGCGCAGACTTTCACGCGCGAAAGGGGTCAATCTGCTTAACCGCTTCGTTTATACCGCTTATGCCCGCAAGGGATGGATGGTCCCCAACCAGTACTGGACTCCGGGGGCACTGTCACCCATGGCCATTATGGGGAAATATTACATGTACTACGGGGATGAGTTTGTATCGCCCCGCGAGCTGGGCAGGGTAAATGCGCAGCGCATGCTGGCCGAGCTGATCATCGACAATATGGGAATCTGCCGGTTCCACCGGCTGTGGGCCGAAGAGATGGTGCCCGAGATCGTGGAATCGCTTTACGGATTAGGTGAAAAATTTATGGAATCCATCCGCTTCACGGCCAGCCGCATCAACGGCCGCAACAGTTCGGTATTCTGGGAGACGGAAAGGAATTTCGGATATATTGCCAGCTTCCTTCGCCGCAAAAAGGAAGAGGGACTCGACAGTAAGGAATTCAATAAATGGCTGGATGCCTTTGAAGTCAACCCTAAAGAGGCCGCGCTCGATTTCTGGTACGAGATCCACAAGGGGGTACAGGAGTCGCTGCGGGAATTTAATTAACCCGGGAAACTGGCGTAGTAAGTCAACTTAAACATTCTCTTTTTATCCGCTCAGGCTGCGGGTGAAATTTCGGAATGCGGATTTCAGATTTACCTTCGGTGAACTCCGCTTCGCTCCGGTTCGTATTTGTTTCAATGTAGTCACAGATTACGCCGGACAGGGGACAGGTGCAAACCGGCACCGGAATTTTCCTGACGGGTTTTCTTCTAGCCTGTCAGGTGTGTAAGAGACGATTAAACCTTGATAAGTTTAATGCTGCGTACGGGATGAAGTATTGTAATCAACGGGTTGCTTGCCCTTATTGATCATTATAGACCTGATTTTCCTGTTCCGCCACCCGTATGAATGTTGTTCTTTTACTCAGCTCCTTCAGTTGGGAAGCCCCGACATAGGTACAGGTGCTACGCAGGCCACCCAGGATATCCTGAACTGTATTTTCAACTTTGCCACGGTAAGGGACTTCGACCGTTTTGCCTTCGCTGGCGCGGTAATCAGCTATGCCGCCCACATGTTTTTCCATGGCGGTAGCCGAACTCATCCCATAGAACTTTCTGAATTTTCTGCCGTCTTTTTCAATCACTTCCCCGCCACTCTCATCGTGTCCGGCAAGCATCCCCCCGAGCATCACAAAATCGGCACCGGCGCCAAAAGCTTTGGCCACATCGCCCGGCGTAGAGCAGCCTCCGTCGCTGATAATCAGTCCGCCAAGACCGTGTGCTGCATCGGCGCACTCAATGATGGCCGACAACTGGGGGTATCCTACTCCTGTTTTTACCCTGGTGGTGCACACCGATCCCGGACCAATGCCGACTTTAATTATGTCGGCGCCGGATAACAGCAATTCTTCAACCATTTCACCGGTCACCACATTCCCGGCAATGATCACCTTGTCGTGAAACTTTTTACGCGCCTGTTTCACAAACGCCACAAAATGTTCCGAATAGCCGTTGGCCACATCAATACACAGAAACCTGAGGCGGGGATAGGCAGTGAAAATTGCTGTCAGTTTTTCAAAATCATCCTGCCCTGTTCCTGTGCTCACAGCGATAAAGTCCTCGATTCCCGCAGGCGCGGCATCCATAAACCGTTTCCATTCATCCGGTGAGTAATGCTTATGGATGGCGGTAAACAGCTTCATACTGAACAGGGCAAGGGCCATGTCAAAAGTGCCGGTTGTGACCATATTTGCAGCCATTACAGGAATTCCTGTCCATTCCGATTGCGTGTGCAACATCCGGAAAGTACGCCCGAGCCTTACCAGGCTCCTGCTTTTGAGGGTTGAACGCTTCGGCCTGAACATCACATCCTTAAAACCCAGTTTGATCTCATATTCTATTCTCATACCTGTTTTTTTACAAAGATAAAGCATTCATGTTTTTCATTTTTACAGGATGAAATTCCGGAGCATATCTTTCAGAATTTTTGGATTGTTCGTTTAATGAGTTTTTGTTTGTTTAGGCCACGGAAACACAAAAGCACAAAAAACGCCAAATATGAAAAAAATATCCCGGAATATAACTGTAAGTTACTGACTGATTTCTTTATATCCAAAAAGGTATTGCGGCAATGAAGCTCATTAAAATTATATGACAATTTATTAGTTTCAAATGTCTGGATACCTGCACAGCACGCGTCTGAACCAACTGTCAAGCCATTGCGTCTTTGCAGCCTGCCCCGCTGCGGCGGGGTACTTGCGTGATTCTTATATTTAACGGACTATTGTATTGAAGACAATACAAAAGAATTTCGTATAAGATCCCGCTTCAGTCCGGCTGTTGCTCAGATAAGCGGGCGACCGGTTGCTTTGCGCAGCCCCGGAGAACCTGTACCCGGTAATGCTCAAAACTTAATACATTCACAACTGTTTATATTGCCCTTAATTAATGATTGTCAAATAATGAAATCCTATCAGTTTCTGGTCTTTTTCAGCATTGTGCTGCTGATATACGCTTCGGTCAACTATTATATTTATGCCAGGTCGATGCAGGCCATTCCTGCCGACAGCAGTTTCAGGGGCTGGTTCCGCTGGGGTTTTCTGATCCTGGCCTCGGCTTATGTGGCCGGCCGTTTTCTCGAGCGGGCCTATCTTTCGGTGCTGAGTGATGTGCTCACCTGGGTGGGGGCTTTCTGGCTTGCCGTGATGCTGTACGGATTTCTTATGGTTGTGCTGATCGACCTTATTCGCCTCGCCGACCATTTCACCGGCTTTCTGCCACAGATGCTGCATACTTCGCGCGGAAAACTCAATGTGCTTTATCTGGGCATGGCAGCAACAGGCATTATTGTGCTGGCCGGTTATATCAATGCCATTACCCCGAAGACCACCAGGCTGGTACTCGACATTCCGAAGGAAGCCAACGGGTTGAAGGAGCTGAAGATCGCCATGGCTTCGGATATCCACATGGGCACGTTGATCGGGCCGCGGCGGACAGCAAAACTGGTGGATTCCATCAACGCCATGGAACCCGATATAGTGCTGCTGGCCGGCGATATTGTGGATGAAGACCTGGCGCCCGTAATCCGTCAGAACCTGGGCGAATCGCTCTCACGCCTCAAAGCCCCGCTGGGGGTATTTGGCATTACAGGCAATCATGAGTATATCGGGGGTGCAGAAGCGGCGGTAAAATACCTCGAAGCGCATGGCATCAGCATGTTGCGCGACAGCGTGGTGAAGGTTGCAGATGCTTTTTATGTGGCCGGGCGCGAGGACCGCGATAAAAACCGCTTCAGCGGAAAACCCCGGAAAGAGGTGAAGGACCTGCTCCTGGGTGCTGACCTCAGCCGGCCGGTAATCCTGCTCGACCATCAGCCCTTTGCACTGGAGAAAGCCATGGAATCCGGAGTGGACCTGCAGCTATCAGGACATACCCACCACGGGCAACTGTGGCCGCTCAACTTTATTACACGCGCCGTGTACGAGGTGAGTATGGGCTACAAAAAGAAAGGAAATACACATTTCTATGTTTCCCCTGGATTTGGCGGATGGGGTCCGCCTGTGCGAACCGGCCACCGGCCCGAAGTGGTGAGTATTCTGCTGAGATTCAGGTAGTTTTTTTGAAGTGGGGAGAAAGGGAGAAAGAGAGAGAGAAAGAGAAAGAGAGAAAGAGGGACTAGGATTCTCCTAACAGGGTTTCTTCTAACCTGTCAGGTGTAAAAAGACGATTATGCCTTGCTAAATTTGGTTTTTATGCCCGCATGAGACATCCGTGCCAACATTGAGGAAAACGTACCCCACGCAAAGACCCCGCCTCTGCGGGGCAAGCTGCAATGACGCAAGGATTTTTTTGGTTTACCGCAATTTCTGACTTCCCCGCAGGGCCTGGCTGCATCAATCAACGACCTGA
>DJGZ01000032.1 GCA_002433025.1 Bacteroidales bacterium UBA5833
ACCGGCGACTCGTTTACATCCGTCAGGTTAATGGTGGCAACAGCAGTGGCGGAAAGTGCAGGGACGCCATTGTCCTGAGCCTTGATGGTCAGGCTGAAAACCGGGGTCGCTTCAAAATCCAAAGCAGCGGAGTTGTTTACTGTAATGGCTCCGGTTGCAGGGCTGATGGTGAATGCGCCACCGGTGTTTCCGGCGGTAATGCTGTAAGTCAGGGTTTGTCCCTGGTCGGGATCCGAAGCATTCATGGAGCCTGCAACGGTTCCGGCGGGAGCGTTTTCACTGATGCTGAAGGTCTGGTTGCTCATCACCGGAGCTGAGTTTCCTGCATCATATTCAACTATAGCGCTACCGGCGATTGTATTTCCGTTTGATCCGGTAACGGTAACGAAGTAGTTTCCTGCGCTGAGACCATTGATATCTTCGGTAGAAGCAACAGGATCAAAACCAAGAACATCTATTTCCGTGATACTGGCCCATGCATTCATTGAGTTGCCATTTACGGTTATCCGCACGAATCGTCCGCTTGTATTTTCAAAGTCATAGGGTTCGGGATTCGGCAGGTATGCTGTATTGCTTTCGCCGGTATAAACATTTGTATAGTTTATGCCATCAGAAGAAACCGAGATAACAAAATAGTTTACCCTTACCACATTATACCAGGCGATGTTGACGCTGCAGATTGTTTTTATGCCTCCAAGATCAAGTTCTATCCATGATCCGATGCCGTTGTTCGACCATCTGGTATTCAGGTTGTTGTCAATAACATTCTGCGGGATATTCCCGTCATCACCAATTGCATATACTGAAGATACAGCCAATTCTGCACAACTTGCGGGTTGCGAATTGGTCCAGACATAGGAAAACGGACTAAATCCTCCATTCACTGTCAGGTCAATTGCTCCGTTGTTCCCGGGAGGGGTTTCGTTGGTGACTGCGAAGTTGAGCGACATAGGCGGCTCCTGAATCAGATTCACAGTGGCAATGGCATTGCTTGAAAGATTTCCGGGTCCGTTATCCTGAACCTTTACAGTAAGATTAAACACCGGATTGGCATTGAATACCAGTGCCTGAGAATTATTGACCATCAATTCTCCTGATACACCGTTGATCGAGAATGCTGAAGAGGTATTGCCTGAAATAATTGAATAGGTAAGCGTCTGTCCCGGATTGTTGTCCGTTGCCATTACCGTTCCGACCAGGGTTCCGTTTTGTGAAAGCTCATTCACTGAAAAGCTTTGATTATTGATAACCGGTGGATAATTGATCTCGGTGAGGTTAACTGTGATCTGGGCAGTTGAGTTGAGGTTGCCTGCTCCATTGTCATGAACCCTGACCATCAGGCTGAAGGTCGGGTTTGTGAGAAAATTCAATGCAACGGAATTATTAACAATCAGGGCGCCGGTTGAAGCATTGATTGAAAATGCATTTGATGTATTGCCGCCAACGATTGAATAGGTGAGTGTCTGTCCGTTATCAGGGTCAGTTGCGATAACATTGCCAACCAGCGTTCCATTGGCCGATTGTTCCGGAATAGCGAAAGTCTGGTTGTTTATAACAGGCGGTTCATTAACATCGGTTAAGTTTACGGTTACCACTGCCTGGTTGCTCAAAGGGCCTGAGCCATTGTCAGTAACCTGAACATTCAGGTTGAATGATGGGGTCACTTCAAAGTTTAGCGCCGAAGAGTTATTAACTGACAATACTCCGGTTGCACTGTTGATGGTGAAGGCATTGCTGGTGTTTCCTGACAAAATTGAGAAGGTAAGGGTTTGTCCGGCATCAGGATCGGTTGCGGTTACTGTCCCGGCAATAGTCCCGTTGGGCGAATTTTCATTCAGGGAAAATGTCTGGTTGCTGATCTGGGGAGCCTGGTTGGAACCCATTCCTGACTGGTATTCATATGCTCCGATATCAGGCGTTCCGTTCTGCGGAATTGCTGTTCCTTCAATGTCCATTCCTATATTGACATTGGTGCCGGCATTGATGCAGGGAGAATTGCTTTGCAGGTGAAAATCATAACTCACTGGATTCACAAACAGCGGATTGCCAATAACCGGGTTAGAGCCTGTGCCGGGCGTTCCGGCTGTTGCAGAAGTGCCGTAACAGTTGTTCATAATGGTCCATGATCCGCCGCCGTAGTTGTAAATTGCAACGCCGTTGTCGGTGCCTCTCAGGTGAATGTTATTTCTTGAATCAACGTTGGTTTTATCAACCCAAATATGGTAATTAGAGACACGGTAGAAGACATTATTATAGACTTTGGTATTCGTTGCCGGCCCCACTGAGGGATAGGTGTAGCCAATGCCGATTCCGCTTGAACAGTTGTAGAAGAGATTGTTATGAATTAAATTATTGCTGGTGTATGCTCCTGCAATTCTGAGTCCCAGGGTATTGCCCTGAAAAGTATTGTATCTTGTAATGATCCCGTTTCCTCGCTCAATGTGTACTGAAGTTGCTACATTTGAACCATTTATGAATGTACAGTATTCAATAATCCCTGTAGCATTATCGGATGATCCGGGTGCGCTGTTCAGAATCAGGTTGAACTTGTTGCCGGCGCCATTTGTACGGTCGATGGTAGTATGGTGAATATGGAATCCGTTATAATTGCCGTCGAGCTGAATGCCATCTCCTGATGAATAAGTTTGGTTTGAATTAACGAAGAATCGCCGGTTAATGTCATAGATGTGACAATACCCGATTTCGACTCCCGGAATATTGGCAAAGTATATGCCATCGATGGCAACATTGTGGATTACAGTATTCAGGATCGAAAGGTTGTTGTTATATACACCGTAAATTCCAAAACCTGCATTATTGGTATTGTGTGCATTATGAAGCACGCAATTGTTGATGGTGATGTTTGAGGTATAGCCGGATGTGCTGCCAACAACAGCCACTAACGAATGGGCATTGACATTTCCGTTAACCTCAAAGTCCTGAATCGTGCAATTTGAAGAACTCTGAACGCGAAAAGCATATCCGCTGCCGGTGTATGAAAATACCGGCCTGTCTCCGGCCCCGTAAGAACCTATTGTAATATTGGCCTTTGAACTTAAGGAAATCTGAGTGGATGAGGAATAGGTAGTTCCCCTCTTCTGAAGGTAAGTATTACCATTGACAAAAGAAAAGTCTGTCCATGAATCAAAAGGGTTGGTTATTGATCCGTTCTGGTTAGAACCTGTAAAAGTCGGATCAATATATATCGTTGTTTGCGAAAAACTGAAGATTACTATTAAAGATAGTACAAAAGTTAAAAAAAGAGAACGTCCCCGGCAATCTGATTGCACAGGAGTCCAGGTAATTAATTGTCTTCCCATCATTTCCTCCATTAGTTGTTTGAGTGACCTAAGTCGGTGATTAATCCTAGTTGAAGGCAGAAGTATCCCTGGCCGATCTCCTCCTTCTGGCTTTGTATTTCTTTTATAGTTTTTTTAGGAAAAAGTAACAGGTAATAATTGGATTATTGATAATTTAGAAGAGGTCTACATCCCGTGTTTGGGCATATAGGCTATTTTTCCTGAATGAATTAATGGGCTGTATGACAGTGGTGTATATGCTGTGGTTTATATTTGTGACTGATTATAATCCTTGTTTTCGTAGTGTGTGTAAATATGATATATGAGATACTATGATATATAAACAATAATCAATAATACCTTAAATAAATCAGGTGGCTAGTTGTATAGCCACCTGACTCAGGAATTATTTTCGCTGCTTAGCCGATGATCGCTTTAATGGACTTCTGTTGCAATCCATTAAAAACTTTCAGAAGATAAGTGCCTTTGGGTTGGCCTGAAAGGTCAATTGTTATTTTGTCCGACTGCTTGAAAATTGTGTTGAAAATAAGACTGCCCGATAAGTCAAAAACCGCAATCTCAGTGGCAGATATTGGTTGTCCGCTGAATCCGATGTGAAAGATTCCATCAACCGATGGATTCGGATATACAACGAATTCTGAATCAATAGAAATATTTTGCATGTTGTTTTCTTCTTTGGTTTCTGTGGTTGTTATTTTTTCTGTAACGGATATAGTGATGTCAACAACTTCCATTAATTCAAGTTCTTCATTATCAAGAACCCCGATTTTGCATTCAAACTTGCCGGGTGAAAGTATGTTTGTGTTTGCTATGGTGATTTCACCATTCGAACTGTTGAGTGAAAACCCTTCAAGGGTATAATCCTCCATTGGAATGTAAGTAACATTTATCTCCTTCGATGAATGCAGTGGTGAAATCCGGCCAATGGGACTCCCTTCCGGATGAAAAATGCTGGTATTAAAATATTGTTTGGAAACCGGAACAGAGGTGGTGCCTGATGCATTTGTAACTACAATCGAAATTATTGCTTCCGCATACATACTGGGATAACCATTGTCGGTTGCCCTTACCATGAGATAGAGTGTCCGTACATATAATGCGGACGGATTTACAACGGTTAATGCACCGGTGTTCGGATTCAGGGCAAAGATACCATTGGAATTTCCTGCTGTTATTGTATAGGTAAGTTGTTGGTTCTGATTGGGGTCGCTGGCTACAACAGTTCCGATAACAGATCCTGCCGGAGGATATGTTCTTGTTGTGAAAGTCTGATTGTTGATTACAGGAGGATAATTTGTCTCAGGTACAATAATCTGAATCATCGCTTCAGCGAACAATGCTGGTGTGCCGTTATCTGTTGCCCTTGCCATCATATAAAATGTCCTTGGGTAAAGCGCAAAGGAGTGAACTACGGTGATGGCGCCTGTAGCCGGATTGATGGCAAATATTCCGTTTGAATTTCCTGTGGTTAAAGAGTAAGTCAGTATCTGACCCGGATCCGGATCTGTGGCGATCAACATCCCGACAACTGTGCCGGCAGGTGCATATTGCTCTACGTAGAAAGTTTGGTTTTCTATTACAGGAGTCTGATTTGCAGGGATTACATTAACTGAAACGGTTGCCTGGCTGCTCAGGGATGGTACTCCGTTATCTGTTACCCGGATCGTTAAATTGTATATCTGAACTGCCAGGGCTGCTGAATTATTGACTGTAAGTACTCCGTTCGAGGCGTTTATTGCAAAACAGGATGATGTATTTCCGCCGGTAATGGAATAGGAAAGCGATTGCCCCTGGTTTGGATCGCTGGCAATCACTGTTCCGATAACAGTTCCGTTGGGAGTGCCCTGCGCAGTGCTGAACGACTGGTTGTTTATTACAGGAGCCTGGTTTACCGAAGTAACTGTTATAGATACGGTAGCCTGGGTATAAAGGATAGGATTCCCATTGTCTGTTGCCCTGACGGTAAGATTAAACGTCTGAGGGGTGAGCGCACCTGAATTTGCAACTGTTATTGCACCCGTTGAAGCATTGATAGCAAAACAGGAGTTGGTGTTTCCTCCGGTAATTGAAAACGTAAGAATTTGTCCCTGATCGGGATCAGAAGCCTGTACCGTCCCGACCAGAGTCCCGTTGGGAAGATTCTGGGCAACACTGAATGCCTGATTGGATATAACCGGAGGTTCATTGATGTTAAGGATATTTATTGTTATTGTTGCCTGCGACCAGAGGTTGCCGGCGCCATTGTCAGTTACCCTTACTAAAAGTGCATAGGATGAAGTAACTTCATAATTTAAAGCCGCACTGTTGGCTACAATAATCTGGCCCGTGCTGGAATTCAATGAGAATGCATTGTTTGTATTACCGCTGACTATGGTATAAGTAAGCGTTTGGCCCGCATTGGGGTCTGTTGCAACCACGGTGCCAACATTGGTGCCGTTTATACTGTTCTCATTTACCGAAAACGACTGGTTGTTGATTACAGGAGGCAGGTTGCTGCCAGAAGAAGAGATATATTCATAAGCACCGATGTCAGGTGCAGATCCCTGAAATATGGAGGTGCCGTCAATGTCATAGCTGATTCCAACATTCACGCCTTTGTTAATACAGGGAGAGTTGCTCTGCAGGTGGAAGTCGTAGTTCGAAAGGTTTACAAACAACGGATTGCCTATAACCGGATTTGAACCTGTTCCGGGTGTCCCGGCTGTTGCCGATGTGCCGTAACAGTTGTTCCTGATGGTCCATGATCCTCCACCGTAATTGTATATGGCAACACCATTGTCAGTGCCCCTCAGGTGAATATTGTTTCTTGAATCAACGTTCGTTTTGTCAACCCATATGTGGTAATTGGAGACACGGTAAAAGACATTGTTGTATACTTTGGTATTTGTTGCCGGCCCGACTGAAGGATAGGTATATCCAACGCCTACTCCACTGGTACAATTGTAAAAGATATTGTTATGAATTAAATTGTTTGTGGTATATGCGCCTGCTATTCTTAAGCCCAGGGTATTGCCCTGAAAAGTATTGTATCTGGTTATAATTCCGTTTCCGCGTTCAATATGCACTGCGGCTGCAACATTCGAACCATTGATAAATGTGCAATATTCGATAATTCCACTTGCATTGTCGGATGTGCCCGGTGCACTGTTAAGAATAAGGTTGAATTTGTTGCCGGCCCCGTTTGTACGGTCAATGATGGTATGGTGAATGTGAAAACCATTGTAATTGCCGTCAAGCTGTATTCCGTCCCCTGAAGAGTAAGTCTGGTTTGAATTAACGAAAAATCTCCGGTTGATGTTGTAGATGTGGCTTTGCCCGATTTCCACACCCGGGATATTGGCTAAGTATATCCCGTCAATGGCTACATTGTGAATTACTGTATTCAGAATGGAAAGGTTATTGTTATAAAAGCCGTAAATTCCAAAACCTGCATTATTTGTATTGTGCGCATTGTGAAGTACGCAATTGTTGATGGTGATGTTTGAGGTATAGTTGGATGAACTCCCGATAACAGCTACCAACGAATGGGCATTGACATTCCCGTTTACCTCGAAGTCCTGAATTGTGCAATTGGAAGAGTTCTGCACACGAAAAGCATACCCGCTGCCGGTGTATGAAAAAACAGGCCTGTTGCCTGTGCCGTAAGAACCTAAAGTTATATTTGATTTCGCATCTATACTGATCTGAGTGGATGAGGTATAGGTGGTGCCTTTCTTTTGAAGATAGGTGTTGCCGCTTACCAGTGTAAAACTTGTCCAGGAACTGTAAGGATTTGTAATGGAACCATTCCGGGTAGAACCTGTGAAGGTAGGGTCAATGTAAATGGTTGCACTAAAAAGAATTGAAGAGTAAAATACAAGTAGCAGAATAGTAAATGCAAGAAATAAAAATCTGGGCTTGTTGTTGGAAATTCCCCCTCCAGTAATGCTCCGTTTGTTTTCCATTTGTAGTCGGTTTAGTTTGTTTGTTTAACATTAATTCGAAAGTGTGTTCGCAATGCTGTTAATCAGTCACTTAATCAGATCGCTCAACTGGGGTATTCATTTTATCAGATTGTTAATTCTGAAATTCATCCCCGGACAGCATTTTTCATCCCGGAGTGCTGTCCCGCGAAAGTTTGATGGAAAACTATGCCAGAAATCTTAAATGAACAGGTGTTAATTAGCCTGCAAACCGGAGTGGAATCCGAAATTGATTACATACAGCGTATTGACGAAATTATTAATTTCCTTATTAAGTTAATTTAAAAAGAGTCTAAGTAGCAATAGGGGATATCGAAGGTTTTGCCTTCTCATTTTGGGGAAAATCTCCCCAGGGATGTCTCAAAGGTGTAGCGAACAGCATTAGTTCCGCTTTGCAGACATACTGATGTTTGTATGACAGTAAATCTCTGTCAGATCATCGAAAAAATACCGCAAGGGTTAAACAGGCGCTAAAGAAAGAATCTTCCGCCTGACAGAGAAAAAGGGCTGATCACTTCTTTTTTAAGAATTTTCTGCTGAATGGTCTGAAGAAAGATTTATCTTTTTTCTCTTCATAGTAAGTGTATTCATATCCGTAATCATAACTCAAGCCTCTCGCTTTAACGTCGTTGATTACGAGGCTGATGTGCGGTATATTCTTCTGAGTCAGGTGATTAATGTTCGTTGAAAAAGCCTCTTTTACAGTGAACCCCTGTCTTACAACGAAAATGTTTGCATCGGAAAACTTCATTAGCAGGTAAGTATCAGATACCACGCCAACAGGAGGAGAATCAATAATTATGTAGTCATACAAATTTTTAAGTTCATTGATTAAATGTTCAGTTCTCGGGGAAGCGATTAGCTCCAGCGGGTTTGGCGGTATAGGCCCGGCTGATATGAAATCAAGGTTATCGATGCTGGTTTTCTGTATTATTTCAGATAGGGAAGATTGATTAATAAGGGCTGTGCTGATCCCTTTCTGATTAGACAGGTTGAAGTCCTGGTAAAGTTTTGGCCGCCGGAGGTCAAAGCCCATCAGCAGGGTCTTTTTGCCAAACAAGGCGTAAACACAGGCAAGGTTCTGGGATATAAATGATTTTCCTTCTCCTGTATATGAAGAAGTAACTACAAAAACCATTTTCTCATTATCTGTGGAGTAGAACTGAAGATTTGTCCTTAAACTTCTGAATGATTCCGAAATGGGCGAATTAAAGGCTTCATTGATTACGATTTTTTCTTTACTGTCATTATGAAAGACGTGGCCCAGAATCGGCAGGCCGGTGATTGATTCAATCTCCTTTTTCGATGAAATCTTCGTGTTCAGGAAGTCACGCAATACTATAATGATAAAAGGAATCAGTAACCCGACCATAGCGCCGATAATCAGGGTTAATTTGTTCTTGGGAAAGACCTGATAGGATGTAATGTACCTGGCAGGATCAATTACTTCATAATCCGGGGCATTTGATGCCCGGGCAATCTGTGCTTCAGACCTTTTCTGGAGCAGGAAGGTGTAAATTGCATCATTCAGTTTGAATTTACGCTCAATACCGAATAGCTGCCTTTCAGTGGATGGGAGTCTCGACATTTCTGCAGAGATGCGTGCAGACCTGTTGTTGATATCCTGGAGGGCAATTTCAGTAGTTGCCGCATTGCTGCTGATATTTTCGTTGATGGTTTTTTTCAGGTTGGCTATCTGAACTTCAATGGTATTAAGCCTCAGATTTTTTATGTTTCCCTGGTTAAGCAGGTTTGTCCGTTCAGAATTGAGTGTAATCAATTGCGAAATCAACTGGTTTAACAAAGGATCCTGAACATTCATTGAAGATGGGGCGACAAGATCAGATAAATCTTTGTTTTTTTCAAAGTATTCCCGGATATAATCATAATACTTTTTCTGCATGATGAGTAATGCCCGCTCACTTTCAAGCTGGTTCATCCTTTCGAGGGATTGCTGCCCCTGAAAACTAATATCCATAACCCGGTTCGAAGTTCTGAAATTCTGAAGTTTACTTTCAGCATACGTTAATGAATCCGAAACCTCGCTGATCTGACTGTCGATAAATTTTACGGTATTAATAGCGATTCTGTTTTTCTTCTCAAGGTTTTTCTCAAGATACGCATTTGAAAGTGTGTTGAGGAAGTCCGTGATTTTGTATCTGTTGTCGCCCGTCATCGAGATTACAACAAGAGAAGAAGTTCTGGATGTAACATTGGCAGTAATGGATGCCTGGTATTTAAGTGTTAGGTAGCTCAGGCTGTTAAATGAGAAATATTCTTTTCCTGATGTCGGCTGAATGTTATTACCCGGAGGCAAATGCACCTTAAAGCTGTAATTTTCTCCCTTGATTTCCTCTCCGAACTTGTAAGTTCCGGATATCTTCATTTTTGGTGCTACTTTTACAATATTGTCGTCCAGATAGTTGTATATCAGGATGTTTTCTCCGTCGGCTTCAATGCTGAACTCCTCTTTATTCAGGATCGTGAAATAAATAGGAAGATCGATGGGCTGAAGCGACGATTTGTCAATGCTTATCTGTAATGGTTTGTCGAAATATATCTCTTCGATTTCCCTGAAAAGATTGTGCTTTATCACCCCCCCGAACATATACCGTTCAGCGTAAAAGGAAACATCGAGATTGAGCTGGGTTACGGCTTCATAAATCATCGTATATGAGGTGAGGATGCCCAGTTCATTTTCGATGTTCTGGTTGCCGGCAAAAAGACCAAAACCCTGCATGATATCCTGCGAACTCATAAATGAATTGCGTTCGGATTCCTTGAGCAACAATGTGGAATGATTTCTGAAAATGGTTGTGGAAAACTTGTTAAACAGAAATGCTGCTGCAAGCAGAGCGGCAATAGAAAGGGCAAACCAGAATTTATGGCGCCACAACTTAAAAACCAGGTCACGGTAGTCTGTCTTTTGCTGGAATATTTCTTCTGATCTTTTCACGGCTTCGGGCTATCTGAAAAAGTACATTACAGTTATGAGTGTTGTTGTAGTGGCAAGAAATGTGGCATACGTGAAGGTCCTCAGGCTCCTGAATTTGGTCTTGATAGGCTCAACGATCACAACATCGCCAGGCTGAAGATAGTAAAGCTCATTTTCCACAATTTTTTTGTCTGTAAGATTTAAATTATGAAATCTGATCAGATTGTCGTATTCGCGGATCAGGGTTACCTTACTTTTGTCGCCGTAATCAGATACGCCGCCTGCATATCCAAGGGCCTGAAAAATATTGATCTGCTCCTTGAAGAATGGAAATTCTCCCTGGTTCCGGACTTCTCCCAACACGGTAATGTTGCTGTTAACAAACTTCATGGTAATGGCCGTATTGCTGAGATACTGGCTGAGTTCAGCTTCAACTTTGGCTTTTGCTTCCAGAAGTGTGAGGTTGTTTAACATGATTTCTCCGATAAACGGAAAATCAATGGTGCCTCTTTCACTGACAGTATAGCTGAGGAGATCAATGCTAAGGCCTCCTGTAATTGAAGAGTTCTGGTTGCTGAATATCCTTGCTGTTTGCTCGTCCAGGCTTAAAACATTGATATACAGATTGTCAAATGGTCGAATTTTTTTTATTGGTCTGAGATGTTCGTAGCTTTCCTTGATTTCTGAAGTTGTTTTATCCTGAACGTATTTGAGATTGTCCTGCGGTACACATGACACGATAATTACTGATACAAGCAATGCCAGAAACAACTTTAATTTAAACCGACCTGTTTTCTTCATATACTGTTCTTTTCTGTCTGTTTGACTGTAAGTATAAATTCTCCGGCATTTCAGAATATAACGCATGAGTTAATCATTCATTGTAAATTCAGTCAAGTGTCTGATGCTGCCATTATTGTCCCGAACCTTTTGCGACTGTCTGGATGGTTTTTATCAACAGCATAAAATCAATTTTCAATGACCAGCTGTCAATGTACTGCAGATCGAGTTTCATCCATTCATCAAAGGTTATATTGTTTCTGTTGGGAGCAATCTGCCAGATGCAGGTAATGCCCGGTCGCATTGAAAGCCTTCTGAGCTGCCATCTCTGATATTGCGCTACCTCGCCGGGAAGGGGCGGCCTGGGCCCAACCAGCGACATATCGCCTTTCAACACATTAAAAAACTGGGGGACTTCATCAAGACCCGTTTTTCTGAGTAACTTTCCAATAGCTGTTATCCGTGGGTCTTTTTTGATCTTGAATACCGGGCCGTCCATTTCATTCTGTGCTTCGAGTAATGGCCTCAGCTTCTCGGCATCCTGCACCATTGTTCTGAATTTATAAATATTGAATTCACGCCCCCTTAGCCCAACCCTTTTTTGCTTGAATATTACCGGTCCCTTAGATGTGAGTTTTATCGCTATAACGATTAACAGCAAAATAGGAGACCATATAAGCAAAATAAGGAAAGATGCTACAATGTCAACAACAAATTTCCATTGATGCGCATCCTTGTTAACCGGGGTGTTGATAAATGTGAGAAATGGCACTTCATTGTAATAGCTCAGATGGGTCTTGGTTGCAGGCATCTGAAAGAAAGCCGATTGAAGCCTGAATACGACCCCGATTTCTTCGCATGCAAATACCAGTTTCTTGATTTCAGCCTGATTAATATCATTCTTGCAATAAAACACTTCGTCAACAACGTGCGATTTTATCAGATAGGCCAGGCTTTGAGTATTCTGAATGACCTTGACCCTGCTGCCAAATATCTCCGGAATAATTTCCGAGTCAGAAATTATGGTTACTATCCTGAACCCCCATTCCTTATGAAGAAAAAGCCTTTCGATGAAGTCAACACAGTTTTCGTCTGCGATCAATATAATATTTCTGGTATTTAATCCCTTGGTGAGTAGATTTTTATGATACCTGTAAGATAGAATAATGATCAGGTTCAGTAGAATAAATTCAATTGATGCAAATACCAGAAGGATGTAAAGATTAATCTGGTCCAGTTTTAATAATGAAATAATGATGGCCAGAATACCGGTTCCGGTTAAAATAAAAAGAAAACTTTCAATCAGGATGATCGCAGTATCTTTGGCTCTGTAAAAGCGGGTGAGGTTTGTTTTGCTGATGCCAAAATGCCATAATGGAATCAGGATCAGCAACACTGTGAGATACTGACTATTATATTCAATGTCTGCTATTGATAGCCAGTTTATTATAAAAAAGGCCCCTATAAAAGCAAGCACCGACACTACCGTAATGATAATGCCAAAAGTTTTGCTTCCAAGCTCTTCGCGCTCCTGTATCATTTTCGTAATTCGGGGCTTTCAGTATTTAATCACATTTCAGGTATGAATAATGCCTGAAGTGCCAATTTCAACAAATTATTCCCGGATTTGTTTCCCCTCCCGTTCAACTGCTTTTCAACTGAAATTATCCTTTTGAGTAGAATCCGGTAAATCAGAAAACATAAAAACAAAACAACGTTATTTAATAAGAGGTCGTTTCACAAGTATTTCAGCATGAATAATTTGCTTTTTCTGTAGTTGCAGGCAGCAGTGTATGAGTAATCAAAAATAATTATATTTCACGATTAAATATCAAATTTGAAGCGCTTTTATTTAAAAACAGCCGAAAAGTGACAAAATTCAATTATAAGCAGGGTGAAATTTATAAATTCAGCTACTATTTATGAATTGAAGCCCGGAAATAAAGAGTATGAAGTTTTTTCCTGATTTGCTAAGCCAGACCTTAATTTTCAGGAATGGTTTTAGCGCCTATAAATTCCCTGAGAGAAGCCAGGAGGTTTTCCGAAGCGCCTGATCCTATGGGCTTTGATGGCTTTATGGAATCAATCCGGTTCAAAGTGTCAAAAAGGTCCTCTTCTGAGTAAACATCCATGACGTATCCCAATCGGCCAAAACTTTTGGCCGTGGAGACCTGGTGGTCGTTTCTTGTCTCGTGATAACCTGAAAGCCGGGGCATAACAATGATGGGCTTTGAAAACTGGAGGGCTTGTATGATTGTTCCCATGCCTGCGTGTCCGACGATTACATCCGCCGCCCTGAACTTATCAATAAATTGCTCAGGCTCAATAAAATCAGTATAACTGAAGTTCATCGGCAAATACGCCGCCCTGGAAATCTGACCAAAAATTTCTTTATAACCGGTTTCTCCTGCCCATCGGTCAACAGCCCTGATAAGCCTGTCGAATGGTTCCTGCGTCCCTACTACTACAAAAATCATGATATTACCGTTCCTTTATAAAAAGTTGATTTATTATCGGCAAGGTGATCCCACTGGGTCAGGTGCAGCCGGCTGAATGGTTTTGCAATGCGGCCACTCATGGATATCCGGTCAACATTAGCTATGCTGTCGATCCAGATGGTCTTTTTTCTTCTCAGCCATCCCCAGATGATGGCCATGAGCCCGGGAGCTGCTCCTGTTGAAATGATCACATCAGGATTCTCATTTGAAATGATTCTCCTTACTTCGAATGCCATTTTGATGAGCTTCAGTTTTTCCCATCGCGTTGCGTCGGTCACTGCATAAAATTTATGACCTTCAGCCTGAGCCTGATTGCCTTTGTGGGTGGAAACAAAAACCAGATCCTGCCCGTCAAATGCCGGCAGCAGTCTTAACAATTGTATCCAGTGTCCTCCGCTGGAGGCGATTGCAAGTATTTTAATTTTCCCCATTCCGGCGATTGCTGCTTTTGCGTAGTAGTCTTTTAATGAAAATGATAATTACACTTCTGTTGAGCTCATAAAAATGAACAACTAATTCAAGCTTCATCCTGAACCGCATTATAAGTGGTTTTCGGGGATGAAAGCGCCTTTTGCAATAATGATTCAACGCTTCAGGGCTGGTCGCAACTACTTGCTCAACCAGATATTCTTTCTGATGCGAAAATAATAATTTTGGTTCATTATCGGAAAGATTGATATTGAAAATCAACCCGGTTTGGGTTAATTTGGAAAAGTTCTGATCGAAAATAAAGTTTCCGTGACTAAAAACTGTCCATGTTTCATTGAGTTTAACCAAAGGTTGTATCACATGAGGATGATGCCCGAGAATGTAATCAAAACCGGCCTCGCTTAATTCCATCGCAAGAGCTCGCTGCTGCTCATTTTCTATTGTCAGGTATTCATCTCCCCAATGAATACTGATAACGCGGATTTCATTACCGGCCTTCCGGCTGAGGTCCAGGTCACGGATAAGATCTTTGTAGGAACTCAGGAAGTACTGACCGCAATAGTTTTTATCATTTATAAGACTTACTCCCCAGATTTTTAAAACTTTGCCTTTCATTTCTAAAACCAGCGGGGTGTTATCTCTGCCTGTGACAAATATCCCTTCTTTCTCAAGAAGTTGAAAGCTATAACCGGCAGATTGCTTTCCATGCTGGCTGAAATGATTGTTGGCAACATTGGCAATTTTTATTGCATCAATCTTTCTGAAAATTGCTGTAGCACCTTCAGGTGCAAGATAAACCCCGTTGATGATATTTCGTTTTAAAAAATGATCATCCGGCGCAAATCCCGATTCCATATTAAAGATAAGGATATCTGCCTCTGACAGTGTCTCATAGGCTTTCGGACTCAGTACGCTGGTATAATCATTGCTGAACTTTGTAATGATACCACGGCTGAAATGATGAACATTTTCACCGAGCATAACATCACCGACGCTGCAAAGATTAATTGACATGGCTTTCTATTAGTTTAAACTTTGAATTTGTCGGATTATATTCCTGCATTTGCTCTATCGCAAAAGTGAGCTCCGGCAGGTGTTTATAAAGGGTTGCCGCCAGTTCAGCCGCCATTTTGTCAAATAGTTGCATTTGCTTCAGGTGAATATGTACTTTCACAGAATAGTCGGCTTCCTGAACAATCCGGTAGGCGTCGACTTGGGGGAAATCAAACAGGATTTTATTGAAATACGAACCATGAACCGCGCTGCCGTCGGGCTTTCTGATCATTTCCCGTGTCCTGCCTTTTAAATCAATAATCCTTGGCCATACGGAACCGCATCCACATCTGTCGGTGGTGATGTTGCCGATATCGCCAACCTGGTACCTGACAAACGGGTAGTTCAGGCTGTTGGTGTTTGTCAGCAGCAGTTCGCTGAACCCTTCTACGGTTGTCATTGCTTCAGCAAAGCAATTAAGAAAATTATAATGATAACCTTGGTGTACAGGGCATTCACAACCCAGAATTCCACCGTCATTAGCACCGTAAATATCAAATACAGGTTTATTGAATGCTTCTTCAATCCGGGAACGGACTGAAGGAAGAAGTTGCTCTGATGTTGTAAATATTGCCTGCAGGCAGCTGAAATATGAAGGAAATTCCGGCATCACTTTTATTATATTCAGTATAGAGCTGGGATATCCATAAATCAGAACCGCTTTGTTAAGCTTTCGCCGGTTTGGCCTGAGGTCGCTGTCGATCATATCGCCCCTGAGAAAATAATTATTCTGTAGCCTGTGGTAAATGTTCTCCAGGAACTTCCTGTTAACAGTGCGAAGTGAATTTCCGGCAATTGTAACAAACGGATCTCCTGGATTATAACCACAGTTGGAATGCCAGAATAAATAATTGTGGGCCCACATCCAGGAGAGGTGCTCCTTATCAACATAATACCGGAAGGGCGCTCCTGTACTGCCCCCTGTTTTCTTAAGCTGATAAGCCACTCCTTTGATAGGGGAAAAGACAAGATGGAGATTTTCTGATAGTGTATTTTTATCAATGACCGGCATTTCCCCCAGTATCTTAAGCGGATTTTCATTGATCTCATCCGGGCTGTATTTGCTCAGCAATGGGCTGTAAAATCTGTTATTGCTCCTGATTGCCAAAAGGAACCCGGCAAGGTTTTGCTTACGGGCCTCTTCAAGAAGTATTTTATTGTCCCAAAGCCTGACAAGCTCCTTGTATTTCCCCAGGATATCGGTGCCTCTGGCTATGTCTATGAGTCTTAAGCCGGTCTTCATCGGATAACAGATTCTATGATGCTGAATTTACTTTCCCAGGTGTGTTCTGCGGCTGCGCTGACTCTGGCTTCTGATAATTCTCTGCTGTTTTCTTTCAATGCAAGCAAGGCCTTTTCCAGGTATTCTTCAGGAGTATCTGCGAAGTATACCAGTGAACCAAAAAGTTCCTTTACTATCGGGATGGGGCAACTGACAATGGGCTTGCCCATTGCCAGGTATTCAAGGGCCTTAACAGGGTATGAATTGTAAATCCAGTCGGCCATAATCCAGTTGAGCAGGCAAACGTCGAAAGCCTGTGCATAGGAGGGGAGTTCCTTAAAATCAACAGGGCCGGTAAAAAATACGTTATCCAGGTTTTCAAGTGATGAATAATCACCCAGTACTTTGCCTATAATAACAACCGAAAACCCGTTGTTCGCAAGTATTCTGAAGGCCTCTTTGTCATTGGCATCTGAAAGTGTTCCAAAGTAACCGGCAACCGGCTGGCCCGATGCCTTAACTTTTAACATTAACGGATTTACTTCCCCTGCAGTATTGAAATGTGTGAAGTTTACCCCATGAGTTAACAGGGTAACCTGTCTTCCTGTCAAATGTTCAAGTTTAGCCCTGATATTCGGAGAACTGGCAAATAAATGATCGACATGGGTGCCGAGGTAATACTCCTTTTTGCGGAGTTCCTGAAGAAGTGTCTGATTGTTGGTCCTGAAATCAGAAATAAAGTCTGCAGCCTGGTAAATTTTTCGGTAGAAAGGTTTACGAAGAACCGGTGATAAGGTAAAACTACCCGAAATCCATAATATGGTTTCCTTTATCCTGATGCCCAGAAAAAGCGTAATAATTGCAAATTGCAGCCTGATCAGCATGTCATTAATCTTATCGCCGGCTCCGTTAAAAAGAGGAATATAGAAGGGGACCAATATATAGACTCCCTGGTCTGCTTTTCTGATAAACTTCAGGTGGGTCTGCAACTTATTCAGTATTTTTTTCTGCATTGATTTTCTGTTCTCCGAATTGACTGCCGGAGACTTGAATGCGATGGGATTGACCCAAAGAATCTGATATCCTTTTTGCCTGAATTGCATCATAATCTGGCGGGTGCTGGTGACAGAAGGTCTGAACCAGTCGGTACCGCTGAAAATAATCCATTTTTTCATACTTAGAAATCCTGGTCTTTTATTAATGGATTTTGATCTTAGTGCCATGTTTTCAACTCGTTATATACAACATCCGGTACCCTGCAGAAAGACCTGATATTGTCCTGAAAAATCAGGTGAAGATATTCGTCAGTGTTGTACATCCTGGTTAACAGTCTTTTATGGATCGGGTTAACCGGAGTGCTGTTGCTGAGTAAATTCCTGAAATATTCTGATCTTGGGGCGAAGTGTTCTGCTTCAACATAAGGATTAAACTTTTTGATCTGCCATCGCAGAAGCAGGTTGCTGAATCTGTTGTTGAACCTGATTACCTGAAGCATCGCAGGGCGTATGTGACTTTCAAGTTTCAGGGAAACCGGGAAAGCTGTCGACCTGACAGAATTGGATTTATGCTCACTTGCCGCGATTATTGAGTGGGCTTTTTGAGAACGTATCAGGCTTGCCGGAAGCGAATGATATGCGTTGAGAATGGACCTTTCGGCAAAAGGGGTGACTGGTGTAAGGAAATGCTGCGCACGGAGCAGGATCGGCTGGGTGTTGCGGAATGAGCGGTTGTCGGTGTCGTGATGAATTTCAGTGTCAATAAGGAGTTCAGATTTCGGATACTCTTTGTAAAGCGAGACATAGTGATCCCATATGTTGAATCCGTTGTAACAGGGTAATGACTCTTTGAATATCTCGCGCGTAACCCCTTTGGTGATCCAGTTAAAAATGCCATTGATCATGTCTTCGTGGGTTTTAATCCCGGGAACCCTGAAAGATGGCATTTTACCGGAACTCATATCCCCGAACAGGCCCATTAATGCTGTGGATGAATACCCGGATGCCAGGCTGCCCAGTGCACCCCATGAGAAAGTTGGCGTTGTGCTCATTGCGATCATAAATGCCAGGCGACGATCAACCGAGTAAGAATCAAGAACATGTAAATCTTTCTGCAGCAATCCGGCAATCCTGCTTACATAAGGGTAATCAAATACCCCTGTTCCATCCTTGAATACATAAGGAATGTAGGGTATCTGGTTGTGTTCCATAAACGGCAGAAAAATCCGGCTGTCTTTGCCTTTCGACATGAAAATTCCGAGTGGTTCTTCCAGTTGCAGGTATAGTTTCTTAAAAAATTCGTCAATGACATGCTTCAGGCCTTCAATGTAACTTTTATCCGACATTTTCCTGCTCCTGTCGAATTTTTGGTAATATTTCCGGTATACAACAGATTTTCCGTTTCTGACATAAATATCTGACGGCACAATGAGGGTTATCTCGTTGAATTCGGTATTTCTGTATAACGGATATTCCAGTTGAAGGATTTCGGCTATGGATTGATCATTAATTGAAACCGGTAACCCGGGATTTGATGCCAGGGCAAACACATTGTTACTGACGGCGAAATATCCGCTGTAATCATAAATATAAACCCTGTTCCCGCCAAGCTGGTCATTGAAAATGATCAGAGTGTCTGTTTCAGAAAGATAGCAAAAACCTGAATATCGTCCGTTGAATTCTTTAAGTTTGTCGGATACGCCTGACCTGCAGATACTCAGGACCTCTGCTGCAAGGTAGCTGCCTGAGTCCTGGTTTTTGTTGCCGCTCTTGTCCGGTAGCTGAAGGTCATAAAATGTTCCTTCAATGAAAGCAAAATCTGATTTGTCCCTTATCAACCCATATGTGTCCAGTTTGTGAAGTTTTTCGGGTAATAAAAGGGCCAAGTGATATTTGCCAAGGGCAAAAACAGACACATAATTGCCGAACCCGCCAAAGTAGTTTTTGATCCCCTCATAAAGAATACGTTGACTTTTACCAGGTTCTGACGGTACTGACTCAACAAGTAAATAGCCTGTCATTCTTGGCTTGATCTGCTTATCAATATCGATTTTATGAATATACTCTTTCATGCCCCGATAATTTTTAGACAATTATTGCATCAACTCAGAAAATGAAACAAACGAATATCCTGTTTTTTTCAAATGAATCAGCAATGATTCCAGCATGCCCAGATGCTCTCCATGAAAGCGGTGGTGCAGCAGAATTCCGATGACTGATGTGTGCCTGGCTGCATATTCTGTCTGTTCAATGATCTCCGGCAGGCTGTAATGTTCAGCGGTGTCATATCCGGTGTATTTCCTGATCAGGTTTACAGAAACGGAAATTTCTCTGAAGCTGTAATTTTTTCTGCTTTCCGGGTGGTAATTGACGGCTTTTCCGAATACAAAATCTTTGCCTAACGACCTGCCAAGGAAATTCTTAAACCTGGATTTCGGGGTAAACCTGATTTTTGATGAAAGAATTTTATATCCGCAGTCGGAGATTGCCCTGAGGGCGTTGGAATTATATGTGCCATAAGGGAAAGAGAATGCGGGAGACCAAAGGTCACTAAAGTGTTCAGACATCAATTCCTTGCCTTTGAATATATCTTTGTATTGATCTTCATACGCCCGGTTACCCCCAAACTCCATTTTGGATCCGGGATTATCCAAATTGTGATTGTATCCATGCTGAACAATGTTAATCATTTGTGGATGATCTTTTTTTAACAGTTTCAACCAGTTAACAACTTCAGGTGTAATGTTTGCGGGCTCAACTGCATGGGCAAGAGGGATGCCATATCTCAGAAATAGCTCTGTCATACTTATCAGGGTATGGTCTAGGCGATCCCTTACATCATCATTCCGGAAGAAAACCACCGGGCTTTCGCTTGCTTTCATACATGGTGAATTATGAGATACAGCATAGATGAATGGTCATTGTAAAAAATTACCAACAATTCAAAGCATTTCTGGTTCGTTCGTGCTTAAAAGAAAAATCAGCTAAAGTTAATCATTTAGCGTGCACAAATTGTCGTCGGGTGTATTATTCGGAGGATATACTCCCGGTGCTGAAAATTGCTTTTTATGATAATACAGATGTTTATAAAATATATTACAACGATATGTTCAGCTAAAAAAATCCGGCTTCAGCCGCCTGTTTCGTGGGCAACCCGGCTGTGTCGCTTCTGAAAAAGTTTTTCATAACAATTGCGGGTATCTTTCCCGATGCTTTCCCATCCATACTTTTCATTGGCCCAATTCTTAATAAAATCCCTTGTTCTTTCAGGGCTCCGATACATTTCCGTATTAAAGAAATCTGCAATTGTCCTGGAAAGCACTTCCGGGGTGTTTTCTTTGATTATCATTCCTGTCTTGCCTTCAATCATATCATTTTTAAAATTTCCGATATCCGTTACAATAATCGGTAATCCGAATGTGTATGCCATAAAAATAACTCCTGACTGATAGATTTTCCGATAGGGGAGTACGATGCAATCGGCTGCAGCAAAATACTGTTCCACATCCTCGTCGGGGATATAACATATCCTGTATGTTATTCTCTGGCTGTGAGCTGAATATGAGATGTCGGATATTATTTTTTCTGTATAGTGCTCATCTTTTGAATTTCCCGCGATTAGAAGCCGGAAATCACTCAGGAAATGATCAGGCAGATAGTCAAGGCTTTTGATCAGGATGTCAAGCCCTTTGTAATGATCTATATTACCGAAAAAGAGTATAATCTTTTCTTCGGGGCCTGCGCCAAGTAATGCCCTTGCCTCCATGGTTTTCATCCCTTTAAGACTGACCCTGTTGTTCATGCCATGCTGGATCACGGAAATTTTTGAACCACTGGGGCCAAACTCTGCCATCAGTTCAGACTTGCTTAATGAAGTGTGTACGATGAGGTGGTTTGATATGCGGTATAAGTACTTCAGTGAAAATCTGTTTATCCTGGAATCTTTATTATCCCTGCTTCCGGCATTTATATTATGAACTGTAAGTACCACTTTGTTGCCCATGATTCGGGCAATAGTCGGAAGTATTATTCTGTCAATGAACTTATATCTGTCAAGCCATTGAAAATGTACAATTCCCGGGGAGGATGTCAGGAGGAACCATATTTGTTTAAAATAGAAACGTGCAATATTCAGGATTTTAGCTAAAATTGAAGAATTTCTGGGCAGAAATCTGAATACCGGCACATACCTTACATTGGGAAACTGCAGGAATAAATCACTGGTTATATCGGCGTCAAGCACTGTGATCTGGTCTTCTTTGAACTGAGACAGACCCGAAACCAGTCCAAACATGTAATCAACCTGCCCGGCACCGTTGAATATTGATATTTTCATTTTTTATTTATTTCTGTTGGGAATTATTTTTTTAAAACCCGCCAGGCTGAGTATTTTCCATTTGAAAAACCCGCCGATGTAATATATGTACTTATGAATTAATGCAATATATGCCATTGGCGAGGTGGAGTACTTGCGGTAAAAAAGAACATCCTTGCCTACGTTATTGTTTGATTTGATATCGGTCAGGGATTTTAAAAGCAAACGGAAACTGTTGTAATGATGCAATCCCGAATTGCTTTTATCGTTCCAGATTTTCAATGATGGTGACACCAGAATGCGGTATCCGGCAAGTTTTGCCCTGAAGGTGAAATCACTGTCACCATGGTATTGGGGAAACTCAGTTGCATTAACATATCCGATCTTCTCGAAAACGGAACGATGTATGAGGGTGCCCATTCCAGGGAGCCAGTCTGCTAAAGTAAGCCGGTTGAATTGCTCAGCATCTTTCTGATGCATCCCAATGGTATATTTCCGGCCGGAGCGGGTATCAAAAATCCCTCCCATTGACCAGATGACATCCGGCTGGTCAGCAAAAAATATTTTTGATCCAACAATGGTTGTCGGCGCATTTTCGCCGGCAACTAGCAGTAGGTTCCTGAAATAGTCACCATCGGTATGAATATCGTTGTTCCACCATAAAACAAATTCGCAACCAAGATTATCAACAGCGTGCCGGGTTCCGGCGTTAATTCCCCCGCTCCACCAGAGATTGCCATCGCCTTCCAATAGGATAATTTCGGGATAATTGGCAGAAATCCAGGCCCGGCTTCCATCCGTTGATCCATCATCAATCACAATTATTTTAAAGTTTCTGGCATCATCCCCCAGTTGATCGATATGCAGAGAAAGATACTCCAGGCACTTTATAGTAAAATGAAGCCCGTTGTGTATTGGAATCAGTATGGCTATTTTTGGTTTGTTCATCAGTAAGTAAGGTTGTTTTCTCCAGGTTTGACTTCAGTAGTGTTTTCATCCGCATCAGGGGCGTTTTTTGCCAGGGCTTGTTCTTCTTCCTCCAGGTTCCGATTGTGCTTATCAACATCGGCCAGGTATAAAATAATGCTGATGGTGACAATCGAATTGGCGTCCCCGAAAGGACCTGCGCCGGTAATACCTGTTAAAATCACAAACAAAAAGAAGTACTTGATGTAATTGAGATCATCGCTAAACCTCGTTTTCAGTATCCGGTACAGAATAGAAAGCACTCCTGCAAGAAAGAGAATTCCGAATTTACTGAAGTCGCCTATAATGCCTATATCGGATTGATAAAACCCGAAAACATCCTTGTACATTTGTATGGTCATTCCATAGCCGGAATTTGCACTGTCAGCACCGTTGCCGGTTATATATGCCAGATTATTCGGAAAAAAGTCTGTAAGAAAGAAAGTCCCGGCCAATACCCTGATATTTTCTTCAAAGCCCTGACTCTGCTCTTTAGATAAACTGATGATACTTGTAAATATATCCTGAAACATAAGAACAACAGGAATTGCCGCAAATACTGCAAGGAGGATTACCATCAGTTTTGATTTCACTTTGCGGCTCAACAGGATGTTAAGCATTGTCAGAAGAAACATCGAAAATAAGAGCTGTCGGGTGCCCATGAGTATTATTACACTGAAGAACAGGAACAGCATCCCTAATCCCCTGAGCGATAGCTTGTCAAAACTTCTGTTCAGTACATAAAAATAAGCCAGAATCATATAGGATAATCCAACCTGGAAGATCCTGATGGTTCCTCTTTCCTCGATTACCCGCACCCTGAAGATAATTGTAGGATAGGCAATATATTGGATCACATAAAATAGTACATAAATCAGGGCAAGATAGAGGATAATTTTTTCCAGATCTGCATCCGGAATTCTCAACATGTGTAATGCGTAATAAAACAGATAGAAATACATAAAGCGCTGTGCAACCAGCGTTGTCTGAAGATTCTGATTATGCGCAGAATACGCCATGAACATACTGGTTACCAGAGATAGAAGGATTAGCCCGACTTCCCATTTGTAGTGCAATCTGAAACCTTCACCCTTGTGATAAATCAGTTGAAGAATAATTACAAGCAGGGTAACTCCGATTCCGGCTATTTCAGCAACTTTGGTAATCTCTTTGCCTATAATTGCAAAATTGAAGAGTTCCAGCGATGTTAAAATAATAAAAAGCGCGATGACTCTTTTGACCATTTCAGTTACAGATTGGAACCCTCAATGTTAATTCAGGAATCAGCGAAAAAGCAACCCTAAAGTTACGTAACTTAACAATACACCGGGATGAATTGTTTCTTCATCTGTTGCACTATGAACCTCAACGAAACTTTTACGGCAGTTCGCAGCCGGTTTTAGTTTTACCGGCCTGGTTGTTTTATTTCATTTGCCTGACCTGACCGTGAGGATATCCTGATTGATGCGTGCGACTACTGCGTCCCATTTAGCACCGGCAGGCAGGAAAATAAAATTGTGGATATACTGCGAAGTCTTGAAATCTTCCTCCTTTTGCAGGCTTGCGGCATCCACCTCCAGTTTCTTCAGCATCAGGTGCCCCAGGTCAAGATAGTAACAAACATACCCGAGTTTAATAATGAATTCTATGATCTCACTGATATTCCTTTGGTAATGCCGCTGTTCTATTTCAACCTGCAAGACAGGCTTTTGTTTTTTCAGTGTTTCAGAACCGCCTTCAATTACTTGAAATTCATGGCCTTCAACATCGATCTTGATAAAACCCGTTTTTGATATATTCTTTTTCTGTATAAAGTTATCGATAGTGTCGGTACGCACACCGATCACACGCGATCTTGTTTCATCATTTTCCTTATAGGTTAAATTCAATGTTCCCCTTGACTTGAATTCTTTTCCGCTGATTGAAGGAATCTTAAATTGTTTCTCGCTGATTTCATTGGAAAATGCCATTTTATATATGTTTGATTTTCTGAACATATACCTGAGCCGGGTATAAAGTTCAGGGATAGGCTCGAAGGCATATACGGATCCGGCCGGAATGAACTTTTGCGCAAAGGATGTATAAATGCCGGTGTTTGCGCCTATATCGAAAAACAAAGCATCTTTCTCAAGAAAATACGGCATCAGAAGTAACTCTCCTTCTTCTGCAGGAATGTGATTCCAGCTGAGATTCTCAAGAAACCTGTAATGACGTTTCCTGAAAACGGAAGGGAATAGTTTGATTGCTAGTGTTTTGACAAAATCTTTCAGATGATTCATAGTATTTGATTGATTGTTCATTTATTAAAACCAAACTGCAACTTTCAGGCTATTCAGGCCGGCTTTCCCGGTATTCTCTGTATATAGCCTGTTAACAGATTATTTGCCCCATATCCCGTGATCCCTGCCGGTGATGATCTTTCTGTATTGTATCGGCGCAATAATTGCGCCCGGCAGGTATGTGACACATGACCCAAGGATTACACCGGCGGAACCCATGCCTAGGTACCTGGCAAAGAAAACCGAGACAGGTATGTTCAGAACGGCCACGATCACACATACATAAAGCTGCAGGGTGATTTTGCCGGTACCATTAATGAAATAGATGAAAATAATATACCAGATGTAAATGCCGATGAAAAGTGCAGTGAATGCTGAAAGCAGGAATGGTATTTCTACCTTGTCACGTATCCAGACATGATAGAAATATGGTGCGAAAATAAGCATCGCGGCAAGAATCAGGAGAATAGCTATCCAGCCTTTTACCAGATTCCCGGTTACCCTGCGAATCCAGATAAAATCCTTTTTAAAATATGCTTCGGTATAAGCTGACCAGTAAGTGTTTGTAATTATAGTGAATAGCATGAGCAGCAGCCCGAAATATTTGTAGGCAATATTATACGCAGTTACCGCTTCAGGCCCGACAACCCGTGTGATAATGAAATTGTTGGTCGACATGATAATCACCACAGTTATCTGAATAATAAAAAATTTTGCTCCCAGCCCTGTAAGGTCCTTAAAATACTTGAAATCAACCAGCCTGATGGAAGGCCGGTAATCCCGGTAATCGCGCCTGAAGTAATATATTGTGGCTAATGCCAGTACGATAACTGGTGCAGATCCCAGAATAATTCCAAGCGCAAGGAGGGAAGTCTCGGAAGTCTGAATCAATACCAATACGGCCAGTAGTGAGATCAGGTTCGCAAGCGGATCGAAAACATTGCTTAGTGCCGGCCGTTGGTCGGCAATGATAATAATGGCAATCAGTCTGAGTGTGAACCTTAGCAAGAAGAAGCCAAAGGTGATGATAACCAGCATATTAAGTTCATCGGCCAATGCAACAGGAGCCTTGAGGATTTCGTACCAGCTAAGTAACGGGTTGATCGCTATAAAAACCAGGAAGAATGATCCGAAAAGCATACTCAAAGAGGCATAAGCAGTACTCACGTAAATCCTGGCCATCTGATGTTCGCCTTTGGCCAAAGATTCCGCAAAACGGTTTCTCAATCCATTGCCAAGCCCGATGTCAAAGTAATTCACCCAGGCCAGGATTGAACTCATGGTGATCCATATCCCGTATTCAACCTCACCCAGATAGCCTATCAGCAGAGGCACAAAAACAAATCCGATGATGATACTGACCCCTTTGATAAAAAAGGATGCCAGAATGTTCTTTCTGGCTTTTACGCTTCGGGTATGACCGGAGTTGAACCTGTCTATATAGCGCAGGAGCAGTTTCTTCATATTTTCCCTAATGGTAAAATTGCAGTTAAGTATTGATTTTAACATTCAGGTTATCATGCCCGCCGGTGTCAATTGTTGAAAAAGTCAACTACCCGTTCCGCAAATATAGCGTAAAGCTTTAAATGCTTCCGGAGTCTTCTTTCAATTTCAATACCGGTTAATCATCAAAGGCGTCAAACGTTATACCTTGTGCCAATGGCAATTCAGCGGAAAAATTGATGGTGTTTGTCTGCCTCCGCATATAGGCCTTCCAGGCATCCGAGCCGGATTCCCGGCCGCCTCCCGTATCTTTTTCTCCTCCGAATGCCCCGCCGATCTCTGCTCCGTTTGTGGCAATGTTCACATTCGCTATGCCGCAATCAGATCCCTCGTGTGAAAGGAAGCGCTCCGTTTCTAAAAGGTTTCTTGAAAATATTGCTGATGAAAGTCCTTGCGGCACAGCGTTGTGCAGTTCAATGGCCTCATCAAGTGTCTTGTATTTGATCAGGTACAAAATGGGTGCAAAGGTTTCCTCCTGAACGATACTGAAATCGTTTTCAACCTCTGCGATACATGGTATTACGTAGCATCCTGACGCATAGGCATCCCCGCTCAGCACCTGCCCGCCATAAACGATTTTCCCGCCTTCTTCAACAATCCTGGCCTGAGCATCAAGAAATGCTTTCACAGCGTCCTTGTCAACCAGGGGGCCGACAACAGTTGACGGGTCCAGCGGATGCCCGATCCTGAGTTGCTTATAGGCATCAATCAGTTTATCCCGGAATTTATCAAAGATACAGTCGTGTATCAATAAACGCCGGGTTGATGTGCATCGCTGACCTGATGTAGCTACAGCCCCGAAAAGACTGGCCCTTAAGGCCATGTTAAGGTTTCCGTATTGTGAAACGATGATGGCGTTGTTCCCGCCCAATTCAAGTATGCTACGTCCCAGCCTTTCTCCAACTATTTTACTGACATGCCGGCCCACCCTGGTGGAGCCTGTGACAGAAATCAGGGGGATTCGCTTGTCTGCGAGAAAATTATCGCCAATATGCTTCGAACTTCCCGCGATCAGGTTCAGCACACCTTCAGGAACTTCATTGTCAGCCAACACCTTTTCAATGATTTTGTGCACGGCGATTGCGCTCAACATCACTTTTGATGACGGTTTCCAAACCACCACATTGCCGCACACCATAGCTATCATGGCATTCCAGGCCCAGACAGCGACCGGGAAATTAAAAGCGGAGATCACGCCAACCACTCCCAGCGGGTGATACTGATCGTACATGCGATGGCGTTCCCGTTCGGAATGCATGGTAAAACCATAGAGCTGCCGGGATAAACCTACCGCAAAATCCGCAATGTCAATCATCTCCTGAACTTCGCCCAGGCCTTCCTGATATACCTTTCCCATTTCGTAAGAAACAAGTGATCCGAGTGGCTCCTTGAATTCCCTCAGTCTGTTCCCGATCTGTCTTACAATTTCTCCTCTTCCGGGAGCCGGGACCATGCGCCATGTTTTAAAGGCAGCGGAGGCTGTTTGCATGATTGTATCATAATCTCCACTGGTTGCGAGGTTCACGGATGCGATCAGATTCCCGTCGGCAGGTGAATATGATTGGTTGATTTCCCCTTTCGTATCCAACCACACCGAGCCGGTAGTTGCACCTTTGTTATGTCCAGTAATGCCTAAGCGGGCAAGGAAATCAACGATTTTGTACGTATCAGGATAATTCATATTGATGGTTTTATGCAAACAAACAACAATTAATGGAGATTGTTTTTCCGTTAGCATAAACCTTTCCGGGCAAAGCAACAGATTGTTGTAAATCAGTGTAACAGGTGATTCTTCAAAAATCCGGGATTTTCAGATTTTTCAGATAGGGAAGGGATTACCCGGGTTTGTCCGAGGTTTTCAATAATCTGCAAACCATCTTTCAGTATAAAACTTACAAACGCTTCGGCAATCTCTTTGTTTTTACTGTTGTTGAGGATGGTAAGGCCATAAACCATGGCTTCACCATGTTGAGTAATTTTATCTCCGGGTTTATTTCCTGCTATTTCCACGGATACAGTCTGATAAAACTTCTGGAGGCCTGGCGCAGCGAGGTTAATGCTGTCAGAAAGATCCAGATATTTAAGCTTATGCTGCATGGCAACTGATTTGTAAAGAAATATGTAATCTATTGAACCGGACTCGAGTAATGCCAATAAATCGACTTCTTTTGGCCTGATGTATTTTTTGTCTTTCCGTAGGAAATCTTCAGTAAGGCCAGGCTTCTTCACTATTTTTTCCGTCAGTTTCATGGTTAGGATTGCCCTGTAACCACAAGGATCTGAATCAGGATCTGAGCGCCCGAACCTCACTTCGGGATTCATAAGCAATTGATACCAGTTAGTTGCTGATATAGAATCTGAGAGCCTGGAACCTGAATGGTAAACAATTGACATTTCATTGCCGGCGAAAAGCAGGTTCCAACCGGTGTATTCAGGTATCAGTAATTTGTCTATAAGGGTATAATCTGCTGATGCCAGGATGTCGCAAGGCTTGTTCAGGTCGGTGATTTTTCTTATTGATGCCAGGCTGCCTGCAGATTCACTGAGCACCCTGACTTCAGGATGAATCTTACTGAATGAATCCGCCAGTGCTTTAAACGGAATAGCGAGACTGCCGGCATGAAATATGGTAAGGTTGCCCGACAGGCCTTCTGACTGCTTATCTGACCGATTGTTCCTGCATGAACTCAGTATGATCGCAGAAAGTACAAGGCTGGCCGTAAGGCATACCATTCCCCGTTTATTCATCCGAAAGCAGTTGTTGTTTAAGTAATGCGAAATGATATTGCATGATTTCATCCATTTTTTCATGAAAGTCATCAAATGCCCTGATAAGTTTTTTCCCTTCAGGAGTCAGAATAGTGCTTCCGCCATCTGCTCCGCCCCTGGTTTTTTCGAGTAATGGAAAGCCCAGCTGTTTTTCTATGCTTTTGAGGTCATTCCAGGTTCTCCGGTAAGTAATCCCCAGGTTCTCACATGCCGACATCAGTGATCCGGATTCATCGATGGCTTTCAGAATTTTATACTTACCGTCGCCGAGAATGCCCTTGTCATTATCATCTGTAAACCAGATTTTGTAATGCAGGCGTAATTCTTCATACTTTTTGGTTTTCATTCCTGATGCGTTATGTTGATTTTTTCATATCGAATGGGTGTCAAAAGCCCCGTTTTCAGGGGCCTCCTTGCTATCGGTACAAGCATCGGTAAGCAGTGTCACCTTTCATCCGCACTCCGAATTTCACATTTGCAGGTACAATGAAAGTCTCAAAAGGCAAAAAAGTCTTCCATCCGGTCTCCCCCGGAAGTTTAACATCCATTTCTCCCGAAATTACAGTCATGTATTCTACAGATGAAGTGCCGAATTCATATTCGCCGGCCGCCATTACGCCTACAGTAGCAGGACCTTCGGTGGTTTCAAAGGCAATCGATTTTACATTTCCGTCGAAGTACTCATTGGTTTTGAACATAGCTTTCAGATTATAGATTTCTTTGGCAAATCTACTTATTTTAACAGACTATCCAATAGTTGGAATTACATTTATAAATATCTCAGGTCACTGAATGTTCCTGATTCCGGCTTGTCTGAAAAAATAATCGGGATAATCCCGGATGCTACAGTATCCGGTTGGCTGAGCCCTTGGTTTTTATAAAGATCTGCAAACTTCTTTTGCATTGGGAATTGCTCAGCAGAAGTAGCCCTGATCTTCTGCTGCATTGAGGTTTCAACAATCCCCGGAGCCAGCGAAATAATCCTGACAGGGTACTCTTCGGCTGACTGCTCCATCGCAATGCTCTGTGTCAGCATATCCAGGCCGGCCTTGGAGGCACAGTAATTGCTCCATCCGGCATAAGGTTTGTGGGCAGCACCGGAACTGATGTTCAGAATACTTTTGCTGACCTTTAATGGCCGGCTTAAGCGGATGAATTCATTGATCAGGATGGCTGGTGCCACCAGGTTCGTCTTCAGGTGTGCTTCAATTCCGGATACATCCAGTTTACCCGAAGGGCCGATGGGGTCAATAGTTCCGGCATTGTTAACCAGGGCGATTCCATTCAGTTTAACCTCTTTAAAAGACGTAAAGATATATTCCATCAGTTCCGGAATCTTCCCTGTTTGGGTCAGATCGAACGCATAATGCCTGAAAAAACTACTATTTGTTTTTGCAATCCGGCTTAAGGGGATGTTTTCTCTGCGAGATATTGTGATGACCCCTTCCCGTGCGTCGACAAGATGCCGTGCAATTGCCCCGCCGATTCCGGAGCTGGTTCCTGTAATGATGTATATATTCATATCCGGAACAATTATACACGGCCGGTTATGAACATTTGCTGTTGGCCGCTGTTATTTCGTCGGTTAAAATTACACTTTTTAAGTTTTGCGATATGAATAATGCCATTTTTGTTTTTGATTACCCTGAAAATGAGCCGGTAAAGTCTTATTCGCCAGGAACTCCCGAGCGCCGTAATCTGCAGAAGGAACTGGACAGGATGTCTTCTGAAACGATGGATATCCCGCTCATTATTGGCGGAAAGGAAGTCAGAACCGGAAATACTGAACCGGTTGTGATGCCGCATGATCACGGGCATATTCTGGCAAACTACCATAAGGCAGGACCAGAAGAGGTTAAAATGGCCATTGATGCAGCTTTGAAGGCCCACCGGGAGTGGGAATCATTTTCTTATGTGGAACGCGTTTCCGTTACCCTCCGCATAGCTGAACTTATTTCCAGGAAATACCGGGCTACGCTCAACGCTGCCACCATGCTCGGCCAAAGTAAGAATGCATATCAGGCTGAAATTGACAGTGCCTGCGAAACTATAGATTTTCTGAGGTTTAATGCTCATTATATTTCTGATATTTATCACGAACAACCCCATTCGGATCCCGGCTTTATCAACAGGATTGAATATCGTCCGCTGGAGGGCTTTATCTTTTCACTTACCCCTTTCAATTTTACCGCAATTGCATCCAATCTGAATATGTCGCCAGTCCTGATGGGCAATACAGTTCTCTGGAAACCCGCCTCCACATCAATACTATCAAATTATGTGCTGATGCAGATTTTCCGTGAAGCAGGGCTTCCTGAAGGAGTTATAAATTTCATTCCCGGGGCGGGGTCAGTGGTCGGTAATGCAATATTTTCGGACCGGAATTTTGCCGGATTGCATTTTACAGGGTCGAACGTAACCTTTAACCGCCTGTGGATGAATGTTGCACAGAATCTTAAAAATTACAAATCATATCCGAAAATTGTCGGCGAAACAGGAGGAAAGGACTTTATTGTTGTTCATTCCTCTGCCCAGGTTGATGAAGTATCAACCGCCATCGTTCGCGGAGCGTTTGAATATCAGGGACAGAAGTGTTCGGCTGCTTCCCGGGCTTACCTTCCGGCTTCGCTATGGCCTTCGATCCGCAACAGGGTTGGTGGGATGCTTTCTGAAGTAACCGTGGGCGATGTGCGTGAATTCAGCAATTTTATGAATGCGGTGATTGATGAAGCATCTTTCGACAATATCATGAATTATATTGCGAAGGCAAAGCAATCGCCGGATGCAGAGATAATATTCGGAGGCAACGGAGACAAGTCAAAGGGGTACTTTATCGAACCAACCGTGATTCTTACCAGAAATCCCCGTTTTGTTACCATGGAAGAAGAGATTTTCGGACCTGTGCTGACAATCTATGTATATGATGACAAGGATTTTGATGAAATGCTGAAACTGGTGGATGATACCTCTCCTTATGGATTGACAGGGGCAATTTTTGCACATGACCGTCAGGTACTCGATAAAGCCAGTAAAGCACTGAAGTACTCAGCCGGGAATCTTTATTTTAATGATAAACCAACAGGCGCCGTGGTGGGTCAGCAACCTTTCGGCGGCTCGCGGCAGTCAGGGACCAACGATAAGGCTGGCAGTCACCTCAACCTTATCCGCTGGACGAGTCCCAGGACTATCAAGGAAACACTGCTGCCACCCACCGATTTCCGTTATCCCTTTATGAAGGAGGATCGTTGTCATTAATGTGTCGACGAGACTTTGACCTGAATTCTGAATATATTTATGCTGCGTTGTGATTACCTGATATTCAAATCATGATTAACAGATAAATAAACATACTAACTATGTTAAATTTGTTGTCGGAATGGTTACTGTGGTTCCGCGGCTTACAGCAGGGTCCTCGCTGACCGCTGGCAGGTTTGAGGTTTAATGAAAGGACAACTGCGGAATGGTTTAAATATATTCAAATGGAGGCTTTTTATGAGTAAAAGACCGCTGATTTTAAAAATGGGGGATTTTTTTACAATAATTCTGAAAGATCCTGATCGTAAAAGCATACCGCTGATCATCAGGGAGTATGCAGGTTTTCTGCTCAATAATCCATCCGTTGCAGAGCAGTATTTTCCCAAATTTCTTTACCGTAAGGGAGTGAATAATTGTAATGATTACCTCATGACCCATGCCATACAGCAAAAGTGCTGGGCATTGAATGACAGGAACTACTATTCTTTACTGGACAATAAGTATCTTTTTGAGCGTTTCTTCGATCAGCATCACATCAATGTTCCCGTGAGTATTGCTCAAAGCTATAATTCTCTGATTATTGCTGATGCAAGGGTGTTGCAGTTTAATTCACCCAAAGATTTGTTAGGGATTATTGAAATGCTGACCGGTAAACTTTCAGGGTCGGAATATATTTTTATTAAGAAGATGCATGGATCAGGAGGAGGACGAAATATTTTTAAGGTTTCTTATTCATCTTTAAAAGAAGATAAACCCGCGCTGGAGAAGCTCTTTAATGCTTTGATCAGGTCAGATTTTATTTTTCAGGAACAGTTGGTGCAGCATGAGGCGATCAACCGCTTAAATCCTTATTGCGTAAATACACTCAGGATCGAAACTTTCAACAACAGACAGGGGATGTCACGCATCATAGCCGGAAATATGAGGATTGGCCTGAATAGATCTCATGTTGATAATGTGTCCAGCGGAGGCGCTTTCATTGGTATTGATATGGATCGGGGAGTTCTTAAGGAGGAGGCATTTTCTGATTTTACGCATGGAAGGGGCAAAACCCACCGTTTGCACCCCGAAACCGGACTTCTCTTCAGGGATTATCCGATTCCGGATTTCCGGGAGATTGTTGATTTGGTAGAATCTGCGGCAAGGCTGGTACCCATGTTAAGAATTATCGGCTGGGATGTAGCCGTTACCGATAAAGGTCCGGTGCTCATCGAAGCCAATGAACAGCCGAGCCTGATGTTTGCTGAAATTGGTCAGAAAGGAATGGTAAAAAACCCGGTATTTATGGAAATGTACAATGAAGTGACCGGGAGATAAAGAATGCCGTTGAATCATGAAGCACATTTTTGATTTCAACTGTCTGTTTCTTTTACTGAATTTTTGAAAAAAAAAGCTGCCATCGATGATTGAGGCAGCTTTTGTTATTAACTGTAAAAGATTATTATTGTAGCGGAGCAACCACTTCAATCAGTTCGGGAAGATCCATGCCAAGGTTCTTCAGATGCTCGATTTTCGGAACACCATTGCTGTTCCAGCCTCTCCGGAAGTAAACAGCATCCAGCAATTTTTCGTAACGGTCTTCGCGATACTTTCGGGTGGCGGCCATTTTTTCTTCGAGCGTCATTTTTGAAGGATCAAGCCCCTGCAGTTCTGAAAGCTGCTTGTCATAACGTTCCTGGCGCGACAGGTATTCCTCGGCTGTCACAGGGCCGGCCGCCCTGTAAGGTTGTGCATCATGTTTTCTGAGACCGTAACCGCGACGGATGTTAAAGATCCGTTGGAAATTGTATACCCTTTCTGACTGGCGGATAATTTCGTGCTTGTCGATGTTATTGCCGGTTACTGCATTGTATATGGTCACATAGTTGTCAACGTGTTCCGGCACTTTTGCAGGTTCACCGCTCAGTGCATTGCTTTCGGGCTCCACGTCATTCCAGGGTAATTTACAAAGTCCCTGTAAGCCAAACCATGTTCTGAACATCGGGAAGTAATGCAATGCCTCAGCTTTGTTTTCAAAGGTAGGAATCTGGTTATTTACCATGTCCATGAAAATGAGCCAGGCTTCATCATGTTGGGGGCCTTTGTTGGTCATGGCATATCCGCCCTGCTGCGCCAGTGATTCTTTAGAGATGTATTGTGAATACTCCAGTCCCTTGTTTTCCATTCCTATATCCTGAAGGAACTGCGGGTCTCCCCACCCGTTGGCGATGAACATCTCCTTCATCTTTCTGACCCCGAGTCCGGCAATCTTACCGAAGCCTTCACCCCTGGCAACCTGATGCAGCAATTCCATGGCATCGTCGGCATTTCCGAAGTTCAGTTTAAGGCCGCCGGTGCGCTCTACATTGAGAACCCCTGCTTCGTAGCACTCCATAACAAATCCAAGGATGGTTCCCCACGAAATGGTGCAAATGCCATAAGTGTCGCAATAGAAGTTGCCCTCTATGGTGAAGTCGGGATTAAAGATACCGGCAATGGAGCCAAGGGAAGAAGCGGTTTCATATTCCGGTCCGTCGACAATCACTTTGGATCCTTTGTAGGGGCCCGAGCGCAGCTCATAATTATCCACGCCCTTGGCGCATGACATGTTGCATCCTATCCAGCAACCATCGGGAACGCCCTGGGTAAATCTTTCCTTGTATACCTCGGAGTGAATTTTTATTGCATCCGGATGGCTTCCGAACTTGAAGTTATTTGTAGGCAGCAGGTCATAATCGTTCATGATATTGGTAAGGTGAGCCGTGCCTTTTGAGCGCATCTCGCACTGTTTGTCATCAAGTTCACGCATTTCACGGTTGAACCGGCGTCCGCGCTCCATGATGGCATCAAGATCTACTACATTGTTAAGGTTCCCTTTTACTCCCTTGGCTTTGGCTACCAGGGCAAGAATCCCTTTGTCGCGGAATACGGTTCCGATTCCGCCCCGACCGGCTTGTTTCAGCCTCACAACTTTACGTTTTGAATCGAAGAAGCTGAAATTAAGCATGCCAATAAGTGAATGCTCTGCCGCTGTTCCTGCCGAAACAACAGAAACATTTTTGCGTCCGCTTTCATCCTCGGCAAACAATTCGGTGAGTTTCTCAGCCAGCAGATGACTGTCGCCCGGGAGGTCAATGGTTTCATAGATCTCAATTACTTCACGGGTTTCGTCGAACAGGATTACCAGATCCTTTTCACTTTTACCCTGAAGCTCCAAAGCATCGAAACCGCAGAATTTGAGAAAAGGGCCAAAGTAACCACCAACATTACTGTCAATTACAATGTCGGTTTGAGGTGAGATGGTAACCACCAGTGACTTTCCGGTTCCGGAATATTGCGTAATTCCGCAGATTGGCCCCATGCCGATCACGATCTCATTGTCGGGATCGTTCCAACGGGTTGTGGGTGTAGTAGCATCCCACAAAAGCCTTAGTCCAAAACCTTTGCCACCGATGAATTTTTCTTTCATCTGAGGGGTAACCGGCTTTTCAAGAATGGTGTGGGTCCCAACATTCACATAAGCCGTTCTGTTGTTGTATCCTTTTTCAATCGGGGCCCATGAATAGCGGTACTCCTTGATCAATCGCAGTGAGTCTTTTAAAACTGTAAGGTCCATAGAAATATTTTGATTTTGGGTTTCCTGTTATTCGGTTCACAAATGTACAAAGTTTTGTAAACGCCCAACCTTTATTCATTGAAAATTAGCGATATGACTGCATTTTCATATCCGGTGGGTTATTTAAAATAATAAATTCCGGCTTTCATGAAAGTGTGTTTATTGACATTCTTCAGCGCGTTATCCATAGACATATTTTTCTATTTTTGCATCAGAGGGAACAGCAATAACTGAAAACGGATTGAATATGTCATTTGAAAGAGCTGCCGAGATCAGTGTTTATCTGAAAAAGTATACAGTTGGAATTGCAGGCTGTGGCGGCTTGGGATCGAATTGCGCTGTCGCTTTGGCGCGTGCCGGCGTTGGCAGACTTGTTATAGCTGATTATGACATTGTAACCATTCATAATCTGAACCGGCAGTATTACTTCCATGACCAGATCGGCCGGCTGAAAGTACATGCACTGAGGGAAAATATTCAAAGAATCAATCCTGATGTTTCCGTTAAGGCTTTTGATCTTAAACTTTGTACTTCTGATATTGTGGATTTGTATTCCAAATGTGATGTAATCGTTGAAGCTTTTGACAAAGCAGAGATGAAGTATATGATCATTGAAACCGTTCTGACAAAAATCCCGGACAAGCCGCTTGTCGTTGGTGTTGGTATGGCTGGGTGGGGAAATACAAATTTTTTGCATTGCAGATATTCAGAAAATCTGATTATTTGCGGGGACGAATCTTCCGAAGTATCGGAATCACTGCCGGTGTTGGCCCCCAGGGTAGGTATCGTTGCGAATATGCAGGCCAATGAAGTGCTGAAAATCCTGCTTAAGGAATTTAAACCTGTTGACGTATAAGGGAAAAATATGAAAATCATTCTCAATAATAAGTCTGAAACTTTCGATAATGATCATTTGAGCATTACGGAACTGCTCGCGTTAAAGAATTTTACGTTTAAAATGTTGGTGGTGAAAATTAACGGCGAACTTGTCAGGCGTCATGAATTCGACAAGTCGGTTGTCAGAGACGGGGATGAAGTAATGGTTTTACACCTTGTTTCCGGTGGTTGATGTCAGATAATTTCCGCAACCACAAAAGCACTGCCACCTATAAAAACCAGATCATTATCAGCCGCTGCACCAGCAGCAGCATGATAGGCAGCTGCTACTGACATATAACTATCGCCAAAAAGCTCAAATTCAAGGGCCTTTGCCTGGAGTTCATTTGCATCGAGTCCCCTGGGAATATCAGCTTTACAGAAATAGTACCGGGCATTCATAGGCAGGAGTGAAAGCATTTTAGTGATGTCCTTATCGTTGACAACCCCGATTACAAAATGCAACAGGTTGAATTCCATGCTGTTAAGTTGGTGCACTACTTGGCTGATTCCGTCGGGATTATGCCCGATATCGCAAATGGTAAGCGGTTTTTCCTTAAGTACCTGCCAACGTCCGGCCAATCCCGTGTTCTGGATGGTTTTGTGAATACCTGCGGTAACCGTAAGGTCGGCAAAAGATGCATAAGTTGTTTGAAGCAGATCGGCAGCTGCGATAACGGTTGCAATATTCTTTAACTGGTAATTCCCGGTAAGTGGAGATTTAAGAATACTTTTCTTTAACGAATGAAAAGCAGTTACCATCATTTCTCCTGCTACCGGATGCCTGCCGTCCTTTACAACCTTAACAGCTTCATCCGCGAAAATAATGGGCGCATTTTTATTAGCTGCTGTTTCCCGGAACACATCTGCAGATCCCGGCAGGGTTTCCCCGATTACCACAGGTACTTCGGATTTAATGATTCCTGCCTTTTCAGCGGCGATTTCTTCCAGTGTCTTTCCCAGAAATTGGGTGTGATCATACCCCACGTTGGTAATTATTGAAAGCAAAGGGGTAATCACATTGGTGGAATCCAGACGGCCGCCCATCCCCGTTTCAATGATGGCTATGTCAACCTCCATTTCTTCGAACCAGCACATGGCCATGATAAAGGTCATTTCGAAGAATGAGGGCTTGATCTTTTCGAAATCCTGCTTGTACTTTTCGATGAAACCGGTTACAAAATCCCGGGAAACCATTGCCCCGTCTACTTTGATCCTTTCCCTGAAGTCTTTCAGGTGCGGAGAGGTAAATAAACCGGTTTTCAGCCCATTTTCCTGCATAATGGAGGCGAGCATGTGCGAAACTGACCCTTTGCCATTGGTCCCGGCCACATGAACGGACCTGAATTTCCGGTAGGGATGCCCGGTGAGTTCGCAAAGGGCCAGGGTGTTATCCAGATTTGCCTTGTATGCTGCTGCTCCGATACGCTGAAACATGGGCAACCTGCTGAACATGTAATCCAGGGTTTGCTGGTAATTCATACAGAATGAATTTTAATTCAACTCGAAAATATATGTAATCGTTCCCATTTGTTCTTCAGGAGCGTCTTCTTTAGCGCTGAAACGGGCTTTCATAGCTGCATCCTTTGCAAGGCGGATAAGCTCTGCATTTGAAGTTGTACTGCCCCTGGCAGGCGCACTGATACGGGTTACTTCACCGGCTCTGTTTACATAGATGGTAACCACAACCGTTCCCCTGTCACGGAAAGTATTGGGTGGTGGTGGTATCTGTCGGCGGGTACGTCCTTCAAGACTGAAGGAAACACCACCACCGGCACCACCGCTTCCGTCGTACCCCTGAGCGTTCGGATCTCCGGTGGGTTTCCCCTGATCGCCCGGTTTCCCGGTTGTGCCCTGATTGCCTCCCTGGCTTGAAGATCCCTTCATTCCTTTGAACATTGCATTCTGATTGACAACCGGTTGAGGTTCGGGCTTAGGCTCAGGCTTAACCGCCGGTCTGGGTTCGGTCTTAACAACTTCGGCCGGTTTTTCTTTGCTTACCGGTTGAATGGCAGGCACTTCCTCCGTATCTTCAGTTACAATATCCTCGTTTGACACTGCAGGCTGTGAAGGGGCTGGAATCGCTTCTCCCATGGCCAGTTCACGGGGCTGTATTTCACCCATGCCTTCGTCGGAATAGCCCAGGTTTACTTCAACTCCGGCCTCTTCAGGAAGCGGAAGGGGGGTGCGCAATGCCAGAAAAATAAGCATGACCAGCAACAACGCATGAAATATCACCGTTCCCGCAATGCCCTTTATTTTATCTCTGTCCATACAATCAGTCTGTCCGGAATTTGTAACAAAAATACTGCCACAATCAGCTGGCTCATTTGGCCGGCTTGGTGGCGAGGATTACTTTGTGCCTGGTATTGGTCAGTTCATTTACCTGGTTAACAGCATCTATTAAAGTTACTACATACTGAACCGGGACACTCTGATCAGCCCTGAGAACGACAGAGGCATCTTGTTGCCCCTGAAGTTTGTTGCCGATTGTTTCAACCAGAAACTCCGGGTTTACCGGTGTTTCTTCAATAAAATAGCTATTCGTTGCGTCAATATATACCGTAAGCGACTGCTTGGCCATTGTCTTGCTCGAACTGGAAGGCAGCAACAGTTTGATGGCGTTGGGGCTAACCAGCGTGGACGTAAGCATGAAAAAGATCAGCAACAGGAAAACCAGATCCGACATGGATGCTGTGCTAAACTGCGCGCTTATTTTATTTCTGGATTTGATTGCCATATTTTTCCGATGAAAATCAGTTTTAGAATTTGATATGATCAGTCTGAGATTCAGGATGCCGGTTCGTGCAACAGATCAATGAATTCGGTAGCCCTTGCTTCGAGAATGAATACAACTTTTTCAACCCTCGCTACAAGTATGTTATAGCAGATATAACCAATGATACCAACAATTAGGCCGGCAACAGTGGTAATCATAGCCTGGTAGATTCCACCTGAAAGCAAACCGATATCAATGTTGTTGCCGGCCATTGACATATCGTAAAACGCCCTGACCATACCGATTACAGTGCCCAGAAATCCTATCATCGGAGCTGCTCCGGCTACAGTAGCCAGTCCGGCTATGTTTTTTTCAAGTTTGGCGACTTCAAGCTTGCCGACATTTTCAATCGCAGCATTGACATCGTTCAGTGGTTTGCCGATTCTGATTATCCCCTTCTCTATCATTCTGGCAATCGGGCTATGGTTGTTTTTGCAAAGGGAAAGCGCTGAATCTATCCTGCCATTATGAATAAAATCCCGGATGTTGTTCATGAAATTGTTCTCTTCGCGGGATGCCCGGTTGATAATGATGTACCGCTCGATGAATATGTAAATGGCAAAAAGAGACATCAGTGCGAGCGGCAACATGATCCACCCCCCCTTAAGGGAAAGTTCCCAGATTGAAAGTTTGATCTCTCCGGTTGTTGCGGTTTGCAATGCTCCGGTAGTAAGTGTATCTGCAAGAACGCCCGCGGGCTGAGTGATTTGTAGAAGAATTCCTGAAATCATTGTGATTAAGTTTTTATCAGGGTAAAATTAATGTTAAAAATGAGCAGGTTTTTTACATCAGGATTTATTCTATTAACATCATGATGTTAATATTTAACTCACAAAACCTGCAAATATTTTATCTGCAAAAAATGAAGCAGGAGAAAACAATGCTTTGGTTTTCTCCTGCTTATAAAATGGAATGGCAATATTTACATTAGCATTGATATTACTACTTTAAGCAGCAGCGATATCCCGATCAGGATGGCCAGAATAATAAGAAACGGTTTAAATCCTGACATGCCGGATTTTTCTGAACTTTCAGTTGACATAGTCGTGTGAATTAAATGATGAATCCTTTTGAAAACCAATTCTCAAAATTGGTATGACGCCGGTAACCGGCATTAAAAAATGGATTCTATATTCTCAACACACAGAAAAGATCAAGTAGCTCTTTCGAGCCAGGGATGGTAAGTTTAGTCTGGAAGATTACAGGCGAATAATTCAAACGCCTGAGAAAATCATGCCCGGGTCTGAGAAAAACTGCGATGGTTGAAGTTTCCGGCCTGAGCGGGGGTTTTTCAAAACCTGTTTCCCTGTTTTCAGGACAGATGGGAAGAAGGGCGAATGCTTTCTGTCCGAAGACAGGATTTGAGTCACAAAGGTGATCTCCCGGCAAAGCAGGATAGGCCACATGTAACGACAGATGAAATGTGGCAAATAACAGGAGGAAATGTATTGCTTTAATGCAGGGTTTCATCTGTATACCCCTTTGTTTAAAATCTGGATTGCAAAGTTAATAATTAATTACTGACGCTTTCTTCCTTACGCATTTGTTTTCTTTTATTTGCAGGGTTTGTTTTTTTGATTTACAGATACTATATTTTTCCAGGTCTGTAGAACCTGTTATAGAAATAACTTTGTCCCGGAGCGAAAGTTTTTTGACTCAGATCTGTCAAAATTATAATGTAACTTTCGTTATCCAAATATGCATTATTTATAAAGATGACCGATAGTGAATTAATTTCAGGCCTTGCTGCCGGAGACCCTGACGCAGGTCGGCTCCTGGTTGAAAGACATCAGTTGCAGGTCATCAATGTGTGCCTGGGCTTACTGCATAATCCGCATGATGCTGAGGATGTTGCTCAGGATGTGTTTGTAGAGGCTTTCAGAAATTTACAACGATTCAGGGGAGACTCAAAAATCAGTACATGGCTCTACCGCATAGCAGTTAACAGATCGCTCAACTACCTCAGAAACAATAAGAAAAAAAGATTATTATATGAAATCGGGTCTGTGTTCGGACTGTTTGACGGAGATACTAGAAGTTTATTCCGGGAGCCTTTTGCAGAGGAAAATAAGCTTGAATCGGACGAATTAAGGCAGACCCTGAAATCCGCTATTGATAATTTGCCGGAGAATCAAAGGGTAGCTTTTACACTCAATAAATTTGAGGAACTTCCGTATGCTGAAATTGCTGAAGTGATGCAAATCAGCTTGTCGGCTGTAGAATCATTGATTCACAGAGCGAAAATTAATCTTCAGAAAAGACTCAGGCATTATAGAGATTTATAGTTCAGCGCAAGTAATCAGCGCAATTTGTGTCAAACTTAAAAGTTCAAACAGATGAAATGCCGCGAAGCTCAGAAATTAATTCTTGATTACACTGCCACAAAAGGAATCCGGCAGGATAATCCGGATTTGAACCGGCACCTTCAGCAATGCACTACCTGTCGCAGGATGTCTGAGATGTATTCATCTGCCTTTCAGGCTTTGGCCGCTGACAGGATTACTGAACTGAATCCTGACTTCCACAATAAGGTAATGGAAAGAATTAAACCGGGTGTTGCTCGCCCGGTGAAGCAAATATGGTCTCCAGATATTACTTACCAATTGAGCAGGTCATTAGCCGGACTGGCTGCAGCAATTTTCCTTGGGATATGGATCGGCAGCAGGGTGCTGACTTATTTGTTCAGTGGTCCCGCCATCCCCGATGGGGCAATCGTCAGTGCGCAGGATTCTTACGCACAGGAAATCAGCTTTCAGGACGAGGCGGTTGATCGCCTTGAATCATATTTCTTTGATAACAATAACAGTGAGAACAAATGATAACGAGCAGGAGCGGCAGGATTATCCTGCTGATCATCATCATATTGACCGTGGTTAACCTTGCAGCCGTATTCACCGTCTACCTCAGGGTTAAGCAAACGGAAACAGAAAGGGTTCAGGTTGCTGACAGCAGTCTGGCAGCGGGAGAGGGAAGAAGGCCCCGCCCGGCTATGCTAATACGGGAGGCCGGATTTGATGAAGCACAGGCCCGGCAGGTTCATGAATCCAGGCTCAGGCAACGCGACAATGTTGCCCCTTTATTTGCCGAGTTAAAGGACCTGAACAGCGAGTTGATTTCCGAAGTGATGAAAGATCACCCTGATTCCCTCCGGATAGAGCAGCTTTGTTTTTTAATCGGAGACCTTCATGCCGGTATCAAGCTTCAAACAGTCAGGCATATGCGTGATGTGTGGGATATTGCCCGACCTGAGCAGCGCGGGAAACTTGTGTCATTCTATCATGAGTTACTCAGAGGAGATGCGCCGGCAACCGGCAGGGGAGAAGGGTTCAGGCATCGCAGAGGAAGGGGAAACTGAAGAAACAGTCATACAATTACAGTTTAATTTTTTAACGTTATGAAAATCAACAAGATGAATTTACTTGCCCTGGTTGCCGGAATGGCAATGGTAAGTTTTGCAACGACAGACCTTTCAGCCCAGAGGCCCGGTCGTGGTTACAGGGGCGGATTTGGCCCGGGCGAAGGTCAGGCAATGCAACGTCCTGCAAGGGGATATTGGGCTGATGACATTCCTGGTCTTTCTGATGAGCAGAAAACCAGCATTGACAAGTTAAGAACTGCTCATTTTCGCAAAGCGGAATTGTTGCGTGCAGAAATAGGAGAGAAGCAGGCCAGGCTTCGTTCACTTCAGCTGGCTGAAAAACAAGATGAAAGGGCCATAGATAAGGCTATTGACGAGATATCCAAACTTCGGGGCGACATCATGAAGGAAAGGGAAGCTCACCGCCGGAGCATCAAGGCATTGCTGAATGATGAACAGAATACCTGGTACGAGAACAATTGCGGTCGAGGCTATGGAAGAGGATGGAATGATGACTTTATAAAGCCAGGCCGTCGGGGCCCGGGTATGCGCGGGGGGCGGAATTGCCCGTTCTATAACTAAGTAAAAACAGTATTCATGATTAACAGCAGTGCAACATTGTGCTGCTGTTATTGTTTTATGGAAAATGCATCTCTTCCGTTCATACTGCCAATGTACATTGCTTCCTGGATCTGCATGATTGCGCCACCCCATTGGTTGTGATCGTATATGAATGGTGTCTCAAACCAGCTTTTAATATGCATGGTCAGGGTCAATTCAGTAATGCCTTCATTAGCTATGGAGAACGGTCCCCCGGTTGGGTTTACCGTAAAATGATTATGAACAAAACCGGTAATGTCACTCACCTGTCCGGAGTTATTCTCATATATTTGCCCGATGCCGAGGTGAAAATTGAAGGGCCTTCTGACTCCCTGAAGATCTGTCCACCAACCGTTCAGCATAAGATAATGGTATCCGCCTCCCAGCACTTCAGGCCATGCCATATTTACTTCCGGCGGGTTAACAAACATGAAGGATTGATTCTGTTCTTCGCACAAGCCAAATGTAAATGTCAGACTATCGTACAACCCTGATGGTATGTTTTTTCCGGCAATCCACTCAAGGGTTGAAGGGATGTTAGTATCGGTATAATGAATACCCTCCCATTCTGATGGTTTTATGATCCTGCCGTCGTTGTGGTAGAGCGTCAGATCTGAAATGAAATACATGATTTCGGTCACTTCATAGGGGTTTCCGGCTGCGTTTTCGTAAATCATCTGGTTGGTAATCAGCGGCTCATCTTCTGCCAGATGACTGAAAATAATTTTTAATCCGTTTTCAGGTGCCGGTGACTCTTTTTCGGTGCAAGCGGTCAACGAAAAGACCAGTAGTAAAACGAGTATTCCAAAGTAGGTTCGCATAATCACCTGATTTGGTTAAAGTTTGAATTTGATATTAATGTAAAAAGACCTGCCCGGTTCATACAATTTCTCATTGCTTCCGAGCAATCTGCGGTTAAGGTGGTCGTAGTATGCGGTATTTAAGAGATTACTTATACCGGCTGCCAGTGAGACTGATTTGTGCGGATAATAACTTATTACCAGATCGGTAATCACATACCCCGGCGACTTTTCCTCGTAATATGACAAGGATACATGGTTTTGCGCAGCAACGGCCCTGATGATCAGTTGGGGACTTAAAAGGGGTTTCCGGAATTTGTAAGAGAATGTCATTGAGGCATCCAGGGCAGGGATTTCCGGTACCGGATCATTTTTAATAATCTCTGTTCCTGCAAGCTGGTTGTTTTCCAATATAATTCTTTCGGCTTCCATGAAGTATGCATAGGTATATGCTGCCGATATGCCAACGTTTGAGTTTTTGAAAGGTATCCAGGAAAGGGTTGTTTCAAACCCTGTAAAAACAGCTGCATCAATGTTGTTAAACTGTTTTACACCCGGGGCTCCCTGACTCAGCGGCCGCGCAACATTTGGCGGGACCAGTACACCTGTGATGTAATTGTTGATTTTTGAAATAAATACATTAAGAAGGAGTTCTGCTTTCCCGGGCCTGAAGGTCAGCATCAGGTCAGCCTGATGATTGGTCTCGGGCTTCAGCTGAGGATTGCCGAGGTAGTCGTAACGGTCGTAACCGGTAGCAAGAAATTTTATATATCTCTCCTGCATATCTCCGGCTCGCTGGCTTCTTGCCAGACCCAGCCCGATTGTTGTTTTCCTTGATATCCTGTAAGTTAAATTTCCTGATATGCTGAACATTACCTGATTGACCGGGGCACTTTTATACCAGGTTTTCCCTTCCTTTTCTACAACAAGTGTATCCCCGGATTCTGCATGGTTTAAATCAACCCTGACTCCCAGGGATGCTTCGGTTTTTCTTTTTTTCCAGGTTGTTGAAGTAAATAAGCCGGTATTAATAATGAGCGCATCCCTCCACAGATTAATGCTTTTTTCGGAGGTATATTCCTGTCCGTCCATGGTCATAATCATGCGCATATTTCTTGTGCCATCCTTCGCTGTTATTCTGGTGTCAATCCCGTGAAGCATACTCAGGTTCCCGGAAGGGTAAGAGAAAGAGAATCTGCCACCGGAAGATGAAGCTTCCGCAATGGCAGTTGCCTGCATAATGCCGTTGTAGGGAGGAACTACCCGGGTGTACTGTGGTCTGAAACTGTTATCCATCACGTGATATACCCTCGAATGGTATGCCGACAAGGTCAGTCGCTTTTCGGGGTTTGCCGGATGATATCGCTCGAAATAGCCGGAAAATATGTTGGTATTGCCTTTCGTTTCATCCATGGGGAGGGCCGGGAAAAGTATATCTCTGCCAAATGAGCCCCTGTATGAAAGAATCAGGAAACCGGATCTCCCGGTTTTAAAACCTGCATCCGCGGAGATGTCCTTTTTGGAAAAAGAGGAATTCCACTCCTTTCCATTACCGTCGGTATAATTGTCATATTCTTTTATTCCACCGCCAAAGCTCAGGAATGCTTTTTCAGCAGAATGAAGCAGGCTGACGTGCTGTTTGAAACCACCCCGTCCGGCATCATAACCTGATTGGGAAGTTGCATGAAACCCCCTGTTAAATGCTGACTGATCAGGCCTTGTTCTTACATGAATACTTGCGGAAGGTGCCGGACCGTATTGCAGCAGATAAGGGCCTTTTACAATCTCAAGACTGTTTACCTGTTCGGGCTCAATATGCGAAAGCACAGGGTCCATACGATTGGGACATCCGCCTTCTACATGAATCCCTTCATCCAGAAATATACTGATCTGTGAATACCTGAATCCCCTGACCACCGGATCTATGGCATACCCTCCGCGCCGGATTCCGCTCACATTCGTTTGCTTCCTGAGAATTTCCCCCAGATCCGCTTCCCTTTGTTGTTCAAGTGAACCTGCTTTTATAATTGAAACAGGCATCCTGCGGTGGACAGATGTGTCAGTAAGCTCAAACACCGGTAATTGTAAAATGGTGTCCTGATGCTGCGCTGCAAGTTCTTGGGTTAACATGAAGAATGAAGCGGAAAACGCAATCAGACTTCTCATTAATGTTCTGAGTCTGATCCCGGAAAAAATGCTGATACTGTTTACTTCCATCTGATGTTTGGCAATTGAAGTTGATTCGGGAAATAACTATAATCAGATCAATGTTTGAACCTGAAATTCAAATTAAGAACCCGGGCATCTGCCTTACCAAAGTTAATAAATTTCAATAGATAAATCAGGAATACAAGGTTTAGGTTGCCATTCCTGTTCCATTCAGTAGATTGATGCCTCTGGCAAAATTACATAATTATGAGCGATTGTTCATAATTATAAATCAGGTAAAAATATCCTGGCTGAACTTTTCCCGGCTAAAGCATTTGACAATACATTTACATTAGGTGTTTTTGATCAGTACAATAAAAAATTGAACAACACAAATACAAAATCAGGATTAGCCTTATAAAATCAATAGTTAAGCCCTGTCTGGCTTTCTATCGGTTAATCCGGGATTATTTGTTACCCGGTAATTTCAGAAGTCATAGATAGCTCCTCCGATGCTGTCGGAAACAGCCCCTGTCACAGAAGCCAGGCAATTGGGGATGTTTTTATGCCGGAGAACTCCCAGCAGCGCAAATATCAAGGCTTCTTTATAGTCAATTATTTCCGGCTCAGGGATTTCGATGCTGCACGAAGACATATTCCTGATCAACTCAACCAGGAATATGTTATGCACACCGCCACCGGTGAACAAGACTTTATTCACTGTCTTTTCCGGAAGAGACAAACTGATTCGTTCAGCGATATGCACTGTAAGGGTATGAAGAATGCAGGGTATGTCGTCAAGGAACTTATCCGCCAGGGGATAAATGCTTGCTTCGACCCATTCCCGTCCAAGTGATTTGGGCGGTTTCGCCGAATAATAATCCAATTTGTTAAGTTGTTGAAAGAGCTCCGGTATAAAAGTTCCGCTTCGGGCGATTTTGCCGGAGTCATCATATTTCAGCCCCAATATACCTGCATAGTGGTTCAATACATAGTTAGCCGGGCAAATATCCCAGGCAACTCTGCTGCCACCTGATTCGATAGAAATATTTGAGAAACCTCCGATATTAATGCATGCCTGATAGTTGCCGAAGAGCAGGCGATCGCCAATAGGGACAAGCGGTGCGCCCTGTCCTCCGAGTGCGACGTCAATGGAACGGAAATCACAAACTGTTCTGATTCCTGTGATGGCGGCAATCTGTGCTCCGCTGCCTGCCTGAACGGTAAAGCCTTCTTCCGGCCTGTGGAAAACCGTATGGCCATGACTGGCAATCAGCAGGGGATTCAGGTGATATCTTCCGATAAAATCACGCACAACTTCGCCGGCCCACCTGCCATAAGCATTGTGGATTCTGAAGAATTCAAGCGTACCGGTATTTTCCGACTGCCTGAGTTTTGATATCATTGCAGGTTGATAAGGGACGGTTTCGGCACAATCAATCGAAAAACTGATTTTATCACTTGAAAAACTGAATGTGCAGCAGGCAATATCCAGGCCGTCAAGTGAAGTTCCTGACATAAGGCCGATGGCCTGAACCGTCTCTTCTCTTTCAGAGTGCATCAGTAATGGTTTCAAGTTTCATACCCCGTGATCCCTTGATCAGGATGTTTTCACCGGATAAGGGATTGCTTAGCAGGTATATTCTGAGGTCTTCTACTGAAGGGAATGCCAGAACGCCATCAGCATATTCAGAGACTTTGCGGAACTCAGGCCCGGCTGTGATAATCCGGCGAAAACCGCAGGAAATGGCGAGTTCCAGAATGCTGTAATGTTCTTGTTCCGAAGCAGTTCCAAGCTCAAACATATCGCCAAGCACCAGTATTTTATTCTCAGGGTTTTTAGCTGAAAAGTTGGTGATGGCTGCAGTCATGCTGGATGGATTGGCATTATAGGCATCAAGCACAATGATATTTTTTTCGGTATGAACAACTTGTGAGCGGTTCATTTTAGGTTCGTAAGCTTCTATTGCTGTGGCAGCTTCGTTCAGGTTTACCCTGAAGTGACCGGCAATACTGAGCGCGGCCATCACATTTGAGTAATTATAACCGCCGCATAGCCTGGTTTGTACCAGTAAAGGAAGAGGTTTAAGCAGTTCTACCGTTAAAAATGGATCTGCTTCAATTAATACGCCGGAATATTGTTCGTTCCCGCTATTCCCGTATGTGATGCGGGGCAGATTCGCTGATAAATCCATCAGCAGTATGTCGTTCTCATTTACAAAGGCAGTACCCCCGTTCGCACTTAAATGTTCATAAAGCTCTTTCTTTGCCCTTATCACGCCTTCAGGGCTGCCAAAGCCTTCAAGATGGGCTTTGCCGATATTGGTGATAAGACCGTGGGTTGGTCTGGCAATTTTGCAGAGTGCTGCAATTTCCCCGGTATGATTGGCGCCCATCTCAATAATGGCAATCTCGGTATCCGGCTTGATATTCAGCAGGGTTACAGGAACTCCGATATGATTGTTGAAATTGCCGGAAGTGGCATAGGTTTTAAATTTGGATGAAAGTGCGGTAAATATTAGTTCCTTGGTGGTGGTTTTGCCATTGGTCCCGGTTATACCGATTACAGGTATATTCAGGCTGTTGCGGTAGTCTGCCGCGAGCTGCTGCAGCGCAGTTAAAACATCGTTGGTCAGCAGGGTCCTTTCTCCGGCATAGTATTCCGGATCATCTATTACTGCATAGGCAGCTCCAAGCTCAAGCGCTTGTTTTGCATACTGATTGCCGTTGAAGTTTTCGCCTCTCAGTGCAAAGAACAGGCTCCCGGGCTGTGTTTTCCGGGAATCAAGACTGATGTAGGGGTGCTGTTTAAAATAACGATAGATTTCGTCAGGACCGGATGCTCGCATATTCATTTTTTTTAATCAGGCCGGTGTTACATAATTTGATTGCCGAAAGTAAGAAATATGACCGGCATTTGGGATTTCAGCAATAAAAAAAGTCCATTTGCCGGGCAAATGGACTTTTATAAATTATATGGTGAATTATTTTCTTTTGCTTGTGGAATAAGCACCTCCGACTTTACCCATGGCGCAACGGAATCCGATATAATTGGTAGAAAGATTCTGATCCAGGTAACGGCGGGTAGCAGGGCTTAGATAATAAGCCGGGTCTCTCCATGATCCTCCCTTATAAACCCTCGATTTGTCGGACACAAGTGATGTTTTGGCAAATTCATACATCATATTGGTGGTATTCACACTGTCTGCGGGAATGGTTGACCAGTCAGGATTGATGGTTGACTGATAATCTCCGTCAAGATAGTTGATCTGGTTGGCACTTCTGTAGTTGAAACGGTCTTTGCTTTCCTCAGTGGTCACCTCCCGGTACTTTATCCGGCCAAGGCTGTCTTTCGGTGCAAGGAATCCTTCTTCATCCGTTACTTTGGTTGTAAAAACATTCCCTCGGTAAGGGGCATAATCGGCCATATCTTCGAAAGTAAGCGGGCGATAAACATCAAGCACCCATTCGGCAACATTACCGGCCATATTGTACAAACCATAGTCATTCGGCCAGTATGAAGCGACTTCGGCAGGAAGGTCAGCTCCGTCGTTCAGGCTTCCGGCTACGCCCATGTAGTCGCCACGTCCTCTTTTAAAGTTGGCAAGGAACTGTCCATAATATTTTTTCTGATCCGAACGAACGATGGTGCCATTCCATGGATAAACCCTGCGTTCAACTACGCGTTCGTAAACGGTGTTACCAACAAGGCCCAAAGCGGCAAATTCCCATTCGGCTTCAGTTGGCAGTCTGTATTTCGGAACCATAATACCATCTTCAAGCCTGGCACGGCGTTCGCCTGTTCCGCTGGGATTCAGATCTTTCAAGGGCTTGTTGACTAGTCCTTCATACTGGCCGGCAAGATAGGCTTCTGTATTAAAGTTGTTTTCATTGCGCTGATCCGGGTCAAAATCCAGAATTCCTTCACGGATAAGCAGCATTTCATTCACGCGGTCGGTCCTCCAGAGGCAATATTCATTTGCCTGAACCCAACTGACTCCAACAACTGGGTAATTTCTGTAAGCGGGATGGCGGAAATAAGTTTCAACCAGGGGCTCATTATATGCCAGTTTTTCCCGCCAAACGAGTGTGTCGGGCAGTGCTTTGCGGTAAACCTCCGGATAATCGGTTCCGAATACACGGCTTAACCAATAAAGATATTCTACATAATCAACATTGGCAACCTCTGTTTCATCAATGTAGAATGAAGGTACGGTAACCCTTCTGGGGATATTGTCCCAGTCATACATCGGATTGTCGCTGGTACGGCCCATGGTGAATGTGCCGCCTTCAACCAGTTTGAGGCCCGGGCCAACCGGCTGTTCTCCGTATTTGGTATTAACCTGAAATCCGCCGTTTTTCGAGTTGTTGTATTCCCATCCGGTAGTTCGTGAGGATTCCTTAGCACATGAAGATGCTAGAAAGGTTACTGTTGCAAAGAAGAAGATCTTCAGATAGATGTTTCTGTAGCTGATCATTTCCGGAAATTATTGTTTTTGATTGTTATTAACTAAAATCTTGGACATTTTATTGCCTTGTGCTTGAAAGTTTTCTGCCCGCAGTCGAATTGCCATGCAAATGAAACCTCATGAGCGCCGCCGGTTGCATTGGTTAATCGTGAAACAGTGTAATCGTAACTATATCCGACCTTGAATTTTGCATGCTGGAAACCAACCAATGCAATTACAGCATCAGGGTTTTCAAAGTTATGTCTGAACCAGCCGCCAAGTACAAAGGGATAAACATTCAGATAAAGCCCTACATTCAGCTGATGGAACTTGCCTTGTTGCTGATACATGATATTTGGTGAAATGCTGAGATCCTCCACTTCACCACCGCTGAGGCCCTGCCGCATATCTATCAATGCGCCGGCATGGGCGGTGAGTTTCATAGGCAGTTTACTGTCACCGTTGCTGTAAAAAGAGTTGTCGGGCTGATTCAGATGGTGTGCGGCAAAGCCTCCGTATAACCGCTCCCTGTAGCCGAAAAGCATGCCGGCAGAAAAGTCTACCATGCCGATACTCAGGCGGTCGGGGGGGCTTTCCTGGGTAGGAGGAAGGTTGTTGATGTCACCAACAAGCAGCTGGTCCTCAAATATAAATTTATCCCAGTCAAGTTTATTCTGAATATATGTCCCCTGGAAGCCTGCATTTAATGTCAGGTTTTTCGAAATATTCATTCTGAATGAATACATCCCGCTTGCGGAGGTCATTTTCATTGCCCCGCCTGCCATATCTTCAGAAATAACCATGAGCCCGATACCACCTGAAACTACGTCGATAAACTGATCATATGAGGCAGCATAAGTTACAAACGTGGCAGGTATACCCGGCCATTGGTTCCTGTAATTGAGGGTTAGCCTCGGGCAGATTTTCGAACCGGCAAGAGCAGGGTTCAGGTACAACGGATTACCATAGTATTGCGAAAAAGAGGCATCCTGCGAAATACCTGAGAAACCGGCTGTAATAAGCAGTAAAATCAGGCTTAGCTTAATTCTCATGTCGTAATGAATTTCGGCAGCCAATATTACGAATAATTTTAATAATGACGGCCTCTTGTTTAAAAAAATGCAAAATTCAGACAGACCCTGCAATAACGGATTCCTGAATCCGTTATTATCCCAGCGGTGTATCATGCATATCAGTTTTCCATTACAAATATACGAACAGATGAACCTATTTCTGTTGCCCTATGTTTAAATTACGTGTTAATACGGATATCTCCGCATGATTAATTTAATTTTGTGTCTCTGTTTCCGGCGTTAAACCGAACCATTGCCTATGAATCCATTTCGTTTAGTTTTCAGTTTAATTCTGACACTGTACCTGATTTTCTCTAAGGGGAATTTATCTGCGCAGTATTTCGTGAAGTGGACTAAGCCCTACTCCGGATTTTCAGCAGATTACAATACTGAACGCTCCTGGCTGCAATGCGAATCCTGCTACAACACTGAAGAATCCGGCTTGCCCGTCTTCAGCTTTTATGCTGAAGGTTATTTCAATGATCTTCCTGAACTGAAATTTACTGCCATGCAATATGCTGAGCTGACGGTGGCTGAAAAAAAAGCTTTTAATCAGTCGGATTCAGCTAACTGGTCAGGTGAACCTGATTATAATGCCAGTATAGTATACGACCGGGGTGAAGGCAGGCTCTTGATAAATTTAATTCCGCTCAGAAGGAACAAGATGACCGGAGTAGTTGAAAAGCTGATAGCTTTTGATCTGAAAGTTGAAGGAGGCAATGCGAGAAGCGAAACGGAATCCAGGCACTATGCTGTTTCTTCTGTGCTTTCTAAGGGAGATTGGTACAGGATTGCTGTGAAACAGACAGGTATTCAACAGCTTACGTATAGTGATCTATCTGCTGTGGGTCTGGTGGTGAATGGTCTTCCTTCATCGGGCATCAGGGTTCATGGGTACGGAGGAGGTATGCTGCCTGAAAGGGCAGGTGCATCACGATATGATGATCTGCCGGAGGTGCCGGTCATGGTGATTGATGGCGGAGATGGCAAATTTGATCCGGGCGATTATATTCTTTTTTATGGACAGGGTCCCCTGGCATGGAAGTATAATATGCAATCCGGGCTGTTTGAACATAAGCCCCATCTTTATTCAGATGAATCTTATTATTTTATTACGACAGGCTCTACCCCCGGCAGGCGAATTCCTGAATTTCCGCAGCCTCAGTCGGGAGTGCCCACCGTCGTAAGCTCCTTTGATTTTTATGATGTATATCACCCTGACGAGGTAAACCTCATCAAATCGGGTAAGGAGTGGTTCGGTGATATTTTCGATCTGATTTCTTCTCGTGACTACACGTTTAAATCCTTTGTACCTGAAGCATCCAGGCCGCTTCAGGTCAGGTTGAGTGCAGCGGCACGTTCAACATCCCCGAGCTCCTTTACGTTAACAGCATCAGGAAAGACATTTAACCTGTTCATTCCTTCGATTATCACGGATTTCAATACCAACTATGCCCGGATGTCAACTGAGACCTTTGAAATACAACACAGCGGGAGTTTCAATGGTCTCAAAATCAGTTATAATAAACCGGTTAACAGTGCTACCGGATGGCTTAACTTTGTTGAAATCAATGCAGTGGCGCGATTAAATTTCGATGGTGGCCAGCTTGCTTTCAGAAAAACCGGGCTGCAGGATGTGGTTGAATACCGTATAGCGGCTGCCGTATCACCTGACAGGTTATGGGATGTTACCGATCCGTTAAATCCCGGTTTCATCCAGCCTTCGGTTTCTTCAGGCACCCTTACTTTCAGGGCGCTGGCCGATACACTGAGGGAGTACATCCTGAGTGATGCGTCTTCTTTTATGAAACCTGGTTTTATTGAACGGGTTGTCAATCAGGATTTGCATTCAATGGCATCTGCCGATATGGTAATTCTCACTCATCCGCTGTTTGCGGACGAAGCAGCGCGCCTTGCCACTTTTCATAGCCAACACAATGATTTAAGCGTTATTGTTGTTCAGCCACAGGCAATTTACAATGAGTTCTCTTCGGGTGCACAGGATATCAGTGCCATCCGCGATTTCATGAAGATGCTATGGCATCGCGGCGGTGAAGGAATCAGGCCACGCTTTATGCTGCTTTTCGGTGATGCATCATACGACTATAAGGACAGATTGACAGGCAATACCAATTTTATCCCCACATTTCAATCCCCTGAGTCGCTTCATCCCGTTACTTCCTATGCCACCGACGATTTTTTCGGATGTATTGACGATAATGAGGGCGGTTTTTCTACCGACATCATGGATATCGGTGTTGGCCGGCTGGTGGTTGCAACACCTGAAGAAGCCCGGATGGCGGTGGATAAAATTATACACTATGCAACCGCTGCCGAATCGGTACATGGCGACTGGCGGAATGTGATTGCATTTGTTGCCGACGACGGCGATGGTAACGAGCATATGCGGCAGGCTGACCAGATTGCAACCATGATTGACACAACTTACAGGAATTATAATATTGATAAAATATTTCTGGATGCTTATCCCCAGATTTCAACTCCCGGCGGGCAGCGGGCCCCGGATGCAACCGCGGCAATCAACCAGCGGATGGGCAAGGGCGCGCTGATTGTTAATTACACCGGACATGGCGGAGAAACAGGGTGGACGCACGAACGGATTCTGGAAATTTCCGATATCAACAGTTGGACCAATTATGACCGTATGCCGGTTTTTATGACAGCAACCTGTGAATTCAGCCGGTATGATGATCCGATCAGGCGATCAGGCGGGGAGCTGGTGTTTCTGAATCCCCGTGGCGGCGGAATAGCATTGTTTACTACGGCAAGGCCCACTTTTGGTACCCCCAATTTCAATCTTGCACGCAATTTCTACAACATTGCCCTGAAGCCGGATGGCAATGGTATGCCATTTCTCGGGGATCTCATCAGAATATCAAAGAGGGTGACAGGGTCAGATCCGAACAGCAAGAAGTTTGTGCTGCTGGGCGATCCTGCCATGAAAATGGCATACCCTGAATATAATGTTTATACAACTGAAATCAATGGACGGTCTGTTAGCGGTGATGCGGATACGCTCAGGGCGCTCGGCGAAATTACCATCAGCGGAATTGTTGCCGATAATAACAGGAATATTCTTACCGGGTTTAATGGCATTGTCACAGCAATTGTATTTGATAAGGAAAGCCAGATTAATACTTTTGGCAGTGACGGGGCAACTTCAATGTCGTTTACTGTGAGGAGAAATATAATATACAAAGGGAATGTGATTGTCGAGGATGGCCGTTTCAGCTTTACTTTCATTGTCCCACGTGACATCGGGTATCAGTTCGGCCAGGGCAAAATCAGTTATTATGCGACCAACGGAGAGCAGGATGCTGCCGGGTACTACAATGACATTGTGATTGGGGGGATCAGCAACAAGAACCTTGATGATTATGATGGGCCGGAGATTTCGATCTTTATAAACAACACTGATTTCAGGCCGGGTGGATTTACCGATGAAAATCCGGTAATGCTTGCCATGCTAAGGGATGTCAGCGGAATCAACACCATTGGCAACGGTATAGGCCATGATATTGTTGCAATCCTTGACGGCAAAACAGATAGTCCGTATATTCTGAATGAGTATTATCAATCGGATCTGAATACTTATCAGAGCGGAAAGGTTGTATTTCCGTTTAGAAATCTTTCGCCGGGCTTGCATACCCTCAGGTTGAAAGCCTGGGATGTTAACAATAATTCTGCAGATGCCAGCATTACCTTTTATGTTGTTTCATCCGGCGAGATGGTGATCGGAAGCTTCGATGCTTATCCCAATCCTATGAGTGACTTTACCAGGTTTGAGTTTGACCACAATCAGTCTGGTCAGAATCTGGAATTGACCCTGAGCATCTTTTCATTGTCGGGCGCTTCTGTGGCTGTGCTGAACCGGACGGTTTTCGCGGATGGTTTCCGGACTGCGGCTTTTGAATGGGATGGACGCAATAATCAGGGCCGGCAGCTAAACCCTGGTTTTTATTTAGGACGCTTGCAGGTAAAAAGTTCAACCGGACTTCAGGCTTCAAAATCTGTTAAAATTGCAATTGTCAGATGATTGACAGAATATAATATTGACCACAAAATGAAAATAAAATCGCCTTTTCTTGCTTTTTGTTTCGCTGCATTTTCTTTGAGTGTAACAGGACAGGTTTCTGTATTAAAATCTCTTGAATGGGGGCGCCCGGCAACCCTCGTGCGGGGTACTGATTCCTCCGTATCTGCGCCTTCATTTAAAGGCGCACAGTTCCCTTTTTTGCCCGAAAGCAATGTGCCCGCATTTGTTGAGCGATTCCGGCTGCCTGAAGGGCATCGTTTGGAAGGGGTTGAGCTATCGGGTGAGAAGCTTGTTCCGCTTACGGATGCTGACAGGATTCTGTTGGCAGGAGAAGAGCTGCCAAAGCAACTGACACCTAAGGTAGAGGTGATGTTCGAAAACGGCAGGCCCTGGGCCATGGTTACCATGGTGCCTTTTACTTTTGAGCCGGCTTCGGGGCAAACCATGAAATTGTCGGAATTCCGGCTTGATATTCTCACTGCCCCGGAAGCAGCATCTGCAAAAAATGAACGTAGCTATGCATTGAATTCCGTGCTGGCTTCGGGTGACTGGTATAAGATATACATTAATGAAACCGGGATATACCGTTTAACATATAATGATCTGAAGAGTCTGGGAATCAATGTAAACGGTTTAAATCCTGATATGATCCGCATTTTCGGGAATGGCGGCCGCATGCTTCCTGAGGGGGCCGGTAGCAACAGGATTGATGATCTGGCTGAGAATGCCATAAAAGTGGTAACGGCTAGCCCCGGTGTTTTTGCACAGGGTGATTATGTTCTTTTTTATGGTCAGGGCACGCTGGCGTGGAATATGAATCCGTTTTCAGCACGAATGGAGCATCTCAAACATCCATATGCGGATGAAGCCTGCTATTTTGTTACAATCGGTCCGGTTGCCGGCAAAAGGATTATTGACGGTGCAGAGCCGGAGGGAGAGCCGAATTTTTATTCTTCAGAATTTATGGATTACAGGGTTCATGAGAATGATAACGTAAGCCTGATCAAGAGCGGAAGAAAATGGTTCGGTGAAAAACTGGATTTCTATACCAGAACGTTTACTATCCCTTCTTTTCAGTTTACTGAGCCGGTAGCAAATGAAACAGCCCTTGTTCGTTATGGATTGGCAGGCAGGTCATTGGCAGGGCAGATTTCTTTCAACATCCTGGTTAATGGCGAGCAGGTAGCAAGCAGTTCATTGTCAAAAATTGTTTCTGATTGGGACTATGTTAGAGAAGTTACTACAACAGCTTCATTTGTGCCGGGAAGCAGTAAACTCGATGTGCAGGTCAGATTTAACCCGGTGAGCAGCACCGATTTGGGTTACATAGATTTTGTTTCACTGAATGTCCGCTGCCGGCTGAAGTTTCAGGGAGGGCAGCTTGCCTTCAGGGACCCGAAAACGGTTTCCGCAGGAAGGATTACTTCCTTTACACTCGATAGCGCAGTTGAAGGGCTTGAGATCTGGGATGTTACCGATCCGGCTGATGTCAAATTCATTCAACCTTTAAGGGTTGGTAATCAATATACTTTTAAGAGAAGTACTGAAAGGCTGGTTGAAATGATTGCGCATGACAATTCGGGTTTCAGGCAGGTAAAGCTTGGAGAGAAAGTAAAAAACCAGAATCTGCATTCAACCGGAAATTACGATCTGATTATTGTAGCACATCCTGATTTTAATGCTGATGCCGCGCGTTTGGCGGCGGCGCATAATAATAAGGGTGAGATCTCGGCCATCGTTGTGCCCCTCCCCGAAATATACAATGAGTTCTCTTCCGGAATACAGGACATTACTGCAATCCGTGACTTTATGAAGATGCTTTATGATCGGGGCAGAGAAGCCGGATTCCCCAAATATCTGATGCTTTTTGGTAACGCATCCTACGATGTGAAGAACAGGGTTGCCGGGAATTCCATATTTGTTCCCACCTACCAGAGCGAAAACTCCGTTCATCAGGTAAACTCCTTCCTCACAGATGATTATTTTGGTTTGCTGGACGATGGCGAAGGCGCGCTCAATGCGGCAGGGCTGCTGGATATCGGGGTCGGGCGGCTTCCGGTCAGAAATGCTGAACAGTCAAAGGTAGTCACGGACAAAATACTGCATTATCTTGGAAATCCGGCTTCCACGCATGGCGATTGGCGCAATGTAATTGTAGTGCCTGCTGATGATGAGAACTGGAATACCCACCTGAACCAGGCCGAAAAGCTGATTAACAGCATTGATACCCTGGATCCGGTTTATAACATCGATAAAATTTATTTTGATGCGTATAAAAAGCAATCGACGCCCGGAGGAGGCCGATATCCGGATGTAAATCGCGAGATTGTGGGCCGCGTAGAAAAAGGTGCGCTGCTGGTGAATTATGTCGGTCATGGCGGTGAGGTTGGTTGGGCTGATGAAAGAGTACTTGAAATTTCCGACATCAATGCCTGGACCAATTATGAAAGGATGGGAATGTTCTTTACGGCAACCTGTGAGTTCTCGAGGTTTGACAATCCCCTTCATACCTCGGCCGGTGAACTGGTATTCCTTAATCCGGAAGGAGGGGCAATGTCGATGATTACTACTACCCGCCTGGCTTTTGCTTCAAGTAATTCGAATCTTAATCTTAGTTTTGCCGATACCTTGTTTGATGCAAGCAGCCATGAAATCCCCCGCCTTGGAGATGTATTGAAGTACACCAAAAATACCAACGGAAACTCTCCGAACACACGACATCTGACTTTATTTGGTGATCCTTCCATGCGCCTGCCCATCCCCCAACACAGGGTTTATACAACCTCAATCACCGATGCTGTTACCGGAAAGCCTGCCGATACCCTGTTTGCAAACAGCCTTGTAACAGTTTCGGGGGAAGTAAGGCGTGTTGACGGAACATTAATGGATGGCTTTACCGGGGTTTTATATGTGAAAGTTTTTGACAAACCATCAAAAGTTAAAACCCTCGGACAGCATCCCGAAAGTTTTGTTGTCGAGTTCAAGGTTCAGAAAAATATTGTATATCAAGGGAAAGCAACAGTCAAAGATGGGAGGTTTACATTTACTTTCCCGGTGCCCAGGGATATTGATTATTCCATCGGCAATGGCAAAATAAGCTACTATGCGACAAACGGGTTTGAGGATGCGCATGGGTATTCTGCTGATTTTAAAATCGGCGGATCGGTTGCCCAACAGCAGACAGATCTTACTGGTCCGGAAATCCGGCTTTTCCTGAATGATACCAATTTTATTAACGGTGGCATTACAAGCGAAAACCCCAAATTGATTGCTTATCTGTTTGATGAGAGCGGGATAAATACGGTTGGTAACGGAATCGGGCATGATATTGTTGCTACCATCGACGGTGACAGCTACGATGGCATTGTACTGAACGACTATTACGTATCTGATCTTGACAGCTATCAGAGCGGGGTTATTAATTACCAGTATTTTAACCTGCCGGATGGCGATCATACCCTAACCCTGAAAGCCTGGGATGTATTCAATAACTCAGGCCAGACAAGCATTAATTTTACGGTTAAACGTAAGATAATTCTTGCGGTTGATGAGGTGGTGGCTTATCCGAATCCTTCGGGTGCTGATGTATGGTTCCGGTTTGGTCATAATCAGTTTGATGGCAAGTTTGATGTGGAACTGAATGTCTATTCTTCGTCCGGGATGCTTGTGAGGACAATCGGACCCGAACGGGTGATATCGGAAGGGTATACAGCCGGCAATATCCACTGGGATGGCCGTAACAACGACGGAAGTCCTGCCAGGGCCGGTCTTTACCTCTGCCGTCTTATGATCCGTGACAGAAACGGATACACTTCAGGGAACACTGTGAAAGTGGTTATGGTCAGGTAAAATCTATGATTTTCACAATTGGTGAATGCCTGCTTGATATCTTATTCAAAAACGGACAACCGGAATGGTCCTGCCCGGGCGGCAGTATGCTCAATTCCGCTGTATCACTTGGCAGATATGGTGAGCCTGTTGCGTTTGTCTCAGAAACGGGAAATGACCGGATCGGGGACCTGATCCATCATTTTCTTTCGGAAAACTGTGTAAGTACAAACTACTTAATAGAGTATGAAGGGAAGAGCACGCTGGCACTGGCTTTTCTCGACGATCGCGGTGATGCTGACTATCAGTTTTATCATCAGTTGCCAACTGTCGCCCCTGAGTTCAGATTGCCTGATTTCTACCCGGCTGATTTGCTGATTTTTGGTTCCTATTATTCCATATCAGACAGAAATCAGGGCAATATCGAAAGGTTTGTCCGCAGGGCGGTTGATTCAGGTGCCCATGTCTTATACGATCCAAATTTCAGGAAGCCACACCTTGATAGCCTGCCTGAAACCATCTCAGCCATTATTAGAAATATTTCGATGGCAGACCTTGTGCGTGCCTCACATGAAGATATGTACCTGATTGCAGGTGCGGAGAATGGTCTGCAAGCCTATGATTTTGTTAGGGAATCAGGATGCAAGCTGCTGGTTTATACACGGAACCGGGAAGGCGTGGATTTGTTTACGCCTTGGTTTACAAAACATTATCATGTTCCGGTTGTGCCCGTTGTCAGCACTGTTGGTGCGGGGGATAGCTTCAATGCAGGATTGGCATCTGTAATCCATCATCATGGAAATATTTTGCCCGATAAAGTTTTTTGGGATGAAGCAATCGGGAGGGCGATTATCTTTGCAGCAGAGGTGTGCGGCAGCCGGGAGAATTTCATTGGCTGGCAGGGTGCCCCTCCTTACCGGATATGATAAAAAAATACATTGCATCATTCCTTTTGAAAATCCTTGGCTGGCGCATTGTGGGGAATATTCCCGAAGGCGCCGGAAAGTGTGTGGTTATGATGGCGCCGCATACGGCAAATATAGATTTCTTTTACGGCTGGCTGGGTTATACAAGCCTTGGTCATAAGTCTTATTTTCTGATTAAAAAGGAAGCCTTCAACTGGTTTACCGGCAGAATTCTGCGTGCCATGGGGGGCATCCCGGTCGACAGGGGGCACAGCTCCAATATTGTTCATCAGTTGACCGAGGTATTTCAAAGGAAAGAAAAGATGATTCTTACCATTACTCCTGAGGGCACCAGAAAACTGAACCGGAATTGGAAACGCGGGTTTTATTTTATTGCCGAGAACTCAAATGTTCCGGTAGTTATGGGATTCCTGGATTACAAAACCAAAGAAGGGGGGTTTGGCCCTTCTTTTATGCCTTCGGGAAATTATGATGAAGATTTCAGCATGATCAGGCAATTTTATAAGGATAAACAACCCCGCCATCCTGAAAAATTCTCCCTTCCGCCTGAAAAATGATCAGATAGGTTATCGAAAAGTGAAACTGATAGGTTTAATCCGGATGAAAATCCATTAATCATTAAAGAATGAAAAGAAAAATTTTTCTGTTGTTTTTCCTCTTTTCAGGTTTATATGCCGGTCTGAATGCACAGGATGGCGCACGTCGTAACTTCAATATTCCGGATATTCCGGGATATCATACGTTAAAGTGTGATTTTCATATTCACACGGTTTTTTCTGACGGGCTTGTGTGGCCGACACTAAGGGTTGTTGAAGCCTGGCAGGAAGGATTGGATGTGATTGCCATTACAGACCATATTGAATATAAACCTTTTAAATATGATGTTAATCCTGACCTGAACCGCCCTTACCAACTGGCCGCTGAAAAAGCAGAAAAGCTTGGTGTAATGCTGATACAGGGCGGGGAAATAACCCGGAAAATGCCTCCGGGACATTCCAATGCCTTGTTCCTGGATGATGTGAACCGATTGGATACGGTAAAGTGGGAAGACGCGTTCGCTGAAGCGAAAAAGCAGGGCGCTTTCATATTCTGGAACCATCCCGGATGGAAAGCCCAGCAACCGGATACCACCATCTGGTTTGATGAACACACCGGATTAATGAACCAGGGGATGTTGCATGGGATTGAAATAGTTAACTATAAGGAATACTACCCTGCTGCTTTTGCCTGGGCGTTGGAAAAGGACCTTACCTTACTCGGGAATTCAGATATTCATGGAGCAACTGCCCAGGAATACAATCCGGCGCAGGGGGAGAAGCGGCCTATGACCATCGTATTTGCCAGAGAACGGACTGTTAAAGGTGTTAAGGATGCACTTTTCGAAAAAAGGACTGTGGTTTTGTTCGATGGCGATCTGTATGGGCGTGAAGAATGGTTGAAACGATTGTTTGCTGCCTGTACCGGGCAGGAGAATAATGCCAGAGCCTCAGTGAACAATACCAGAAGTGTTTTTGTGACCAACTACAGCGGAATTGATTTTCATCTGATTCCCGGGAAAGAGGCGCGGACTTATGGGTTGATCTATCCATTGAATTTGCCCGCTTATTCTACTATTGAGCTGTCCATTAAATTTAAAGGTGATGCTGCTGCAGTGCAGGGCTCACTTCCGCTCGGTTTTGTGGTAGAGAATGCTTTTATTGCGCCCGGCAAGTCTTTGAATACAACAATCAGGTTTTAGACATTGATTATACTGGCGCCAATCGCGTTATTTTTTTGTTAAAATTGCGCTTGCCGAAGAATCATTATTTTAAATTAGGTATTCGCGATCATGCTAAATATCAATGAATAATCATTTACATTTACGATAAGCCTGAGGTTCTCGATTAGAAAATTCCTTCACAATTTATACCTGCTTACCTTTTAATATCGGGCTTTTTATAAACATATTGTTACACTTGTGCGTTTATTCAGGCGTTTCAGGGAGTAATGCTTCCGAAACGGCTGGTTTGCGGGTCTTGCGATGTTGCAGGTGACTTTTTTAAGAATTTGCAATAAATCATTGTATTGACCGGAATGTCGGAGAGTCATAGTTTTTTATAAAAAACTTGTGGTAAACACAAGAATTAATGTAAAAAAACTTGACTTTCAATTATTAATGAGTATATTTGTTACTCGATTTCTCAGATTACGGTTAGCGCCAATATGGGACTGACGTGGCGAAGCTTTGTAACCACCCTGAAAATCTGCCGGAGAATCCCTTGTTATCGGGGGCTTTGCCTTCCGCCTGATGCTCGATACCCTTATCACTTCCAAAACCCGCTTAAAACTGCTGGTAAAGTTCTTTCTGAACGCTTCCACCAGGTCCTATCTGCGTGACCTGGAGGCAGAATTCGGCGAGTCGACCAACGGGATTCGGGTTGAACTGAACCGTTTTGAAGAGGCGGGGATGCTGGTGAGCCATTTTGAGGGCAACAAAAAGATTTTTTCCGCCAATATCAATCATCCGCTATTCAAGGATATTAACAGTATATTGCTGAAATACACAGGAATTGACCAGGTGGTTCAGAATGTACTGAAACGCCTGGGTGGCCTGGAACAGGCCTGGCTGGTGGGGGATTTTGCAAGGGGGAGGGATAGTGATACGATCAGTCTGCTGCTGGTAGGAGATAAAATCAATCAGGAAGCACTTGCAGGCTATATTGCCAGGGTTGAGGGGATGACGGAGCGGAAGATACAGTACGAGTATCTTTTGCCTGACGAAGTGTGGAAAGTGGCGAAAGAACATCCGGAAAGGTTATTGTTATATCAATCAGGTTTATGAGTTTGTTGAATCCACAAAGGAATAATCTTTTATAGAATGGATTTGAGGTATTTGTTGCGCGCGGAGGGCAAAACGATTCAGGCAATGTGGGTTGCCATGGGGAGCCTGAGTTCATTTGCCCTGGCGATTGTGAGCGCGGCGATACTTTCCAGATATTTTAATAAGACGGATTATGGGACCTACAGGCAGATTTTATATGTTTATAATACGTTGCTGATTATTTTTTCTGCAGGTCTTCCAAGTGTTTTTGCATACTTTCTTCCCCGGTATACTGCTGAGCAAGGAAAAGATATCGTAATTAAAGTGACTAAGGTACTTCTGATTGCTGGAGGTGTTTTCAGCCTGTTTCTTTTTTTGACCGCTGATATCATTGCGTCATTGTTGAAAAATCCGGAATTGGGCAGGGGGATCAGGCTGTTTTCGCCGATTCCCTTATTATTACTGCCAACCCTGGGAATTGAAGGAATATTTTCAACTTATAAAAAGACCATTTATATAGCAATTTATAATACTGTCTCAAGAATGCTTATGCTACTGTTTATTGTGCTTCCGGTAATTCTGTTTAAAGGAACTTATATTCATGCCATTTATGGTTGGCTGGTGGTTTCGGTTCTAATGTTAATCATCGCTTTATATTATAAGAATATACCTTTCCGTGGCCTAATGCGGCAGGGATCTTCACTAACCTTAAAGGAGGTTTTCGGGTATAGTCTTCCACTGGTAGGCGCCAGTTTATGGGGAATGGCAATCCGCTCGGCTGATCAGTTTTACATCAGTCGTTTCTTTGGTACAGAGGTTTTTGCCGAGTTTTCCAATGGATTTATTAATCTGCCTTTTGTGGGGATGGTTACCGGAGCAACTTCGGTTGTATTGATGCCGCTTTTTTCAAAATTGATGCATGAAAACGGCAATGGAAACGGTACTGCAGAATTACTTGAACTATGGAGGAACGCATTAATAAAATCGGCAATCATCATTTATCCGATTGTTATTTTTTTTCTGTTTAATTCCAGGTTAACGGTAGTTACGCTGTACTCCGATACATATGCCAACTCGGCAGTTTATTTCAGTATCGCCATGATGCTGAATTTTTTCAATATAATTGTATTTGCTCCACTATTGTTTGCCATGGGCGAGACAAGATTTTATTCAAGAATGCATATGTATTTCGCATTAGTTGCATGGATTGGAGGGTATGCGGTTGTAATTAGCTTTAACTCTCCGGTTATTCTTGCTGTTTTTTCTACGATTATGGCAATCTTTAAAATTGTTGTTTCAATGAAATATGTGAGCAAAAAGCTGAGTATTCAAGTTATGGATTTGATACCTGGAAAAGAAATTTTTTTATTAACATTACATTCATTGCTCGTAATAGCCGCTGTAAAGTATGTTTTCAGTTTTATACCCTTTCCTATTGAGAATGTTATATTTCTGATATTATCGTTTATTTTCTTTGGGGTGTTGTTGTTGCCAACTGCCAGATTGTTTAATCTAAATTATATTTCTGTTATTAAACCAATTTTTCAAGGCACAATTGCCAAATGAGAATTCTTATCGTTACACGAAGTTTTTTTCCGGAGAATTCCCCCAGAGCTTACAGGGCAACTGAATTATGTAAAGAGTTCACCCGGCAGGGTCATGAGGTGGTCGTATTTACCTTAAAGAAGCCGAAAACTCATAATGATTTTGAAAGAGAGTATAATGTGAAAATAAAAGATTTGGGGAGCCTTAAGTTTAGAAGTCCTTATTTTGGTAATTCAAGAATTGGTTTCTTTTTAACGAGAGCGGTATTTAGATTTCTATCATTAAGTATAGAATATCCTGATATCGAACTTGTTTACAAAGTCAAGAAAGCCTTGAAAGGAATAAAGTGTTACGACCTGTTAGTTTCTATTGCCGTCCCCTATCCGATTCATTGGGGCGTTGCCTGGGCAAGAACATCAAAAAACAGAATTGCAAAAATCTGGGTAGCTGATTGTGGTGACCCTTATATGGGCTGTGAAACAGACAGCTTCAGAAAGCTATTCTATTTTAAATATGTAGAAAAGTGGTTTATGCGTAAAGCTGATTATATCAGCATTCCCGTTGAATCTGCCAGAAAGGGCTATTATGATGAATTTCATGGTAAAATCAGGGTTATTCCTCAGGGATTCAGAATTGAACCTATAACAGGTGCAGGTTCGATGGTGGAGAATAATGTCCCAACATTTGCATATGCCGGAGGATTTATTCCAAACATTCGTGATCCAAGGCCATTTCTTGAATATCTCTCAACACTTGAAAATGAATTTAAGTTCATTGTTTATACCAATACCCCTTCATTATTGACTTCCTATCAGGGAATGCTGAATGGGAGGCTTGAAATACGTGAATATATCCCGCGCAAGGAATTGCTTCAGATTCTATGTAAAATGGATTTCCTGGTGAATTTTGACAACAACACCGGCGTGCAGGTGCCTAGCAAACTCATTGATTATGCATTGACAGGCAGGCCTGTATTGAATATTAAAGCTAAAATAGAAAGTGAAAGAATTGTTGAGTTTCTGAATGGTGATTATTCCGGCAAATTCAACCTCGGGGATATTCAAAACTATAATATAGAAAATGTTGTTAAAAAATTCTTGCGTTTCTTTAATCAGTGATGGATACCCGGGAGTTGCTTCATTTGCGTAAAGATTCAAAGGTAAAAGCATTGCCTGTAACATTACTATTCCTGGTATGGCCATTTGCACTGTTATTGACTTCATTGAAGAACTTCCATGCCCCTGCCGCTAAGAAGGGTTTTATCCTGTTTTGTATATATTTTGGTTTTGTATTTGTTATATCAAAGGATTTGGGTGGCGCTGATTCAGCCCGGTACGCGCAAATGCTGCGTGATTTGCATCAGCATCCTCATAGTTTAAGTGGACTCTGGGCATCCCTTTATTCTTATGAGACAAACCGGTTGGATATTTATCAGCCACTATTAACATGGCTTGTTTCGCTGTTTACCGATAATCCTCAAGTTCTGTTTTCTTTCTTTGCACTGGTTTTCGGATGGTTTTATGCCAATAATATATGGTTAATTCTAAGGAGATTCCAAGGTAAAATATCTTATCAATCAATGTTGTTAATATTGGTTTTTTCATTAATAATTCCAATCTGGTACATCAATGGTGTCAGGATGTGGACGGCAGCACAGATATATATTTATGGAATACTGGTCTATTTTATTGAAAATAGAAAGCATGGTCTGTGGTGGGCTTCAGGTTCATTATTAGTTCATTTTTCATTTCTATTTCCTTTAATACTTCTGTTGCTTTTTTTGTTTCTGCCTAAACGACTTGCCATATATTTAGTTTTTTTTATTGCCACTTTATTTATTACTGACATCAGTGTACTAGACATGAAGAGCTATCTATTGTTTTTACCGGAGATATTTCAACCTCGTGTTAATGCGTATACAGGTGCAGAATACTTGCGGAATATTGAAGAGTCTGCAGCAGATTTTAACTGGTATGTGGGGTTTGCAGCAACGGCATTAAAAATTTCAATTTACTCATTATTACTAATATTAATTTTGCACGGACGTAAATTACTAAAAATGGATAAGACATACTTAGATTTCATTTGCTTTGTACTTTTATTTTATGGCTGGGCTAATTTAATATCAACTTTCCCCTCAGGAGGCCGTTTCCTGGCAATCGCCAACTCATTAAGCATGATTTTTATTATTTTGTATTTAGTGAAATATAAAATCAATTGGTCGGTCAGGTTTGTGCGAGTCCTGGTTATTCCATTGTTGATGTTTTATGTAGTTTTTAGCATCCGGGTAGGGTTTGACTATATGGGTATTTCCACTTTTATAGGTAATCCTTTTTCAGCATTACTTCTGGAGGATAGTACTCCTTTGATAGAAATCGTGAAGTCAATTATTTAGTACACTTTTTTCTTAATGTCCTTATTTCGATCACTGCGTTACACCCTCTCCAATCTCCCCGGCTGGCGCACCAGGCGTAAAATTGTTGTTTTCGAGTCCGATGATTGGGGAAGTGTCCGTATGTCATCAAAGGAGGCATTCAGAACACTTGTTGATTTGGGGATTCCCATTCAGAATAATCCGTATTGCAAATACGATGCATTAGAGGCAAATGCTGATCTAGAATATTTATTCGAGGTGCTGTCACAATATAAGGATAGCAATGGTAATCATCCGGTATTTACAGGTGTTAATGTAGTAGCAAATCCGGATTTTGATAAGATTAAAGCATCAGGTTTTCAGCAATACTTTTATGAGCCGTTTACTGAGACATTGAAAAAGTATCCAGTTCATGACAGGGTTTGCCAATTGTGGAAGGAGGGTGTTGAAAAACGTCTTTTTGTTCCACAGTTCCATGGCCGCGAACACCTGAATGTACAACGATGGATGCGTGATCTGAGGTCAGGAAATGCCCATACGCGGCTGGCGTTTGATTTGGGGTTATGGGGTATTTATTCATCTTTGATAAAATCAGATTATCAGGCAGCCTTTGATCTTGAATTTGCTTCGGATTTGGAATATCAGCATTCTGTAATATCCGAAGGTATTGATTTGTTCAGAGAACTTTATGGTTATCAGCCAAGGTTCTTTGTACCTACCAATGGCCCGTTTAATCTGGTGTTGGAGGCCACGCTGAAAAGCGAAGGTATAAAGTATATAATGCTTGATAAGCTTCAGAAAGAGCCGTTGGGTGATGGTAAATACAAAACGCATATCAGGTTTCTTGGAAAGAAGAATATACATGGACAAATCTATTTATCACGGAATGGCGGATTTGAACCTTCTCAATATCCTGCACAGGACAATGTTATTGCGTGCCTTAGAAGTATTGATATGGCATTTAAACTTCAGAAGCCTGCTACCATAAGTACGCACCGGGTAAATTATATTGGCTGGCTGCATCCGGAAAACAGGGAGGAGACATTGCGGCAATTGAAGGTGCTTCTGCGTGAAATAATTAAACGTTGGCCTGAGGTTGAGTTTATGACTTCGGATGAACTTGGGGACTTAATTTTAGCTGATAAGGAATGAATAGTCTCAGGTCATTGATTGCTCCGTATTATAGAAATCTAAGAGGCTGGCGTACAAAACGAAAGATTGTGGTCTTTGAATCTGACGATTGGGGAAGTATCAACATGCCTGATCCGGGAGTATACAATGATTTTTTAAAAGCTGGCTATCCTGTAGATCAGAATAAGTATGAAAAATACGACTCCCTTGAAAGTAACAATGACCTGGAGTTGCTTTTCGGATTATTGTCAGGGTTCATTGACAAAAATGGCAATCATCCCATAATTACAGCTAATTGTCTGGTGGCAAATCCTGACTTTGAGGCTATCAGGAAGAATAATTTCCAGGAGTATTCTTATGAATTGGTAACAGAAACTTTTAAAAAGTATCCCGGGAAAGAGAATGGGTTTCAGTTATGGAAACAAGGACATTCTGCAAAAGTATTTAAAATTCAGTTTCATGGTCGTGAGCACCTGAATATAAAACTATTCAACTTTCGCAAGTTCAAT
>DJGZ01000082.1 GCA_002433025.1 Bacteroidales bacterium UBA5833
CAAAACAAACTGATTAGTTACAATTATCCATTTTGTTTTTGTTTTCATTTGTCCAAGTGTTTTTTATATACTTTTGACAGTACATAATGTTTGTGATTGAGTTTATTATACCGGCTAACTCCCACATGTGCATTAAAATAATATCAAACCTTTTTAGGTGGATATCTAATAGAATATCCTGAAATCATATTATGATGGTAAGATTTGACGTTAAAAATGGCTCTCATTATATCTTCGTTTTTATATGTTATTTTACAACCCCAATATACGTCATCAATAAATCTGAAGTCAATAGAGAATAATTAATACAGGCTAATTTGAAATGGTTCTAAATAATGTTTTGATTTTATTACCTTAATCATGCTTATTTTGAGAAAGATAATTATATTTTCACATTACATGTACAAGATTTTTGAATACTATTGTCCCGATTAGCGTAATATATGGAATAGCATTCCAGATATTGGCGTAAAAAATGGAATAGAGGGTCGATTTTTCAGACAATGATGTATCTTTGTAAAAAAAGGAGCTCAAAATATCCGGGAAATGAAAAACAGAAAAATTGCGGATTTAATTGTTCAACGTCACGCATGGAAAACAGGACGAATCATCATTTTAACCGGAGCACGGCAGACCGGCAAAACCACATTGATAAGACATTTATTTCCCGATTATGAATATATTTCAGTGGATGACCCGATCATGCGTGAAAGATATTCACAGCTTGCCGCTTCCCAGTGGAATGCACTTTACCCAAATGCTATACTTGATGAAGTTCAAAAGGAGCCGGGTCTGATTGAAAGTATAAAGTCGGTTTATGACCAATGGGAGACACCTAAATACTTCCTTCTGGGGTCAAGCCAGTTATTATTGCTTGAAAAAGTAAAAGAAAGTCTCGCTGGCAGATGTATCATTATTGAGTTTGTCCCGCTGACTTTGCCTGAATTACGCACAAAATCATGGAATGATCCGGTAGAGGATTCCATTTTCCAGAAGATATTGATGAATACACAGGAAGGAGAATTTCTGCCCTCATTTCTATTGGATAAAAAAATGGCAGAAAAGCAGATAGCGTGGGAACACTATCTTGAATTTGGGGCCTACCCGGCTGTTTCGGATGAGGAAATGGGGACAGAAGAAAAACATGTTTGGCTTCAAAACTATGTTCGCACCTATCTTGAGCGTGATATCCGCGATTTGGCCTCATTCCGCGATTTGGAACCTTTTGTAAAATTACAACGCTATCTTGCTGAAAACACAGCCAGTCTGGTAAACGCCGCGGCGATAGCCAATCAATTGGGACTAACTTCAAAAACCATTCAACGCTACCTGCGGTATTTTGAATTAAGCTATCAGGCAATTGTTTTGCCAGCCTGGTCAAAAAACCCGGGTAAAAGATTGACTAAAATGCCCAAGATCCATTATATGGATAATGGAGTTGTGCAGGCTGTGCTTCAAAAAAAGGGCGGCATTACAGGAGGTGAGTTTGAAAGTCTGGTAATCGCAGAAATTCATAAGCAAATTGCTACAATCAGCGCTCAGGTGCAAACATATCATTTACGAACGTACGATGGGAAAGAGGTTGATCTTCTGATTGAAATGCCGGATCACTACCTTGCATTTGAAATTAAAAAAGCGGATCGCATTACTGCTCATGACGCCAGAAATCTGATGGGGCTGGAAGATCTGCTTAACAAACCACTGAAAAAAGCATTTATACTTTCCAATGACCGCGACACAAAGGTTTTTAATGATAAAATAATCGCGATTAGCACAACCATGTTTTTGGGGTAAATCGGATCACAATTTTCGATAGAGACCTGCTTAATTTTTTAAGTTTCCGAATACTGAAAAAAATGAAAAACCCATACACTATCTTTCGCTCTTCTTTATTATTTGTGGTATTTGTGCTTGTTACATTTACACTTTCTGCTCAACCGCTTTTGCTGAAAGTATTGGGAAATGAGAAGGATGGGTTTACTGTGGGTGTTGATCATAGGGGACAATTACTGTTAACCAACACCGAAGAATTTTCCCTTCAGTTGTTCAACCTTGACCTGAGCACTACCGCAGATTTACCTGGCTGGAAAGGAAAGCTGTGGGAAGGAAATGAAAACCGTATCACATTAAAAAGAGATTCCTACATTCCTGAATTTGATGCCAACCTTTCGGTGAAGGTTACCTATGAGGTAGTTAATCCCGGCATCGTGAAAAAGACCGTGGAACTGTTTCAGCCTTCCATGCCGGGCATGTATTATATTTTGCAGCAAACATCCAGACCTGCCGAAAAACCGCAACGTTATGTCAGTTTTGAATACGATAATTTCCCCGGAGGGTTTGTGCATGAAATCTATCCCGCCGCCGGTTTTATAACCCCAAAAAACGATGTTGTCGGATTTCTGACCGATGCCGGTTATAAAAATCAGTTTACCCGCAACACCCGTCGCCGTTTCAGCGGAAGAGGCGGAGGATTTGTCGGCATGCGGCGTTTGCCGGATGTCAATCTGTTTGCCGTTGCTACTCCGGCGGAACAGGCGGAGAATATTCATTTTATCCGGCAAACATTCGGCGAAATGCTCAACCTTGATGCCGGGACGGAAACAATGCTGCCGGTAACGGACGAATATCGTAAAGAAGGCAACGCAGAAGTACAGTGGAAAGACGGACTGCTCTCCATTACCGGCCATCCGGGCGGCAGGGCAGGAGTGGAGTTTATCACACCCTTTGAGGATCAGAAATTGTATACTATTTCCTTTCTCTGCAAAGGCAATACAGGCGTGGCGGTGAAACTTTTCCGGATGAAAAACGGCCGGAAAACCACCGAACTGGAATACGGGGTGAAGTACATCGATAACTTTCCGGCCAAGGAGGAGGAATGGACTCAGTTTAAAGGAAGCATTCTGGTGCCCTATATTGAAAACGACAGCGTTTCCATGTTTATCGGCACGCAATCGGGCAGGGAATGCGAACTTCAGATAAAGGATCTGCAATTTATTGAACATCAGCCACAGCAGGAGGCGTACAATTTGCTGCCTATGGGCGAAAAGGTTGTGAAAATCACCTATGTTTTTGTGGAACCCCGGGAATCGCACCAGCAGTTTATGATTTCGGCGCAAACGCGTCTTGCTGAAGCAAAAGGTTTTCACGGTTCACAGATGGAGAAAATGTTGTATGCCAATTTCAATATGCTCACCTGGATCACCGATACCCGCGACTTTACACCCTTCAACGTTCCCAATATGAATTACGCTCCTGATATGTACAACCGCGATGCTTTCTTTTCGGTTGTATCGACCTATAACCGGGAGTTGAACCTTGCCATTTGGGAGCAGTGGGGCAAAACCCAGACGCCTGCGGGAGGCATTGGCACCATTATTACCACGCTGATGGGTTCGGTGGAAGCAAAGGACAACGAAGCCACCATTCATTGGCTTATCTGGGCCATGCTGAATAAGCGAAGGTTCGGGGCTGAGCTTCCACACGAAAAAATTCAAAAAGCGGTTGATTATGTTTTGAATGAATTTGATGCCGACCGGGACGGGAAATGTTTCGCGCGGTTTCCAATGAGTCAGATCGACATCATTGATTTTGATCCCAAAACCGACCAGCTTGCCGTTAACCAGGGAATGCTGGCCATTGCCCTGAGAACGATTCAGGAGCTGGGATTTGATGTACCGGATGAACATATCCGCAAAGCCGAAGAGGAGTACCGGAACTTTTACGATCCGGAGCGCAGGCACCTGATGTTTGACCGTGAATTTCCGGATATAATTTCCCTGACGGATCTTGAACCCGAGTTTTTCTCACTCTGGCTTTTCAACAGGCCCATACTTACGGATGAAATGGTTCAGAACCACCTGGAACAGATGCCGGTGCTGAACAAAGTACCGCAGTCGCCGTATCCCGAATACGGAACCACGGCCCCTATTCTTATCAGGAAAACCAGGGATAATAAAGGCTATGCATTTCTTTCAGGCGATTATCAGCCTTTCGGGAAGTTTGGTGAAGAAAACTACAGCGACGGCTCGAGCGACGGATATTATTACAACGGCGGTAGCTGGTTCAGGGCTGAATACTGTGCTTACGTTGCCGGTCTGAAACATGGCTGGGAGCCTGCCATTAAAAGAATGGAAAACAGAGTATGGGCAGAAGTATATCTGCATCCCGGGTGGCCTTTCAGCAAGGAATTTATTCCAACAAAATATGCAACTACCGATAGCTGGTGGCCATCCACAAGGGGCTTGTGCTGGAATGTATTTATGCTGATGGCGAATGAAGTGGCCGGGTTGAGAAGTCCGGAGATGGATCCGGATTTTGTAAAATAAAGTACTTTTCACTAATTTTTTTAAGAAAGTGTGACTATTGATATCATATTTTTAAGTTTGCAAAAAAGTTTTACCACTAGAATAGACGATAAAAGCTAGAGATTATGAAATTATCTATAATTTCAGTAAACCAAAGCGAACAATATGAAAAATATTCAGCAACGATTAATCGAACATATATAATCGTTTATATGGATAAAAATATTTCAAAAGGAGGCCATATACTGCAACCGGAAGCTAGAGACTTTTATACTTTTATTTCGAACAAAGATTTTGAGTTGCTTTATTCTGAAGGTATAAATATTCAATTGAAATTAATTGAAAAAGGGAGAATCTTTTACGCCAAAGTTGGCTTTCTTAATCGAATGAAATTATATTTCTTTCATAAGCGATTATGGATTCAAAAAGAAGAAAATATTAGATGGTTATTGAATATGATTATTGTCACAATCGCCACATATGCTGCGTTTAAACATAGATAAAATTATATTTTATGATTGCGTATTGGTTTTTCTCAGCCATTTTAGAGAAGATTCCTTGATTAATCTCTCTATTGCATTTGGATCAATTTTTAACGTGTCCCGATTTTCTGTAACAAAATGCTTGAATAGATCAAACATTTCACGATCAAAAAGAGAGTATATAATATCTTTGTATTTGAAACCTGATCTAATGTCTATTAAGTGTTTTTTGAAGAATTCTTTTCTGACTTTAATACCAATAATTTCATCTACGGAATTGGAAAATTCTTCAATAGTATTAAACAAATACACCACTTTGTGTACTTTTTGAATAATTTCCTCCGAACCATATGTCATTACTCTAATAAGATTTTTTGACTTATCGTAATAATGTACTTGTTCATTTACCACTTCTTTATTTGCCATAGCTGCATTAAATACATCAAGAAGTAGTTGATCAGAAAAATCTATGGGTTCATTCATTTTGTGTCTTATTTATTCATGAATATAATATTTCAAAAGTATCAGAGAAGCCTTATGAAAATGACGAATTTCCATAATTATGAAGTCAATTATTTTTACACTATATTACATTACCTATTGTTTTATCATTGATTCTTAATAAATTAACAATAAGAATAATGTAGGAATTTCTTGAAGAGAATCTGTGAATTGAAGCAAAGGTAGTTAGAAATTCTCAACATTTGTACAATTATTGATTTGTTTTCTTTAATCAAGATTTTTTGGATTCCGTACTAAGAAATTTTTTATGCAAGAGCAGAATTATTAATTTGATTCCGGAGTATTTGAAGGCTCAACTCCCTCATGGCTCTTGCTGGAATATTCTTATCATAATGGTCAATGAGTTGGCTGTAGTGCTTTTAGAAAAAAAATCGCTTTGCTTTATGTCTTAAAAGCGATACGTCTGCGTGAACAGGTTAAAAGGAACTCGTATCGTTTCCCTGAATGATTTATGATTCAACTCTATGAAAAAAGTGAAGTTCAATTATTAGTATCACAAAATGCGATACCATCAAAACAAAATTTGGGAGCTTTCCTTCCTTTTGCATTTACTTAACAATGGGATTTAATTCTTGCCAATATTCTGAATAGCAGAAGGGATATACAATTGATTGTGTGCATAATAGAGGTGTTTTTTAAATTCGTGAATTCTTGTTAGCCCAGGAGGATAATCTTCTAAAGTGGGAAATTTTCGAGTAATAAATTGTTTTGAACAGTGGTGATATTCATATGCTGATTATTGTTGTTAAAGAGTTGTTGATCAATATTTCATAATAAGAAAGAGTTTTGGATATAAACGAAAGATGAAGACATAGAAGCCTTATATGCGTTATTGTAAACATTTCTGAGGCTTTACTGAAATGGTTCTATGCTGATGACGAATGAATTAGCCAGATTGCAAAGTTCTGAGGTGGATCCGGATTTTAGATGAGGTTGAGGCTAAGGACAAGGTTGAGTATTAGTTTATATTACTAATGTAAGCTATTATATATTATTAATGTAAAACATTTAAATTCAGCTATATAAGTAATAATAATAGTTCATCCCTGCTTTCTTTTAAAAAGTTTATATTACTAACATAAATTAGTTTATATTTGTAATATATAAAAATAAGAATGCCCTATGATATTAAAACAGGACATCGCGCGTGCGATTGAAGCACAAAAAGGGCTATTGACCCGGCAAGAAGGGATAATCGGCCGCGAACTGATAAAAGATTTTAAACCAACCGGCAATTACATCGAAGTAATATCCGGAATCAGGCGATGCGGTAAAAGCACTTTGATGAAAGAAATCATTAAGCGGCAATATTCAAACTTTGCTTACTTCAACTTCGAGGATTCACGTGTTTATGGGTTTGAAGTCGGCGATTTTGACAGATTGGATGAATTATTCGGCACTGGGGTTGAAGCCTATTTTTTTGACGAGATTCAGAATGTTGCGGGGTGGGAGGTTTTCGTGAGACAATTGAATGAGCGGAAATCAAAAGTCTATATTACAGGATCAAATGCTGCAATGCTTAGCAAAGAACTTGGTACACGGCTCACCGGCAGATATTTACGATATGAGCTCTTTCCATTTTCTTACAAGGAATTCCTCACTTTTCATAAGCTTGAGAACAACGCTGATTCTTTCAGCCGGTTCTTAAATTCAGGAGGCTTTCCTGAATATCAGGGTACCCGGAATCCGGAAATTTTACAGAACCTCCTCAGGGATATTGTTTTAAGGGATATTGCAGTGCGCTATGGAATAAGAAATACAGATAGCCTGATGAATATTGCCCTGTATATGATCTCAAATATCGGGAAAGAGTTTTCATTTAACAATCTGAGAAAATTGTTTTCGGTAGGTTCTGCCAATTCCATTTCCGATTATTTGTCCTGGCTTGGAGATACTTATTTACTGTATTATCTTCCCCGTTTCAGTTGGTCGGCCAAAAGCACAGCCATTAACCCCCGCAAGGTTTATGCTGTTGATAGTGGGTTGGTTTGTGCCAACAGTCTGAGTTTCAGTGAGGACCGGGGCCGGCTGCTCGAAAATATAGTTTTCATGCATCTGCGCCGGCAAAATCAGCCGCTTTATTATTTCCGCGAAAACCGGGAATGCGATTTTATAGTTTTCAGGGATAAAAATTGTTCAATGGTGATACAGGTTTGTGAAACCTTAAGCAATGATAACCTCAATCGCGAAACCGAAGGACTGGAAGAAGCCATGAGATTTTTCGGTTTAAAAGAAGGATATATAATTACCCGGGAACAAAAGGATTTATTCAGGAGAAACCAGCTTATGATCCATGTATTGCCGGCAAACGAATTTCTGATAAATTCCGTTACGGATTATCTATAGGGCAGGAGATCAAATTATTATGACTTTTCCGGAAAAGCCGGGAGGAGTTACTTGCCCAAACAGGGTGTTACGAACATGCTGGATGATCCTTACATCAACATCTTTTAAAATTTCATCTCCGGCACATCCCCCTCCACAATCAGCCGGGCTTCTGTAGCGGCTATAATTTCATCCACACTTACGCCGGGTGCCCGTTCGAGTAGTTTAAATCCATCTTCTGTAACCTCAATTACAGCGAGATCGCTAACTATTTTTCTTATACAGCGTACTCCGGTTAAAGGTAAGGTGCACTTCTTCAGTAATTTAGACTGCCCGTCTTTGCTGCAATGCTGCATGGCCACCACAATGTTTTTAGCTGAAGCCACCAGATCCATGGCACCGCCCATGCCTTTCACCATTTTTCCGGGAATTTTCCAGGAGGCAATATCTCCTTTTTCGCTGACTTCAAACGCGCCCAGTACGGTCAGGTCGACGTGTCCGCCCCGTATCATGGCAAAGCTGGTGGATGAATCGAAAAATGATCCGCCGGGGAGCACCGTAACGGTTTGCTTGCCTGCATTGATCAGGTCGGGATCCGCCTGACCCTTTTCGGGGAAAGGGCCCATGCCGAGCATCCCGTTTTCTGACTGCAGCACCACCTCAATGCCCTCAGGCACATAGTTGGCTACCAGGGTAGGAATACCAATCCCGAGATTTACATAATACCCGTTTTTCAGTTCCTGTGCAATGCGCTGTGCAATCTGTTCTTTTGAAAGTGCCATTTTCTGTAAGCTTTTTTATATTGGAAGCCGGAAGTCAGGTTGAGGCTTAGGTTGAGGTTAAGGTTAAGGTAGGATTAGTAATTACGGCCCTTGTATCCAATAAATTAGACTTTTGGAAATTAGAAATTAGGAATTAGAAATTTTCTATTCATCTTTCCGTCAACCTTTCAATCCGTTTTTCGTAGTCTTTCCCCTGAAAAATCCTTTGAACGAAGATTCCCGGGGTGTGTATCTGATTGGGATCGAGTTCTCCGGCAGGGACCAGTTCCTCCACCTCGGCAATGGTAATTTTACCGGCCATTGCCATAGCCTGGTTGAAGTTGTTGGCAGTATTCCGGTAGATCAGGTTCCCGTGGGTATCGCCTTTCCATGCTTTCACGATGGCGAAATCGGCAGTCAGGGCGTGTTCAAGCAGGTGAGGCTTTCCGTTGAATGTTCTAATCTCCTTGCCTTCCGCCACTTCGGTGCCGTAACCGGCCGGGACAAAGAATGCCGGTATTCCGGCGCCACCGGCACGGCAGCGTTCGGCAAGCGTACCCTGGGGGATAAGCTCCACTTCGAGTTCTCCGCTTAGCAACTGTCGTTCAAACTCTTCATTTTCGCCAACATAGGATGAGATCATTTTGCGGATTTGACGTTTTTTAAGCAGGAGTCCGAGGCCAAAATCGTCAACCCCGGCATTGTTTGAAATACAGGTCAGTTCCTTTAACCCGCTTTCAGCCAGGGCGGCGATGCAATTCTCCGGTATTCCGCTTAATCCGAACCCTCCGACCATCAGCGTCATTCCATCGCTGATCCCTTCAATGGCTTCGCGGGCATTGGCAACAACTTTATTCATAAAGACACATGTTAATTAACAGATTAACACCTGTGTGCAGTTTTGGTTCTATGAAGGGCAAAATTCAGTAACCGGTGGTGATGGCCTGAACGATCTGTTTATGATTGATGGAGTGGCTGGCCTGTTTCCCTTCAAGGAAATCCAAAAGGTTCAGGGTATTAAGATTACCTACCAGTTCATACCCGGTCATGGGACATCCGCCATTGCCGTTGATCACCCCTTCGAACCAGCGGCATCCGGCATCCCAGGCGGCATTCAGTTTGGCTTCCCACTCGCCGGGGCGGGTGTGGATGTGTAATCCGAATTCAAAACCGGGGAAATACTCAATCAGTTGGGTGTAAACCTCCCCAATCTGCGTTGCAGTGGCAATGCCGATGGTATCGGCCAGGGTAATGGTGCTGACGCCTTTACCGGCCAGCAGTTCAATATGTTTTTTAAGCAAATCCATGCTCCATTCTTCCCCGTAAGGGTTACCATAGGCCATACTCATGAAGACGCGCAGTTCACGCCCTTTATCGCTACATAAAGATAAAAGACCATCGATGGTCTCTTTTGCTCCGGCAAAACCCGTATTAATGTTCTTTTGAAGGAAAGTTTCCGAGATGGAATACGGAAATCCGAGCAGATCAACCTTTGGCTGTGCAACGGCATCCCGGCCGCCGCGCATATTTCCGACAATTGCCATTAATTTCGACCGGCTTCCGGTTTTATCCACCAGCCTGAGCACTTCATCCTGTCCGGCCATTTGCGGCACGGCCTTCGGCGACACGAAACTCCCGAAGTCAATCACAGCAAATCCCACTTTTAACAGGGCATTGATGTATGCCGCCCGTTTCTCCGGAGCAATCACGTAAGGCAACCCCTGCCATGCGTCGCGGGGGGACTCGGTGAGTTTGATGAGTTTTTCTGGTTTCATAGTTTTTTGAGTTGGGACGAGGGACGGCCCTTCGGCTGCGCTCCGGGTCCGGGACGAGGGACGATGTACTTTATTAAGAAACACTTTCGATCAAATTAATGTTTTGACTTTTCCTCCAATGTTTGTATCGCTTTTGTCTCCATTGAAATAATGTCATCCAGCTTCAGAATTCTGGTATTGATTAATTCCGGGGTCAACAGTTTGTTACATTTTCGGTACCACCCTTTTGATTCCCTTGCAGAACCACGGCTGATCCGGAGAAATTGCGGGTATTCCTTTTCAAAACCTCTTCCATATCCTTCTTCAATATTTGAACTGATTGAGCCTACCGACCTGACCATTTGCTTTGCGATTTCTTTTCCTCTGAAATCCAGCCTCAGGATTTCAGTATCAGCCCACATTTCATCCCATAGCTCCAGGGATAGTTTGTAGAATCTGATATCATCCAACCGATCAGTCATAAAAGAAAATTTTAATGCGTTAATTATTTGTATGTTTCACGTCCCTCGTCCCTTTTCAGCGTCCCTCGTCCCTTTTCAGCGTCCCTCGTCCCTCCTTCAGCGTCCCTCGTCCCGGTCCCTGAGCGGCGGTTGTTGAGCGCAGTCGAAACAAGTCGAAGGGCCGTCCCTCGTCCCGGTTTTGTCTCCTCCCAAATGGTGGTCTCGGCTCCGCTCGACCACCACCGCTCGTCCCTCGCCCCTTCTTCAGCAACCAATATACCTCGAAATCACCAGCCGCTGAATCTCCGAGGTGCCTTCGCCGATCTGGAGCAGTCGCTGGTCGCGGTAGAAGCGTTCGATTTCGTAGTCTTTCATCAGTCCGTAGCCTCCGTGAACCTGCACGGCTTCGTCGGCCACTTCTCTGGCGATTTCGGAGCAGTAGAGTTTGGCCATGGCCGATTCCATGGCGAAAGGCTGGTTGGTGTCCTTAAGCCAGCAAGCTTTGTAGAGCAGGTTACGGGCCAGTTCTATTTTCAGGGCCATATCGGCCAGTTTAAAAGCGATGGCCTGGAATTTAGAGATGGGTTGGCCGAACTGCTTCCTTTCTTTCGCATAATTCAGGGCAAGTTCGTATGCCCCCTGCGCGCAGCCGAGTCCCATGGCTGCTATGGAGAGTCTGCCCGAATCGAGGGTTGAAAGCATGATTTTGGAGCCTTCACCTACTTTTCCCAGCAGATTGGATTCCGGAACGCGGCAGTCGTCGAAGAAGAGCTGCGAGGTGTCGGAGGCCCTCCACATCATTTTGCCGTGCATGGTTTGCCGGGTGAATCCCGGAGTGTCTTTGTCTACCAATATGGTGGTAAACTCCTTCTTTCCCTGCTTTTCACCGGTGACGGCCTGCACCGTCGCGCCCATGGAATTATCGGCTGAGCCGTTGGTGATGAATATTTTCGAGCCGTTGATGACCCATTCCCCGTTTTCAAGTGTGGCGCGGGTTTTTGAACCGCGGGAGTCAGACCCTGCATCCGGTTCGGTAAGTCCGAAGGCCCATAGGGCATCGCCTGTACAGAGCATGGGCAGGTATTTCATTTTTTGCTCCTCGCTGCCGTAGTAATACAGTGGGCCGACACCCAGGGAATTATGCGCTGCCAGCGTAGCAGCCTGTGAGCCGTCGACGCGCGCAATCTCCTCAACGGCAATGATGTATGCCAGGTAGTCCATGCCCTGACCGCCGTATTTCTCCGGAAGGTAAATGCCGAAAAGGCCAAGTTCACCCATTTTGCGGGTAAGTTCGGGGGAGAATGTCTCTTTTTCGTCGAGTTCACGTGCCAGCGGCCTTATTTCCCGCTCTGCAAACTGCCGGACCGTCTCCCTGATCATCCGGTGTTCTTCACTAAGATTGTAGTCCATATTGTAATGTTTTGATTTTCTGACGTGCCTCGTGCCAGGATGCTTAGTTCATTAAATTTAAGTTTTTTCTCTCGCGAAGACGCAAAGGCGCAAAGATTATTTTGCTAATTTTATTTAATTACCGGTCCGCCAATAATATAGCAGTATGAACCAACCAACATGCAATCAGCAATTCTTTACTTCAGATCTTTTTCTGCTAAACCTGATATTAACAACAATTTCCGGGTCGTCTGGTTTTGCATTTATTTGTTTACCAATTATAATCATAGTTTGTTAAATACCTCGCTGTTCGGCGTAGTCTGTGACTACGTCGAAAATTTGATCAGTTTTTGACGTTCAAATGCAGGTTCCGGATTCTGGTAAATCGCGAAAATGATAGACCAGATTTCCTTTGCATTTTCATTTTCAGTCATTTCTTTTTTTTAAACATGAGATCCTTGCGTTTTAGCGTCTTCGGGCGGGTTTTTACTCCAGGTTCACCAAAAGCGCGGAGCCGTCCACGGTATCGCCTTCCTTTACGTGCAGGCGTTTTATCGTGCCGTTGGCCGGACTCAGGACGTTGTTTTCCATCTTCATGGCTTCAACAACCAGCAAAACCTGCCCTTTATATACTTTTTCACCTTCCTTTACATTCACCTTTATCACTTTGCCGGGCATGGGCGAGACGATGTTGCTGCGGTCGGTCTGAAGCTCTCCCGCATTGAAGACATCCACATGTTCAGGTCGGGCCATATCGGCCCTTTCAAACTGAAACTGAAACCCGCAGACGTTTACGGTGATCACGCCCTTCTCATCCGCGCAGGCATGAAAACTATAACTTAATCCATCCAGAATCAGACAGGATGCCGAATCGTCTTCGCGCAGCAGCGTCTCCGTTACAGCATTGTTCTCCCGGATCTTTATCTTTCCCGGGGTTATGGAAATGAAATTCAGTTGGTGCTCCTGCCCGTCCAGCCGCAGTTTTGGCTCCGGGAGGTTTCGCCAGTATCCTATAGTCTGCCATACGCTGTCCTTCTTTTCATCTTTGATTTTAAGGCTCTCCAGCAATCCTGCCAGCAGGGGAATCCGCGGATCGACCGAAGTTTTCAGCTTTTTCACATGCCCGATCAGATTTTCGAGTTCGTCGTCGATGAACCGGGTGGTGATGGCGTTGCGGATAAACGAATCGTGCTGTACCAGTCCGCTGAGGAAAGGGATATTGGTTTGTATGCCCTGCACGGCGTATTGGCTCAATGCATGGATCATCAGGCTTCGGGCATCTTCGCGTGTTTCGCCCCGGGTAATGAGCTTGCCGATCATGGGATCGAAGGCGCTGTGGATCATTCCCTTGCCTTTTATTTCCATGCTGTCGACCCGTATATGCTGACCGGCCGGCTCACGATACAGATGAATTTTTCCGGGTGAGGGCATGAAATTGTTAAACGGATCCTCCGCATAAATCCTGCATTCAATGGCATGTCCCTTCTGTAACAGGTCAGACTGTTTAAACCTGAGTTTTTCTCCGTTGGCGATGCGGATCTGCTCTTCTACCAGGTCTACGCCGGTCGTCATTTCCGTAACCGGATGCTCCACCTGTATGCGGGTGTTCATCTCCAGGAAATAATAATTGAGGTCATTATCCACCAGGAATTCAATGGTTCCTGCGCTGTAATAGCCTATGGATGAAGCGAGCAGCACGGCCGATTCCCCCATCTTTTTCCTGACTTCGGGGGTGAGGGCCGGGGATGGCGCTTCCTCTATGATTTTCTGATGCCGGCGCTGTGCGGAGCATTCACGTTCAAACAGATGCACCATATTGCCGTGCTTGTCGCCGAGTACCTGAAACTCGATGTGCCGCGGACCTTCGATGAACTGTTCAATGTACACCGTGCCGTCGCCGAAGTAATTCAATGCTTCGCGCGATGTATTTTCAATGGCCTGTTCAAGTTCTCCTGGCGTGCAGACGATGCGCATGCCCTTTCCGCCTCCGCCGGCTGCCGCTTTGATAAGCATGGGAAACCCGACCTTATCGTAGTTGGCAAGCAAAAAATCCGGTTCACCGGTAATTCCTGTGGTAACGGGAACGCCCAGTTTAACGGCTGCTTCGCGGGCGGCAATCTTATTTCCCATCGCCCTTACCGAAGCTGCCGAGGGCCCGATAAAGGCGATGCCTTCGCGCTCGCAGGCTTCTGAGAACAGGGGATTTTCTGAAAGAAAACCGTATCCGGGATGGATGGCGTTCGCCCCCGTTTTCTTTGCAGCGGCAATGATGGCTCCAATATTCAGATAGGTTTCCGACAGATTTTCTCCCGGAAGCAAAACAGCCTCACCGGCCTGCAGCACATGCTGCGCGTCCCTGTCGTGATGCGAATACACAGCTACCACCGGAATGCTCATACGGCGGGCGGTCTTTTGGATGCGGAGGGCGATTTCGCCACGGTTGGCTATAAGAAGTTTCATGGTAGAAATTTCTAATTTTTAATTTCTAATTTTTAAATAGTAGAAAATGAAAACAGATACTGCTGAACAAAGCGTGTTGTTATCAAAAACTTTATTTGTTTTTAGTTTTTTGATAAATGGAGTTGAAAATCAGGTTTAATTCAATTGCTTCCTGCCGTAATACAGAGGATTCATGCTCTTTGTCTGGGACAGCCACATTGATCATCCTCAGGAAAAATCCGGACTCTGCCGATTCTTTTCTGCAAATGGATATTTTGTGCCTGAAATCCGGTTTACTCTCAGCATTATCTGCTTCGGTATAATTTGCACCGACACTTGTGCCTGCTTTTACCAATTGATAAATCAACGGTGTTGTTACAACAGTTTTTGGAAGAGAAATACAGAATCTTATAATATTTTCACCAAATACGGCTGTTCTCTCCAAAAGGTCATATGATCTGGTTGTTTCCATAATAATGAGATTAGTAATTAGAAATTAAAAATTAGAAATTAGAAATTATAAATTCCATTTGGCTTTTCTTTTCTCCAGAAACGCCGCCATGCCTTCCTGTCCTTCTTCGGAGGCGCGGATTTCGGCGATCATGCGGGCGGTGAAGCCGAGTGCTTCTTCCAGGTCTATCTTGTTGCACACCTCGTCGATCAGGTTTTTGCAGTGCGTCATGGCTTTGGGGCCGCTGCTCATCAGCAGGGCAATCAGCTCATTCAGATGGTTTTCCAGCGCATCCGCCGGGAGCGATTTGTTTACCAGCCGGAAGTGTTCGGCCTCTTTCCCCTTGATGCGCTTTCCGGTAAGCATAAGCTCACGTGCCCCGTATTCACCCACCCGTTTGATCACATAGGGAGAAATGCAGGCGGGTACGATGCCTATTTTAACTTCGGAAAGCGAAAAAACCGTTTCATCATCGCAAATGGCCATATCGCAGGCAGCAAGCAGTCCGTTGGCACCGCCTATGGCCGCTCCGTGCACCACGGCAATGGTGGGTTTCGGACAGTTGTAGATGGCGTAGAAACACTCCGAAAGCTGCAGACTCTCTTTGTAATTCTGTTCGTAGCTGTACGTTGCCACATCGCGCATCCAGTTGAGGTCGGCACCGGCGCAGAACGACTTCCCACGGCCGCGGAGCAACACTATCCGGATGTCGTCCATCTTACCGATTTCTGTGAAGATCTCAAGCACTTCCGAAATCATAACCTCATTAAAGGCATTGTGTATCTGCGGGCGATTCAGCCAAACGGTTGCTGTCTGATCCGAGATTTGGATTTCCAGGGTAGTATATGCTTTCATATTTAATTTATGTTGTTGGTTTTGATGTTCTGACATGCCTCACGCAAAGACGCTATGACGCAACGATATTTTTGGAATTCAGATACCGTGAATCGGAGAATTTCTCGTCCCTCGTCCCGGACCCTGAGCGTGAACCCTGAGCGGAGTCGAAGGGGAGCCGAAGGGCCGTCCCTCGCCCCTACATCCTGAACACCCCGTACTTCGTCTCCTCCCACAGCTTATTCATCGAAGCAGAAATGCCCATGGCGATGATTTTCCGGGTATCTACCGGGTCAATAATCCCGTCGTCCCACAGCCGGGCGGTGCTGTAGTAGGCGGAGCCTTCCTCCTCATATTTTTTCAGGATAGATTGCCGGAGGGCTTCCTTTTCGGCTTCGGGCAGGGTTTTGCCCCGGGCTTTGAGTTGTTCCTCCTTTACGGTGGTAAGCACTCCGGCAGCCTGTTCGCCGCCCATGACCGATATTTTGGCGTTGGGCCACATAAACAACAGCCGGGGTTCATAGGCACGGCCGGCCATGGCGTAATTTCCGGCCCCGAACGAACCGCCGAATACCACCGTGAACTTGGGAACACGGGCATTGGCGACGGCGTGAACCAGTTTGGCTCCGTCGCGGGCGATTCCCCGGCGTTCATAATCCCGTCCCACAATAAAGCCGGTGATGTTTTGCAGGAAAAGTACGGGAACCTTCCGGGAGGTGCAGAGTTCGATAAAGTGGGCGCCTTTCAGGGCGGTTTCGCCGAAAAGCACGCCGTTGTTGGCCAGTATGCCCACCGGAAATCCCATGATGTGCGCAAATCCGGTGGTAAGGGTAGGGGCATAGCGGGCTTTGAACTCATGAAAACGGCTGCCGTCAACCATGCGGGCGATGATTTCTTTCGAGTCAACCGGTTTGCGCAGGTCAAGGGGAGCAATACCGTAGAGCTCTTCCGGATTGTAGTAAGGTTCTACAATGGGCTGGAGATCCATCGGCTGACGGGCGGCAGGTATTAGTGTTCTGAAAATATCGCGGCAGATGCGGATGGCATGCTGATCGTTCTCGGCCATATGATCGGCCACCCCCGAAATGGAGGTATGCACGTCGGCGCCTCCCAGCTCCTCGGCGGTGACTTCTTCGCCGGTTGCGGCCTTTACCAGGGGCGGGCCGCCGATAAATATGGTTCCCTGGTTGCGCACAATGATGGTTTCATCGCTCATGGCCGGCACGTAGGCGCCACCGGCGGTGCAACTGCCCATCACGATCGCAATCTGGGGGATCCCTTCGGCCGACATGCGAGCCTGGTTGAAGAAAAAGCGCCCGAAATCGTATTTATCCGGAAAAACCTTTGCCTGTTCGGGAAGAAAAACCCCGCCCGAATCCACCATATACACGCAGGGCAGGTGGTTTTCCATGGCAATTTCCTGGGCACGCACGTGCTTTTTGATGGTTTCCTGCACATAAGTTCCCCCTTTTACGGTGGCATCGTTGGCCACGATCATGGTTTCACGGCCGTGGATTACACCGATACCGGTAATGATTCCGGCCGACGGGAACTCGTTGTTGTGAATGCCGAAAGCCGCCAGGGTTGACAATTCGAGGAAGGGCGTGTTGGGGTCGACGAGCAGGTCGATGCGCTCGCGGGCAAGCAGTTTGCCGCGTTCCTTGTGTTTCTTCACGGCCTGTTCGGGCGCTCCGTGAATGGCATCGGCCATGCGCTGTCTGTATTGCCCCAGCAACTGCTGAAAGGCTTCAGAATTCGAAAGGAATTCCGCCGATTTTGTGTCAATTTTCGATTCGATGCGGTACAAAGCGGGAGGGTTTAAGTGTTTTCCGGTTAACTGATTGCTAATTTAGGGAAATATAGCGTAACCATTTAAACAGCCGGGAATATGTGTTGTTCATAACCGGCTTTCCAAAACGGTGATGGAATTAAAGGGTAATTCCTTATTTGATGTGTTGATTAATATGCCACGGAAGCACCAAAACTCAAAATAGCACAAAAATATATAAGCATAGAATTAAAAAATACGTTCGTTGTCCGGCCGACGAAGCATTCCAGATTGATTGTGTTCAGCATGGTGTTCCTTTAAAGGCTCTAATCTTATATTGGTTCAAAATTATCTGTACAGTAAATTGGCAAAACAGTATCACTTAAATATCAGGAAGTTAGTTTTAAACTCTAACCCTGAAATTA
>DJGZ01000034.1:0-170 GCA_002433025.1 Bacteroidales bacterium UBA5833
CTCCGCGACCTTTGCGGTAAAAATAACCGCAGAGAACGCCAAGGATTTTTCGCAGAGGGCCGCAGAGGCTAAACTGAGCCAACAGTATCTTTGAATCTTTGAATCTTTGAATCTTTCACATTCTTTCATTCTCAAATCAACACATCCTCAAATCCTCAAATCAACACATC
>DJGZ01000034.1:308-10091 GCA_002433025.1 Bacteroidales bacterium UBA5833
TTGAATCCTTGAATCTTTGAATCCTTAAACCTACCGAAGGGATCTCGCATTAAAATCCTCTTTACTTTTGCGCGACGCCGCCATTATGAAAATCCTGCTGCTCGACAATTACGATTCATTCACCTGGAACCTGGTGCAATTATTGCGCGAGGCGGGAGCTACCGCCATTGAAGTGGTAAAAAACGATCAGGAAGCTACCGCCGCAGCGGAAGCAGCCGGTGCCATCGTGATCAGTCCGGGCCCGGGACTGCCCGCCGAAGCCGGAAACACCTGCGCCCTGATCAGGGAATGGGCCGGCCGGAAAAAAATGCTGGGCGTGTGCCTGGGCATGCAGGCCATGGCCGAAGTCTTTGGCGGACAATTGTTTCAGCCGGGAAACATCCTCCACGGCGAATCGGTGAAGGTAACACCCCTGCCGCCCGTCGACCCGCTTTTTGCAGGCATCGAAACCGGATTCGAAGCCGGACTCTACCACAGCTGGGCCGTGGCGCCCCCCCTCCCCGCCTGCCTGCGCATCACCTCCACCGACAGCCGGGGTGTGATCATGAGCCTCCGGCACAACAAGTTTGACCTCTGCGGCGTGCAGTTCCATCCTGAATCGGTGATGACCCCGGAAGGAAGGCGGATGATGAGGAACTGGCTGAAATCATGAGAATAAAACATGCTGACACAGCAACGCTTAATAATCAAGGCGTTTTGCCTCCATTCTGAAATTTTCAAGCTGATTCCGTGATTCAGTATAACGCTGACCAAGAATAGTGTTGACAAAGATCATCTTGTGGCCTCCTCCGGGCCCAAGATTATACCGTATGCCGAATGCCTGAGGCGCCACCTCTCCGCTTGTCAGAGCACTGATTGCCTCACCTGGCAAGTCCCCGGCCAACAATCCGATCATTTCCGCCTTCCTTTCAGCCGGCATATCCTGCAAAGTACTTAAAACATCATCACTCAGATAATATGACCTTATACGTTCAGCATACTTAAGATCGGCCTGCAGATCCTTAACAACCTCCACAGGTATTCCGGCTGCATTAAAAGTATATGCAGGTTTACCCGATGCCAGCGCTGCCGCCTGAGCAAGTCCGCCACCAAGAGAATGTCCGGTTATTACAATATCTATGTCGCAGGATTTTGCCAACCGCCCCAATATACAAGCATTGTTATACTGAACTGTGCTGACGCCGGCTGCATTGAAAAAATTTGTAATCCAGTCACGGGTGTCTTCAATAACACCGCCACTACCCCTGAAAGCAAGCACATACTTACCTGACAGGCCGTTATAATACAATTGTGAGAAAAACCCGCTTCCATCCCCGTTCATTGCCTGAACAGACTGTAACAGGACTTTCAATGATTCGTTGCTTCCGGTCATTTCATAAGTCACTGGCCTGAAATCACCGGTCTTCTGTTGTCCCGGCGAATAGCAATCGGCACTTATCATCCCCATCAGGGCTGCCTCCTGCCATTCTTCCGCAGCGGATTGCAGAATTTTTCCGGCTTCTCCGATAAATGCCGACTGATATAACAAGTACAATGATTCTGTATTCTGATCGTGAATGCCTGAAGTCCTGAGTTGCGGACTGAGGTGACGCTGAGACGGAGGCAGTTGTCTTCCTGAAGAACTTTCGAAAGCCCTTTGAATGACTTGCTGCAGCTCACCGCTGCGAAAATTCCGGGCATATTTCCCGATTTCAGCTTGAGATTTCAGAATAAAATCATGAACCATTGTGACCGATTCCTCATAACTGAGCCGCTTTTCTGTAATCCCTTTCAGCGCAGGGTCAGACCGGAGAAGCAAGGGTTTCATCTGACCAATTCCGGTTTCTGCCTCTTCGATCTCCTGAGATGACGGGCTGTTTTGTGGAGATTTTGATTTCTTTTCCGGCAGATATCGCGGGTTTCCGGAATAATCCCAATCATAATTGCTTCTGAAATCCCGCGATTTACCTGTAACAATTCTGCCACCATCGTCACCTCCATCACCCCCGGTTGTGCGGTCACCTTTTTCACCCCTGCCGGTACTTCCCGGCGAAATATCCGGAATATCAGGATTGTTGTAAGTCCTGGATTTGCCATCTCCGTATAATGACCCTGAAACGGTTCCGGAGTTGCCCTGACGGGTTAAAATATCTGACTGGGCCAGGGAGGCCACTGGAATCATGAAACCGGCTGCAATACACAAATACCTGAAATACATAGCATTAAAGTTGGAAAAAGTAAATCAGAAATGAACCCCGGCACGAAACTCCACCTGGGGCAATATGTAAAAATCAGTACTTTCAGTCATAATTCGCTGCCTGGATGCATAATACCCAAAGCCGAGGTGCAGAATGCCGAAATCCAGATCGGTATTAATCCGGTAACCCCATCCGAAAACCGGCTTCCGGAACAGGGACTGAAAAACGTGCTGGCCGCCGGAGAAGGTCAGCCCGGGTTGAATACCTATACAAAGGATATTAAACCTGGTAGGGCAGAAAATCAAACCCGTCCCCAGTTCCAGACGCCCGACGTTCTTTTTGGTAAAACCCGATTCCGAGAAATCATACCACCTGTAGGTTGCACTTAGCGGTATACCGGTCGAAATGTGTGTCCGCAAAAAGCCAAAGGCGTCATTCAGAAAAAAAATCTTTGAAAAATCAATGCCGGTACTCCCATGGGTGGCAAAAACCTTACTGTCTGATTCGATGGTGCCGTATGTCCCCTTCAGTATGCTGATTCTGTACTCCTGTGCAAGGCTGTGAAAGCCCCTCAAAGTTAAGGTGAACAGGAAAACCATCAGTAAAAACTTGCGTACCCTCATAACTTCTGGTTAAAAATTGATGCCTGCCCCGGCCGACAGCATAAGGTTATCATGCTTAAGCCTGAACCCCGGGGCTCCGGCATTTAAATGAAACATCAGCCGGTGAAATACATAAGTAAGACCCGCTTCGGGATAGGATTTAATGAGCTGACTGTGATCATCCCAGATGGTTTTGATCAGACCCATACCTGCTGTAACGCGCAAGCAGCTGACAGGCATGTTAAATCCGGCAGTGGTAATCAGAAATCCTTTTCCGGCAGCGCTGCTGTTGCGCTCCTCTACCGAGAAGAAGCAGCGGTTTGCCGCCACAGTTAAATAAAATGCGTCAATGGAACCAATGGTGATGCCATGGATACGGTCGGCCGGGCCTGTGTAGATTACGCCTGGCTTAACCAACCAGTTGCTGTACATCAGATAATAAGGGCCAGGCTCTTCGCGCAGGGAGGCCCCTACCGATAAATTGTATGTCCAGAAACCCCGGCTGCCATCCGTTCCGGATTGCCCGGAACCCGTGTTGTAACGAACCCCGGCACCGGCCGTTATGACGGACGTTACCAGGGACAGCCCCATTTCAGGCGTCAGACTGAGCGCGCGGCTTTTATAGTCTGTAAACCAACAGTCAACTATTTTGGAATTGAAATTAACCGAATGCCTCCAGACCAGGGTATGAACCCTGAAACCCACTCCCGCCATCAGGTACAGCGGTTTGTAAATATTTACCGTTGCCCCGGCAGATAAAGCCATATCAGCAGACCTGAATTCCCCGGATGTGTTTAAAGGGTATTGCAATTCATGATAATCTCCCGAAAAGTTCTTTATCCCGAAAATACTTTTCTGCGCCCTGAGGGTGCAATAAAACCCGGCCCCGGCTTCACGGAACATGGCCATTTGAATGCCGTTTAACCCTTCAGGATTATTCCCGCCTGAAACTTCATAATGATAAGCAATACTGAATCTGTCTTTTGCCGGTCTCATCACTACTGTTTCGTTAATATCCCGTTCACGAAGCACTGCAGCCCACCGGTGATAATCATCCCTTTGCTTACCGACCACCCTTACCAGAGAATCTATAATCAATGATTGACTGTCAATACTGCTAAAACACCGGTCCCTGAGTTGATGGAAGGCATATATGGCAGAGTCATAATAATTTGAATAAACCGCTGGGTTGTACGAAGCAAGTTCATAGCAGTTCACAGCCAGATAATATTGTATATCGCACAGCAAAGAGCCTCCTGAAATACTACGCAGGGCACGGCTGTATATCGTGATGTTTTCAAGTGCAGCCCCGGCATCCGTAATACCTGAGGTTCTCAGCATATCCGCTTCGATCGCCTGATTTACTTCTGTCAGAATATTTCCCGGATTACTGCTGACCTGTGAAAAAGCAGGCTTGTAACCCATCAGGCAGACAAGCATCAACAACAAAACTACACGGCAATAGTACATAAACAAGATATCTCCGGATGTAACGACGCCCTTAAAAACAAGCGATAAACTTATAGAATAAAAATAGTTTTGGCAATCTTTTTCAATACTTTTTAAAATTTTTTTTCACTTGTACTGCACGAAGAATTAACCGGCGGTTCTGTTTTATCCGTTACTCCCGAAAACCTGTAATTCAGTTATCTTCCATAAGATACTCCTGCGGGACTTAAATCAAAAATAAAGCGGCAGGACCCGTTACCGGATCCTGCCGCTTTCGTAAGTATCAAGCAATTTGTCTTACCTGCTGATCACCACCTTGCGGCTGATCCGGCCATGTTCGTTTGTAAGACTTACAATGTAAATGCCATTGGCGAGGGTTCCGGCGTCCAGCTTAATGACGGTTTCTCCTTTAACGGATTTTTCGAGCAAAACGGAGCCCTGCAGACTGCTGACGGTAACCTTGCCCGCTATGGGACCATTGCCGGTCATGTAAATCACAGATCCATACGCATATACATTCAGATCACTGGCCGGAACCTGCCCTTCAATTCCCAGGGTGCCGAAAATCAGTTCAAAACGGTTGGGTGCATCGCCTGCCTCAGCGGCAAATTCCACCACAGAATTTCCGTTAAGTAAATGCAATTCTCCGGTTTTCAGGTCATTAAGATACAGTACCATATCCGGATAAAGCGCATCAAATTTAGCCTCAAAGACATAGTTATCAGCTTCATTTTTGACAAATCCCAGCGGAATTACCGCACCGGTGGCAATAGAAGGCAGGGTATTGACGGAAAACTTCCTGCCACCGGAGAGGCTGTAAAACTGCGGTGCAAAACCGGGAAGAAAACCGGCATCCAGCTGCACATCAAAATATTCTGTAGCTGCCTGATTCAGGTTGATGGCCGTGCGTTGCCGGGTACCCAGCAGGGTTTCGCTGACCGAAAGTTCGATGGAAGGCTCCGGGGCTTCAGGCAGAAAAGCTGCTTCATGTGTACGTGACCCGGCCGGGATATGATGGATGGCGGTTTCCTGAAGCACCTCCACGGCGAAACCCGAAAATGCAGGAATGATGGCTTCGGGGTATAACTCTGTAAACGATCCTTCGGCGGCATTCCATACTTTCCCGATAGCGGCAAACTGCGGATCGGATGGGTTATAGCTTATGGATGCCGTAAACGGATTGCCCGACAGGTGCCATCCGTTGCCGGAATTCTGCAGTTCACGGCTGAATGATGTACCGTCAAGCAAACCGGACCCTGAACGCACCTGAGTTGTTTCATAACCGCTGAGATAGGCATGTCCCCGGATCATCTGTGCTTCAAACGCCGGGTTCCAGGTTTCGTCTTCCAGGCGGGAAGCAATCCAGCTTCCGGAAGCTTCATGCCATTTCAGCAAACCGTCACCGGGAGCTGAAAATTCAGGCTCAAAATCAACATCAAAAGGCATTGACAGCAGTTGCCAGCCCGTTGCGCCGGTATAAACTTCAACCGTGGCACTCAGGTCATTTTCAGGATGGATCAGCGTGGCATGGCCCTGCTCACCGGCTTTCAGTATAAGACCGGAAGCTCCTGCCATATTTATGAGAGAATTGGTGACCGTTAACTGAGCATCGGGAGCCAGGGTGAGCGAGGCGCCGGGATGAACTTGAATCCCTGCCATTTCAAGGCTTCCGCTGATTACAGGCTGATTCGGGGCGGGCAATATCTGCGCGGTGCCGGTCTGTTCCGGTACTGCCAGGCGCCAGTTGGCTTCGTTCGTCCATACGCTGCCCGATTTACCGGTCCAATAGTTATCAGCGGGAACAATGCCGATGTTGTCAACCGCCAGGGTGGCCGCGTCGTTGCCTTCATACACGAAAGCCAGTCTGATGCGCTTGCCCTGATAGCCATCCATATTGATCAGTACCTGCTGCCGGTAATGATTGCCGGCGGTTTCGGGGCTGTCCATCACCAGCGCCGGGCGCCAGTTACCTTCATCGAGGATATTCACATAAAAACGGTTGACTGCCGCTTCGCTGTTGGCGTAAAACAGCATAAACGCAAGGTCGGTATTTCCTGCTTCGGGCATCTGCATCTCTCCGGTAATCAGCCAGTTGAACCCGGTGGCACTTCCATCGATGGCGGCTGAACGTTCACCGTTAAAGATATACTCAGCACCGGCACCTCCGAACGACTCAGGGGTGCAGACTAACCATGATCCTTCCGTTACCGGAACCAGGTTATTGCCGTCAAGGCCTCCGTCCTCCGCGGTATTGCTCATCACCTGCCAGCATTCAAATGCGTCATTCATCCCCTCAAAGGTCTCTTCCCAGGGCGTTTCTGCATAACAAAGCGTAGTAAATCCAAGCGGACCGGTCCATATACTGCTGTTCTCATCGTCACAGGCGCCACGCACATAAATGTCATAAGCGGTGTTGGCTTCAAGCCCTTCGAGCGTCAATGCCGTGTCGGCAATTCCGGTAAGCAATGTTCCGGTGCCGGGTTCAAATCCCTGCATGCCAATTTCCATATCCCAGGCAGTGGCAGGCTCCACGGCGGTCCAGCCGATCAGTGCCGAAGCGGAGGTGACGGCGGTAGCCGTTAGGTTTTCAGGCGGGAAGCAGGATACCGGCACTTCGATGTGAAACTCATCGATGTAAATACTGTTGCCCTGCTCACTCATCCCTTTCAGGATAATATAAGTGAGTTTGTTGTAATACGCTGCCGGCAGTTCAAATACATAGCGCTGCCATCCGCTTTCGGTGGTTTCGGGCGAAAGCGCGACCGAACGGTGCACGGTTCCCATCAGGGTGGCAAAACCGGCATTGGGCGAAATATTGGCATACACCTCAACTTTATCGGCAGTCGCGGGCTCTTCGCTGTCGCGGAACATCCAGAAACTGATTTCATAGTTGTCGCTGCCGAACATCACCGGAGGGGTTACCAGCAAACCGCTGGTTCCGGCCATATATTCATTGCTGTTGAAGCGGGCCATGGCATCGCCTGATTGAGGTTCACATACCGGGTCCGTCCCGTTCTGTTGACGATCCCACAATCCATCACCGGCGCCGGCCAGTTTTTTGTTTTCCCATGATGCGGGCGGAAATGCCTCCTCATCAAAATCCTGGTGGTACGGGAAGTTTACAATGGGATCTTTCAGGGTGGTGGCATTGGCAGACATGCCGGTTGAATACTCATTGACGCCGTTCACCGACCATACTTTGTAATAATAAGGGGTGTTGCTGTTAAGGCCGGTATGCTGAAAGGAATTTTCGGCACCCAGATACAGCACGGTTCCGCCACCCTGAATCAGATCACCTGTCTGATAGGCCTGTGATTGTACCGGATCGCCGAACACCTCAGTGGTATTCCAGGCGATCATAACGGCGTCGTTTTCCGGATTTTTCACCCAGTTGAGGTTGATCTGCGTATTGCTGGCCGGCAATGCAGAAAATGCAAGGGGATTGTTTACCAGTATCATCTGGTTGAGGGTTTCGAGCAGGGCGCTGTGCGCATTTACGCGGCCCGTCCCCAGCTTGCCGATATACCCGGGATTTACCCCGTAATGATCATCGGTGGTATTGCGGATAATATCGGCCACCTGTGCAGGGGTAAACTGTCCGTACGCCAGCGAAATCATCAGTGCGGCGATGCCCGAAACATGCGGGCAGGCCATGGAAGTGCCTTCGTAAAAACCATAATTGCTGTTGCGCCAGCAGCTGAGCACGCCCCGCTGGGTCACCTGGTTGGTCTCTCCTCCGGGGGCCGACACATCAACCCAGGTATCGTAGTTCGAATACCAGGAGCGTTTGTCCTGGTTATTGGTGGCTGCTACCGAGAAACATCCCGAATAGTAACCGGGATACCATTGACCCTGTGAACCGCTGTTTCCTGCGGCAAAGATCGTAATTCCGCCATCAACCATGGCTTCTCCTCCGCCGTTGATATTGAAGTAGTCAATCGCATCGAGAACAGCCTGTTCATAATAACCGGGAGAAGTGTATCCCCATGAATTCTGCGATATGGCAGCGCCGTTGTCGGCCGCCCACACGGGTGCATTCTGGAATCCACCACCTCCGGAGGTCGGATTAAATACCTGGCACGACATCAGCCGCACGCCGTCGCCCGGGCCTGAGCCACCGGCCACTCCCGAAATCCCGATGCCGTTGTTGTTGACACCGGCCACGGTTCCGGCCACATGCGACCCGTGATCACCGGGAACAATGTTGGGGGAGTTATTGATAAAATTGTATCCTATCCCTTCCCACATATTGGCAATCAGATCGGGATGGTTGGTCTGAATACCCTGGTCAATCACCGCGACGATCACTTCAGGGTTTCCTTTGGTGATCTCCCATGCCTCGGGCAGATCGATGTCAGCATCGGGCGTACCGTTCTGCTGACCCGTATTGTGATAATGCCATTGCTCGTTGTAGCGGGGGTCATCCGGCGTCCAGGCGGCGCCCCTCAGCGCTTCCCCAACTGCCTTTCCATCAGGTAATTGATTAATAACCAACTCTTTTGCATACTCGGGTTCGGCAACCATCACTTCTCCCAGTGCGGCATAAGCCTGAACCAGTTGCTTCACATCAAGTCCTTCATCAAAATAGAGGGTGTACCAGAGGTGAAAGCCCCAGGCGCGATGGCGTTCGCTGAAGCGGGATGAAAAAGCCGGAGAACCGAAGGTTTTTTCAAAGCCTGATACGCCGAATTGCCTGTTCAGCCGGTCGATGGATTCAATCCCGAAAGTAACTGTTCCCCTGGCATCCAACGTTACCGGCATTTCGTCAAGCTGCCGGGTGTACGTTTCCTGCACCTTCACTTTTAAAATACCACGGGTAATGGCATCATCCGGAACAGCCGCCAGGTCAATGGGCGGGCGCTCGCCACGCTGTACACGGTAAGTTTGCTGGGCATCAACCCGGCTCAGGGCCAGAACGGCCATCAAAACAAGTAAGAGTCTCATCGTCATAGAGTGTTTATTGCAGTTTTCTTGTCAAACGGTGACATTAATCCTTTACCTGACATACAAAACCACTCCCAGGAAACAGGGACAGACATTCCGGGAAATTGGTGATTGAAATCCGGGTACAGGACGCCTTCAGGCTGCTAAGTTATAATAAATCTAAATAACAGCTGATTTTTCATAAAAAGATATGGCATACTGCTTATTTCTTTCAAATCTTAATCACTGATCTAAAATACATTATGAGAAACAATAGTTTATACTTTCTGTAAATCTCAGCGGTCCCGGATGCATCTATGTGAACTAATATACCCGAAAGAAACCGGTTCACAGAGACTCCATGACTTGTTCCTTTCTTTCGCAGGAAATGTTCCCGATAAAACGAACCGGCAAACGGCAGAAATGCAGAATGAATCAGGATTTTCTGATCCCGCGGGGTCATATGTCTATAGAAATAAAGAGCAAATCAGGATTACCGACCCCGGAGGGGTCGCATGTCTACAGAAATACAGAGCAAACCAGGTTTACCGACCCCGGAGGGGTCGCATATCTATAGTAATACAGAGTATACCAGGATTACCGACCCCAGAGGGGTCGCATGTCTATAGAAA
>DJGZ01000026.1:0-3600 GCA_002433025.1 Bacteroidales bacterium UBA5833
TTTTTGGCAAACTGATTAGTTACTTGTTAGTAAATTAACACAGAATTGGTAATTTTGCACAACTTTTAGTTGCAAGTATCGCATTATCAATATTTTTACATAACCAACCAAACCAATAAACGGAGGATTACATGGCAATAACGAAACTGGACCAGATGTTTGAAGTCCTGAAGTCGAAAAGCAAAAAAAGACTGGTGGCGGCCTATGCAAATGATTCACATACCATTGAGGCTGTGAGTGAAGCTGTTGACAAGGGCATTATTGATGGAACGCTTGTGGGAGATAAAGAAACCATGCTGCAGGTTTGCAGTCAGTTAAATATAAATCCCGGAAAATTCCGCCTGGTGCACGAGCCCAACGAAGGAAAAGCTGCCGCTGTTGCCGTAAAGCTGATCAACGACGGGGAAGGTGAACTGCTGATGAAAGGGTTGGTAAGCACCGACAAATACATGAAAGCCATTCTTAACAAAGAGAATGGACTGATGGATCCGGGCGCTATCCTCAGCCACGTTACCGTGATTGAGAACCCGAACTATGAGAAGCTTATGATCGTAGGCGATGTGGCCATTATTCCTCTGCCGGAGTTCAAGCAAAAAGTTGCTATCCTGAACTATCTGGTAAATACCGCAAAAGCGCTTGGCATAGAAAAGCCGAAAGTGGCCGTTATCAGCGCATCGGAGCAGGTTTTGCCGGGCATCCCTTCTTGTGCCGAAGCAGCGTTGCTGTCGAAGATGGCCGACCGTGGTCAGATCAGCGGCGCCTATGTGGATGGCCCGCTGGCGCTGGATGCAGCCATCGACAAGGAATCCGCGCAGATCAAGAAACTCTCCGGACCCGTTGCCGGGGACGCCGACTGCCTGCTCTTCCCCAATATCGAATCGGGAAATGTTTTCTATAAAGCCAATACCAAGCTTGCAAAGGCCGAACTGGGCGCATTTGTTGCAGGCGCCCGTGTTCCCTGCGTGTTGTCATCGCGCGGCGACAGCGCCCTTACAAAACTCTACAGCATTGCGCTGGCAGCGCTGATCGCGAAGTAAACCGCCTTAAACTATCCGACATGGAAGAATTCAGGATTTTAGCCATCAATCCGGGCTCAACAAGTACCAAGATTGCCGTATTTAATGGCGCCAATCCGGTTTTTGTGCGTACTATCACCCATTCAACAGAAGAGCTTGCCGGTTTTGATAAGATCACGGATCAGTATAATTTCCGGAAGGAGATCATTTATAAGCAACTGGAAGAAGCCGGCATAGAGATGGACAGCATCAGGGCCGTGGTTGGCCGGGGCGGGCTTACCAAACCCATCCCCTCCGGGGTTTACGAGGTCAATGAAGCCATGAAGCATGATATGGCCAACAGTCCGATGGGCGAGCATGCCAGCAACCTCGGCGGATTTATTGCCGATGATATTGCAAAGAGCCTGCCCAACGCCCGGGCTTTCATTGCCGACCCGGTGGTGGTTGATGAACTGGAGCCGCATGCAAGGGTATCGGGACATCCCGAATTTGCACGTAAATCTATTTTCCATGCCCTGAACCAGAAAGCCATTGCCCGCCAGCATGCCAAATCCATTATGCGGAAATACGAAGACCTTAACCTGATTGTGGTCCACCTTGGGGGCGGCATCAGCGTGGGCGCGCACCGCAAGGGGCAGGTGGTTGATGTAAATCAGGCACTCGACGGAGAAGGGCCTTTTTCACCCGAACGCAGCGGCACACTGCCATCTGCCGATCTTGTCAGACTTTGCTTCAGCGGTAAATATACCCAGAAGGAAATCCTTACCATGATCAAGGGCAAAGGCGGTATGGCCGCTTTCCTTGGTACCAACAGCGCCTATGAAGTGGAACAGCGTGCTTTGGCCGGCGATGAATATGCAAAGTTTATCTTCGAAGCCATGGCCTTTCAGGTGGCCAAAGCCATCGGTGCCATGAGTACGGTGCTCAAAGGTGAGGTTGACGGCATCCTGATCACCGGCGGCATTGCGCACGGTAAATGGTTTGTTAACCAGGTAATCGAACGCGTTTACAAAATCGGACCGGTACACGTTTATCCCGGCGAAGACGAAATGCGGGCGCTCGCCGTCAACGGAATGATGGTGCTGAAAGGCGAAATTGAAGTGAAAGAGTATAAATAGTTTAAGCCTGATTCAGCTCATTTTGAGTTGCATCTCACAAGAAGCGGTGTATTCATTCTTTGGATACACTGTTTTCTTTTACTGAATATCGTCTTTTCAACGAGACAAGCGATCGGCAGCCCATTTCCAGATATTCCGGTTGAATGTTTCTCCTTCCGCCTCCGGATAAAGGTCAATAAATGACATAGTTGCCGGTTTGCCCGGATCAAACTTCAGCTTCTCATCCGGTTTGTACAAAAGTGCCGGCTCCGGATGAAACTGAAAACCAATTACGTTCGGATAACGGCTGTGCAGGAGAATCTCGGGAATTTTTCCATCCACGGAAGTGGCAGCCACCTCCAGCCCTTTTCCGGTTTTTTCAACGGCCTGATGATGACTGCTCAGCACACCCGGGTGCGGGGCAGAGCCTGCAGTGAAAAACTTCAGTTTTTCGGGACAGGTAATTTTAATCCGGTGAAAACTTCCCCACATCAGCGCATCGTCAAGCCCGAACTGCGTGTGGTAGTTGCGGTGCCGGTTGTCCTGTTCCATGGCCAGGACCTGCTCAGCAGTGGTTAATTGGTAAACCTCGGTCGGGATGTCCTGAATCATGGTACCCCCGGCAGCTATATTCATGGTTTGCATGCCGAGGCAGATGCCCATTACCAGATAAGCGGCTTTTTGTTCCAGCAGGGGGATGAACGCATCATCCTGAAAACCGCCGGTCAGATGAAACAGAAAGGAGGCTTCAAAAGCGTGGCGGTGATAATCGGTGATCGCGGTCAGCAGGTTGGTCTCCTCCCCGTAAAACGCCGGGGGGATATCGGGGCCACCAAAGAAAATAACGCCCGCGGAGTTTTCAAAAACAAGGCGGAAATCATCGCTGCACGGGTTTTCCCCGTAGAGCCGGTGACCGGGCAATTCGCTGCAGGCATGCAAAAAGACGCCTTCCCTGCCCGATTCCCGGATAAAGCCGGCGGATTGGCTGAAATCGTAAGCCTGGGCTGTGTGATAGAACCCCACAAGCCGGTAGTCCTCCGGCAGCGGAAAAATACCCTTGTCGATCAGGTAAAACACCGTCTTCAGATTATTTACGGTCGGGTTCATCAGCACCAGCACAGGATCACCGGTGGCAACAGGGGCGTTGAAATATTGCTGAGCCAATAATGAATGACCGGCAAGAATGATAACAAAGAGTAAAACTGTTTTTTTCATGACTATTAGTTGGAATAATCCCGATTACCAGAGTTTAAAGTTACTCCATTCCAAACTCAGGTGCAAAGTTCAGATAAAAAAGATGACAACTAAATGGGATTTATGAAAAGGGTGCTTCTGCTTAATAAAGAAATAACCACATTAGGCACAGTAGAGCACATTAGGTTTTAGTATTAACATTGGTTGATGCTATTTTAAAGGATTGAGTCATTTTAAAAAATTCATTCCGGCCCTTTAACTTGAACTATGGTGTCCTACTGTGTCTATTGTGG
>DJGZ01000026.1:3672-3803 GCA_002433025.1 Bacteroidales bacterium UBA5833
TTAGGCACAATAGAGCACATTAGGTTTTAGTATTTGCAGTGGTTGATGTTATTTGAAGGATTAAATCATTATGATTACATTCATTCCGGCCCTTTAACTTGAACTATTGTGTCCTACTGTGTCTATTGTGG
>DJGZ01000026.1:3850-7918 GCA_002433025.1 Bacteroidales bacterium UBA5833
TTAGGCACAATAGAGCACATTAGTATCCTTTGGGCAATGATGCATAAAGCTCTGTAACCATGGTTTTTTGTCCTTCTTTAAAGATATTCATACAATTAAAATTAATCAGAATTCCTTTGGGCTTTGCAAGCAACTTTAAGTAGGTAAGCAACTGAGCTTCATGGATTGGCAATAATCCATCAACAGCTTTTATTTCAACAATGATGGAATCTTCAACCATCAGATCAAAGCGAAGATCACAATCGAGATGCAGTCCCCTGAATATAAGAGGGATCCTTTGTTGCGTTACCAGATGAAGCCCTTTTTCTTTGAGCATATGTGCCAGACATTTTTCATATACACTCTCCAGCAATCCAGGCCCGATTTCTTTATGAACCTCAATTGCAGCTCCAATAATGGTATGAGTTAACTCATTCAGGTACTTTTGTGTCATCTTGTATCTGTTAAAATATTTTTCATTGTGCTATATTGTGACCTATTGTGACCTATTGTGCCTATTGTGGTGAAAAGAAACTAACCATATTCGCCCGAATCTAATTAAGTAGAACCACATCAGGCACAGTACACACATAGGTTTTAGTATTAACATTGGTTGATGTTATTTTAAACGATTGAGTCATTTTGATTATGTTCATTCCGGCCTTCTAACCTGATCTATTGTGTCCTATTGTGTCTATTATGGTGAAAAGAAACTTGCCATATTTCTCCAAATCTATTAAATAAAATAACCACAGTAGGCACATTAGAAAACATTAGGTTCATGCACTAATTTAAGGTTGATGAGATTTTATAGTTTTGAATCATTGAATGCTGAATTCCCTGAGAACAATCTATTGTGTCTTATTGTCACTGTTATGGTCAACACTTTTTTGCCCTATGCGGTATGCAGCCTATCAACAAAACGCCTTTCCCGTTGTTAATCAGCTAAATTATTCAGTTTATGCAACTTTTCGCTATCCCGACCGGAAATTTCAAGCTTGACGGCGGCGCCATGTTTGGCGTTGTCCCCAAATCGTTGTGGAGCAAACATTACCCTTCCGACGAAAACAACATGATCAATATGACCATGCGCTGTCTGCTGGTGGTGGACGGAGACCGCAGAATTCTGATCAACAACGGCATCGGGGACAAACAAAGCGAAAAATTCTTCAGCCATTACCATCTCAACGGCGACGATAGTCTGGTAAAATCCCTGGCGTTGGCCGGGTTTGCACCCGAAGACATCACCGATATGTTTCTCACCCACCTGCACTTCGACCATGCGGGAGGAAGTGTAAAATACAAAGCGGATCGCAGCGGGTTTGAAACCGTTTTTCCAAATGCGACCTACTGGATCAGCGCAGCCCAGTGGGAATGGGCCATGCATGCCAACCGCCGAGAAAGCGCTTCATATCTGAAAGAAAACATACAGCCCATTGAAGAAAGCGGAAGGCTGAAACTGTTCGATTACCCCGGCGAGTTGTTCCCTGGCATTGAGGTGAGGTTTTTCAACGGCCATACCGACGGGCAGGCCATTCCGTTTATAAAATACAAGGGTAAAACCATCGTGTTTACCAGCGACCTGCTGCCCACCGCTGCCCACCTGCCCCTGCCCTGGGTGATGAGTTACGACACCCGCCCGCTGATTACCCTTGACGAGAAGGAGCTTTTTCTTGAAGAAGCTGTGGACAAAGGTTATGTCCTCTTTTTCGAGCACGACCTCTATACTGAATGCTGCACCCTGGTACGGACGGAGAAGGGGATTAAAGTGGATAAGTCCATGAGTTTGAAGGATCTTTTGTAACCCGACGGGAAATCTTCTGTTTCACAACCTGTCCCGCCACTGCGGGAGAGGTTCATTCTTCTCTGTGTACTCTGTGAAGTCCCGGGGTGCTCTGTATAACCTGTTTTGTTTCACCAGGACTCTGAGAAGGTCTAATCCCTTTGGACAATATTTCAAACAAGAACACAGAACAAAATTTAAGTGTTTTACATATCTTCCAATGACAGGCAAAGCATCTCAATCTGATGTTTTGGCAGTAATTTATGTTTTAGGTGTTCAACTTTCGCCGCCAATAGTTCCGGCTTAAAATTCTTCTTGTGCCGCTTCACTTCTACCGCTACTGCCTTATTTTTTTCTAGTTTTAATGCCACGATATCTATCTCATTTTGCACGCCTTTGGGTTCCCACCATGAGCCGATAGCACGATACTGAAAACTTTCAGCAAATTGCTGTTTGAAATATCTTTCCAGCATAATACCCGAATAGGTCGGGTAATCGGATTTAATAATCGTTTGCAACCCAATAAAGTTCTTTATTTCTATCAGCGAGCGATACCGGTCGAAATAGTTAAACCAAAACCGGATAAAGTTATCCTGGATCTCAAATCTGACAGTTTGACTTCCTTCTTTCGCCATTATGGGACGTTGGCGGACAATGATATTGTAATCCTCAATCAAGCGTTTAATCTGTCCTCCGATACTCTTATCACCTAATGCAGCTTCTATTTCGGGTTGCGTATTGATACCACCCGAAATAGCACTCAGGATAGAGAAATAAGTGGCATAATTTTTCCCGAACTCTTCAATCAACAGGTTTTTACCTTCATCGGTAAGGGGAGAGTTTTCCCTAACCATAAATGAAATCATTTCATCTGTGTTCAATTTAATGTTGTCACAGAAAAGTTCAACATACTTGGGCACTCCGGCAGTGAAAGTGTATAGAGCAAGTAAGTCATCATTGGTATAACCTGGATTATGGTCGCGCATAATTTCCTTCAGGGTAGCCAGATCAAAAGCCGCGAGTTTGATAATATTATCCGCCCTGCCAAATAGAGGTTCCTTTTTGTTTTGGAATAATTTCTGCATCAACGAATAAACAGAACCGGATACAATCAAATTCATTCTGGATTTATTGCGATAAGTATCCCAAATGTTCTGCATATCACTATATACCGATTCATTAATGTTGTAAAACTCCTGAAATTCGTCAATAACCAGATTGAACGACCTCTGAGAAGCCAGCTCCATGAGATATTGGAATAATGACCTGAAGGTGCGTATCTCCGCAGGAACAAATATATCGAGTGATTGACTGATAACAGGAACAAACTCAGCACAAAGTGTTGCCTCGCTTTTTCGACCGACAAAGAGATAAATAGTCGGTAGGTTTTCAACCGACTTCATAATAAGGCTCGTTTTCCCGATTCTCCTTCTTCCGGTTAATACCGTCAGCCGGGAATGGTCGCTGAACGACAGATTTTGTATCCGTTGCAGTTCAGCTAACTCGCTGGTCCTGTTATAAAATTTCATTTTCTCAGCTTTATTACATCCGTAACAGTTACGGCTGTTACAAAGATACACAAAAGTTTGGAATTACCCTGTCTGTTTTCTCACCACCCCCGCTGCCATTAAGCAGCTACTATCCCCAACCCACCTGCCTCTGCCCTGGGTCATGAGCTACGACACCCGCCCGCTGATCACCCTGGATGAAAAAGAAGCTTTTCTGGAAGAAGCTGTGGACAAAGGTTATGTCCTCTTTTTCGAACACGACCTCTATACCGAATGCTGTACGCTGGCACGGACGGAAAAGGGGATTAAGTTACATAAGTTGATGAAAATATCAGATCTTTGATATCACCATATGATCACTTTACGGACCACGCTTCTATTGCTTTTCATTAGCATACTTAACAGATAGATACCTGCCGGGTTATCCCTCAGGTCAACCAATGCCTGACCGCGGGTTAACTTATCAGAGAAACTGACCAGTTTGCCACCGGCATTGAAAACGGAAACTGACTTAATTTCTTCTCCTGAAATCCGGATAATTCCCCTTTCCGGCTGAAAAACAACGATGGCTTCATTTTGAGTGTCCTTATTCATAATTCCGGTAACCGGGCTGCCCAGCTCATGCTCTCTGGCGCCGAGGTCAGGTGCTGACCCGGATGGAACCGGACGCGGATTCAGGTCAAGATCAAACCCCGGAGCAGCAAGGTATGGATAGGAAGTGATGGTATCAATGCCCGCACCGATGCCCGGACTGCTATCGGATAGGCGGTACGCCACCGTATCGGCAAATTGAGGATC
>DJGZ01000048.1 GCA_002433025.1 Bacteroidales bacterium UBA5833
ATTGAACTTGCGAAAGTTGAATAAATATAAAAAAACCGGACTAAGGCATAAAACCTGTTGTCCGGTTTTGATCCGGGAGAAAAACCTTCCGGATGAGGCAAAACACACTATAAGCTACCGCTTACTTCACCGGTATCAAAATTGTAAACATTGCCCGAAGGGTTGCCCGAGAACGAGACATTGTTATGTGTTATAATGCTGTCATCGTGTAGCCCGATCCCGTAGTATTTAGAATTTCTGAGTGTTACATTGTTCATTGAGAGGGCTGCATTGTATTCAACGGTCACATTGCATTTAAAAGAGCTGTTTGAGCCGGCGTACTCAATGATACAATTGCTGAGTGAGTTTTCGTGGTCTGTTGAAATGTAAAGCCCTTCCCAATTAGATGCACTGGCATTCAGTTTTGAGAAAAGCACCGGCTCCGATGCTGTTCCGTTTACCTGTAGCCTCCCCGAATTGATTACATTCATCCAGGTATCCACGCTGAACAAAATCTGAACCCCTTTGCCAATGCTGAGATTTTTTTCAACATAAGCGCTGTTTTCTAAAGCATAAGGAACCGTGGTTTTGTTCAGGGTAAAGTCCTCGTTCATGCTCAGCCCGTAAACCCATACCATCGGACGGTTGTTGAGGGAAAGCTGTGAGGTTTCATTCAGGACGCTGCAATGTGAGAGGTCTGCCATTCTGATGGGATACCTTTCGCAGTTTTTTATGGTGTTGTTCTCAAAGCTTGTGAATTTCTGTGACTGGTCAGAAGTCATGGCCCCGCTGCCAAGCGATCCGTCTATCAGGCAGTTGTTCATTTTAAGTTTTGCATTGTAAAACAAAACCACTACCGCCCAGTCTTCGTTGCTGCCGCCGTTGATAAACTGTACATATTCAAACTGGTTGTCGTTGCGGCTCGAATAGATGCTCACCTGGTCCCATGAGCCTTTGTTCTGGTTGTTAACAGGGCCGGTCAGGATAATGGGTTGCTGTGGTGTACCCACCATTCTTAATCCCGCATTTTCACCAACACTGATGCCACTGCCCACGCCGGTAAATGCGATTTTTACCCCCGGCTCCACGGTTAACAGCGCATTTCCTTCAATGTAGAAATATCCGTCAATAATATAGTCTATTCCGTCGTTGCGGTTGACAAGGGTGCGGTTCGACGACATGCTTCCTGAAAGGGTTTCTGAGCCTGTACTGCCTCCTTCGGTGGTAACTGTAACCACATAGGCTGAAGTGCTCCCGTCTTCGGCAGTAACTGTAAATGCCACCGGAGTGGTGAAGTCCACAACTGTTCCGGAGGCCGGGTTTACGGTTGCACCGCCTGAAACCGTGATGGTCGGAATAAGTGCCGAGATGTTGCCATTTGCCGGAATTACGGCAGTTGCGGTTTTGTTATCCTGGTTAACGGTTGCAACTACTTCAGGAGTGAACTGATTGAAAACGATACCAAGGATCTGCTTGTCACTTTTAAGGGCGGGCTTGTCATCATCTTTTGTGCAGGAAGTTGAGAGCAGCATCAGTGTAGCAAACATGGCAATCAATACAGATAATTTTTTCATAGTGTGTTTTTTTTGAGTTTGAAACTGATGCAAAACTATTAGGCCCAACCATCAGAAAATACCCCTTTTTGGGGGTTTTTGAATGCGGAAAATGATTGATACATTTGCATAAACTCAGATTATTCCTTTTCAGATGTTATATTTTTGGTTTGGTCGAATTAAAGGTGTTGCTCTTACCCGCAGGATTTGCATCATCTTTTTAACGGGTTGTTGCTGCCTTCCTCTTTCGCTTTCCGGATATGCCGCATCCTTTCCCGACTCTCTTCACAATGTGTTATCGCGGGCAAAAGGGGTTGAAAAATTCAATGCCTACAACCATCTGTTCGATTATTTTGAAGCAAACGATCATCAGTCAGCGCTCAAAACAGCCTGGCAGCAATTGAATTTCAGCAGGCAATCGGAAAACCGGGAGTGGGTTGGCGGTGCTTATGCAAACCTGGGGTCCTTGTATCTGGCCCGGGGGATGGCGGACAGTGCCGGTTATTTTTTTACAAGGGCTTACGAGAAATATAAAGAGGCAGGTAATGATGATGCAACCATAAACCAGCTTTGTAACATCAGTACTGCCTGCAGACTGACATTTAAATTTGAGGAGGCGCTGGCAAAACTTCACAAAGTGCTTGATTATTATACTGCGCAGAAAGACGATTTCAGGATTGCGCAGACGCTTGCCAATATGGGTACCGTTTACAATGAAACGGGCAATAACGAAAAGCATGATGAATACATGAGAAAAGCCCTTGATATACAATACCGTCTCCCGGTCGACCGTTCAAGGGGCATCAGCCTCATCAACCTCTGCCTGAGCCTGTCATCGCAAAGGAAGTTTGAAGAAGCTTTTGGCTATGGTAAGGAGGCTGTTGAGGTTTTCAGGCTACTGAAAGATCCATTTTTTACCGGAGCTTGTCTGGTGCGGGCCGGAAGTGCTGCCATAGGATTTAACAATGACAGTGAAGCACTGAAATATGCCCGCGAAGCTTATGAAATCAGTGAGCAGACCGGCAACGATCATCTCAGGGCGGAAGCGTTGAGGTTGCTGGCGGATTACTATATGAAACACAGTGACTTTGAAATGGCCCGTAAAGTGGCTTTCGAAGCTTTTGCTCTTGCAGATACCTCAAATAAGTCAGATATGATTTATCATTATGATCTGCTGACTACCCTGAGCATTCAAGCCGGTGACAAACAGGATGCTTTGAAGTTTTACGCTGCTTATGTCAAACTTAAGAATGAAGCCCAGGAAGATGAATTCAGGGATAAGATATCCGAGATGGAGGTGAAATATGAAAGCGAGAAAAAAGAACTGATTATCAGCAACCTTAAGAACAGGCAGAAATTGCAATGGATCGGGATTCTGACCGGTACATTAATCTTTCTTATTGTATTGATGTTGCTGGTGCTCAGGCAAAAAAACCTGAAACAGCGCCGGTCCCTGGCCGAGCAGAAGGTCAAACAGCTCGAGCAGGAGAAACTTACCATAGCCACACAGTCGGTCCTTGATGGTGAAACTGCAGAGCGAAGCCGCCTGGCACGCGACCTGCACGACGGTCTCGGGGGTATGTTGTCGGCGGTGAAACTCAATCTGTTTGATGTAAAAAACGGGGTGGTACTTGAATCCGAAGATGTTCAGAAATTCAACAGGGTTGTTGGTTTGCTTGATGAATCCATGAAGGAGCTCCGGAGAGTAGCCCACAACATGATGCCGGAATCGCTTTCACGTTACGGACTGAAAGCGGCCATCAACGATTTCTGCAGCAGTATCTCCAATCTGAAGTTTCACTTCTTTGGTGAGGAGAAGAGACTTGAACCCCGGCTCGAAGTCATGATATACCGTACCATTCACGAACTGGTAAACAATGCCCTGAAACATGCTTCGGCTGGCGCAATCAATGTGCAACTGGTACAGCAGATAGATTCGGTTACCCTTACGGTTCATGACAATGGTAAAGGCTTCAATCCGGCTGAAGCTGCCTCGGGTGCAGGGTTGAACAACATCAGGAGCCGGGCCGGAATGTTCCGTGGAACTGTGGATATCGTTTCTGCACCCGGCAAGGGGACAGAAGTAAGCGTGAGTTTTATGATTTAAGATGTTGATATGGATCCCATTAAAGTTGTCATCGTTGACGATCACAAAATGGTTGTGGAAGGTCTGCGCAAGCTGATTGATGAGTCGCAGGTTGCCATGGTTTGCGATGTTGCCTATTCAGGTCGTGAAGCTGTTTCCGTTATTGTCCGCTGCGAGCCTCAGGTGGTGCTGCTCGACATCAACCTGCCCGATGCCAGCGGGCTTGATTTGTGTAAACAGATAAAATCCACATGCCCCGATGTGAAAATTGTAGCCCTCACAAGTTATAGCGACTATTCAGTGGTTAAACGCATGCTGGCCAACGGAGCATCGGGTTACGTGATCAAGAATGCCATGCCCGATGAAATCATTCTGAGTATTGAAACAGTACATAAGAACCAGCAGTTTCTATGCGAAGAAATCGATGTGATGTTCCACCGGCGCAGTGAACCACAAGTCTGGCTTACCAACCGCGAAACCGAACTGCTCAGGAACATTGTGGATGGATATACCAATCACGAAATAGCTGACCGGATGTTTCTGGGCGTTGAAACCATTAACAGCTACCGAAAAAATCTGCTTTGTAAGCTGGGCGCCCGGAATACAGCGATGCTTGTTAAGATCGCCATGGAAAGGATGCTGGTATAAGCCGGTTGTTTAAACATACATTCCGGTTCAAATATCCGGTTACCTGTCCGGGTATTCCTGATGTTTTCACACAGGAGAATTGACTCTTTCAACAGTTGAGTGTGCTTGAGTGAACTTAATGGACCAGTAAATGTTAATTCTGCAGGCCAAAATGTGAAGCATCATGAAAATCAGTGCAAGAAATCAGATCAAAGGGATCATTACGGAAATCAAGCCCGGTGTGGTTACCGCACGTGTAATTCTTGACATCGGCGGAGGCAATCGTCTGAGTTCGGTCATCACCATGGAAAGTGTTCAGGATATGAACCTGAAGCCGGGTGATGAGGTGTATGCCATCATTAAGTCGACCGAGGTAATGATCGGAAAAGAATAAAAAAAAGCCGGGCAACCGGCTTTTTTTTATCACTTGCTGAAGTCTATGCACTTACCGCTTCCACATCGGGAGCTATTTTCTTTACAAGTCCCTGAAGAACTGTGCCCGGCCCTACTTCCACAAAATGGGAAGCGCCGCCGGCAACCATATTTTGAACGCTTTGGGTCCAGCGGACCGGTGCAGTTAGCTGTGCGATGAGGTTTTCGCGGATCTGAGCCGGGTCGGTATTCGGCTTGCCGCTTACATTCTGATAAACGGGGCAAACAGGTGTATTAAAGTTGGTTGCATTGATTGCCGCCGCAAGTTCAACGCGGGCAGGTTCCATCAGCGGAGAATGGAAGGCGCCTCCCACTTTGAGCGGAAGTGCGCGTTTGGCGCCAGCCGCTTTAAGTTGTTCGCAGGCAACTTCAATGCCTTTCACCGAGCCGCTGATCACCAGTTGTCCCGGACTGTTGTAATTTGCCGGAACTACTGTTTCGTCAATTCCTGACAAAACTTCTTCAACTTTTTCGTCGGCCAATCCAAGAATGGCGGCCATGGTTGACGGCTCGGCTTCGCAGGCTTTCTGCATGGCCATGGCGCGGGCATAAACCAGCCTGAGGCCGTCTTCGAACGACAATGCACCGGCAGCAACCAATGCCGAAAACTCACCCAATGAATGTCCGGCGGTCATGTCGGGCTGAAACGATTCGCCCAACGTTTTGGCCAGAATTACAGAGTGCAGAAAAATGGCAGGCTGTGTCACCCTGGTCTGGCGAAGGTCTTCGTCGGTACCGGCGAACATCAGGTCGGTGATGCGGAAGCCAAGAATTTCGTTGGCTTTTTCAAACATCTCTTTCGCCATGGCATTGTTGTCGTAGAGATCTTTGCCCATGCCCACAAACTGGGCTCCCTGTCCGGGAAATACGTATGCTTTCATAAGGTATGATTTTTCAAAGTTTCAGCCGGCAAAGTTACAAAATACACGTTAAAGCCAAAAGTCGCGCAATAATCTATAAATCAGACAGATAAGTTGATCAGTCTTTGAATATTCTCAGATTTGCAGGCTTTTCTCCGGGTGCAACAAGTATGGTATCGCTGATAAAGAAATGATCCAGCAACTGGGTGGAGAGTATCCCTGCAATGGCCATGTTTTCGACTTCTGTTGCCTGATTTCCGGGCTGCCCGAGTTTATCAACGAGTTTATTTACTTTTTCGGGGTCGAAAATTCCGGTGTGCCGTATTGCACTTTCATTGAGCATTTCTTTAGCATAATCCGGAGCCTGAGCGCCTGCGAGACTTGAAGAAACCGGAGCCCTGTAGGCTTGCTTATGCCTGTGAAGGATGGATTCCGGGATTTTGCCCTGCATCATCTTTTTCAGGATAAATTTTTCGTTCAGACTGTTAAGCTTGTAGCTTTCAGGCAGTCCGGCGGCAAATTCAATCACCCTGTGATCCAGGAACGGATACCGGCCTTCCACCGAATTGGCCATGGCCATGCGGTCACCCTGTGAAGAAAGCAGATATCCGGACATAAAGATGGTAGATTCCAGGTATTGCGATTTGGCCAGGTCTCCCCATTGGCTGAGGTTCTCCGCAAGGTTTTTGCCTATTTCATCCAGGGGGTCATATCCGCCCAGGCTGCCGGAAACCGCTCCGCTGAAATAATTCTGAATGCGCGATGTGTTGTGCCAGCGCAGCAGGTGAGAGTAGTATGGATTGTCAGTTTCAGTGAGTTTGTAACCGAAGAACATCTTGAGCACGGATGTCTTCGCTTCTTTCATCATTGGAAGGTAGGGGTAAAGTTTCTTCAGCAAAAGCGGGCGGATGTCCGATTGCGGATTGTTTGCCCAGAACCGCCTGATTTTGGCTTCTTTAAAAATGTTGTATCCGGCCAGCATTTCATCGGCGCCTTCTCCGGTGATCACCACTTTGATGTTATGTTCACGTACTTTTTTCGAAAGCAGGTACATGGGGGTGGGTGCCGTGCGCAGGACAGGGAATTCGGTGTGCCGGATTGTGTCGTAGAAAAACCGGCCGATCTCTCCGGAAGTGCAGGAAAACGCGGTATGGTTCGTGTTGAAGTATTTTGCTGCTTCAAGCTGGTAGGTGGTTTCGTCAAAAGCTTTATCGCTGAAGCCGATAGAAAAGGTGTTGAGTACCCCCGGTTCCAGTTCGTGGATAAAGGCAGTGGTAACACTGCTGTCGATACCACCGCTCAGGTAGGCTGCCACCTCAACGTCGGCCCTGAGCCTGATTCTTACGGCATCTTTAAAAAGCCCGCGTAACTCTTCTGCAGCTTCACTCAGGCTTAATCTGCTGTAATTTCCATTCCCGGGAAAGGTAAGGTTCCAGTAACGGGTAATTGAAGAGCCTTCTTTGCCGATGGTCAGGTAGTGCCCGGGGGGTATTTCAAAGATATCTTCGAAAGGTGTGTCGGGTGTAATGGTGGTCCAGAACGAGAAAATCTGCGAAAGCCCTTTGTGATTGATTGCCCTTCTGACATCCGGTACCTGAAAAATGCCTTTGATTTCAGAGCAAAAGATGAAGCGATCGCCGGAACGGGTATAAAACAGCGGTCTTATCCCAACCCGGTCGCGGGCCAGGAAGAGTTCTCCCTTTTGGCTGTCCCAGATGGCAATGGCGAACTGCCCGATAAACTGATGCAGGCATTGAGGCCCCCACTGAGCATAGGCCTGTATAACAACCTCCGTGTCGGTGTTGGTTACAAAGCTGATGCCAAGGCGCTCGAGCTCCCTGCGGATCTCTATGTAATTGAACAATTCGCCATTGTATACAATCCAATAGCGTTTGTCCCGGACCGATATGGGTTGCAGTCCGGAGGACAGGTCGAGGATGCTGAGACGGACATTGCCTAACCCTATCCTGTGATTCAGGTAGATTCCGCTTTCGTCGGGCCCCCTGTAACGGATAGCCGCCAGCATGGAAGTAAGCTGTTGCTCGGTGGGGGCTGTTTCCAGGCCGCCAAGATTCAGGATCCCTGCAATGCCACACATAGGTCAGACATTAGTTAAGTTTACTGCTGATGAAGCCGGCAATGGCGTTCACAGACTCAAAATTGCCTTCAAGCAATTCGGAATCGGCAGCTTTGATCTTGAAATTTTCTTCTATGAAATTGATCAATGCAAGGAATCCCATTGAGTCAAAAATTCCTTCAACAAAAATCAGGGTATCGTCCTGAACCTTTTCGGCAGGAACAAAGGCTGTTTCAACAATGAATTTTTTCAGCTGGTCTTTGACTTCACTTAATTGCAACATTTTTCTTGTAGGATTATATTTTCAGAATTACAGGAGGACAATTAACAGTGAGATAAGTTATTTTGTTTCTCCTTTGAGATTTGTTTTTTCGCCATTGTTTTCAATAACATCCACAATTCTGGAAGCAAAGAGGGGGGCAACCCTCTCGCCGAATTTCGCTGACGGGTGAGAATCTCCTTTCCTGGCAGAATACTCTTCCTTCAGGTATAGTCCGCCTTCGGTTTCCAGCGCATAGAAATCCCAGAGAAAGATGTTATCCCCGGGTTTGTCCCATTCCTGAATTACCCACTCAACAAAATCGCGGGTGCGCATGGCTTCTTCCTCTGTAACATTGGACTGTACATGGGCAGCGGCTGTCCAGAGGATGAACTTGTTTTCAGGAAACTCGCGCAGTTTATCCCTGATTGCTTCATACTGGGCTTTGTAGTTCTGAAGACGTTTCTCCGGAGAGTCAATGTCTGCTGTGTCAAGGTCAACGTCAATGTTGCTTACCGGGAAGCAATGCTTGAATACAATGAGATCGTATTCTTTTGTCAGCATTTCGAGGGTCGGTTCTTCCATAAATGCCACATCGCCGGCGTTCTTTACCCAGATGTTGTAGTAGTCAAAAGGGTAATTGTTCCATCCATAAGGTTGTGCTTTCGGGAAATTCTGCTCAGTGATGAAATAGTCGGTTCCGTTTTCCTTGTTATAATTTGCGAACCAGGAAGGAACAGCTTCTTTTTTTCCGAACAATCCTTTTATCCCGCCCGTTTCTCCTTTCCAGATCACATGTCCCGTACTGTGGTGGAGAAACATTATTTTGTAAGAGTTTTCGCCGGGAACCATTGTTTTTTCGTTTTTACAACCGTTAAATAAAAAAACAAACACAAGCGCTGTTGTGAAAAGCAAAAAGTTTAAATTTGTCTTGAACATAGCGTTTGATTTAATAGTTTATAAGGTTTTCATTCATTCAATCAATCCCTGAACAGGTGCATTTCGACTCTTTGTACTTTTTTGTTTTCCTGGCAGTAACATTTCTGCTGTATTACAGGACAGGATTCAAGTTCCAGCAACTGGTGCTGTTTGCGGCAAGTATTTTTTTTATAGCCTTTCTTTCTCCAAAATTAGTCGTTTTTACCCTGATCTTCGTTATATTAAACTATTTTCTTGGCATTTGGTTGCAGAAGAAAGCTGAAACAAGGTTCCGGGTGACTGTTTTCTGGGTTGCAATCGCTGTAAATATTGGTATTCTTGGCTTTTTCAAGTATGTCAATTTCTTTTTCGAGAACGTCAATCTGTTCTTGTCGTTATTTGAAGTTCAGGGAAGAATAGGACTACTTGATCTAATTATTCCTGTCGGGATTTCATACTATACTTTCCAGGCTTTGGGATATCTGATCAGGATTAACAGGAAGGCAGAAAAGGTTGAAACTTCGTTTCTGGCATTTGCCAACTACCTGATTTTTTTTCCGAAGTTTCTGGCAGGGCCTGTGGAGCGATCCAATCATTTTTTTCCGCAGATCAGCAAGCCGGTTTTATTTCAGGCTGATAACGTAACTGCCGGACTGCGGTTGTTTCTGTGGGGCATGTTTAAAAAGGTTGTCATCGGCAACAATCTGGCTGATCCCGTTTACCAGCTTTATAACAACATTGAAAATTATACAGGCCTGCCACTGCTGATCATCTTTTTACTTCAGGCGATCCATTTGTATGCCGATTTTTCCGGATATACCGATATGGCACTCGGTGTGGCCAGGATTTTCGGGATAAAACTGGTTGACAATTTTAACCGGCCGTTTTTTGCCCGAAATGTGGGGGAATTCTGGCGGCGCTGGCATATTTCGCTTTCCTCATGGTGCAACGACTTTATTTTTTCCCCGTTCATTGTCAAATACCGTAAGTATGGCAATAAGGCGGCCATTGCAGGAATCTTTATAACTTTTTATGTAATTGGCATCTGGCACGGGGCAAACTGGACTTTCGTGGCAGTAGGCCTTTTGCAGGGAATTGCCATCAGTTATGAGTTTGCAACCAAACGGAAGCGCATGCAGATTGCATCCAGGCTGCCGCAGGGACTGGTAACATTTGTCAGCCGGACTTTGACCTACCTCTTTTTCAGTCTTACACTGGTGTTCTTTAATTCACAAAATATCCACGATGCATTCTACTTCCTTTCGCATATTTTTTCCGACTTCAGGTTTAACCTGAGCGGAAATAAACTGATCTTTGATTCTGCAAGCTTTTTTGTCGCAATAGTTGCATTCGGGGTAATTTATATCAAGGAAACGCTGCAGGAGATGAAAGTGGACGTGCCGTCTTATTTTTACGGTCTTCCCCGCGGACTGCGCTGGACCGGTTATTATCTGATGATGGCAGCTGTTTTTTATTACAGCGGCGCCGGTGATGCTTTTGTTTACCTTCAATTCTAACCACAGGAGAGACATTTATGAATAAATATCTGCTCAAGGGCTTGCTTTTTTCGATGCCACTCTTCATATATGCGGCGATTATAATTATTGTAGATCCATATAATTTTTTGAATATTTTCCATGTTATCAGTGATGAGGATAAGTTCAGGGTGATACAGCGTACGGTTGAAAGCAGCCCGCGCGGAAATATCCTTTGGAAAACTGTTGAATTCAAGCGTAAACCTGTACAAAACCTTATTATCGGGGATTCGCAGGGTAAGGATATGAATGTGGGCCTGATCAGGGAGCTGACGGGTGAAGAATACTATAATTTTTGTTTCCCGGGGGCAAGTTTCAATACCATGTTCGAGACTTTCTGGTTCACAGTTGAACATGTGAAGCCCGAAAAGGTCTATTTCCAGGTAGCCTTTATGAATTACAACACCTATCGTGAATATGACCTGTTTCATTTTGCACAGGACTATTTCGACCGGCCGTGGGAATACTTTACTACCAAAGAGATTTTTATCGATTCATTTATGAATCTTGTCTGGGTTTCAACCCGTAACACTAAGGTGATCAACCGGTCGTATGAGTTTTTAAATCAGGAGGAACTTCAGCAGCTTGCGCAATTCCGGCTTGATTTATTTTTCAAGAAATATGAATACCCTCAGAATTTCAACAGGGAGTTTAAGAAGATCAAAGATTATTGCGAAGCCCACGGGATAGGGCTGGGATTCATTATTCTTCCGGTATATAAGAATGTTGATGAGCACCTGAAAAAGGTCGGACTGTTTGACGAAAAGCTGCGGTTTAAAGCAGATATGCAGTCCCTGGGTACAACCTATGATCTCGACCGCCTTTCGGAGATAAAAGCAGAACGTTCAAATTTTATCGATTATTTTCATCCCCGGCCGGTTATCATGGATTCCCTGGTAACCATGTTATGGGGAAGTCAGGGTATTATCGGAAAGTAAGACGGTCAGTATTTTGATTTCTTTCCGGCCGCGTTGAAATTAAGCCTGGTATCAAATGTCACAATCTGAGGAACTTTGACTGCAGCAAGGCTTCCTGCACAATGCTGCCTGATCTCATCGGCGGTGAACTTATCAAGGTCGGATTCGTTTACCACAACGGTGGCTTTTATGGCTTCACCGGTAATATCATCCTGCTCGGCCGTGATGGTACAATCAATCACTCCGGGGTAAGCAACTATTACGGCTTCAATTTCCTTCGGACTGATGCGGATCCCCCTGACTTTGATGATTTCTTTGGCGCGCGACTGCATAAAGATGTATCCTTCATCATCGACGGTGGCCATATCGCCGGTATAAAGCCAGCCATTCCGGATAGTGGCGGCTGTAGTTTCAGGATCCTTGAAATATCCTGCCATCACATTGTCGCCTTTGGCAATAATTTCTCCTGTTTCTCCTGGTTTTACAGGTTCTCCGTCTTCATTCACGACCTTAAGGGTTACTCCGGGGATGCCGCGTCCGAGCGAGCCGAGTTTCTGACGCAACATTTCCGGTGGGAGGTACGAAAGCCTTGCTGTGGCTTCCGTCTGGCCATACATCACATAAAACTTTACATCCGGGAAGGCATCAATAAACTCCTTGATGAATGCAGTGTGTAGTTTGCCGCCAGCCTGGGTGACGTAACGAAGTGAGTGGAATTTTGTATTCTTAAAATCCCGTGTCTTTCTCAGAAGAATTTGAAAATGACTTGGAACCCCTGCAAAACCTGTACAGTTGTATTTGTTGAGATCGTCGATGACACTCCCGATAAAAATGAAGGAATTGTTCATGTGAACGGCTCCGCCAACCCGGAGGTGGGTATGCAGCAATGAAAGTCCGTAGCAATAATAAAATGGCATCACCACTTCGATGATATCGGAAGAAGTAAGTTTGAGGTATTCGATAATCGATTCGGAATTGGCAATTATATTACGATGGGTGATCATTGTCCCTTTTTGTTCACCTGTTGAGCCGGAGGTAAAAATGATCTCTGCCAGTCTTTGACCGTCAAACCCGGGATCGGGAAAGGGGATGTCTGTTGTTGTTTCTTCAGCGCACCACTTCTCCAGTGTCAGATCATCGTAAACGGTAAAATTGTAAGCGCCGAAGCGTTGCTGATACTTCCTGCTGATAAATGCCAGTGTTGAACCGGTTTTTTCGAGCACTTTGCCGAGATTTTCCGTTTCGATGGCCGGGTTCAGCGGTACGCAGATATTTCCCGATTTCATCAGGGCCAGGTAAACCGTGATGAAAAATCCGGAATTCTCGCTCAGAATGATGACATAATTGTTCTCTCCGTGGATTTGTTTAAACCGGGCGGCTGTTTTGGATGAATTGGCAAACAAGCTTGAAAAACTAACCGGTTCGCGTCCGGTGACAGCCTCCTTGTCCAGGGCCGACGTGTTTTCGAAGAAATAGTCAAAAGCATTCATGGCGTTTTGCTTAAATCACCGGGAAATAGTAAGGGTTTGCCCTCAGGTATTCCGTAGTTTTTTTCTTGCGGGCGAAGTTGTCAAAAATTATCTGCACCTCTCCGGCCGGCATCCCCATCACTTCACCAACTTCATCCGGTGAGTAACCGTTTTCGAAGCCATACCACATGGGGTCCATGATCTCAAAAGGCAGCTGGTAGAAAAATTCCTCCTGGGTTTGTTCGGCGCTGTATGTGTCGGTAGTGGGCGTGCGCTGTATGATTTCATCAGGAACGCCCAGGTATTCGGCCAGTTGATAAACCTGGGTTTTGTAAAGGTTAGCCTGCGGATAAAAATCGGCTCCTCCGTCACCGTATTTCACAAAGAAACCCTGGTCAATTTCGTGTTTGTTGGCGGTTCCGATCACCATATAATGCATCTTCTCGGCATAGTAATACACCATCGACATGCGGCACCGCTGCTTGAAGTTTGAAGCTGCAACGATCTGAAGGTATTCGTTGATGGGTATTATCTTACTTTTCTGGTTGCCGTTTTTGTCGATAACCGTCAGATGAAAAACCGGCGGTAGTTTCTGGTCCAGGCCGGTCTTGTTTATGCCGATCTTGGATTTATCCGTAAGCGGATCAAATTCGGGAAAAACCCTTTTGATGGCTTCATCGCGCCGCTCATAGCATTTGAAGCCTTCCAGCGCCGGCCTGATGTTTTCAACAATATGCGGAACCCCGAATTTCTTTGCCAGTTTTTCCGCAAGGCTTTCGCTGTCGGGACTGGAGTCTTTTTCCGGCATCATCACGCCGAAAACCCGCTCAGCGCCGATGTATTTTGCGGCCAGGGCCATCGAAACCGAGGAATCAATCCCTCCGCTGATACCGACCACGGCTCCGCGCCGCTTGTATTTAACAAAAATTTCTTCTTTGAGAAGTGCGCCCAGATGATCGGCCATTGCCTCTATGTCTTTGATCTTCAGGATGTCTTTTGAGAAAGGGGGTCTGTTCATAGCTTTCTATAAATTCATTTATGGATGTTAATTACAAATATAACAGATTGAGGCTAAAAATGCTTGGGAAAGCTGAATATTTTATTGGTTGTTAGCCGGGAAATTGGTTGATTTCCGGGGGACCAATGCTTAAAACTGCAATAGACATGCGTCAGGTTCAATTCAGCCGCCTTCCCATTCGGTAAGGAATTCAACCAGGAAAGTCTGCATGAACTCATGTCTCCGGCTTGCCATCCGGCGACCGGTTTCAGTATTCATTCGTTCTTTCAACAAAAGCAGTTTTTCATAGAAATGATTGAGGGTGGGCGCATCGCTTTTTCTGTATTTCTCTTTGTTCATGGTCATGTCCGGCGGGATTCCGGGATTGTACAGCTGCCTGTTTTTGTGGCCTCCGTAGTGAAACGCGCGGGCAATGCCGATGGCTCCCATGGCGTCGAGGCGGTCGGCATCCTGCACCACAGATAATTCCGGCGACCGGAACGTTGCCCGTGTATTGCCTCCCCCGAACGAAACATGCCGTATGATCATCTCTGCCTGCTGAATCACCGCTTCATCAACATGCTGGGATGTGAGAAAAGCCCTGGCCATGGCCGGACCAATTTCTTCATCTCCGTCATGGAATTTGGCATCTGCTATATCGTGCAGCAATGCCCCGAGTTCTGCAACCAGTTTATTGCACGGTTCTGAGGCTGCAATGGTGCACGTATTTTTCCATACCCGCTCAATGTGAAACCAGTCATGGCCGCCTTCAGCATCTTTCAATGTTTCTTTTACAAAGGCTATCGTATTGTTAATCAACGTTCTGTACTTGTCCATAGGAAAGATCAGCTTAGGTTGTCGGATAGGCTAATTTACAAAAAGGCAGGAAAACTACAGAGGATTTTGGGATGGAGTTTCTGAGTCAGATTGCTGGCTATAATACGCATGAATGCGACGGAGCTTCACTAAACACCCCGGAAGGAATGACGTAATGGCTAAAGCTGAAAGGACAACCGGATACGGTTGATTATAGTTCCGGATCAATGAAATGCAAATGCCGGCCTGATGAGCAGGGCCGGCATTCAGACAAAGCGAACGCACTGATCGGCTGATGGTGCCTGCTATTAATTTCCGTGGAGCCTTGAGCCAATCAGATGAATGAACTCCGCACGGGTCTTGTCGATAAGAAACGCCCCGGTGAAGTCGGAAGTGGTGGTAACAGAATTCTGTTTCTGAATGCCACGCATGCTCATGCACATGTGCTGTGCTTCTATGACCACCGCAACACCGAGGGGTTTAAGGGTGCTCTGTATGCACTCCTTTATCTGGGTGGTGAGCCGCTCCTGAACCTGCAGGCGGCGTGCAAAGGCGTCAACAATTCTTGGTATCTTGCTTAATCCGACAATATAACCATTGGGGATATAAGCCACATGCGCCCTGCCAAAGAACGGGATCATATGGTGCTCGCACATCGAATACACTTCTATGTCCTTCACCAGTACCATTTGTTTGTAATCTTCCTTAAACATTGCCGAGCGCAGGATATCCTCAGGATTCAGGTCATAACCATGCGTGAGGAACTGCATCGCTTTGGCCACACGTTCCGGGGTTTTCTCCAGGCCTTCCCTCGAAGGATCTTCCCCGATCAACTTAAGGATTTCCCTGTAATGACCGGCCAGTTTTTTGATGGTTTTCTGGTTGTACAAGTCACGTTTCTGGTATCCATCCTTGATTTCATAATCATCCATCATGTTTTCGATGATCATGTCTTTCACAATTTCACTGCTCATATTTAGTGTTTTTTAATTTCCGAAATATTCAACAAAGTTTCTTTCAGTTTCGAAGAGTTTTATGCAATGCAGGCGGGCGCCGGTATCGATGATTGGTTTTTCAAGCTGCTCCCAGATAGCAATGGCCAGGTTTTCGGTTGATGCAAGCTTTCCGGCCATGAAATCAACTTCAAGGTTCACATTCTTATGGTCCAGTTTGTCAACAACAAACTGGTTGATGATTTTGCTGAGATCTTTCAGATTGATCAGAAAGCCTGTTTCCGGGTCAACCGGTCCTTTTACAGTTACAAAAAGTTCGTAATTGTGCCCGTGCCAGTTAGGGTTTGAGCATTTTCCGAAAATTTCAAGGTTCTTTTCATCGCTGTATTCGGCTCTGAAGAGACGGTGCGCGGCATTAAAGTGTTCTTTGCGGGTGATAAAAATCATGGGTTTTCGGTTGTTTTGCCGGAAATTGTTGAAGCTTAACTTGTTTAATAAATTTAAACGAAAATTAAACAAAAAGTTCACTTAAAAGTTCAAAACAAGCCGGAATTCAAGAATAAACCTGAATTCCATTCACCGGTATCAGCTATTCTCCGCCGTGCTTGCTTTTCCGGGTAAGTGTCAGAAACTGGTAAACTTCGAAAATGGTAAAGATCAGGTAAATGAAAAAAAAGCCGAGGATAAACCTTACGGCATCTTCACGGTTGAGGAAAGCATAACTGAGTATGATTGCCAGATACAGCGCCATTCTCAGCACGGTGTGGCTCATGAAGCCGGTAACAAAGCCGGATGTTCCCGATACGGCTTTTTTCTTCAGCAGATAATATGAAATCAGGGAGACCGACATAAAGAAAACCAATACGAAGGGAAGTGCCGGACTAAGGTACTGGGGTGCAGCCAGAAAAGCAGCAAGCATAAGTATGCCGGAAGCTGCGGTAATCAGCAGTAATTTCTTGAGATAGGGATAGTTGCCTGTGCTCATCTTTCTTTGTCTTTGTAGTTGACTTCTTTAACAAGCAACCAGATGGCGCCGCCAACGGCAAGCAGGGAAAGAAATAACGTAAATACCGGGAATTTAATATTCAGCAGTTGATCGGCTTTAAAGCCGCCGAATGCGCCGGCTGCTATTATGATACCCATTTGCAGGGCAATGGCGGAATACCTGGCGTAAGAAGCCAGTGGATTCCCGTTTTTATTATTGTTGTTCGGCCTCGGCATAATGCTGAGCCGGGATGGTATCAGGGGTATTGGTATCCATCCGGCAAGTGCCCGTAAATCTTGCCCCCGGTTCAATGGCAAGTTTGTCGGTCATGATTTCGCCGTTCACCAGGGCGGTTGCCTTGAAAGAGAGCAGTTCCTTTACCCTGATGGTTCCGTTTACCTTTCCTTCGATATCTGCGTTGATGCAGATAATATCGCCTTCAACGGTTCCGGTAGAACCCAGAATCACCTTCCCTCCGGCAGTAACAGTTCCTTTCAGTGTACCGTCAATCCTGATATTGCCATTCGATTCAATATCGCCGGTAATGAAAGTTCCTGACTGGATCAGGTTTGCGGATTGCGGAGGTTCAGGTAGTGTATTTTTTGCCATCACAATTGGTTTATTAACTGCTAATTTCGGATATATTCTTTCAGAGATTACTTTTTCAGGTAATTTTTTTCAAAGAACTGCTTGTAGGCGGCTGTATTTTTTTCCCTGAAGAACACCGGGTAGTTTTCGGCTGAAATCAGGAATTGTTCAAATGTACCTTCTTTCATACCTGAAAAGACATAAGTGTCTTCCTTGATGCCGTTGAAATATCTCATGGCTTTGTCAAGTTCGTTGAAACTGCTGATGGTAATCATCTGTCTGCTGTTATCAAGAAGCACGCTGTTTACCTGAAGCCCTTCCACGCTGTAGTTCTTTATGTTGAAGTCCGAAATCCTGACTTTGGTACCGTAAACATTCACTGAGGCGCCATCTACAATCAGTGCATAGAAATGGGTGGCCCCGGGATTGAACTTATACATGCTGAGGTCGAGCGGTTTTTCGGTCTTTTCCTCTTCTTCCTTCGCGGAGGCTCCGGATGAGGAAGCGCCGGGGCTGCTTTCGCCGAGCAACCTCCGGGCAAAGTCAACAATATCGCTGCCGGGATATTCGGCTACCAGCTTATTCAGTTCAACCCTCATGGTGTCCTGATTTTCCGTTTTTCCGAGCGATACCGCCCTGATAAATGCGAACTTGGGTGAAAGCGATTCGTCCTGGTAGTTGGCGAGCGCGTCGTTGCTGTATATGATGGCGGTACGGTATTGCCCCCTGTTGAAAGCCAGGTATGTTTCTTCATACAGGGATCTTACCCGGTTCAGTGCAGCTTCCAGTTCAAGGTTGTAATTGGGGTCGATCAGGATTTTTGCATAATCGCTGTCGGGGTATTTGCTGATGATGGCATCCTTGTAACGGTTCATCTCCGCTTCGTTGCCCAGGTCCCTGTTTATCCTGTACAGGTGGTAATTGGCCTGCAAGGCGCTTTCGTTTTCGGGGAATCTTGTATTGAGCTGCGAAAGCACTTCGGCAGCCCTGTTTTTATCAAACAGCTCCTCGAGGTAAATAATACCGGCATTAAACAAAGCAGTGGCTATCTGCTGATTACTTGCTTCGATACTCTCTGGTGTAAAAGGAAGGCCTTTCAGGTAAGTATCGCGGCTTTTAAAATCAGCTCCGCCTTTTCCCCCACCTTTACCACCGGCCAGTGTATCTGAAGGGGTCAGTTCGCTGCCATCGTCGGCAAACTGATCGGTCATCACCTCCCGTTTGTTACTGAGCCTCCAGTTGTCTTCGAGCCTGCGCCTGCCCCATTTTCTTGTAAATTCACTGAAACCCATGCTGATGGCCGTAGGGTTGTAAAAATACCAACCGCCTCCGCCAAGGGCAGAAGTGCCGCGTGTCGGGTCAACGATTTGCCTGGTCTGAAGACTGGCGCCGGCCATTTCCTGCAAACGCTCTTCTTCTTCACGTTTTTTTCGTTCCTCTTCTTTTCTGGTGTATTCCGCGATTGCCTTGTCAATAATGGCAAGCCGTTCGGCTTCGGGTAACGCGGCCAGATGCTGCAAACTGTCCTGAATATAAACGACCTGCAGGTTCTCAACCAGACGGGTAAGGATTTCGGTTTTGGTTTCTATCTTTCCGGCATCCGGGAAATCCTTCGGCAGTGACATCAGGGTTGTGTCGTAGTAGGCCTGGGCATTGCGGTAATCTTTTCTGGCGAAATAGATATCGGCAAGCCGCAGCGAAGAAATCGACTTCTGGTAGTCATTGGAAAAACTGGTGGCAACGGATTTCCTGAGGTGGCTGATTCCGAGGGTGTCATTTTTGTCCTTAAGGGCGATGTCGGCCAGCGCATAGTAAATCTGATCCTGGAAATCCTTGTTTTTCATGTCCCTAAGCATCTTTTCAAGCTCTCTGACAATGAGTCTCCTGTCTCCGGTATTGGCATTGTAAACCCTGGCCAGGTTGATGCGGGCGTTAAATGCCATCTCGAATGAAGCGGGGCTTTTCAGGACTTTGGTAAAATATTCTCCTGCCCGGCTGTCTTTGCCTTCGGTCTGATATATCTGCGCTAATATATAATTGAGCCTTGTTTTCAGTTTGGCGTTGCTGTTCAGGGGAATGGCTTTTTCAATCTGTTCCCTGGCCTGGCTCAGCTTTCCCTGGGCAATATACATATCGGCATAAACAAGCGGCAATTCTCTTCTGACAGTCCAGGGGAGCAATGTTTTTGCCGACTCGGCGGTAAGCTCATCCAGAACAGTGATTGCTTTGTCGTATTGCTTCTGCTGCTTGTAGGTTTTTCCCAGCCAGAGCCTGGCTTCATAACGCACCGGATCGTAGTTGTACTGGCGGTTAACATATTCGAAAGCCCTCCGGGCGGCATTATAGTCCTGTTTGTAAAAGTTGGCTTTGCCAATCAGCATATAACTCCGGACAACCCATCTGACATGTTCTTTTTTATCGAAAAACATCGAATGGCGCTGGATAACCTTCGAAGCCTTTTCGATAGCCCTGTCCATATTCGGATTTATTGTCTGGGCATTGCTTTCAGTACCATAATTATAAATCTGTAAAACGGAAGCATAATTATCCTTGGCGTTTTTCCGCAGATCGGCAGCGCCTTCCTTCAGGCTTTCATTGCCATTCCAGTAGGCATTATAATGTGCGGTAAGGTTATGATATGCCCTCCTGGTGAATGTATTCTTTTTTGTAGAACAGGCGGAAATCAAAACGGTAAGCAGCAGTGCCCAGAAGGCAACTGGTCGCAGGTTTACGGTATTTGCAGTCAAGGAAATGCGGGTTTTCAGTTTCACTATAAATAACTGATAATTTGCAAAAATATTTTATTTTTTTGAAACGGCCCCAAAACTCAGTAAATAAACCGTTTCCTTTTTTGCACAGGACAGACAGATGTCTTTATCCGGCCGTTAATCCGGCAGTACTTTTTGGAAGTATTCATCCATGAATCAGGGAATAAATTAGCCGGGTATCTGGTTTTTTCCGATATTTGTGCCCGCAAATTCAAGTTGATAAAATCCCGGTTATGGCTTCCTTCAGGAGAACCTCCGATAGTAATGACGAGCGTAAAGTCCGCTGGTATCATAAGCTGAGGGATAAATACAGGCTGGTTATTCTCAATGAAGACACTTTTGAAGAGAAATTGTCATTCAAACTTTCGCGCCTGAATGTGTTTGTTGTAACAGGGACACTTGCCATTATTCTGATTTTCCTCACCACCTATCTCATCGCCTTTACCCCCTTGCGCGAGTATATTCCCGGGTACAGTAGTGCAAACCTGCAGAAAGACTTATATGAATTGCAGGTAAGAACCGATTCAATCGGGGAAGCCCTGAAAAACCGTGATCTTTATATTTCTAACCTCAAGAGCCTGCTCTCAGGCGAGGTAGTTCCAGTGCCGGATCAGCCGGCAGTTCAGGCTGATTCATTGGTCAGGTCAGGTTATTCCAGAATCAGCAACCTCAGGTCTAAAGAAGATTCAATGCTGAGAAAGGAATATGAACAGGAGAACCTTTATAACCTGAATGTTGATTCCAGGTCTTCGCAGCGGCAGAATACGCCCGTCAGCAAACTCAACTTTTATACGCCCGTAAAGGGCATAGTTACAAACCGGTTTGATGCTTCCAGGCGGCATTACGGCATTGACATCGCTACCCGGCAAAACGAGGCAGTAAAGGCTGCATACGATGGCGTGGTGTTTTTCTCGGAATGGACGGCAGAAACCGGAAATGTTATTGCGATACAGCATTCAGGGGCGGTAATCACTGTTTACAAGCACAACTCCGTGCTTTTGCGCAAACAGGGCGCTTACGTGCGTGCCGGAGAGTCCATTGCGATCATAGGGAATACCGGTGAATATTCAACCGGGCCTCATCTGCATTTTGAATTGTGGATCAACAGTTCACCGGTTGATCCTGAGAAATATCTTACTTTCTGACAAGCTGATGCCGGTAATTACGAAAAAGAAAAATCTGGCCATTCTGGGTTCTACAGGTTCCATTGGGTCGCAAGCCCTGGACGTGGTAAGAAGACAATCCGGGCAATTTTGCGTTGAGGTGCTTTCGGCGCAAAACAATGCTTCCCTGCTGATCGAGCAGGCTGTTGAGTTCAGGCCTGATGCAGTTGTTATCGGTGCTGAACACCTTTACCAGAAGGTTGCTTCGGCGCTTCAGCCTATTGATATCAAGGTTTATACCGGTGCAGATGCGCTGGAACAGGTGATAGCGATGGAATCCATTGATATGGTGCTGATTGCCCTGGTCGGATATGCCGGACTTCGACCCACGATTGCTGCCATTGAAGCCGGCAAACAGATCGCCATAGCCAATAAGGAAGCCTTTGTGGTTGCCGGTGAGCTGGTGACCTCCCTTGCCAGGGAAAAAGGGGTTAACCTTTATCCGGTAGATTCTGAGCACTCGGCGATATTCCAGTGCCTGGCCGGTGAATTTCACAACCCTGTGGAAAAGATCTATCTGACAGCATCAGGCGGACCATTCAGGGGAAAGGACAAACAATACTTAGAGCAGGTTACAAAAACCCAGGCCCTGAAGCATCCCAACTGGACCATGGGATGCAAAATAACCATTGATTCAGCAACCCTGATGAATAAGGGACTGGAAGTAATTGAAGCAAAATGGCTCTTCGGGCTTGGGGCGGACCAGATCGATGTGGTCGTGCACCCGCAATCCATTATCCACAGCATGGTGCAGTTCGGTGATGGCTCAATAAAGGCACAGTTGGGGCTTCCGGATATGCGCCTGCCGATTCAGTATGCCCTTTCTTATCCGCAGCGCTTCACGTCTGATTATCCCCGGTTTGATTTTCTGAGTCATCCCGGGCTTACTTTTGAACAACCAGACCGGGAAAATTTCCGCTGTCTCGATCTGGCTTACAATGCAATGAAGTCCGGTGGTAATATGCCTTGCATTCTGAATGCAGCCAATGAGGTCGCCGTTAATGCCTTCCTGAAGGACCAACTAAAATTTCTTCAGATCCCCGACATTATCGAAGCTTGTATGTACAGGGTGGGATTTAACCGTAATCCTGATTTTTCGGTGTATTCAGAAACCGATCGGGAAACAAGGCGGATTGCCGGGGAAATAATCGGTAATCAGTTGGTGTCAGGCTGAACCTAAAACATGTATTTTTGTTACACTCATTCATTTTTTATTCTGACCTCAAAGTATGGAAATCCTCGTTAAAGCTGCTCAGTTACTTTTAAGCCTGTCCATTCTCGTTATTTTTCATGAATTCGGACATTTTATATCCGCCAAGATCTTTAAAACCCGTGTGGAGAAATTTTACCTTTTCTTCAATCCATGGTTTTCGCTCTTTAAATTTAAGAAGGGCGAAACAGAGTATGGCCTTGGCTGGCTGCCTCTTGGCGGATATGTAAAAATTTCGGGGATGATTGACGAGTCTATGGACAAGGAGCAGATGCAACTGCCTCCCCAGCCATTCGAATTCAGGAGCAAACCTGCATGGCAAAGGCTGATCATTATGCTGGGTGGAGTTACTGTCAACATCCTGCTTGCCATTGCAATTTATATAGGTATGCTCTGGATCTGGGGTGAACAGTATCTGCCGACTTCCGAAGTAAATAAATATGGTATAGTTGCTGATTCTGTGGCCCGGGAGATGGGGCTGCGCAACGGCGACAAAATTCTGTCGGTGGATAATGAACCTGTTGAAGATTTCTTTAAGATCCCCGGCAAAATCATTCTCGACAAAGCAAAGACCATACAGGTTGAGCGCGACGGGCAGCCTTTCAATGTTATAATTCCCGAAGGATTCATTGCACGGTTGCTCAAGCATCAGTCCCCTGATTTTATCAACGCCCGTATGCCCTTTGTCATCGCGGGGTTTTCCGCTGAATCTGCTGCCAAAGCGGCCGGCGTGCTCGAAGGCGACCGCGTAATAGGGATCAACGATCTTGAGGTGCTGTATTTTGATCAGTTCAGGGAAAAAATACCGGAATACAGAAATCAGGATATAAGCCTTAAAGTGTTGCGCCAGGCCGATACCCTTACTTTTAATTTCAGGTTGCCCGAATCAGGTTTGATAGGAGCAATGACCAATCCTGCCGGCCTTTTTTCTTTCAGGGATAAGCAATATTCCTTCTTAGCCGCTATTCCGGCAGGGTTTAACCGGACGTGGAAAGGTGTGGGGAATTACCTGAAGCAGTTGAAGCTGATCTTTTCCCCTGAAGCGAAAGCGTATGAATCTGTCGGAGGTTTCATTACAATCGGAAATATTTTTCCGTCTACCTGGGACTGGCAATCATTCTGGAGCCTTACTGCCTTTTTATCGATTATGCTGGCAATCCTGAACGTGCTTCCGATACCTGCCCTCGATGGCGGGCATGTAATGTTCCTTTTTTATGAGATCATCACCGGACGGAAGCCTTCCGACAAGTTCCTTGAGTATGCCCAGATCGTTGGTATGGTGCTGCTTTTCGGATTGCTCATCTTTGCCAACGGGAATGACATCGTGAAATTGTTCAGATAGTGGCGGGGCTCCGGATCAGGCATTTTGATAATGCTGAAGCGATTCAGGAACTGAAAACAGTGCAATAATCATTGCGCTGAACAAAGACTGAACCGGGAATATTCTCATCAAATCAACAATTCAGCCCTGACGGGCCTCTGATTGATTAATCCGGGATCAATCTTCAAGTTTATCTTTCAGCGATTTGAACCCCTGTCCGAGAATCTCATTGGCATCCATTACAGTAAGGAATGCCCTGGGGTCAATTTTATTGATAAATTCTTCAAGCATGGCCAGTTCGCGGCGGTTTACCACTGTAAAGATTACTTTCTTTTCATTTCCGTTATACATCCCTTCACCTGTCAGAAAAGTACCTCCCCGGTTCAGGTCGTTGATGATTTTATCCCGGATGGCTTCGTGCTGATCGGAGACGATGAATATGGTTTTTTCGTAGGAGACTCCTTCCAGCACGGCATCTATCACTTTTCCCATCACAAAAATGGTAATCCATGAATAGAGGGGGATATGCCAGTCGCCGAAAGCAACAAATCCCAGCAGCACAATCACGGAATCAACGCCCATCATCAGCTGGCCAAGCGGTAGCCTTGTGTACCTGGCTATGATCATGGCAATAACATCAGAACCTCCGGAAGTGGCTTTTGCTTTGAAGATCAGACCGACCCCAACGCCAACAAGTGCACCGCCAAAGATGGAAGAAAGCAGGGGATCGCTGTCGACCAATGGTTTGAATGCTGAAAAGTAGGAAAATATATCCACGAATAAGGAAGTAAGGACAAATCCGGTAACCGTTTTTGCACCGAAGCGGGGACCGAGGATCTTTGTGCCAAGAATTGTAAGTGGAATATTAAAGGCCAGTGCTGTAAGACCTACCGGCCACCCGAGCAGGTGGTGGATCACGATGGAAATGCCGTAAATACCTCCCGGGACTATTTTGTAGGGTGTGATAAAAAACACATAACCGGCGGATACAAGGAGGGTTCCTGCGGTGATCAGGCCGTAGGAGATAAACCACTTCCGGGTGAACCGTTTTTCCTTCTGTAAGAAAGCCATTTTTTAGCCGGATTTTAATGATTTAAAAAGACGACTGAAGCCTATGCAGCGCTACTCTGAAATTTTGTCGCGCAGCGATTTAAAGCCTTCGCCAAGGATTTCATTCGCATCCACAACAGTTACAAACGCTTTTGGGTCTATCTGGTGGATATACTCCTCCAGGATAGCCAGTTCTCTTCGGTTCAGGACAGTAAAAATAATGGTTTTGTCGGCATCGTTATACATTCCTTTGCCCGGAATATAGGTGCCGCCGCGGTTCAGGTCATTGATGATTTTATCGCGGATCTGCGCGAATTCTTTAGAAATGATGAAAAGCGTCTTGTCATAGCTGACACCCTGCATGGTAATGTCAATGACCTTACCGGTTACAAAAATCACAATCCATGAATAGAGGGGAATTTTCCAATCCTGAAATACGACGAGTCCGAAGAGCACAATTACCGAATCCACATAGATCATCAGCTGGCCCAATGGGAGACGGGTATACTTTGCGATAATCATGGCAACAATGTCCGAACCGCCTGATGTGGCTTTTGATTTGAAAATCAGGCCGAGCCCGAACCCGATCAGAACACCTCCGAATACACAGGCCATCAGCACGTCTCCGGCAAGGCCCAGGGGATCATTCTCCCCAACAATCATGGTCAGCATATCCATAAAAACCGAGGTCAGCACAAAGCCGATCACAGTTTTTACCCCAAACCGGGGCCCCAGAACTTTTATCCCGATTATGGTGAGCGGAACATTCAGTACCAGCCCGAACAACCCTACCGGAATACCTGTTGGCCAAAAGGAAAACAGCCCTTTTGTAAGGTGATGCACCACAATTCCGATACCATAAACGCCTCCTGGGACAATGTTGTAAGGGTTTATGAAAAATACAAAACCTGCCGCAAGGATGAACGATCCGATGACGATCAGTGCGTAGGCGATAAACCATTTTTTCGAAAAAAGTTTCTCGTTTTGAACAAATGCCATGTTAAGTAATTGTTAATCAGTAATATTTGCCAAGACCCTAAGGCGTGGCAAAGGTATATAGATTTTCCTGAAGAAATACTCAGAAAAAGAAGTCTGCTCTTCGGCCGGTTTTAATTTGATATCAGGCTTTTTTTTTAATACTGTATGCGTATTTTTAAGGAAAATGTTACTTTTGTTGCATTGAATGATTAAACCAGGATGGTACTGCATAATAATTCAGTTGTTCTGGTGTTATTAATGCTGCAGAATGAAAAATCAGGGATTTCGCCTGCGGAGATAGAATTTGTTGTTAATAAATCCGGAACGGGATAGCTTTGACCTGAATCTGCTATGATATTTTTCCCAGGATGACAGGAAGAAATTTAGTTGAGTTTTTTATAAAGCCGCGACGGAGCCGGATGCTTGTGATGTTTATGTCGCTTGCCGGCCTGTTCTTTTCTTCATTTGTTTATGCCCAGCAGGAGCCTCAGTTTACCCTGAATATGTTTAACCACATGGCTGTAAATCCCGGATATGCCGGGTTGAGGGATGCCATCACGGTTACCGGGTTAATGCGGCAACAATGGATAGGAATAGAAGATGATGAGGGGAACAGGGTTTCGCCCGAGAGTTTCGTGATCTCAGGTGATGCTCCTGTCAGGATACTGAGGGGGGGGGTGTCAGCATCGGTGATGCAGGACAAGATAGGTTATTTCAAAGATATCTATGTCAGGCTTGGGTATGCATATAACCGTCCTGTGGGCGACGGAGAGCTCGGAATCGGGTTCAATGTCGGGTTTTTAAACAAGTCGCTGGATATCGGCAAACTTAAGCCGGTTGATGATGATCCGATTCTTAAAGGGGGAACTGAGAGTACCATGTTTACAGATCTTGCAGTCGGGGCTTTTTATCAGCAGCCCGGCGGATTGTATCTGGGACTTTCAGCCACTCAGTTGTTGGAAGGCGCGCGGGAGCTGGGAACCGGCGGGCTTGATTTTCAGTTGCGCAGGCATTATTATGCTGCTGCCGGTTATGAGATCAGCTGGATCAGGAATCCGGCCTATGTGCTGATACCCGGAGTTTTTGCCAAATTTGACGGAACAACGGCTCAGGTTGATATCAACGCCAGGCTTCAGTACAATGAAAAATTCTGGGGAGGGCTGACATACAGGTTTCAGGAAACAGCTGCGGTTATGCTTGGAATGAGCGTAAAGGACCTGAGTTTCGGATACGCCTATGACATACCGCTTTCGCGGATAGGTGGAGCCGGAAGTCACGAAATAATGGTGAGGTACAGCTTTAAGCTTGAGTTGGAAAAGGCCAGAAGAAGTTTCAGGAATACCCGCTTCCTTTAATTTTTAAAAAAGTTGGTTTAATAAATTATATTACTATTTTTGTCGGTCTAAAAAACGGGCAGGGATAATAAAATCAGAGTAACGCTCGTTATTTGCATTAAAATCAGGTACAAACATGAAAAGACTCTTCAACTACATCATTGCTGCCCTTATCCTGAGCAGTTGCGGAAATTCAGGTAACGGGGAACTGGTGGGTGTAAAAAAGCGTGAGAAATTTTATCAGCCCGATCCATTCGGAATGGCTTATATCCCGATGGGTAGTTTTACCATGGGGGTTGGCGATCAGGATGTGCCCTATGCACATATCAATGATCCGCGCACAGTTTCCGTGAGTGCGTTCTATATGGATGAAACTGAGATCACCAATAATGAGTACCGGCAGTTTGTTTACTGGGTCAGGGACTCCATCGCAAGGCGCAAGCTTGGTGAAATAAAACCGGAGGTTTACCTGGTAGAAGAGAATAAGAAAACCGGTGAAACTTATGACCCCCCGTTCCTTAACTGGAAAGCCGATATTAAATGGAACGGCGAAGAGGAGCGTGAGGCGCTGGAAGATATGTTTCTCCCTGAGCATGAACGCTATTTCCGCCGCAAAGAGATCGATACCAGGAAGTTGTTCTATGAATATTACTGGGTTGATTTCAAAGCTGCAGCCGGGAAGGACTATTCAGGCGGGGATCCTGTGAATGCAGGTCTTGCCAACCGCCCGCAGGGACTGAAAGACCGCTCTCTTTATGTACGTAAAGAGATCATAAATGTTTATCCTGATACCCTTGCATGGATCCATGATTATGCATATTCCTATAATGATCCTATGACTGAGCGGTATTTCTGGCATCCGGCTTACGATAATTACCCCGTAGTCGGTGTAAACTGGAAGCAGGCCAAGGCCTTCAGTATCTGGAGAACCGAGTTGCTCAGGGCTTATCTGAACAGCAAGGGTAATGCAGTTGTAAATGAATTCAGGCTTCCGACGGAAGCTGAATGGGAATGGGCTGCCCGTGGCGGAAATTCATTCAGCGCTTATCCCTGGGGAGGCCCCTATACCCGCAACGAAAAAGGATGCTTCCTGGCCAACTTCAAGCCATTGCGTGGTAATTACGTGGATGATGGCGGGTTGACGCCTGTAATCGTGGCCCATTATCCTGCCAACGACTTTGGCTTGTATGACATGGCAGGCAACGTTGCAGAATGGACAAACGATGCATTTGATGAAAGCGCATACAACTTTACCTGGGATATGAACCCTGCATACAGCTACAATGCCAAGGACAGTGATCCTCCCGCATTGAAACGCAAGGTTGTCAGGGGCGGAAGCTGGAAGGATATTGCTTATTACCTGCAGGTAAATGCACGTTCATACGAATTCCAGGATACAGCCAAGAGCTATATCGGCTTCCGTTGTGTACAGAATTACATGGGACGCCAGAAAGATGACAACCCCGCCAGGGCATCAAAAATTTACAATTAATCAGGGATTACCTTTTTTCTGAAACTGAATAAACAACAAACTTTAATCACTCAACAAATTAACACGTAACTATCATGGGATTGAATAATGTCGTCAGAGGGAAAGCATTCAGGAACTTCATGGCAAAGCTTTACGGATGGGGAGCTTCTGTAGTTATTCTTGGAGCACTTTTTAAAATCAATCACTACCCCGGTGCCAATGAAATGCTCATCGTTGGTTTGGGTACTGAAGCCCTCATTTTCTTCTTTTCAGCTTTTGAACCCCCGCACGTTGAGCCTGACTGGAGTCTTGTTTATCCGGAACTGGCAGGGATGTATCACGGTGGTGGAACAGCCGGCGGTCCTAAGGGGAAAACCCCTACCCAGGAGCTTGACAATATGCTTGAAAAAGCAAAGATCGGCCCTGAATTAATACAAAGCCTCGGCAACGGTTTGCGAAGCCTGAGCGAGAACGCCGGTAAAATGGCTGATCTTTCAAGCGCCGCTGTGGCTACCAATGATTATTCAAAAAATCTTTCAAACGCTGCAAAATCAGTGAATGATCTTTCACTGTCAGTGGCAAAAGCCAACGAGTCAACCAACCAGTTTGCAGTTACCTATCAGCAAACCGCTCAAAGTCTGGCCAAATCGGTTGAGAAATTTGATTTTACCGGTCTGGATAACAGGACATACAGCGAGCAGTTGCAGAAAATCGGAAGCAATCTGGCTGCCCTTAATGCAGTGTATGAACTTCAGCTGAAGAATTCCAATACACACCTTGAGGATACCAACAAACTTCACTCCAGCATCAATCAATACCTTGCCAACATCAGTGGATCAAGTGAAGACATGACCCGTTACAGGCAGGAGCTCGATACACTTACCAAGAAAGTGGCTGCCCTGAACAATGTTTACGGTAACATGCTTGCAGCAATGAATGTGAAATAATTTTGCTGTTGATATTAAACTGATTTTTAACACTACAAGATAAATTTTAATATGGCTGGATACAAGGAGACACCGCGACAAAAAATGATCGCGATGATGTACCTGGTGTTGACTGCTCTGCTTGCCCTTAATGTGTCTGTAGAGATCATTCAGGCTTTCGTCTCGGTAAACAACAGTATGGAGAATACCAACGAGAACCTCAAGCTGAAGATCGATGAGACTTACGCAAGGTTTGAGCAACAGAACCTGATGAATGAAGCAAAAGTGGGTCCTTTCTGGACCAGGGCCCAGGAGGTAAGGAGTCTTTCCAATGACCTGATTTCTTATATTGAAGCTATCAAATGGGATGTAATTGCCAGATCGGAAAAGATCACGGTGGATGAAGCAAAAGTTACCCCGCTTTCAGAGATTCAGAGCAGGGATAAGTATGATGTTTCGACCAATTATTTCTTCGGCGGCTCCCAGGATGGTTCGAAAGGCAAGGCCGGTGAACTCAGGCTGAAAATTGAAAAGTTTAAAACCGATGTCATCAATCAGCTGGATGAAAAACACCGCGCCAATGTAAAACTCGGAATGGATACCGAAGGTCCTTACAAAGATGCCAATGGTAAGAATCAGAACTGGGAACAGCACAATTTTTATCACGTGATTCTCGCCGCCAATGTTACCTTTCTCAATAAGCTGATTGCGGATGTGCGCAATGTTGAAATTGACGTGGTTTCTTTGCTCTACGGCTCCATTTCTGCCGAAGACTACAAGTTTGATATGGTTCAGCCCAAGGTTATCCCTAACTCAAAACTGGTTTTCCAGGGAGATACCTACGAAGCCGAAATTATGGTTGCTGCACTCGACTCTAAACAGAATCCTGAAGTGGTAATCGGCGGACGCACTATCCCTGCTTCGGGTGGTATTGCAAAATATACCGTTACCGCCGGTGCTACCGGCTTGCAGACTTACCGCGGAACCATAAAAGTTGCCGGTCCTGATGGTGAATTGAGAGAATATCCGTTTGAAAGCGAATATTTTGTTATGACCCCTTCACTTACCGTGGCCCCTACCAAAATGAACGTGCTGTATGCCAATGTAGATAACCCCATCTCCATTGCTGCTTCAGGTATACCTGAATCGCAGATTCAACCGACCATCAGTTCGGGTACTTTGCGGCGCGATGGTAAGGATTGGATTGCCCGGGTGCCTCTCGGACAGAAAGCCACCATCTCGGTAGTCCATAATGACGGAAAAACACAAAGGAAAATGGGTTCGGCAGAATTCAGGATCAAGCGCGTTCCGGATCCCAAAGCATTTATTGCAAATACGGATGGAGGCCCCGTTCAGAAGAATATGCTGCTCGCAGCCAGGGCAATTATCCCCCGTATGCCGGATGATTTCGATTTCGACCTTAATTTTGAGATCGTTTCCTATACGTTTGTCGGAGTGCGCGGCGGTGATACATATGAACGCCCGGGAACCGGTAATGTTCTGACACAGGAAATGCAGACCTTTATTTCTAACTGTAAACGCGGAGAGAGGATCTGGCTGGAGAACATTATCGCACGTGGCCCTGACGGAAACCGCAGATTGGGTACCATCAGTCTTATCGTACAATAAGAGAGATGCCGAATCGTTTTACCATGCAGATGCATCTTAAAACATTGCTAGCAGGAATTACTGCAAAAGATTTTTGAATCCGGTTTGTCAGCAAAATCCTGTCTGAAAACCGAAAAATAAAGTAACGACGGATGAAAAAATTATTTGGTTATTTTGTTCTGGCCCTTGTCATGGCCGGCCTTGCAAAATCAGCTGATGGCCAGGTGCTCGACAGCCCTCCGCGCGATGGTGTTTACGATAAGAAAGTCACCATTGAGAAAAAGCCCATTACCTATCCATGGGTTCGTGAAGCTGACGTGGTTTGGCGTAAAAGGATTTGGCGTGTGATTGACCTTCGTGAGAAGATGAACCAGCCGTTCTATTACCCTGAGGTTCCCCACAATGACCTCAGAAGCCTTGTTCAGGTTATCCTTGACGCCCTCAAGGAAGGAACAATCACCGCTTATGATGCATCAAGCACTACCGATGAGTTCCTGGTTCCCCTGACTTATCAGGAAATCATGAACCGGCTGGAACGTACCGACTCGGCGACTATGCAAAGACCTTATCCGCCTTATGACTGGTATGATACGGTGATCTCGGTAAAGTTTAACCCCTCCGACGTTAAGCGGTTCAGGATAAAAGAAGACTGGTTCTTCGACAAACAGCGCTCCGTGATGGAAGTCCGGATCCTGGGCATCTGTCCTGTACGTGATAACTATGATGAAAAAGGATTGTTCAGGGCTTATGATCCTTTGTTCTGGATCTACTTCCCGGAAGCCAGGCCTGTTTTGGCAAAAGCCGAGGTTTTTAACCGAAACAACAGTGCTGCCCGGAAAACCTATGACGATATCTTCTGGAAACGGATGTTCACCAGTTATATCTACAAGGAGGACAACGTTTACGATCGCAGGATATCAGACTATGCTACCGGCATCGATGCGCTGATGGAAGCGGAAAGGGTGAAAAACGACCTTTTTATGTTTGAACACAATCTCTGGGAATTTTAGTTCCCCTATTACAGAAAGAAGTGAAACGCCCTGTCTGCCCGACAGGGCGTTTCATTTTCGGGGTTTGTCTGTAAATTGTATCTTTGTCATACTGCAGCATCGGAAAAAGCATGGTCAGGCATATACTCGATACACCGGTTGAATATCTGAAAGGCATCGGCCCCTCGCGGGCTGAAATGCTGCGGAAGGAGATTGAAATCAGGACCTTTGGTGATCTCCTGCATTATTATCCATTCCGCTATGTTGACAGGAGTAAATTTTATACTGTAAGGGAAATAGACTCCGATGCCGCCTGGGTGCAACTTAAAGGCCGGATAACGGCCATGCAGACAGCGGGCTCGGGAAAGGTTTCAAGGCTGGTTATGACATTTCGGGACAGCAGCGGAGAAACCGAGCTTGTTTTTTTTCAGGGATTGAAATGGATCAGGGAAAAAGTTCAGGTTGGCCGTGAATATATCGTTTTTGGCAAGCCAAACCTTTTTCAGGGTAAGTACAATTTTACCCATCCCGATATTGAGCCGGCCGACGAGGAGATTCAGGTTCAGCAGGAGCCTCTTCAGCCGTATTATTCATCTTCGGAGAAATTAAAGAGCCGGGGTTTCACACCCAGAAACTTTGTCCGGATTATGCGGACTTTGCTGTCGCAAGTGGTTCAGGCCATACCGGAAACATTGAGTCCGCAGGTTATGCGTCAGGCGAAGTTAATATCCAGGGCTGAGGCATTGTTCAATATACATTTTCCCAAAGATCCGCAGAGCCTGGCAAAGGCGCAGGAAAGGATCAAGTTTGATGAGCTTTTCTTTATTCAGTTGCAGCTGCTCCGACTTAAGTACATAAGAATGGAAAAGGTTAAAAGCCGTTCTTTTGTCAAAATCGGGGAGTTTTTCAACGCGTTTTACCACAATAACCTTCCGTTCGAATTAACCAGCGCACAGAAAAAGGTAATCAGGGAGATCAGGGCAGACCTGGGTAGCGGGAAGCAGATGAACCGGTTGCTGCAGGGCGATGTCGGAAGCGGAAAAACTCTGGTGGCGCTGATGTCCATGCTGATTGCCCTGGATAATGACTGTCAGGCATGTCTGATGGCGCCGACTGAAATTCTGGCTGCACAGCATTATAAAACCATCAGCCGGATGCTGCAGGGCTTGCCTGCAGAGGTTGCCCTGTTAACCGGATCTACCCGCAAGGCACACCGTGCTGAACTGCACGCCCGTTTGCAGGATGGAAGGTTGCAGATCCTTATCGGGACGCATGCCCTGATTCAGGAACAGGTGCAATTTAAAAACCTTGGTCTGGTTGTGATCGATGAGCAGCACCGCTTTGGGGTTGCCCAGCGGGCCAGGCTGTGGGAAAAAAGCGCAATACCGCCCCATGTACTGGTAATGACAGCCACCCCCATCCCGCGTACCCTGGCAATGACCCTTTACGGCGATCTGGATGTTTCGGTTATTGATGAATTGCCCCCGGGAAGGAAACCTGTGAAGACCTATCACTTCTACGAAAAAGACCGGCTGAAAGTATTCCGGTTTATGAAGGATCAGATAAGCCAGGGCCGTCAGGTATATGTGGTTTACCCCATTATCAACGAATCGGATAAACTGGAGCTGCAGGACCTTATGGATGGAATGGACACCGTTTCCAGGTATTTCCCCCTGCCTGAATATCAGATCAGTATTGTTCACGGCCAACTGAAGGCTGCAGAGAAAGAAAGTGAGATGAAACGCTTTCTGGAGAAGAAGACCCAGATTATGGTGGCCACCACTGTGATTGAAGTTGGCGTGGATGTGCCGAATGCATCGGTGATGGTTATTGAAAATGCCGAGCGATTCGGGCTTTCGCAACTCCACCAGCTTCGCGGACGCGTTGGCCGGGGCGCCGACCAGTCGCACTGTATCCTGATGAGCAGTTACAAACTTACCACTGATGGCAGGAAACGCCTCGAGACCATGGTGCGCACCACCGACGGCTTTGAGATCGCCGAGGCAGACCTTCATTTGCGCGGGCCCGGGGATTTGCAGGGAACGCAGCAGAGCGGCATGGTCGGGTTGAAGCTTGCCAGTCTCGTGAAAGATGAGAAGCTGCTCCGGCTGGCAAGGGAACTTGCTTACCGGACCCTTGATGAGGACCCGAGACTCGAAAGCCCTGAAAACCAGCCAATGGTGAAACACCTGCAAAGCAGTGAATTTGACTGGGGGAAAATTAGTTGATTTGAGAATTAGCGGATTAGCTGATTAAAGATTATTTGAGGAATCCATTTTGGATTGGATTTCTTATCCGGGATCTCCCGCCAGGCCATAAACAAGCATAGACCAGAAACTTTTCTGATAAACATGACCATATTTATCGGGTAGTTCATTATAGGATGTGCTTTTTATTTTTTTGCCACAGAATCACGGAAGCACTGATTTATTTCAGGAAAAGAGATCCCGGATTTATATAAAAAGTTTGATAACTAACTTAAGTATACCTGTGCAAATATTCTTAAAACTAATACCGATCAGATTCAGCCCACCACAAATTTATGTAATTGACTGTATAACAATATGATAAATCTGATTCTTTACTTGCATTTATCTCACAGATAGCTTCATTCTCAAATAGTACATTCAGTCATTATTCATGCTGATAACAGGATTAATATTTTCTATTGAAATTTTAGCCTGAAAATGTGATTTATATTCTTCCTTTCTCCGATACTACATTTTATGATTGAAGCAAATCATAAAAGCGTTTACTTGCAAGCCGGGTCCGGTTTCTTTAAAACACGGTGCAGTAACTGCAATCAGCTATTCAGTTTTTCAGGTTTTGTATAAACTGTGATAAATTCTTTTGTGTGTTTTTGTGCTTCCGCGCTTTGGTGGCTTCTATTAATTGCCAAAGCCTCCATAGTATATCCAACACATCAAATAAGGATTTGCCCTATTTATCTTCTTAACCTTAACCTAAGCCTTAACCTCAACCTCCGGCTTCAGTCCAAAATTCCCTACCTTTGTCGCTTCAAAATTTTCCGCCCTATGAAGATTTCATACAACTGGCTCAGAGATTACCTGGATACAAATCTTACCATTGAAGAACTCTCGCATCTGCTTACCGACATCGGACTGGAAGTGGAAGCTGTTGAGGAGTTTGAATCGCTGAAAGGCGGATTGAAAGGAGTAGTGATTGGTGAAGTGATTACCTGTGACCGTCATCCCAACGCAGATAAGCTTAGCGTTACTACCGTTAATACAGGAGGTGCCGACCTTCTTCATATTGTTTGCGGAGCGCCCAATGTAGCCGCCGGGCAGAAGGTGGTGGTGGCTGCTACCGGTACAATCATCTACAAGGGTGATGAGACTTTTGAAATTAAGAAATCAAAAATACGCGGCGAGGTGTCCGAAGGGATGATCTGTGCCGAAGATGAGCTGGGTGTTGGCGAATCTCACGACGGGATCATGGTTTTACCATCTGATGTGAGGGTTGGAATGCCTGCGGCGGAATATTTCGGGGTAACCAATGACATTGTTTTCGAAATCGGTCTTACTCCCAACAGGGCGGATGCTGCATCACACCTGGGTGTGGCCAGGGACCTGGCGGCCGCACTTACCGCAAGGCATCCTGAACACAACACTGCCGGAGTTAAAAAACCGGATGTCAGTGCATTTAAACCCGATAACAACAATCTGCCGGTTAAGGTTATGGTAGAAGATGCTTTGGCATGCCCAAGGTATTCGGGGGTCACCGTTTCAGGGATCAAGGTTGGTCCATCGCCGGCCTGGCTTGCCGACCGTCTGAAAGCCATCGGCGTAAGACCGGTCAATAATGTGGTGGATGTCACCAACTATGTTTTGTTTGAATATGGCCAGCCCCTGCATGCGTTCGACGCTGCGCAGATAACGGGCAATACCGTTGTGGTAAAGAAAATGCCTGAAGGCACTCCGTTTGTTACCCTTGATGAAGTTGAACGTAAACTGGGCGCTGAAGATCTGATGATCTGCAATTCTTCGGAACCGATGTGTATTGCAGGCGTTTTTGGCGGCATCAGATCAGGCGTGAGCGGTTCAACTACTGCCGTTTTTCTTGAAAGTGCCTGTTTCAATCCCGTATCTGTCAGGAAGACCTCTAAACTACACATGCTGAAGACCGATGCCTCCTTCAGGTTTGAGCGGGGTACCGACCCTGAAATCACTGTTACAGCATTGAAAAGGGCTGCATTGCTGATTAAGGAGATCTGCGGGGGTGAAATTTCCTCCGGCGTGGTTGATGTATATCCTGAACCTGTGATTCATCGCAGAATTCACCTGTCTTATGACTATGTAAACCGCTTCACCGGACAGGAAATTCCGGAAGCAGACATCAAAGTTATTCTCAAAGGACTTGAAATCGGAATTGTTTCAGAATCATCCGGGGGGCTTGAACTTGACATTCCCCCGTTTAAAGTAGATGTTTTCGGCATTGCTGATGTCATTGAAGAAATCCTCCGTATTTACGGATATAATAAAATTGAAGCCGGAGATAAGTTGAATACGAGCATTTCGTATCATCAGCGCCCTGACAGGGAAAAGTTGCAGAACCTGGTCGCAGATTACCTGAGCAGCAATGGATTTCATGAGATCATGACTAATTCGCTGAGCAGCTCGGCTTACTATGAAGGCGGTGCATGGTTTGACCCGGAAAAGTGTGTAAAGATGTTGAATCCGCTTTCTCGTGAACTTGACGTTATGCGGCAAACCCTGCTTTTCAGCGGACTTGAATCGGTCGCCTATAACCTGAACCGCAGGCAGCTGAACCTCAAATTCTACGAGTTCGGGACTGTATATGAGCAAACAGGCGCCAATGTCAAGGGTGATGTAGTGAGGAGCTACCGTGAACAGAAACTGCTTGCCCTTTTTGCAACCGGACGCTTGGTGCCCGAAAGCTGGTATAACAGCGAAAGTTCAGCGGATTTTTATCAATTGCGTTCGTATGTCACCGCCTTGCTGGCAAAAACAGGCATCGATCAGCGGCGCCTTCAGGTTTCAGAAAGCCTGCCGCCCTTTTTTGCAACAGGGAATGTTTATACGCTGAACGGGAAAGCCGTTTATTGTATCGGGCGTCTTCATGACAAATTACTGAAGCAGTTCGGCATTGGTCAGCCTGTGTTTTATGCGGGTGTCCACTGGGATAACCTCGTCGGAGTCATCCGGAATCACTCGGTCAGCTACAGCGAGGTATCCCGGTTCCCCGAGGTTCGCCGCGATCTGGCGCTCGTACTCGATAAATCTGTGAAATATGCTGACCTGGAGGCTGTTGCTTTCAGGACAGGTAAGCAGTTGCTAAAAAAAGTAAACCTTTTTGATGTTTACGAGGGCGATAAAATAGAAGCCGGCAAAAAGTCATACGCCATCAGCTTTATCCTTCAGGATGAAACCAAAACGCTGACCGACAAGGAGATTGATAAATTTATGGATCGTTTGGCCACGGTGCTTGAATCGGAAACCGGGGCAAGGGTGCGCAGGTAATCCTGAAGCCGGATTTGCCGGACATTCTTCAATTCGCGCTTAATCCGGGGGAGGCTGCTCCGGTTGTATTACACTTTTCTGTTTCCCTGATAGATCCCATCGTTGCATTGTGGTAGCCCGCTGCTGAGTTTTTTCCGGCTTCGATTCAGGCAATTTCCTTTTATTTTATATCAGACGAACCGGCATGTATTGTTAATGCCTGAGTTTAACGATTGTCAGGATTATGTTGAGCTCATGCGAGGCGTTGGTTGATAAGTCATAAATAGTTTGGGAGCGATGATAGCCTTTCTTCTAACATCGCGGATGGTCAGTAAATCCCTTTTCAGGCAATCGCTTACAGTTCAGGGCACACGCCTGCCTGATAATTCTGATTTGTATTGACAAAATGTCAGTTTTTTGCAGGGCAATTGGCATACAGTGCCTGTGAATTACTAACTTTGCATTGAATTAACAAGATGTTAAAAGATAATGGATATACAGAATATCAAACAACGGTTCGGAATTATCGGGCACTCACCTTTGCTCGACCGGGCCATTGATATAGCGAGGCAGGTTGCCGGTACTGACATTACCGTGCTGATAAACGGCGAGAGCGGGGTAGGTAAAGAGGTTTTTCCTCAGATCATTCACAATCTGAGTGCGCGTAAACATGGCCCTTATATTGCCGTTAACTGCGGCGCCATTCCTGAGGGGACCATTGATTCGGAATTGTTTGGACACGAGAAGGGCTCATTTACCGGGGCCCATGAATCCCGTAAAGGATATTTTGAGGTTGTGAACGGCGGGACCATATTTCTGGATGAAGTTGCAGAATTGCCGCTTTCCACGCAGGTACGTTTGTTGCGCGTGCTGGAAACCGGCGAATTTATTAAAGTTGGTTCTTCAAAGGTCATAAAAACAGATGTAAGGGTTGTGGCTGCTACCAACGTTGATATTCCCGGTGCTATCAGCAAGGGCAGGTTCAGGCAGGATCTGTACTACAGGTTGAACACTGTGCCGGTTTACATCCCGCCCCTGCGCGAGCGAAAGGAAGATGTGGTATTGCTTTTCAGGAAATTCGCGGCTGATTTTGCAGAGAAATACCGCATGCCCGCACTGGAGCTTGATGAATCGGCCAGGCAGATGCTGATGAATTACCGCTGGCAGGGGAATATCCGTCAACTCAAGAACATCACCGAGCAGATATCAATCATCGAGCAAAGCCGGTTGATTACGGGTGCTATTCTTCATAAGTATCTCCCTTCCGAAAACAGGGACCTGCCTGTACTATACAGCAAAGAAGCGCAGGGCGGGGATTTCTCTGAACGCGAGTTGCTCTATAAAGTGCTGTTTGACATGAAACGCGATATCAATGAACTGAAAAAACTTGTGGTTGATATCATTGACCAGGGAGAAATCAGTCATGAACTGAAGCGCGAACATCAGCCGATCATCACTCAGCTATACAAGGAAATTGACAAAACGGGTCAGCGATTGCACGAAGAAGAGGCTGATCCCCACGCGGAGCCGATTGTGCTTGATACCTTCTATGCCCCGGAGGTGATGGATGAATCCCTTTCACTCCAGAAAAAGGAGATCGATATGATCCGCAAGGCCATTGAAAAGCATGGAGGTAAACGAAAGAACGCGGCAAAGGAGCTGGGAATCTCAGAGAGGACACTTTACCGTAAAATAAAGGAATACGACATCCGTTAATCTGATTAATATGTTTCAAATGGTCAGGAGAGCAGCGAATTGCCTGGTGCTTGCAGCTATGGTTGCGGTGTTTCAGTCATGCGGCGTTTATTCTTTTACCGGTGCATCCGTTCCCCCTGAGGCGAAAACGGTTTCAATATCACTGTTTCCGAATAAGGCCGAACTTGTTCAGCCAAGCCTGAGTCAGACATTCACCGATGCATTGCGCGATAAGTTTTCGTCACAAACCAATCTTGCCCTGATCCCCAGGGGTGGAGATCTGCATTTTGAAGGGGAGATTACCGGTTATTCAACAGAGCCTGTTGCGATCACCGGACAGCAGACGGCAGCGCTGATCCGCCTGAAAGTTACTGTCAACGTCAGGTATACCAACAAATTTAACGCAAAGGATAACTTTGAAGCCAATTTCACCCGTTTTGAGGACTACAGCAGCAGCCTGAACCTGAACGCGGTGGAAGCCGACCTGATCAGCAAAATCACTGAAGCACTGGTTGAAGATATATTTAACAAGGCTGTGGTAAACTGGTAACAAGTATGAAGCCATCCATGTTCGAGTCATTCCTGGCCGATCCCGCACTGCTGGATCATGAAAGCCTCCCGGGGATGGAGCAGCTTGTGCGTGAACTGCCTTATTTTCAGATTGCCCAGATGATGCTGGTCGCGAATATGCGGAAAACGGAAAGCATCAGGTATAATTCGCAGTTAAAAATTGCGGCTGCCTGCGCCGGTGACCGCGGCATACTGAGAAAGCTGATCCACCAGGTGTCGGAATCAGCTGATACACTGAAAGATGTTGCATCTTTAATTCCGCAAATAGAATCAGCGCATGCTGAAAAGACCGGTGAACCCGAAGTTGCGGAAATGCCCGTACAGGAAGATGTCATCCCGGAATCTTTCGGGGAAATTCCTTTGGAGGAGCTGCATGACAGTGAAGCAGAAGGAAATATAGCTGTGCCTTTTGCTGAGTCACCTGATGAGAAGATGGCTCAGGTTCCGGTGGATGGTAAAAGCCTGCCAACTCCTGATGACGAGGAAGCGCATTTGCGTCATCTTCAGCAAATTGTGGCCCGTCGCCTGGCCGAAATTGCCCATTCCGCTCGCGAAAAAGCCTCACCGGAGCCATCTCCTGGCGATGCGGTCGGCAGTGAGGAACTTATACTGCCGGAGCCCGCTTGTGCAAAGGAAATCGCAGATAAGGACGCGCGTTTAAATGAAGTTGCTGAGCGCGGTTCAAAGGATGAGGAGAAGTTTCCCGACGATCTTTTACTGGCCGGAATGGAACTGAATGCGTATGATCTTGAGAAAGAGCTTGGACAAGGTGATGGCCCTGACAGTCAGGGTCGGTCATCTGGCCGTGGATTTACCCTGGCTTCATCCGGCAACAGCGAGTTGATAGACCGGTTTATCCGTAACCAGCCCAGGATCAGCCAGCCCAGGAAGGATTTCTTCAATCCTGTGGATAAGGCAAGGCAAAGTTCTGTTGATCATGAAGATATTGTCTCAGAGACACTTGCCCGTATTCAGTTGCAGCAGGGGAATCCGGAAAAGGCGATAAAAATATATCGTAAATTAAGTTTGAATAATCCGGAAAAAAGTGCTTACTTTGCAGCCCAAATTGAGAAAATACAGGAAAACCTGTCAAACGGTTGAATTTAACGTTAATAATACAAACTTACAATGGGAGCTTATATTTTAGTTTCGGTGCTTATCCTCATCGCTTGCGTGTTACTGAGTCTTGTAGTACTGGTTCAGAATTCAAAGGGCGGGGGACTTGCCTCCAATTTCGCATCATCAAACCAGTTTATGGGCGTTCGTAAAACTGCTGACTTTCTGGAGAAAACAACCTGGACGCTGGCCATTATCCTGCTGGTTCTCAGTCTTTTCTCCATATTTGTAATTCCCCGCAATGTCAACGTATCGCGTTCCACAGATACTGAACTGCGTCAGCTGATCAACGAGCAATCCGCACCGGTTGAGGATTTTCAGGCTCCTCCGGCTGAATAAGCGTCAAAAACCTTTCGATAAAAAATGTCAGATTGTCATTGCAATCTGACATTTTTTTTTGACTGTGCCGGAATAAATTCTGATTATACCACCGTCATAAAATGGTAAAATTCCCTGTTAGTGCTGAAAATCAGGCATAATACCTTTCTGTCATCACGAAACGGATAAGGGAAAGAGGAGGAAGGGAATACTTTGGCACAAATTGTGTCAAAAGGCGTTGCAAACATGTTAATGTGTAACCTTAAAAAATAACAGTAATGACACAAGTGAATGTAAGACCATTAGCTGACCGTGTTCTGATAAAGCCGGCAGAAGCAGAACAGAAAACCGCCGGTGGTATTATTATCCCTGATACCGCAAAGGAAAAGCCCCAGCGCGGGACTGTTGTGGCAGTGGGGACTGGCAAGAAAGATGAACCACTTACAGTAAAAGTCGGGGATCTCGTTCTTTACGGAAAATATGCAGGCACCGAAATTACCGTTGATGGGAGTGACTACCTCATCATGCGTGAATCGGATATTGTTGCAATTATTTAATTACACAGTGAATTAATTTAAAAATATCAAACAATGGCAAAACAGATTATTTTCAATATTGAAGCCCGCGAAGAACTTAAAAAGGGTGTTGACGCGCTGGCCAATGCAGTAAAGGTTACCCTTGGTCCCAAAGGCCGCAATGTTATTATAGATAAAGCCTACGGTGCACCGGTAGTAACCAAGGACGGTGTTACCGTAGCAAAAGAAGTTGAACTGAAAGATGGTATCCAGAATATGGGCGCCCAGATGGTTAAGGAAGTAGCTTCCAAAACCGCTGATGTTGCAGGTGATGGAACCACAACCGCCACCGTTCTGGCACAATCCATTGTTACTACCGGAATGAAGAACGTTACCGCAGGTGCCAATCCGATGGACCTGAAGCGCGGCGTTGACAAGGCTGTTGTAAAAGTCGTTGAGTTCCTGAAAACCCAGTCGATCAGGATTGAGGAAGGAAGCGAAAAGATTACCCAGGTTGCAACCATTTCAGCCAACAACGACAGTTTTATCGGTGAAAAGATTGCCGAAGCTATGAATAAGGTGAAGAAAGAAGGCGTTATCACCATCGAAGAGGCCAAGGGTATTGAAACTACCGTTAAGGTGGTTGAAGGTATGCAGTTCGACAGGGGTTATATTTCTCCGTATTTTATCACCGATACCGAGAAGATGGAAGCTGTTTATGAAAACCCGTTTATCCTGATCTATGACAAAAAGATCTCGGTGATGAAGGATTTCCTGCCGATTCTTGAGAAAACCGTTCAGACCGGTCGTCCATTGCTGATCATTGCCGAGGATGTTGACGGTGAAGCGCTGGCTACCCTTGTTGTGAACAAGATCCGTGGCTCACTGAAGATCGCAGCCGTTAAAGCCCCTGGTTTCGGCGACCGTCGCAAGGAAATGCTTGAGGATATCGCCGTACTGACTGGTGGTACCGTTATTTCTGAGGAAAAAGGTTACAGGCTTGAAGATGCCGATCTTTCATACCTTGGCCAGGCCGATAAAATTACCGTTGATAAAGAGAATACTACCATCGTAAGTGGCCGTGGCGATGTGGAAAACATCAAGGCACGTGTTGCCATGATCAAGGCACAGATTGAAACCACCACTTCCGACTACGACCGCGAGAAGCTGCAGGAACGCCTGGCTAAACTGGCCGGTGGTGTTGCAGTGATTTATGTTGGTGCTGCCAGTGAAGTGGAGATGAAGGAAAAGAAAGACCGCTTCGACGATGCACTGCATGCAACCCGTGCAGCCATTGAGGAAGGGATTATCCCGGGTGGCGGCGTTGCTTATATCAGGGCAATTCCTATGCTGGATGATCTGAAAGGTGAAAATGAAGACGAAGAAACAGGAATCGCAATCGTTAAACGTGCACTTGAAGAACCGCTTCGTCAGATCGTTGAAAACGCAGGACTCGAAGGCTCTGTAATCGTTCAGAAAGTCCGTGAAGGAAAGGACGATTATGGATTTAACGCCCGCACCGAAGTCTATGAAAAACTCTTCCAGGCCGGTGTAATTGATCCGACCAAGGTAGCCCGCGTCGCGCTGGAAAATGCTGCTTCAATTGCCGGTATGCTCCTCACTACCGAATGCGTGCTTGCCGATATTAAAGAAGAAAAAGAGCCAGCCATGCCAAATCCGGGTATGGGCGGCATGGGCGGAATGTACTAAGATTCAGCCTATAATGTTATTACAGGAGCCCCGCATAAGCGGGGTTTCTGTATTTATGCCATGACGAATTGAACAGGTCCTCAATAATAATTGCCTATCTTTGTAATGATAATTCATACTCAGCGTTAAACTGTTGTTCTATTTAAAACAGGTTTTGCCATGAAGACAAGGCTTATTTTCTCTTTATTAGTTGGTCTGCTGTTCGTTTTTTCTGCCGTCAATGCACAGGAGCCGGTATCTGCCTATCCGGTTGATAAGGATACGCAACAGATTACATATCAGGAAGTTGTACAGCAGGCGGGAACTGCGGATGAACTTTATATCCGGTGTATCGAATGGATCAATACACAATACAAGAACCCGGCAGATGCCTGCAGGATACGTAACCGTGAAAGCGGGGTGATAGAGATCAACCACCGCTTTGAAATTCTGAACGATGCTGAAGGTGCAAAACTGATAGCGGGGATCGTTAATTATGTACTCAAGCTTGAATTTAAGCCCGGGAGATACCGTTACACCCTCAGTGACATGACATTGCGACAGTCGTCACGTTTCCCGATTGAGAAATGGATGGATAAAAACGATTCAATGTATTCTCCTTTGTGGGATAAATACCTTGAACAAGTGAATGTTCAGGTTAATGAACTGATAAACAGCCTGAAAGCAGGAATGCAACCGCCGGTAATCAAAGTTGAGGAAAAGTGGTAAGGTGATTTACAGGCTTACTCCGCTGCTTTAACGAAAGTTCTTTTAACGCCCTTGTAATCAAGGGCTTTTTTGTTTCTGATAAAGTTGATCAGCGACTGGGCGGTGGTGATATAAAGCGATGCTCCTTCGTCTTTATGATCGAACTGGTAGCTGCTTGCAATATAACTGCTGATGCCTGTGGCGTAGGTTTTCTCTTCATCCGGGGCGGAGCCGTCTGACAACCTGAACTCCACTTCCATGCCATTGCCAGCTGCATCGGTCAGTACAGTATAGCTTATCCCGGAAGTCTGCAGATCGATGGCCCGTTCACGGTTATAAGCATTCAGGATCAGCGATCTGATTTCAGCCGGGGTCAGGTAAAAAAGAATGATTTCATTTCCGAAAGGGTCGAGCTGATAAACATTCTTTATGGTTATATCTCCTTTGGGGAAATTATCCACACGGATGCCTCCATTGTTCTGAAAGGCGATTTCTATCGGCGCAATGGCTGCCATGGCATCCGTCATCATGCTGCCGAGTTCATCGCTGCCGCTGATTTCGTTCAGGGCTGTGCCGATCATTTCATTCAATTCCTTGTTGTCATTGTATTGCGCTATAAGTCTCAACAGTTCATCATCCTGTTTCCGGAATCCGGTTATGCTGAGTGTTTCTGCCTGTCGGCTGATAATTGTTTTGTCGCTGAGTTTCAGGGTGGTTTTTGTTACATGGCGAAGTCCTGATCCGGCTTGCATGATCATTACGCCATTGAAGACCGACGGTGTTTTGACAAGGGTGTGGGAATGACCGCCCAGAATCAGGTCGAGCGAAGGGAGGATACCGGCCAGTTCAATGTCGGTTTCATAACCGAGGTGCGTCAGTGCAATAAAGACGTCGCAGCTGTCGCGCAAAGATGCATACGATGTCGCCACTTTTAAACCGTCGGGAAAGATCAGTCCTTCCAGCCTGCTGGGATGTGTATCCGGAAGTCCCGCTTCATTGATCTGAATCAGGCTCAGAATCCCGACCCTGATGCCATTTTCAAGGGTAATGATCACATAGGGCCTGAAGCGGACAGGGCTTGAAGAGTCAGGCAGGATATTTGCGCTCAGGAAAGGAAACTGCGCTTCATTCATCCGCCTTGCAAGCACTTCCTGCCCGTAATCAAATTCATGGTTGCCCAAAGCACTGGCAGTAAAACCGGTCAGGTTCATCATTTCTATGATGGGTTGCCCCTTCTCAGGGAACTGGTCGACCACGGGATTTCCGGTAAAGATATCGCCCGCTGACAATAACAACACATATTCTCCGGTCTGTCTGATGCTGTCAACCATTGCTTTAAACCGAGGGAAATTGTCAATTTTGGCGTGCATGTCATTGACCGACAAAATTACCACAGTGGCGGTGTCGCTAACGATGGAGGCCTGAGTATTTAAGCCTGCAGTCAGTAAGAACAATAAAACTACGATCCGGTTAAAAGTTTTCATATTCATTGTTAAGATATTGAAAATCAACCAAATAAATTCTCTGCATCGGTGAAAGTTCGCCGTCAGGTTCCAGGGTATTCCCGAAGTTATCAAGCACCACCGGAAATTGCGGCGGGAGGTCATGTCCAGATGCCCTGTAGTAAGCCCTTGCTGCATCCATGATCTTTGCGCCTTCAAAGAGATTAAATTCAATGTTGTTAACAAACAGGGTCATAATGTATCAGGGGCGATATGATTGTTCAATAATACAACTTTTTTTTGAGTGGATGATTGCCAAAATGCACTTACCTGTGTATTGCAGCATCGGGGATTAATATTAAACAGTTTTCCGCTATCTTAATACGTGCAGGTTTGCTCTATGTTATATCATACACTCTGTCTGGCAGTTTGCCCTGATTTATATTGTTTAATATATTTATCTGAATATTGAACAAATCATTCAGGTTTCGGTTTAAATATGTTGTTATTTAAACAGAACTGTTGATAAGATCGTGTCCGCATTGTTATCAGAACGGCCGCTTATTTATACTTTTGTTGATTGTCCGGGCTGATTTCAGCCTGATTCTGAAAGTTGTACACAATGGTTGAAAAAAAACTTATATCCGGCTTTTCGAAGCTGTCCAAAGACCAGAAACTCTCATTCATTGCCGCGCATATGCCCAATGCTGAGCATATTATCTCAGACCTGAAGTCGTACTGGCATCAGGATGCTACGGTGCAAAAGATGTTTGATGAATTCAGTGAGAACACCCTTACCAATTATTTCTTTCCCTATGGCGTCGCGCCCAATGTAATGATCAACGGGAACATTATGATGGTACCGATGGTGATTGAAGAGAGTTCAGTGATTGCAGCGGCGGCGAACAGCGCGAAATACTGGGCCGGAAAGGGAGGATTCCATTCCGAAATTCTGTCAACAGTCAAAAACGGGCAGGTTCATTTTATCTGGAAGGGAGATTTCGGGCGGTTAAAGCAATTATTCCCTCAGCTGAAGGATCAGCTTTTGCAGCGTACATACCCCATTACCGCGAATATGGAAAAGCGGGGCGGCGGTGTACTTGATCTGGAACTGCTTGATATGACCTCAAAGCTTAAGGATTACTATCAGCTGTCGGTTAAGTTTGATACCCGCGACTCCATGGGGGCCAACTTTATCAACTCCTGTCTTGAAGAATATGCTTCCGGGTTGAGGGCTTTTGTGAATGAAAGCGGATTGTTTGAAGGGGAACCTTTGCAGGTGATCATGTCCATTCTTTCCAACTATACGCCGGAATGTACGGTCAGAACCTGGGTTGAATGCGGCATTGAGGACTTTGCCGACATCGACGATTCGCTCACAGCCGAAGAGTTTGTATGGAAATTCGAAAAGGCTGTGCAGATTGCCCTCGTTGATGTTCACCGCGCGGCTACTCATAATAAAGGAATTTTTAATGGTGTTGACGCTGTCGCCCTTGCAACCGGTAATGATTTCAGGGCCATTGAGGCCTGTGGCCACGCCTGGGCGGCCCGCGACGGACAGTATCGCAGCCTGACGGAAATTAAAGTTGAAGGGGGCCGTTTCCATTACAGCCTTACATTGCCGATTGCTATAGGAACCGTGGGAGGGTTAACTTCCCTGCATCCCATGGCCAGGTTCTCGCTTCATCTGCTGGGCAATCCTTCGGCCCCTGAATTGATGCAGATTGCTTCGGTAATCGGACTTGCCAATAACTTCGGCGCTATAAAATCATTGACAACCAAAGGGATACAGATAGGGCACATGAAAATGCACCTGTTGAATATTCTGAATATGTTCAATGCCGGAGAAAGTGAAAAGGCCCTGGCGGTGGAATATTTCAAAAATCATAAAGTTTCCCATAATGCTGTTGCCGGCTTTTTGAGTTCGATCCGGAACGGTCACGCGAAAAATTAGGGTTATGTCAGCTCCGTATACGGGATATGCAAATGGTAAATTGCTGATTACCGGTGAATACCTTGTAATATACGGGGCATTGTCATTTGCCGTGCCATTGAAGGTTGGTCAGGGCATTCAGCTCCGCAGGGGAGATGAGGCCGGTGTTCTTGCATGGAAGGCCAGCGATCCTTCTGGTATCTGGTTCACTGCACGGCTGTCGATGAATGAACTGGAAATTCTGTCAGCATCTGATGATATAGTTGCCGGCCGGCTGAGCCATTTGCTTAAAGCTGCAAGGAAACTTAATCCTGTATTTCTGACCGGAGAAGCCGGAATTGAGGTACAAACTGTGCTTGATTTTGACCGCCACTGGGGCCTGGGAAGCAGTTCTACGCTGATCGCCCTGGTTGCGCGCATGACCGGTGTGGATGCTTTCAGCCTTTACCGGGCTGTTGCGGATGGTTCGGGTTACGATGTTGCCTGCGCGCTGTCTGATACGCCTGTTCTGTACAGGGTGTACGGTGAAGCCCGGGATATACAGCCTGTCAGTTTTGACCCGCTGTATGCCGGTCAGTTATATCTGATCTATCTGGGCCGAAAGCAGGACTCATCCCCCGAAGTTACTGAATTCAGAAAAAAACGGCCTTCCGGTCTTGCGAAAGAGGTTGAAGAAGTGACCTTTTTAACGGGAGAGATGGTCCGGTGCACTGATTTCGATAAGTTTTCAGCGCTTATCGAAAGACACGAGCAGATATTATCCTCTGTCCTGGGTCAGGTTACCGTTAAGAAGCAGTACTTTAATGATTTTCAGGGAAGCATTAAATCGCTCGGAGCCTGGGGAGGCGATTTTATTTTGGCAGCATCGGCATCAGGATCCGGATATGTAAAAGCATATTTCGCAGCGAAAGGGTTAAATGTTGTTTTTCCCTTCCGCAGTCTTGTAAAAACGGCTTATCCTGCTCCCGATAAATGAAAGGTGGTAATATGACATACAGCACCAAAGATATTCCGGCCACGGGCTTGCCGGCATGCTGGAAGAGCCCTTCCAACATTGCGTTGATCAAGTACTGGGGCAAGCTCGACGGTCAGATACCGGCCAACGCTTCCCTTAGTATTACGCTGGGCAATGCTTACACGGTAACCCGCGTTTCAGCATCACTTCACGATACTCCCGGCTCCGGTCCTGAAGTGGAATTCCGGTTTGAGGGGGAGGTTAATCTTTCCTTTTCGTCAAGGATCAATACATTTCTTAAATCAATAACCGGCCATTTCCAATATCTGCCTGACGTAAAACTCTCTATAGAAAGCGGTAACAGTTTTCCGCATTCCGCCGGTATAGCCTCTTCCGCATCAGGAATGAGCGCACTTGCACTCTGCCTTTGTGCGATTGAGGCTCAGTTACAAGGCAATGAAACCGGGACTCCGGGCTTTTATGAAAAGGCGTCCTCCATTGCCCGAATTGGCTCAGGCAGTGCCTGCCGTTCAGTTTACGGAGGAATCACCGTGTGGGGTAAGCATTCAGATGTGCCCGGTTCGTCAGATGAATATGCAGTGCCGCTCCATTTTGACCCTCATCCTTTGTTTTCGGGCCTGAGAGATACTATCCTGATTGTGGATCCGGATGAAAAAAAAGTTTCGAGCAGCGTGGGGCATGGCCTGATGAAAGGCCACCCTTTTGCAGCATCCAGATTTGCCCAGGCCGCGAAAAACCTTTCAGAATTATTGGTTGCGCTGAAGTCGGGGAACTGGCAGGTATTTGCCAGTCTCGTGGAAAACGAAGCCCTGAGCCTGCATGCCATGATGCTTGCTTCGGATCCCTGGTTTATTTTGATGCATCCTAATACATTATTGATTATCAATAAAATAGAAGAATTCAGAAAACAAACGGGCGCAAAGGTTTGTTTTACCCTCGATGCAGGGCCGAACATACATCTGCTTTATCCGGAAGAAGAAGCTAATCGTGTTGCTACCCTTATCGAAAGCCTTAAATTGTATTGCTTCAATGAAAAAGTAATTGAGGATTCAGTAGGGGAAGGGCCAAAACAATTAACCTGCAGATAATGATGAAAAACAAGACCGGGATTTTCTATGCTAAAATCCTTCTTTTCGGCGAATACAGTATCCTGTGCGATTCCATGGGGCTCACCATTCCCTATACACATTTCAGGGGAGAGCTAAGTTTTATCAAGCAGGACAAGTATACAGATTACGATTTTGCCGTCAGTTCGAACCGTTTGCTGAAGGAATACGCTTCCTATCTCCGGAGCCTCAGGGAAAGCGGTACCTTGCTGTGTGATTTTGATGTTGACGCATTCGAGAAGGATATTTCGGAAAGCCTCTATTTTGAATCCACCATTCCACAGGGTTATGGGGTAGGCAGTTCGGGTGCCCTGGTGGCAGCGCTTTACGAAAGGTATGTCAGGGATCATATCCCGGGAAACCGGCGCCTGCCAAAACATGATGTGCTCAAACTCCGCGAGATATTCTCCCAGATGGAAACCTATTTTCATGGAACCAGTTCTGGAATGGATCCCCTGAACTGTTACATCAAACACCCCTTGCTGATCCACAACCGCAAAGATGTGTGCATGGTGGGTATCCCCAGAAACAAGCACGATAAAAAGGGGGCCATTTTTCTCATCAATACCGGAAACCCCGGTAAGACAGGCCCCCTGGTAAATATATTTCTCGACAGGTGTAAACTTGATGACTTTATGACCCGGGTAAGGGAAGAAATGATTCCGCTGAATGATGCCTGCATTAAAAGCCTGATAAAAGGTGAAACCCGGCGGTTTTTTGATACCCTGCGTGATTTATCCCGCTTCCTTTACGACAACCTTGAGCCGATGATTCCGGAAGCATTCCGGAAGATCTGGCAATATGGTCTGGAGACTCATTCCTATTATCTGAAACTCTGCGGCTCAGGTGGAGGCGGGTTTTTGCTCGGTTTCACCGACGATCTTGAAAAAGCCAGGACTGAACTTCGCAACCAGGATATTGAAATCATCCCGGTTTATAAAAGCCTTAATGATGCAGAATAGCCCTTGCCCTTTCCGGAGTCAGTTGCTGCATTTTTAAAGGTATAATCGGAAAGTATTGGTTTGTTATTAATTGATAAGTAGTTATCGGGTGTAAATATGGAAGTAAACTCAGCGTCAATCAGGATAAGCGGGCAGGTAACAGATGTGGTTTCGGGCACTATTTTTCCCGGAGAAGTGATCGTTGAAAACGGTCGCATTGCTGCCATAGGACGTGTTTCGGTTGCCGAAGACCGGTATATTCTTCCTGGCCTGATCGATGCCCATGTGCATATTGAAAGTTCCATGCTTTTACCTTCGGAATTTGCCCGCCTGGCAGTGGCACATGGCACAACGGCAACGGTATCCGATCCGCACGAGATTGCCAATGTGCTGGGCATGGATGGGGTAAAATTCATGATTAGCAACGGCCGGAAGGTGCCTTTCAGGTTCTTTTTCGGTGCTCCTTCCTGTGTGCCTGCTACCGGATTTGAAACCTCTGGTGCCCTTCTTGGTCCGGCAGAAGTGGAGGAGTTGCTTTCATGGCCCGAGATCCGGTATCTTGCCGAGATGATGAATTTCCCGGGTGTCCTTCATCAGGATGTGGAAGTAATGGCAAAGCTTGCCGCAGCCGCAAAATACGGAAAGCCTGTTGACGGGCATGCTCCCGGGGTGTTGGGCGAAGATGCCCGTCGGTATGCTGCCTCCGGTATTTCGACCGATCACGAGTGTTTTACACGTGCGGAAGCCCTTGACAAAATCAGGGCCGGCATGAAGGTGCTGATACGCGAAGGTAGTGCCGCCCGGAATTTTGATGAGCTGATCAGCCTGATCAAAGATTATCCGGAAATGATTATGTTCTGCTCCGACGATAAACATCCTGATGATCTGATCAACGGGCATATCAACCTGCTGATCAAAAGGGCGCTGAAGTCGGGTTATAAATTGATGGATGTATTGCGCGCCTGTACGCTCAATCCGGTAAGGCATTACGGACTGGATGCCGGACTGCTGCAGCCCGGGGATAAGGCTGACTTTATCATCATAGATCATCCTGAGCATTTCAACATCCAGGCAGCCTATGTGGATGGCATCAAGGTTGCAGAAAACGGTAAATCATTGATTGATAGGGTTAAAGAGGAGTCTCCTAACGCTTTCAATGCCCTGAAACTTTCACCCGGTATGCTACGGATTGAGGCTGCTTCCGGCCGGATAAAAGTTCAGCAGGCTTTGGCCGGACAGCTGATTACAGAGAAAAAAGCTGTTGCCGCCAGCATTTCGGATGGTATGGTTGTCAGTGATCCTGAGCGGGATATTCTGAAGATGATCGTCATGAACCGTTACAGCCCTTCTGTGCCGGCCATGAATTTTGTTGCCGGCTTCGGCCTGAAAAAAGGAGCCATTGCTTCTACGGTTGCCCACGACAGTCACAACATCATCGCGGTGGGTGCCGACGATGCTTCCATCGCAAGGGCTGTGAATATGCTGGTAGAGGCCAGGGGTGGGATCGCCTGTGTGGATGGGCCTGATATGCTGGCAGATGAAGGGGCAATTCTTCCTCTTCCCGTTGCAGGGATCATGTCGGCAGATGATGGTTTTACCGTGGCAGAAAACTATAAGATGATCAACCGTAAAGTCAGAAACCTCGGGTCTTCGCTCGAGGCGCCATTTATGACACTGTCCTTTATGGCCCTGCTGGTAATTCCTGCGCTCAAACTCAGTGACAAAGGATTGTTCGATGGTAACACATTCAGTTTTACCTCGCTTTTTGAATAAAACTAATTACATACGTAACATATACTTTTTTTACGAATTATTTATGTATCTTTGCGAAAAATTTAATCCATAAGATTATGGCAAAAGAAATAGTTTTAGACATCGTAAAACTTGAGGCCGCTGCCAGCAAGTTGCGTGCAATTGCACATCCGATGCGGATCGCGATCATCGATCTGCTTAACGAGAAAAAGAAGCTGAGTGTTACCGAGATCTACGAATACCTGAAAATTGAACAGGCTGCCGCTTCTCATCACCTCAACATACTGAAAAGTAAGGGCGTTCTTCTTTCAAAACGCGAGGGAAAGCAAATCCACTACTCGGTCAAAGCTTCTGCACTTACTGAGATTGTTCAGTGCATTGATAAATGTAACGGATAATCAGCAGAATCATTTATTCAGTTTACCCTGATCAATCCGGAGGAGATGTTTATCCATCTTTTCCGGATTGTTGTTTTTCCGGGGGATACATTGAATTTTCCGGCTAATTCAAACTCCAGTCTTCTTCCATAGTCCAGTTGGCCCTGAGCTCAATTTCCTTGGAGAAATAGGATACAGGTTCCGGTTGTATCTTTCTCAGATAATTTCCGGTGTCCCACTTACCGTTGTTATTCAGGTCATGAATCGCTTTAAAGCGGTATTTTCTTGGCGGGAGGTATGTGAACTCCAGGCTGGCGTTTCCGGTTATGCTGTGTTGTTCCAGAATACTTTCCTTATCGCCCAGTAACTGAATGATATAACTTTTCTTCTGATCAGGAACCGTAATATTGATTTTTATAAATCCGGTTTCTGCTTCACTCATCGCTTTGAATTTATAGGCTGTGCTGTCGTTTGCCTGACCGAATACGCTGATCAGGGCGCTGTCGTTCACCTCCAGAAGATAGGATTCTGCTTCCTTCCAGGAATGGCTGATGTGTAAACGGGTTTTCAGGGAATCGGAGAATGTAATGACAGGTTTAACTTCCAGACTATCGTGATAAAGCCTGATCCGAGAAAGATCCGCTTCCTTTACCGGATCGGCGAGGGACAGGATTAACGGTCTGCCGGGTTTTATTTTTGAAGAAATCAGGTTTGGACGCATTTCAAGCGATTTTTTCTTTGCGACCGTACTCTTGTCTTTTCCGGTGTTTCGCGCAGCAGGTTTTAAAGCAAGGTCGAGCGTATCAAGTACTATCCCGTTGTCTGAAATCTCCAGCATCAGGCTGTCCGTTCCGGGGCCCGGAATCCAGAGCGTCAGCGAGTCACGGGTAGCATTGTAAGTGATGAGGTTCCACGCTCCTTCCAATGGAGGATCAAGAGGCTTAATGTGCACATCCCTGACCGGTTGCCGGAAATAGAGGCCTATCACATTCGCCCTGATTACCGCTCCTTTCTGCAGGCGTTGTACTGTGTCGGTTTCCCGGAACTGATAGATCAGGTAATTCTTCACGGGCGAGACCTTTACGGCAGGGGCTGCTACAGCCAGTGAATCACCCGGCTCCTGATGAATGGTGTCGGGCGCCATTTGCAGGGGTTCATGGTGTGCAGAACCGGCTTTTGTTGTATCCGGGAGTACTTCCTTACTTTCCGGGGAAATTTCTGGATTTTTTTTTGCCGGTATATCCGGTTCAACAAGGGTGTCGGAAAATCCGATATCCTCGGTGGGCATATCGTAAATATAATTGGAATTAATATCTGATAGTGCAAACATCAGGTATTTGTTGCCGCGCAGGTTGTTGAGCCTGAACTCACCGGATTCGTTGGTACGTGCCACGTAATAGGGCCTGCTTTTGTATGGAATGGAATCGCTGATGCTGTCATACAGCATGACAAAGGCGCCCTTCACAGGTTGTAAAGTGAAAGCATTCAGCACTTTGCCGCTCATTGACAGTGAATCAATCACAGGGCCGGTTGAAAAAGTGAAGCTATAGCCCGGGATGGGGTTTGACTCGGTAATATCAACGATGGCATCACCGAAAAAGAAATTGTACGTTGTGTTTTCCTTCAGGGACTCCCTGAACTTCATGGTCAGGGTTTTGCCCTTCATTATAAAATCAGGCATTTCCGAAAGGGGCGGCGATACCATCAGTTGGGTGTTGATGTCTTTCAGGTTGACAAATTCACTGAAAGTCAGTGATACCCTGTCGCTGCTGAAATTGACACTCTGGTTTTCGGGTACAGACCGGATAATTTCCGGCGGAGTAGTGTCTTTTGGTCCTCCTGTTGGCGCTACGGGATTCGCACAGGCAATCATGACCAGCATTCCTGACGTAAGCAGATTGAAAACAATGTGGTTCGTATTGCGGAATAATGACATAGCATGAGTAAACTTTTGCAAAGATGGGAAAATTTCAGAAAGGCGGCCCGAAATATGTCACAACAAGCATGGCGTGAATATGCCAGTATACATTGAGGCCTTTTTTTGGCCGAAGCGGGCCGGGCTTTTTCCCGGATTATACGGAATCAATGTTTTGGATAATTTTTTCAAAGAGAAAGGCCGCCATTGGCAGCCTTTCATGATTCTGAAATTCAGTTTTTCAGCTTATAGTTATCAATAGCAGGTTGAGCAATGATTGAGTTAAGTTCAATAACGGATTAACCTCCTGGTCAGGACGGCGCCTCCGCTGGTACGGAGTATAATAATATATACACCTTTACCGGCGCCCGATATCGGAATATCAATGTCATTGATCCCGGCCCTGAGTGCAAAGTGCTCTTTGGCAATGCTTTGCCCCGCGCTGTTGAGAATTTCACAGGAAATGACAATAGGTTTGCTGAGTTTGAAGCTGATTCTGCTCACCTCATTCGACGGGTTAGGATATGCCTGACTTACAGCCTCCATGCCTTCGGGCAGGTTTTCGCTGATACCGTAAAGGATGTCTGACTCGTAGATAAACATCTCATTGGTTTCTGATATGCTGTTTGCATTGTTCAGCGCAATGGTCCGGAATTCCGAATCTTTTCCGAAGAGTTCGGCAAATAGTGTATAGGTTCCTTCGGAAAGAGATGTAAATTCAAAGTAGCCTTCCTGGTCGGAAATAGCCATGGCATGGTCGGTGCCGCGCCTCAGGAAAATGGGAATCGCCTCTGCCGGAACAGCGCCGCTGCCTGATTTTGTACCTGCCGCATGGTAAATATGGCCTGAGATTTTTCCGGGGCCATATACATTGCCCAGGGTGGCGGGTACCAAATGAATGTCGGCATTGAATATGTTACCGGTCAGGTTTATTATTTGGGCATCAGCCCAGTGAACCACGTCGCCGTAGTAAGTCGGCAGGTATGATCCGGTATATTGGGATCCGAACGCAGGTTCAGCCTTAATCCGGTATTCGCCGACAGGAAGGGCCGGGAAGAAGTAATAGCCCAGGGTGTCGATCAGATCGGCAAAGATATCCACAACCTGTCCTCCCGATGTTTTAAATGCATTGACATATCCCAGGTCCAGCGGGTAGATTCCAGCAAAGGCGGTTCCACCGGTCATAAATTCGTCCGATACCTCCAGGGCCGCAGATATCTGCATTGTCTGGTCATAATCAATGATCTGGCCGGGACGTGTTTGGGAGTCAAAACCTGCTTTTTCAAAAGTAAGGGTATAAGTCCCGGGAACCACCTCTAGGTCGTAATTACCTTGAGGGCCGGTGAATGTCGTATAGGGGCCTGCACTCACCTGCACCCCTTCGATGGGCTGGCCGTTGCCTGCATCACTCACATGTCCGAAGAATTTTGGCGCTGCTGATACAATCATCAGGTTATATAGGGGCAATGACGCATTTCCCTGCTGTATCTCACATTGAATGGTCTGCTGATACCTGCCGGGTGTATAACCGGCAGAACTGTAAGTTAGAGTAATTTCAGTCTGTGAAAAAGGCTGTAATACACCGGAAGCAGGCTCAACCTGTGTAATAAAATCGGATTGCGCCGAATCGGCGCTGAAAAGCACGGAAAGGTTGTTGTGCAGGTAATCCTGATTGTAAGCCACCTGCAATCCAAGGGCGGGATCCGGAGATTGAATGCCTACAGTTGCGGAATTCAATGCGAATTCAGGAGAAAACGATTTGTAATTCAGCATGATGGACCCATTGGCGTAAATTACTGCCTGAAATGTCCCGATGCCGCTTCCAACATATCTTCTTGCATTTTCGAACTGAATCACGGTTTTATCCGGGAATTGCTGGTAATAAGCAGTGGCTGAATCGTTCATAAAGTTCAGATCGTCCCACAATACAGCAATAAAGTCCGGTGTCTGATTGTTTGTGGGAATTGGCAGATTTGCGAATGGAATCATGAAATCGCTGAATTGAATCAGCCCGTTGGAACTGACCCAGAATTCATTCCGGAGCATACCGTAATAAAGAAAGTCAAACCCGATGGGGAAAGGGCCGGCCCTGTTGTCATCCGACAAACCGGTGATTTCGGTGCCTGAATCTGAAATGTCAATCCAGGTGTATGAAAAACCGGCTTCGTCGCTGTCAATCCATTGATAGCCAAACACGTCAGGGCCTCCACTGTTCCTGATGACAAACTCAGGAAAACTGAACGAAATATTGTCAGCAGTCTGGTTAATCACCATAGTGGTTACGGTAGTGTCAGAACCGGGAAGTAATCTGGCAGACAGGCTGGCCGGACTGATCAGGATTCCGGGGTTCTGTGCCGGCAGTGTACTGCATGCTACCATGATCAGTACTGTAAAGAGCAGAAGTTTTTTCATGGGACTGTGATGGGTTATGTTTTCTAGTAGCTGTTTCAATAAAGGGTGAATTAGTGAAAGAAAAGTTTCATTTCAGCGGGAATAATTTGTAATAAGCACTGAACCTGACCTGGAATGCCGTGAAGCCATCAGCCGGTTTGTCGGAGAACCGGAGGAAATGATGCGTAAGCAGGGGCTCGAATTGCAGTCCGAACTGCTGGTTCAACGCATATTCCAGTTTGAGGCCGCCACCCAGGCTCAGGTAGCTTTCCGGGGCTTCCTGGTGTTCCAGAATGGTGGAAACGAGCCTTGATGATTCAACATTGAATGCGCTATAGTGCATCTTTTTATTCCTCATCAGATGTAAGGCGCCGCGGGAGCAAACAAACAGGGAGAGGTTACGAACTGTTGCAATTTTGTAAGAAATCTCCATGGGGATATCCAGGTAGGCGTATTTCCTGTGAACCACTTCATTCAGGCTGTGGTCAACGGAGTCGTATATTTCAACAGTCGTGGTGAAGTAATAGGTCTGGCCCGATGCCGGATCATAGTAAACCGAATCCACATAGGGGTAGGAAAAGATCAGCTCGTTGGTTTTGTATTGGTAAACAAGGTTTGTTTTATTTGAAATAAGGGAGGTTCCTATGCCGGTTGCGATGTTCATCCGGTTCAGTCGAAGGTCGAGGCTGAGGAATGTGCTACGGATCATTTCGCCGGGGCCGGAACCGGAAGGGAAATCTGCTGCCAGGCCTGCACGAACCAGCCATTCAGGCGTTGTCCCGCTGAAGGGATTGCAGTCATCACCATGCTTCCTTAATTTCATCCTGTTTCCGGTATTTGAAAATGCAATGCCTGCAACCCTGCAAAAAGGCATGAAGGACAGGTCTTTGTCATTGATCAGATACTGAACACTCGCGGCTGATTCATTGAATGCCTGAACAAAGCTGATTTTATTTCCGGCTGATGTAACGGGCTGATCAGTGACGGTTTCTGAATGACCTGGCAGAAGGGCTGTCAGGCTTTCTTTTTCAGGAATACGTTTATCTGTCCCCGTTTCCCGAAGGTCCGTCTGTTTGTGTAAATTCAGCGCAGGCTGTTTTGCAGTTTCCCGCACAGGCTGTTCCATGAAGGGGAGATATTTCGATGCAAGAAAAATTACGAACAGAACGGTTGCCGCTGTGAACAGGGTTGTTGTGAGCAGCCGGCCTGATCTGATTCCGGCGGCCGAAGATACCGACGACCAGGCTCCGGCAGGTGCTGGATGCACAGGAAGTTCTGCTGACAGCGGTTTGTCCATCTGCCAACGGATTTCCTCCCACACAAAGTCTCCGGGACTGTGGATGGGCAGGTCACTCACTGCCTTTTTAAGGCTGCCGGCATTTATTTCATTCATAGTCTTTTCCGTAGTCTGTCAATCGTTTTCTCAGTAGCTGCCTTGCCCTGAAAAGCCTGATTTTTGAAGTCCCGACCGGAATGTCAAGCATCAGGGCCGTTTCTTTATGGGTATATCCCTCGACTTCGAGCAGCAGGAATATCACCCTGTAAGCGTCAGGCAGGGATAAAATGGCTTTTTCAAGATCGTTGGAATTGATCCATGCAGGCCAGACAACCGGTTCGGAATCAGGTATATTTGTGTCATTTCCTGTAGGGGTGCGATTCAGCGACTTTAATTTTTTCAGGGCAGAACGTACGGTAATTGTTTTGATCCAGGCGCCCAGGGTTGATTCCCCCCTGAAGTCCTGAATATCGCGGAACACCTGTATAAAACTCTCCTGTAATGCATCATGGGCTTCATCCTGATCGTTGAGTATCCGCAGGGCAATGGTATACATGGCATCCTTGTAAAGATCAAAAAGCTTCTTCTGTGCTTTGTAATCTTTTCGGATGCAGTCACGAACCAGCGTGATTTCATCAGGCGCCGGGCAGGTTGTTCCTGAGTTCGAAAATTTCAAATGATACCGTTTTGGACAAGCCTTATATTTAAAGGGTATTCAGGGTGTGAAAAGGTTTCAGTAAGTTGAAAATTTTCCGGAAAATGTTTCAGATGGCTAAAATTCAGTTTATTACCGGCCTGTTTCACCTGTACAAATCTAATGATTATCCGGTAATCATTTACGCTTTGCTTAGGCTGTTCATCGCTGCCGCGTATTTTTTATCCGCCTGATTTACTGTCAGAAACCGGTATTTACGGTTCAGGGTGGAACGAATTGGGAGATAATGGTTAATTTTACATTCTGTTCCGCTTTACACCATGAAAAAATACAGTATACCTGTAGTTGTTTTATCGATGTTCCTGTGTCTGGGTGCCGGTATGGGGCAGGCTCAGGTAACTATTGGCTCGGGAGTGGATCACTGCTGCAGCAAGCCAACCCTGCTGAAACGGCAGGTTGTTGACAACAGGGAGCAGCAAGCCTGGAATTATGATGTGGACTACCTCAGGTTTATCCTCGATATTGATCCTGCGCTTGAGCCGATCATTGGGGCGGTGCTGACCAGGCTGATCCTTACCGGAGAGGCTGCCAACGGACTGAGGATGGAGCTGAGCACCGCGCTAACGGTTGATTCGGTGCGATGCAATGGTGCTGTGACCGGGTTTCTGCACAACGGGGATTACAACCTGCTGATCAGCCTGCCTGCCGAAGCCCGGAAGGGAGAAATGCTGGAAGTGGAAGTGTATTATCATGGCATTCCCCCTTCCGGTGAAGGATTTGGATCGGTCGGCCGGGGTGAGCACGCCGGGATTCCGGCTTTCTGGACCTTGTCGGAGCCTTATGGCTGCCGCGACTGGTGGCCGGGGAAAAATGACCTGACCGACAAGGCCGACTCCATTGATGTTATCGTGAGATCGCCGGATATATACCGCACAGCATCAAACGGACTGTTGGTGAAGGATGAGGTGAACAATCACATCCGCACCTGCCACTGGAAACACCGTTACCCGATTGTGCCTTATCTGATTGCCGTGGCTGTGACTAATTACGAGGTATATGACGAAACCGCATATCCCGCAGGCATTCCTGTACTGATTCAGAATTACGTATACCCGGAGGCCCTGGCGCAGACCATGCAGTATACAGCGCAAACGGCCATGATTATGGAGCTTTTCAGTGATCTGTTCGGGATATATCCGTTTGCCGTTGAAAAATACGGACACGCCCAGTTCGGATGGGGCGGAGGAATGGAGCACCAGACCATGTCGTTTATGGGGCGCTTCGATTATGAGATCATTGCGCATGAACTGGCCCATCAGTGGTTTGGAAACACCATTACGCTGAATTCCTGGCAGGATATCTGGCTGAACGAGGGTTTTGCCACTTACCTTGCCGGGATGTCGTACCAGTACTTTTTCGACGGGTATTACTGGCCTTTCTGGAAATCGCAGGCCATCGAATATGTAACCTCCGAACCCGGGGGTAGTGTGTTTTGCGAAGATACTGCCAATGTGGAAAGGCTGTTCAGTCCAAGGCTCAGTTACTACAAAGGGGCGTTGCTGCTTCACATGCTCAGGTGGATTATGGGCGACGAAGCGTTTTTTAAGGCCTGCCGGAACTACCTGAATGATCCCGAACTGAGATACGGCTTTGCCGGCACCGGCGACCTGAAGGCCCATCTGGAAACAATGCACGGGCGGGACCTTACGTGGTTTTTCGACGATTGGCTCTATGGCGAAGGATTTCCATCCTGGCATGTCCGGTGTACCCGGCTGGCGGGAGAGGATTACGAAATTGAGCTGACACAGCAGCAGTCCCATCCTTCCGTTGAGTTCTTCGAACTGCCGGTGGCCATACAATTCAGGGGAGGGGATAGGGATACAACAATAGTATTTGATCACAGGTATAATAATCAGTCCTGGATGATTTATCCCGGCTTTATTATTGACAGCGTGAAATTAGACCCTGAGCGCTGGCTGGTTTCCGCAGGTAATACCTTCGAACCGGCCGGATCGCCTGTCAGTACGAATGTTTATCCCAATCCTGCTTACGACCGCCTGCGTGTTGCTCTTACTGCGGAGCCTGAGGCGGTAAGTGTTGCTGATCTTTCAGGGAGAGAAATTAAGCTGAAGTATCTCCGTGAAGGTTCGGGACTTACCTTTGATCTTAAAGATCTGGCGCCTGGTTTGTACCTGTTGCAGATAAAAAACAAGGAAGGGTTGACAGTGAAGAAGTTTGTAAAGCGATAAGTCAGGGAGTTTGTTAAATAATAGTAAATGGATACATTGAAGTGTGTGTTGAGCCGTGTGAGTTTTTTGCTTCTTTTTGCCTTAATTCAGGGCGGAACAAAAGCGCAGACTTATGATACAATTTCCAATTGGGACGGAATTGCCCGTGAATGGTACATCTCAACCGGCACCGGCGGGTATGCCGGGAATCCATTGCCTGATGCCGTGAATAATTCTGAAGGATGTTTCAGGGTAGTTACGGGTTCTGGTTTGTACGACTTTATGATCTGCGATCTTGACGGACCGGTGAATTTTGATGAAAATCCCCGGTACAGGATCAAGGTACTGGCTCCTTCTTCCGGTGGGCATGTGGTGCTGAAATTTGAGAATTACAACAATACAGCATCTCAGGAGATGCTGATGACCCCGGTGCCCGGGCAATGGACCGACCTTGTTTTTGATTTCAGCGGACTGAGCTACAATAACCTGACCCGGATGGTGATTTTTTATGATTTTATGGGAACCGCTGCCGGAAAGGAGTGGTTTATCGATGACGTGTTGTCAGAGACTCCCGGTCCGCTTACACTGGAATCGCACCTGCCCATTTTTGTGATCAATACCTTTGGGGTTCCTATTCAGGATGAGCCCAAGATTGACGGACATCTTGGCATTATCGACAATGGCGCGGGCAATATGAATAATCTCAACGATCCTTATAATCACTATGACGGGGCGATCGGCATTGAGATACGGGGACAGTCCTCACAAATGTTTCCGAAAAAATCCTATTCTTTTGAAACGCGTACCGCCTCAGGCAGCAACCTGAATGTGCCCCTGCTCGGGATGCCTCAGGAGAATGACTGGGTTTTGTATGCCCCATACTCCGACAAGTCGATGCTGCGCAATGTGGTTACTTTTGCCATGGCCCGCAGGATGGAAGGATATGTGACCCGGACGCGCTTCTGCGAGGTTGTTGTCAACAATGATTACAAGGGCGTGTATGTGCTGATGGAAAGAATCAAACGGGATGCAAACCGGGTGGATATCGCCACCCTCAATCCTGATGAAGTCTCAGGGGATGATGTCACCGGAGGTTATATCCTCAGGGTGGATAAGCTGGATCCTGATTATATCCCGGACATGGATGGCTGGGTCTCTTCCGTAAATCCAACCTATCCGCAGGCGGTACCTGTTACATTCCAGTATTTCTATCCGAAGAACGACGAGATCGTTCAGCCCCAGCGCGCATACATCCGCGATTTTGTGACCGCCGCCGAAGCGGCGCTCGCGGGGAATAACTTCCTGAGCAGGACGGAAGGTTATATTAGGTACCTGGACCTGCCTTCTTTTGTCGATTTTATGCTCCTGAACGAGATTTCGAAAGAGGTAGACAAGTACAAGTACAGTACATATTTCTACAAACATAAGGACAGTGACGGCGGAAAACTGTTTGCAGGTCCACCCTGGGACTTTAACCTGGGTTACGGCAATGTGGATTACTGGCCCGAGGGGCTGAGCACTTCCGGCTGGCTGTATGCTACCGTTACCAGCGGCAATCCTGGTATGATGTACTGGTGGAAGCGGCTGATGGATGACAGCTATTTCAGGGACCTGGCGAAAACGCGGTGGCAGATGCTCCGGCAGACCACCCTTACGAATGCTTACATCCATTCCGTGATTGATTCGCTCGTGGAGCATATCGGCGATGCAAAAGAAAGAAACTACCAGCGCTGGCCCATTCTGGGGCAGTATGTATGGCCAAACTACAACTGGCAGAACAACACCTATGCGGATGAGGTGGACTATTTTGAGGATTTCCTTTTCGACCGCCTTGCCTGGATGGATTACAATATGCCGGGAAGCTCACTGGCTCCATGGGCCGGAATTTATGCGGAGGGCAACCGCATCCGGGTACAGTTGTATGGCGATTATTTCAGGACGGACAAGCTCCGGAAGGAGTTCTTTTCATTAAATAATGCGCCCGGAATAATCAATATTCAGCAGGTTATATATATTGATGCTTCCTGCTGCGATCTTCTGCTTTCGGCCGATCCTGCTGCATTTCCTGCAATATCCGTAAATATCGGCAATGCCGCCGTGAATTCCTGGGACGACATCGTCAGCAGTACGCTGGCAGCCAGCGGAGTGCCGGGAGCGGACGCAGGCCCGGAAAATGTCAGTGTGGGCTATTCCCCCGGTTTACTAAGCATAAGTTGCCGGACTCCTGAACTGTTGCCGGAAAAATGCGAAATCTACAACGTGTCAGGGCAACTGTTTGCCTCCGTAAGGCTGGATAAATGTGCCCTGAATTCCATACCGGTACAACTCAGTCCGGGTATCTGGATATTGAGGTTAACAGGCCGGAATACACAGTTGGTTAAACGGTTTGTTGTTGCATTATAACTGCCCGGAATTCTGGTTACACCTACGGGAACGGCAATGAATTAACTGCCCGGCAGCACCGGAAAGGTAAATCCCTTATTGCTGAACGCTTCAAGAAACCTGGGCAGCGCGTAGAACATCCGGTCTGCGGCTTTCAGGCTGTCGTGAAACACCACGATACTTCCTGCTGCAGTATAATGCAGTGCATTTTCAAGCACCTTATCCGAACTGCTTTCCCTGTCGAAATCGCCGGTGATGACCGACCACATTATGATCCTGTAGTCTTTGCGGATAGGCGCAATGTAAGAGGGCCTGATCCTTCCGTAAGGAGGCCTGAACAGTTTGCTTTTTACGTAATTGCTGCAGTTTTCTATGTCGTTCAGGTATTCAGGCAGGGGCGTTTTCCATCCGTTGAGATGGCGGAAGGTGTGATTGCCCGTTGCATGTCCCGCCTCGAGTACCTGCCGGTACACCCCCGGATTTTTCCTGACATTGTCCCCCACGCAGAAGAAAGTGGCTTTTGCCCCGTATTGACCAAGGATGCTGAGTACGCCGGGGGTAATTTCAGGTACAGGCCCGTCGTCGAAAGTAAGAAAGATCTCCTTTTCTGCGCCGGGGACACTCCAGGTCAGATTTTTCCGGGTGAGGGCGCGCAGCAGGGTAGGAGACTTGGAGAGATACATGATTAACTGATTCTTAATGAATTAATTGCCTGTATGACTTTTCAGGCATACATGCGGTTGTTTCTGTAAGGCTTATCCGGGCTGAATTACCTGCCTGAAGCATTCAGGTAATTGTTGTACAGTTTTTCAAGCGCCGAAGCTGACCGCGTTTCAAGTCCGGCGAGTTTATAATGCGAAGCCACCATACTCACCCGGTTGATCACTGCCAGTGCCTGCTGCATTTCAAAGTCAAGCTGATTTATTTTATGGCGCGGGAACCTGAGGTAGAATTCCATATCCTGCGTATACAGTTCCAGCAGCCGCGAAAGCAGTTTTTCGCCCTTTTCCGGCGCACCGGCCTGCATATAAATTTCAGCCATTGTCAGCATGTAAAAGTTGTACCTGATCGATTCATCAGGCATCAGCTCCTGACATCTGTCGCACACGCGGATGGCTTCTTCGTTTTTGCCTTCTTCGGCGAGTTCGCCCGCGAGCCTGCCGAAAATATTTCTCAGGTTGGCAATCATGCGGCGGCTGGTTTCGTCGAGGTAAACAGCGGGATCAGCCATATTGCCGTATGAAAAACTTTGCATGAGTCTGTCGTAAAGAATTGAAGTGTTCACATGGCCTGAAAGGCCGTCTTCCGATGGTTTTCTCACCGGAACGAGGCGGTAGGCCATTCCTTCAAGCCTGAAGTAATCTGTGAGGCCAAGATAGGCGCTTTCGCCGGCGGTGGTTGAAAAATATACCGGCCGCTCCCAGTTGTTGTGAGCCAGCAGGTCGAGGACCATGAGTGAACTCTTTGAAATCGCCCCTTCGTTGATGCTCCATACCACGGTATCGGTGATATAGGGCGCGTCTTCGGGCGGAACCGTGCCATTGTTTACTACCGTTGCCGAATCGGCTGTTATGTAAAACTGCTTAACCGGGAAATAGTCGAGCGTTCCGTAGGTGCTTTCAATCTGCAGGGCTTTCGGGTTCTGATGGATCACTTCGAACAACTCTTTAAGTTCCACTGCACCCTTGATTCTTTCGTCGTTCGTCAGGTAAACCACATCGCGGGTTCCGGGTTTGTATTGCTCATAATTCAGGCTGAATGGTACCGGCGGGGAATCATAAACTTTCCGTTTCATCTGACCGATGTACCAGTCGGAGGCCAGCAGGCTCAGGTTGACCACCCTTATGTCGGTACGTATGCCCTCCACATCCTGGGCGTACCAGAGGGGGAAGGTATCGTTGTCGCCCATGGTAAAGAGGATGGCGTTGGGGGCGCAGGATTCAAGGTAGTTTCTGGCCATATCGCGGGCGGTATATCTGCCTGAGCGGTCATGGTCGTCCATGTTTTCGGCAGCCATGATGCCGGGTACAGCGATCAGGCATGCCGCACTTACCGTAAAGGCAATTGTTTTTTGAGCGGCGAAGCGCCGGAACATCTGCACGATTGCGGCAACACCCAGCCCTATCCAGATGGAAAAAGCGTAAAATGAGGCGGCATAGGCGTAGTCCCTTTCTCGCGGCTGATAGGCCACCTGATTGAGGTATACTACGATGGCAATACCGGTCATGATAAACAGCAACGTTACAATCAGGGCATCCCTGTAATTGCGGTTGGTGTGCCAGAAGAGTCCGGAAAGCCCGAGCAGCAGCGGGAGCAGGTAATAGCGGTTATGCGCCTTGCTGTGCATGCTTTCGGGAAGGTCAGACCTGGGGCCCAACCTCAGCTCGTCCAGCCAGCGGATCCCGCTGATCCAGTTTCCGTTCAGGTCGTTGCCGAAGCCCTGGTTGTCGTTTTGCTTCCCGGCAAAATTCCACATGAAATACCGGAAATACATATAATTCAGCTGATAATCAAAGAAATACCGCAGGTTTTCTCCAAAGGCCGGTTTGTACACCACTTCGTTTTCACCATCCCTGTTTTTAATGGTAACGGGTGTTCCCTTTACCCGGCCCCACTTTTTGTAATTACCGGCATGTGCTGCATCGGTATTGCTCCACATACGCGGAAAAACTGTGGTGAATTCAGGATCATATACCGGTTCATAGCCTTTTCGCCTGTCCACGACGATGTATCTTTTGCTACGGAAGTCTTTCTTGTAAACAGGGTTCCCGTCTTCGCGGCCAATCACTGGCGCGTTGTAATATGGCCCGTGCAGCAGCGGCCAGTCGCCGTATTGCTCGCGGTTGAGATAGGAGAGCAGGTTGATGGCATTGTCGGGCTGGTTTTCGTTGATGGGGGTGTTGGCGTTGCTGCGGATGATAAGCATAAAGAAGCTGGAATAGCCGATCAGGATAAAGGTGAATGCCAGGGTGATGGTGTTCCATGCGACCTTTCCCCGTGACCGGGTATAAAACAGCGCCCATACGATCAATGCGCCCAGGGCCAGAAAATAGAAAATGGTCCCTGTGTTGAACGGAAGCCTGAAAGTATTGACGAAAAGCAGTTCCGAAAGTCCGGCCAGTTTCACGATCCAGGGGATGATCACGTTCATGATCAGTCCGAGTAAAACTACGGAAGCCAGCAGGGTGCTGATGATGCCCTTAGGGGTTGGTTTGTATTTTCTGAAGTAGAAAATCAGCGAAATGGCGGGGATGGCCAGCAGGTTAAGCAGGTGCACGCCGATGCTCAGCCCGGTCATAAAAGCAATGAGCACGATCCAGCGCACCGAATGGGGCTGACCGGCTGATTCCTCCCATTTAAGCATGGCCCAGAATACAAAGGCGGTAAAGAAGGAAGAAAGGGCGTAAACCTCTCCTTCGACGGCCGAGAACCAGAATGAATCGCTGAAAGTGTATGCCAGGGCGCCCACCACGCCCGAAGCGGTAATGGTGATCAGTCCGGCTGTGTTGAATTCGTCATTTGGGCTGATGATTTTTCTGGCCAGGTGCGTGATGCTCCAGAAAAGGAAAAGGATGGTAAAGCCACTGCTGAGGGCCGACATGGCATTTATTGTGTAGGCAACCGCGGTAGTGTCGCCGAAAGCCGGCAGGCTGAAGGCCCGGCCCAGCATCTGAAAGAGCGGGGCTCCCGGAGGATGGCCAACCTGCAGCTTATAGGCCGTGGCAATATACTCGCCGCAATCCCAGAAACTGGCAGTGGGCTCGGCCGTGATCAGGTATACCACCGATGCAATGGCAAAAACTAGCCAACCGGTGAGGGTGTTGATTGTTCTGAATTGCTTCATAGTGCTGAAATAATCAGGCAGTCAGGCCTGGTATCGGGCTGACTGCGAAGGTATAAATTTTTTAGCCGCCAACGCGATGGTGATTGCCCTGACTTACTTTTCGGTATTATGTTCATTAAGCTATATGGAACGAAAGGCCTCAGCCGGCGAAGCGCTTAATTTTGTAATTTTGCACTGTTGAATCCGGATGCAAAAATTACCTTAAAACAAGCAGATATGAAGAAATTAGTATTGCTTCGCCATGGCGAAAGTGTGTGGAACAAAGAAAACCGGTTTACCGGATGGACCGATGTTGACCTGTCGGAACGCGGGGTGAATGAAGCCCGTGAAGCCGGAAAGGTGATGAAGGAGAACGGATTCTTTTTTGACCTCGCGTTTACTTCTTACCTGAAAAGGGCCATCAAAACCCTGAACCTTGCCCTGGAAGAGATGGATCAGCTATGGATTCCGGTGAAGAAAAGCTGGCGCCTCAATGAAAAGCATTATGGCAACCTGCAGGGGCTGAACAAAGCTGAAATGGCTTCCAAATTCGGGGATGAGCAGGTGCTGATCTGGCGCAGGAGTTACGACGTACCACCCATGCCGGTTGCTGACAACGATGAACGCAACCCCCGCCTCGATGCCCGTTACCGCAGCGTTGATCCTGAATTGATCCCGCTTACCGAATCGCTCAAGGAAACCGTGGAACGTATGGTACCTTACTGGGAAGGGGAGATCAGGGAATCGCTGAAAACAAACGACCAGGTGCTGGTTGCTGCACACGGCAACAGCCTCAGGGCCGTGATCAAATACCTGAAGAATATCAGCGATCAGGATATAGTCACCCTGAACCTGCCGACAGGAATTCCCTATGTATTTGAATTTGATGATCAGCTGAACCTGCAGAAGGATTATTTCCTGGGCGATGAGGAAACCATTAAGAAACTGATGGAAGAGGTTGCCAACCAGGGGAAAGCGAAAAAATAGCTTATGCCTAAACAATGGGTTATCCCTGATATTCATGGCTGTGTACGCACCCTGCGCGCATTGATTGAGCAATTGGTAATCCCTGCAAAGGATGATACCCTTTATTTTCTGGGCGATTTCGTTGACAGGGGACCCGACTCGAAAGGCGTGCTGGATTACGTGATGGGCCTTGAGGATCAGGGATACAACATTGTCGCCCTGAAGGGCAACCATGAGGAGTTTTTTGTAAAAGCCTGGGAAGAGGAGCAGCAGGCCCGGGGATTTCTCTTCCTGAAGAAAACCAATAAATCCAAAGCCCAATGGATGCCCCACGGCGGCCGTGAGGCGCTGGAAAGTTTCGGCACAACGGATCTTTCAAAAATTCCGGTACATTACATTGACTGGATGCGGAAACTGCCGCTTTATCATATTACAGGCAATTTCCTGCTTGTACATGCCGGCCTGAATTTCAACATTGAAGATCCTTTCCAGGATACTCACTCCATGCTATGGATAAAGGATTACCGGATTATCCCTTCGAAAATAGAAAACCGGCGGCTGATACACGGGCATGTGCCGGTAAGCCTCGATTTTATTGATATCGCCGTCAACAGCCCCGGATATCCTTTTGTAGATCTGGACAACGGATGTTATATGGTCAACCGGCCGGGTTACGGCAACCTGCCGGCCCTTGAACTGCAATCCATGGAACTGAAAGTCCAGCCGAACCTGGATATGGATTGATACATTTGACAATCCGGAAGTATCCAGGCTGCCCTGATGATTATTTCCTGTTAAACCCGATGGGGGAGTATTTGTCGCCCTCCCCCTGGTTTTTGCCATGTATGGATGTCATCATCCCGATGGCCTTTTCGGCATCCTCCAGGGTAAAAGTGACCATTTCATCGCGGCTCAGGCTGTCGTCAAGCGCCACCCTGTTGCTGTGCGTTTTGATGATTTTCTCGTAAAAATTTCTGACCATGCGGCCGTTGCCGAAACTTTCCGTCTTTTCAGCATAAAGTTTTTTGAAAAACTCATCCACCGTTCTGAGTGCTTCCGGCGCAATATGAAATTTTCGCCTGGCAATCTTCCTGCTGAAAATTTCAAGCAATTCGGCCGGTGAATAATCGTTGAAATAGAAGTAGTTGTTGAACCGTGATTCCAGGCCTGCATTGGAACGGATAAGTTTTTGCATTTCAGCGGTGTATCCGGCAACGATCACTGCAAATTTATCCCTTTCATCATCCATGCGTTTCAGGATGATTTCCAATGCCTCTTTTCCAAAGTCATTGCCGCCTTTTTCGGGCGTCAGCGCGTAGGCTTCATCGATAAAGAGTATGCCATACATGGCGGAATCGATGACGGCGCTGGTTTTTGGGGCCGTCTGGCCGACGAATTCAGCCACGAGGTGCGAACGGTTTACCTCAACCACGTGACCTTTGGGGAGCAGGCCGAGGGCTTTGTAGATGCGGCCGATCAGGCGGGCCACGGTGGTTTTTCCGGTTCCCGGGGGGCCGAAGAAAACGCTGTGCAGCGAAATCTCATCCGCTTCATAGCCCTTTGCAATCAGTTTCTGTTGTGTTTTAATGAAGTTGACCAGGGTAACAATGTTCTGCTTGATTTCATCCAGGCCCACCATGGCGTTGAGTTCGGCCATAATGTCATCCAGCGATTCCATCTCCTTGTCCTCAAACTCGTCCTGTACGGAGGCCGTGATGTCATCCACCGTGATGGTCAGCAGGGCCTCGTCGGGCAGATTGTCTACATCGAGCAAAGCGAGCCTGGCCGATTGCATATGCACGGCTTCTTCAAACAGGTTGCCGGCTGTACGGGCGTTGCCGAAGTGCTTGTCGCGCGAGCGGTAAAGGAAACCGAAATAGCGCATTACCTTGCTTTCCGCTTCGGAGGTAAGAATAAATTTCCTGTCGTGGCAGATGGTTTTGAATATCCGGGTAAGCTGATCGGGATTGTAGTCGTCGAAGTAGAAATATCGGGTAAAGCGGTGCTGCAGGCCCGGATTGGAGGCGATCATCCGTTTCATTTCATCGGGGTAGCCGGCCACGATCACCACAAGGTTGTGTTTGTGGTCTTCCATCCGCTTCACCAGGGTATTGATGGCTTCTTCGCCGAAATCGTTGCGTGCGTCGGAGGGAACCAGCGCGTAAGCTTCATCGATGAAAAGAATTCCGTCGAGTGCCGAATCGATCACCTTATTGGTTTTGATGGCTGTCTGACCGATAAATTCGCCCACCAGGGCCGAGCGGTCAACTTCCACCACATGGCCTTTTTTAAGCAGGCCCATTGCCTTGAACATACGCCCCATCAGCCTGGCCATGGTGGTTTTTCCGGTACCCGGAGGGCCGGCAAATACGGTGTGCAGGGTGGTTTTACCGACTGCAATCCCCCTTTCCTGACGCTTTTTCTCGACCCGGATAAATTTCAGCAGCGCATCAATGTCGCGTTTGATCTGGTCCAACCCGGTAAGGTGGTTCAGTTCCGCCAGCAGGGATTCCATCGTCTCCGGCCCGTTCACCGGCTGATCATCCGGCGTTGCCGGCAGGTCGTCTGTAGCCACCGTATCAGAATGGGATTCTTCATAGGCCAGCTCCATTCTTATCGCTTCATTCTCCGGTTCGAGGCCAACCGCTTTGCGCAGAAATTCCGCGGCCCGCTTATGCTTGCCGCTTAACGAATAAGCCCGGCCAATGGTGCTGAGCGCGTTTGCCGATGTAATGCCTTCGAGGGTTTCGGTTTCAGCGGCTTCTACCAGGCTGATTACCGTTTTCAGGGGTTCCTCGTTATCCGCAATCTGGCTGATCAGGTTACTCAGGATAATGGAGTTGTGACGGTTCAGTTCATAGGCTTTCTGAAAGCATTTCAGGGCTTCGTCTTTCTTGCCGGTTTCATCCAGGGCTACCCCCAGGGAATTGTAGGCGGAATAGTAACCCGGCTCATGTTTGATGGCTTTTCTGAAATACGGAATGGCTTTGTCTGGTTCGTTTTTCTCCGAGTATTTACGCCCGGTTTCGAACAGTGATACGGCTTCGGCGCTGAAATTTTCATCCGTCCCTTCAGCGGCTGGCCTGCCGGCTGTCTGGCTGGTTTTATCTGCTGATTCATCAATATCCGGGAAAACGGAGAATACATAAACCCACATGCCATCTCCGTAAAAAAGGGTGGTGATTGCATTTCCTGCTGCTGCTTTCTCGCTGATCAGCCCTTCTTCAAAGTTGTTTCGGGTTGACCAGCTTTGAGTCTTAAATCCGGAGTTCTCCGACATTACCAACGCCCATTTGCCGTCGCCGAAAGCCAGCGAAGTGATGTCGCGCCCGCTGTCCCAGCCTTCAGATATCTCTGTTTCGGGGAACTTTTCGGCAGTCCGGAAGGTCTGGTTTCTGAGACTTGATCCTTTGCTCATCACCACTGCCCAGCGGTCTACCCCGTACGAAAGGGACGTAATGGCATATCCGTCCTGCAATCCCTGCCGGATTTCCTTTTCGGGGAATCGGCTGCTGGTGCGCCATATCTGATCGGTATATCCGGAGTCTTTCGACAGAATTACCATCCAGCGGTCGCCGGTATATGCCAGGAAAGTAATGTCAAATCCTTCATCCCAACCTTCTTTTATTTCATCGGCAGGAAATGCGGCATTCGTAGCCCAGCGCTGTAAACCATAGATGGCCCGTGACGAGTTCAGCAGTATCCATTTGTTCTGGCCGGAAGCCGCTCCTTGTATCTGAAGTCCGTTATCCCAGGCGGCTGCGATTTCTTTTTCAGGAAAAGCGGGACATATTCTGTATTTATCGGATCGCATAAAATGTTAAAGTTTCAGGTTTGTTACTGCTGAAGTTCATGGTGCGTTCTATCGTTTCCTGCTTAACAGGGAGAACAAGGCAAACACAAAAAGAATAAAACCGAAGATCACCAGGATAATGCCTACTGCCAGGTAAAAGCATACCACCACGGCCATCAGGTTTAATATCAGCAGCATAGCCAGTCGGAACAGTCCGGCCCATGGACCGGCGATGTGCAGGCTTTCTATGGTGATGGCGAGTATGAGCAGGATGATGATAAGCGAAAGCGACCATAAAACCCAATGAATCGGGTACATAAAGCCGGCGGGGATGATGCTGGCCCCTTCGTTGAAGAACCACTGGGTTTCGGCTGAGTCCCAGATTGATCCACCCAGAAGCATCAGCGCGAAAACAATTCCGGGTGAAATGCTCCACCATTTCGGCCTGTTTACAGGGAAATACCTGTCCAATCTGCTGAACCTGCGGGTGGTAACTATGCCTTCGTTTCTTGATCCCGCCGCTTCCGTCTCTGCTTTGCCGCCCAGTGCAATGAACCAGTCATTGAGCTGACCCCGGTATTTTAAAGCCATGCCCAGCAGTAAGGTGAAAAGGGCTGCAAAAAACCAGTTCCAGGCCTTGTTCATCATAAATAATTGACCCAACCAGTTGGTAAACCTGAACACTGACTTTGTTTTTCCGGTTCTGTAAGCATTCGAAATCAGCGAGGATGCGGATATATAGCCTTTCTCCCCTTTTTGGTTGCTGACTTCGAGCCAATTGTCGCCTGCCTGACTGAGCACGGTAATGGTGTCGCCGTGCCCGAACAGGTGCAGTGTATTCGGGCTGTGAACGCTGTCGCGTATGATCAGTTCTTCGTAGCCGGGAATAAATTGTTGTCCGGCTTCAACAGCCGGGTTTCGTTGCGCTTCCATACGGCGCCGGTACCCGCTGCGGTCGTCTATGGCAATGTCTTCCCTGTTTATGTCTATGGGGCTGCCGTACAGCATTTCAAGCTCCTCAAGCGAAAGCGCCCGGTTATAGATCATCAGATCGTCCATGGCGCCGTTGAATGCGCCTATGATTGTTGTGGGATTGCTTTTACGCTGCCTGGCCCTGCCGCCGAACACCTGGTTGTTTACAATCAGCCGGGCCTGCTCATTGGGGGCGTCATAGATCAGAGCGATAAAAGTCCATTGGTCCTTCAGGACCGGAGAGCCGTGGATGACGCCGTCACTGCCGGCCGAAGCGCTCCACCGCTGACTGCCCCTGTGCTTGTCGGTAAGTATTCCTCTTTGCTTTTTGTCGCCGCTTCTGAGGGGGGTGAGGTATTTAAAGGTTTCTCCTGCTTTTATCCAGCAGATGATGGTGACAACGGGTAAGGCATTCGGAGATATGTCAAGCGGCAGCTCAGCCTGGCTGAACTCCATCCCGGGCCCCGGCTGAAATCCTAGCGCCCTGCCTTCCCTTCCGCTGCGGTCAGCAACAGCTTTTGTCCTGAGGGTTTTGCCTGAGAATTGACCGGCATTCACTGCTTTGGCATTTCCGTCGAGGAGGTAGGCGGCAACCAGTCCTGAATCGGGCAATGATTGTGCAGAAAGAAATGCCGGAATAAGAACCGGAATGATGATTGCAAACTTCAGCGCAATGTGCTTCTTCTTGAATATTAACATAGCAGGAGGTTCAGGTGACCGCGAACGGTAAAGCATTCACTTCATCACATCAGATTACTCACAAATATAAAAAATTGATATGTTGCTTCAGGTAAATCGTAATTTAGAATGAGTATAAATCCCGGCAGGGAAGTAAAGAAGTGCTTTTCAGTGAATTGATCTGCGTTTTCGCTGTTGGCGACGCCGCGCCTTGATAATCCGGAGTTTACCGCATGTTTGCAAGAGATCTGAGCAGGACGGATACGTCGAAATACATACCCTCTATGCCATAGTCGTTTTTGCTGACTTTAAGGTAGTCGTATTTGCCGTCGATCAGCTGCTGCTGTCCGCCAAAGCCGAACCCCAGCGCCCTTAGCATGTCGTATTCGTGGGAAACCGAGATTACATGAAAGGCGGTTTTCCTGGCTAATCCATCGCCTGATCCGAAAATGGTTTCAATGATCCGGCCGAACCTGAACTCAAGCCCGGCAGCCACCTCCTGATTTCCTTTCATCCGGTGGGCATAGATCAGCGGATCGAGAAACCTTATTTCGAAAGGGTTTTCGAGCAGCAGGGCTGAGCCGTGCCTGATGATTGTTTCATAATCCTGCCCCGTTACTTCCTCTTTTCGGAGGATGCTCATCAGGCTGTCGGCCAGGGGGTGGGTGGCATATGGGGCATAGCCGGGCTGCAGGGGGTATCCGTAATAAAGCAGGTGGTAATCCTCAACGGTAAGGGTAGTGTCATTGGCCTGTAACCGCTGCATCAGGGCGGGATAATATGATACGGATCCCTTCTTTTCAATGGCTTTTCTGATCTTTTTATACTGTGGCGGGGTAAAACTATTCCGCTGTGACATGGCGCTGCCGGCGAATGCAAACAGCAACAGAAAAATCAGGATCTTTTTCATACGATGGTTTTTCTTTGTTAATCAGCAGTCCCGGCGAACGGAACCCGGTTTACGACCAGGCTTCATCCTCCGTAAATCCCGGATACTCATCCGTAAGGCTTATCCAGGTATAAATGATCGAGTCCAGGGTGTCTTCATCCGGAACTGCAGCATCGTTAAAGTTGGGCAATTCCCTCACCAGTTCCGTGATCCGCTGAAGGCTGATGGCGATAAGGTCTTCCTCGGGGTGGGTTTTGTTCAGCAGTATGGCAATGGTACCGTAATTGTTCCAGTTAAGCGGAACCATGGCGGCAAGCTGCAGTTCAATGTTTTCCATGAATTCCGGAATTTTTTCTTCCTCAAGAAAAAAACCGGTTTCTGCCATGGCCTCTTTTAACATATTGAGGTTTAACGGGATATCAGGATAGGCAGAAGGGAAAAGGTAATCATAATTCCTGAGGATGGAACCGGCAATGTTATGAATATGAGAATCATCAGGCATCATGTGAGCGTTCCGTGTAAGATTTTTCAAAATTATAAAATCCCCGGCTTATCGTTTGCCCTGGCCCCGGTTTTTTTTAAGAATTGCGTCTGTTTGTCATTTTTGTTACCTCAGGATTGGCCTTGCTGTGGATTTTATCCTTTTATGAATGGATGCCCGGTTCAGAATAGTCCGTCATTATGATGCGTTGCGATTTTTTCAGCGATAACGGAGTTCCTCTGCTGTAACTGATGGAGTACTGAAAAAAGCAGGATTTCACTGAAACAATAGTCCGTAAATTTAAGAATCCCGCAAGGCCCCCGCCTCAGCGGGACAAGCTGCAAAGACCCCGCAAAAGTGGCAGGGCGGGAAGCAATAGCTTGATTATAAATCATTTACCATTTTTAACAGGATTTCATAATCCACACTAAGTCAATTCATTAAAAATCCTTAACGGAGTATTTCTGAAAAATATCAGCGAACATTATGTTGCTCTGGTTCCGGTATAAGGCCAATGCGCGGTTATGCTTTCTTAACTGTGCAAAAGGGCTTCATGCTGACTAAAGTTTGAAATGTTGCAGCAGATTTCAGTCTGAAACTTTAAACTTTGCCGCCATCCGGAAAAACTTCTGCAGGCATTGCATGGTCAGTTGTGAATCTTCCAGGGCGTTGTGGGTGTCGCCTTCCCGTTCAAAGCCGAACCATGCCGAGATGGCTTTCAGGCTGAGGGAGCGGGGGACGGTTTTGCCGTTGGCTTCAAGGATGCGGAATGTGTAGAAGGCAATGGTATGCAGATCGATCAGCTTGTTGCTGAAGGGCCATTCGAGGTTTTCGCCGCTGTAGGCAAATTTCAGGAAGTTCACGTCAAAGATGACGCTTTGCCCGCAGATAACCAAATCGCGCAGATCGCCCCCCTGCCGTTTCAGCAGTTTGCGGATCCATTGTTCAAAGTCCTCCAGTACTTCGTATATCATGGGCGCTTCCTGCAATTCATCGAGCGAAAGCCCGTGAATCTTCTCGGCGGAAGCCGTGAAGGCCTCCTGGTTTTCGGGATACACATTGCTGAGGTAAGTTCCGAGCTCCACCCAGTTGTCGTTCAGCAAAACTGCTCCGATCTGAATGATTTCATGATAGCCCGGCTCCGGGCCGCTCATTTCGAGGTCAACAACCAAAAAAGGCATAACAGGTTTGTGTGAGGGTGACAATACTGAAAAAAAGCCCTTTCAGGCTAATGAAATGCAAATATCAGTATTTATGCAATGCAATAAACGGGATTACCTCACCTGCTTGCCGATATATCTTGAGTTCATGATGCGGAGCGCCCCCATATAATCCATTTTGAATTCCACGAGATCGCCGGTTTTGTAATTTTTTTCGTTCCCGCCCAGGTCGATCACGATCATATCGCTGCTGCTGCCGGCAAATTTTATCTGCGGATCAGCCGGGAAAAGGTGGTTGCTTTCCACATCCAGCAGGCCGATGTCGAGGATTGCCCGGCAGGCTGTTTTTCCTGATGACTCAGCGTCGAAACTGAAACTGTGTCCTTCAACATTGGTGCCGATTTCGCCCATGGGAACGGTGGGTTTTTCGATCAGTTCAATGATTTCGGCATACAGGCGCAGCACATCGTTGTGCATGCCGTTGATGACTGTATCATGATAGACATCCGTTCCCAGAAAGAGGGTTTCACCTACCCTGAAATGGTTGATCCCTTTTGGCAGTATCTTCTCAAAGATCAGCGGGATGGATACCGAGGAACCGCCTGACACATAAGGGATTTTTCGGTTAAACTTCGCTTCGATCAACTGTTTATAGAGGCTGAGCTGTATCAGCTTGTCGTGGTTGGGAAGCACGCCGTAAAGGCAGCTCAGGTTGGTGCCTATGCCAACGACGTTGATGTGCGGGAGCCGGAAGACCTTTTCGTAAAACTCTATCAGGTCATCGCGCATCACGCCTTCGCGCAGTTCACCCATCTCGACCATGATAATTACCTGGTGAACCTTCCCCTGTTTTTCCGCCTCGGCCGAAAGTGCCTGTATGGTGCTCAACCCTGTATTGAAACTGATGTCGGCATAACGCACGATCTCCGGAATGGAGCGCATGGGAGGAGGTTTGATGTAAATTGTTTCAATTTCGGGCGACATCTTTTTGATGGCCCTGAGGTTGGATACCCTGGAGTCGCACAACTGATGGATTCCCAGGCTGATTACCTCCTGAAGGTAGAGTCTGTTTCCGCAGAGCAGCTTGGAGACAACCGCCCACTGTATGCCTTCCTCCCGGAAAAGTTTATCCAGATAATGGTAATTATCTTTTAACTTTTGCTGATCCAGCGTTATGAATGCCATCAGACGGCCTCTTTTTTAAGACGCATTTCAAGGTATTTGTTGTCGAAGCCCAGTTTCTGATAAAGATACCTCGCGGGATTATCCGGCTCCACATGCAGGGCGATGTCGCCATGGGCCATATTTATGGCTTCCTGCATAAGGCTTTTCCCAACGCCTTTCCCCCGGTAATTGCGATGGGTGGCAATGTATACAAGGATGTTTTCAGGAATATAACCTTCCATTCCCGTCTGATTCACCACTACAGCCCCTATTATACTGCCATTGTCCTTTGCCACCAGCGTAAATCCTCCGAACGATGCCCTGTCTTTGACAGAAAAATCAATGGCCTTCATAATGTCCTCTTTTTTGTCGCCAAACTGGTCAAGGTGCTCGAACAGAAAATCGGCTAGCGCGTTTTTGTCATTAATCCCTGGTTTTAATACTGCATTGAATACACTGTAACTAATCAGTTTGTTTTGT
>DJGZ01000070.1 GCA_002433025.1 Bacteroidales bacterium UBA5833
CAGTGTGGATCTATTAAGGCAGTATGCACGCGTCAGAAGGTAAGACGCGCGCATACTGCGATTTTGATGGCAGGTATAACCCAACACGGCTGGCAGCGCCGCCTGCACACGAAATATGAAATGACGCGCGCATACTGTTAATGGTTCCCGTGTTGGTGCGCGTCTTACCTTCTGACGCTTACCAACACAGGAAGAAAACCAGCTTTCCTCTGCAACTTTGTGCCGGAAATTTAGTTTATGGTTACACAACCCCTATAGAAACGATGAATTCATTACTTCAACCCCTTAAACTCAGGAATCTCACCCTGAAAAACCGCATTGTGATGGCTCCGCTGACCCGGCGCCGTGCCGGTGAAGGTGGCGTGCCTGTTGAAATGAACGCACTTTATTATGCTCAAAGGGCCTCTGCAGGGTTAATTATCGCTGAAGCCAGTCAGATTTCGCCACAAGGTGTTGGTTATATGAACACCCCGGGAATCCATACCCCTGAGCAAGTCGAAGGCTGGAGAAAAGTGACCGCCGCCGTGCATGATAACTGCGGCCTGATCTTCCTTCAACTGTGGCATGTGGGTCGCGTTTCACATTCTTTGCTGCAGCCTGACAATGCCTTGCCGGTGTCGGCTTCTGCCTTGTCGGGAGGCGATTACATTACCACCCCGCAAGGTAAGAAACCAATGGAAGTTGCCCGCCCGCTAAGACTTGACGAAATTCCCGGGATTGTAGATGATTACCGCAAAGCCGCCCGCAATGCCATGCTTGCCGGTTTCGACGGGGTGGAAATTCATGCCGCCAATTCCTACCTGCCCGATCAGTTCATGCATTCCTCCTCGAATACCAGGACAGATGAGTACGGTGGCAGCATCGAAAACCGTTGCCGGCTTACCCTGGAAGTGACCGATGCCATCTGTGAAGAGATAGGCAGTGAACGGACCGGCATCAGACTTTCGCCCTCGAATATCCGTTACGGAATGGACGATAATGATGCTGCAGGCTTATTTGGTTATGTGATCGGTGAACTCGACAAAAGAAACCTGGCATATCTTCATCTGGTTGAGCCCATGCTTCCGCTCGACGACCATCCGCACATGATACCACATGTGGCAAAGCATTTCAGGAAGCATTTTTCCGGAACATTGATAACTGCCGGCAACTACACCCCTGAATCCGGAAGCGTGGCCCTTGAATCCGGGATAGCGGATCTCGTTGCCTTTGGCCGGTTGTTTATTGCCAACCCCGACCTCCCGGACAGAATTGCGCTGAATGCCCCACTGAATAAGCCGGATACCAATACTTTTTATACCCGCGGACCTGAAGGTTATATTGATTACCCGACATTGAACGAAGCACTTTCCGTTAGGTAAACCCGGAAGCGCAGAAATTATAAACCGGATGTGTTATGTATTCGATAACACATCCGGTATTGTTGTTTTGAAAAATATTCCGGCGATCAGAAAACCAGGGTCATAATCGACCTTGGGAGACTGGTCAGTGGTGCCGCTTTACCGTCAATCCAGAGATAATAGTCGGTTGCCTTTTCAGTCTCATTCATTACAACCACCACTGTTGACCCGTCGGGATTTTTAAACGCGGTGCTGATAAGCTGGCTGCGGCTGGGAGAGGCAATGATACGTTTAGCTCCGGGATGGATAAATTTTGAAAAGTGGCCGATGTAATAATAAGAATTCGTGTAGATTACTTCGCCGGTGCCGGTAATCCCGTGAACCGGGGCAAAACAGAAGTTCCCGACATGATTGGGGCCTCCGGTTTCATCGAGCAGTATATTCCAGTCGGTCCAGCCCACAGTACCATTGTTGAAGTCGTGTATCATTGACCGGCCATACTCTTCGCCGAGTACCCAGGCTTCGTAGCGACCAGCGTCAAAGCTTTCGGCACAGCCTTCGGTAAACAGCATATGCTTATCCGGAAAAGCCTCCTGCACCCTGCGGATATTTTCGAACACAGGCACTCCCCCGCTCCAGTCTTCATACCAGTGGAAACCAATGCCCCAGGCATATTTATCCACATCCGGATCGCTGAAGTACGTTACTGCCCTTTGATAGACCAGGTCGCGGTTATGGTCCCACATCACGATTTTTTTATCACCCAAACCGGCATTATGCATGGTCGGACCGAGGTTGTATTTGAGAAAATCACGTTCCTCTTCTGCGGTAAAAATGCAGCTTTCCCATTTTTGTGTGGCCATAGGTTCATTCTGAATGGTAATGCCCCACACCGGGATCCCTTCCTGTTCGTAGCTTTTGATGAACTTAACGAAGTAATCGGCCCAGTGCTGATAAAACTCCTTTTTAAGCTTGCCCCCCCGCAGCATATTGTTGTTATCCTTCATCCAGGCCGGAGGGCTCCACGGGCTGGCATAAAAAGTAACTTCCCCTCCCGCTTCCTGAATAGCGGCTTTAATCATCGGGATGCGGTATTTTTTATCGTGTTCGATGGAGAAACTGTTCAGCTCTTTGTCGTTATCCTTTACATAAGTATAACTGTAACTTGAGAAATCGCAGCTGTGGATGTTGGTCCGGATAAGTGAATATCCGATGCCCTTATCGCGGCTGAAATAGGCGCTCAGAATCTCTTTCTGCCTGCTTTCAGGAAGCTTGTAGAAGGTTTCGGCGCTGGCATCCGTAATGGCTCCTCCTATACCAAGGAAGGTCTGAAAGGTCTTCTCCGGATCCACAAAAACGCAGACCTGGGTTTCGAGGGGCTGGCCAAAATCAGCAAACTCACTGACGCCTGTATGAGTAAGGCGCAGATCGGTATCCATGGCGGTGGTATATATACTGACCTTCCCCGGCAATAATCTATCGGACTGCGCCTGAACCAGCATATTGGCAATGGCCAGCAGAATGATTAAAGAAATAGCTTTTCTCATGGTTATCCATTTTTTGTAATTGATTTCCCGATTTTTACAAGTTAGTGTATTTTTTACACGAACAAAGCATTTACAAAGATAATTATTTGATAGCAATGAATCAGAAAACGGCGCAAATTTATATTCCGGAAAAATCCGGGAATAAAAAACCCGGAACAGGCCCGGGTTTTATAGATTTCAGGGAAAGCGTGACTATTCTTCTTCTTTCTCCTGTTCTTCGTAAGCCTTGAGCAGTGCAGTCTGAACATCGCCGGGAACCATTGAGTACTCGGCAAATTTCAGGGAGTAGGTACCGCTGCCGCTGGTGAGCGAGCTGAGGGCGGTTGAATAGCGGTTCATTTCTGCCAGGGGCACTTTAGCCTTCACGATCTGGTAGTTTCCCTCGCTGTCCATACCCATAATGATGGCACGACGGCCCTGAAGGTCGGTCATGATATCGCCCATGCGGTCGCCGGGAACCATTACTTCTACATCATAAATCGGCTCAAGAATTTTAGGGCCGGCATTTTTAAAGGCTTCTTTGAAGGCATTACGTCCGGCAAGTTTAAATGCAAGCTCGTTGGAATCAACCGGGTGCATTTTACCATCGTATACATTCACCACGATGTCACGGGCATAGGAACCGGTCAGCGGGCCTTCTTCAATTTTCTCCATAATCCCTTTCAGAATGGCCGGCATAAACCTGGCATCAATAGATCCACCAACGATACAGTTGTTAAACACCAGTTTACCACCCCATGAAAGATCGTAAGTCTCTGTACCGCGGATAGGAAATTCCGTTTGATTGGCCATCCCTTCGCTCCAGGGCTGAATCAGCATATGCACTTCACCGAACTGTCCTGAACCTCCGGACTGCTTTTTGTGACGGTACATGGCTTTGGCCGGCTTGGTGATGGTTTCACGGTAAGGAATCTTAGGTGCGTAGTACTCAATCTGAATCTTCTCGATATTTTCCAGGTGCCATTTGGCGATGTTGAGATGAAGTTCGCCCTGGCCGCGCATAATGATCTGCTTCAGTTCCTTCGAGTACTCCACTGTGATGGTGGGGTCAACTTTCTGCAGTTCGGTAAGCGCCGCGCCCAGTTTTTCGTCGTCCGAAGTATTTTTGGCTTTGATGGCCATGGTGATCTTGGGTGCAGGAAACTCAATGGGCTCAATTACGTCACCGCTGGTCTTGGGACTGTTAAGCGTGTGATTGGTGCGTACATTCTTCAGCTTAATGGCGGCAGCGATATCTCCGGCAACTACTTTCTCAAGTTTTTCACGTTTTTTACCTGCAACGGCAAACATCTGTGAAATGCGTTCCTTTGAACTGTTCACGCCGTTTACCATGTCCATGGCTTCGGTAATTTCACCGGAGAAAACTTTGAAGAATGAGATTTCACCAAGGTGCTCTTCAACGGATGTTTTAAAAATAAGGGCAGATGCGGGATCGGCCGGGTTGAAATTAAGGGCCTTTCCCTCTTTGGTATTGCGGCCGGGCATTTCGTTGGGCGCCGGGATGTAACTTACGATGAAATCGAGCAGAGCATCCACGCCGAAATTGGGCTTGGCTGCAATACATAACACCGGGAACATCCCGCGGTTCATGATACCCAGTTTCAGTCCTTTTGCCAGTTCTTCAGGGGTAAGCGTTCCGTTCTCAAAGAATGATTCCATCAGGGTTTCATCATTCTCGGCAGCTGTTTCAATAATGCTGTTCAGCATTTCTTCTGCCTTATCCTTCTGGTCGGCAGGTATGTCCAGCACTTCGGCTTTACCGCCCGTGGCCGAATATTTGAACATTTTCTGCTGAAGTACATCTATGATGGCATTGAAGCTGTGTCCTTCGTTCACAGGATACTGAAACGGAGTAACGCTGGCGCCGAACTGCGTTTTCAGCTGACGCAGGCTCTCTTCAAAACTTGACTTCTCATGCTCAAGGTGGTTTACAAGGAAAACAACCGGTGCATGGATGGCTTTTGTCTGCCTCCAGTTAATCTCTGTACCAACTTCAACCCCGTTCTGCCCGTTGATGACCATGAAAGCGGTATCAGCTACATGCAGGCCGGCTACAACTTCGCCGATAAAATCGTCAAAACCGGGTGCATCAATGATATTGATCTTATGGCCTTTATGTTCAGCATAAAGTACGGTTGATGAAACTGAGTTCTGACGTTCCAGCTCAATTTCACGATAATCCGATACTGTATTTTTATCTTCGATTGAACCGCGCCTGTTGATGACGCCGCACTCAAACAATATGGATTCCGACAAAGTGGTTTTACCGGTTTTGGCACCCCCGATGAGCACAATATTCCTTAATTCGTTTGTTTTGTAAACCTTCATGTTTTTAGCAAGTTATGATGATTAATCCGATTCTGAAAGGGCGACAAAGTTATAAAAATCTGCACAATAACAAAACGTTAACGTAAAATTGCCGGAACATAACCGGCAGTTATGAACTCAGCACACCTTCTGTATCTGTATATGCAACTGCCCTGAGCTTTCAGTCGAGCTCGATATCAAACTGAACCATCTCGGAAAAGATCCTGATCCTTTCGTTCAGTTCACCATTGCTGAGCGCCTGCAGCCCTTCCGTGCCGAACTTCTCAACGGTGAAGGATGCCATGGCAGAACCAAAAATAATGGCACGCTTCATATTTTCAAAGGAGGTATCACCGGTTTTCGCCAGGAACCCGATAAAGCCACCGGCAAAGGTATCCCCGGCTCCTGTCGGATCAAAAACCTCTTCGAGCGGCAGTGCCGGAGCAAAGAATACACTGTCCTTGTTGAACAGCAGCGCGCCGTGCTCACCCTTCTTGATTACAAGAAACTTCGGGCCCAATCCTATGATTTTTCTTGCTGCTTTGATCAATGAATACTCTCCGGAAAGCTGACGGGCCTCTTCATCATTGATGGTCAGAACATCCACCATGCCGATCACCTCCATCAGATCATCCCATGCGGTGTTCATCCAGAAGTTCATGGTGTCCATAACGATCAGTTTCGGGCGAACGGGCAACTGTTCGATCACCCTTTTCTGAACCTGAGGAGTCAGGTTTCCCAGCATAAGAAAAGTACAATCTTTATACGACTCGGGCAGCACCGGATCAAAGTCGGCCAGCACATTCAGTTCGGTCACCAGCGTATCACGGGCGTTCATGTCGTTGTGGTACCTGCCTGACCAGAAAAAGGTCTTTCCTTCAGGTATCATTTTTATTCCGGAGGTTTCCACCCCATTGCGGTTCAACAGATCAAGATGTTCCTGCGGAAAATCCCCTCCTACTACAGAAACAATTTTAGTATTCACATTCAGCTTGCCCGCAGCAAGACCAATAAATGTAGCGGCGCCCCCGAGTATCTTATCGGTCTTCCCGAACGGGGTTTCAATGGCATCAAAGGCAACGGTGCCTACAACAACAAGACTCATAATTAAGGTAAATGGATAAAAATGTAAGAAAGAGTGAATTCAAAAATATTGCTTTACCGGTCCTGTAGTCTGCCGGCTTATGCTTTTCGTAACGGCTGGAACCCTCAGGAAAGGAATTCCTTCTTCAGAAAATTCTCGAGTTTAAGCAGGTCCTGTGTAAACTTCCGGATTCCTTCGGCAAGTTTTTCGGTAGCCATGGCATCCTCGTTCATCAGCCATCGGAAAGCTTTCTCATCCGGTATGATTTTTTCCAAAGGTATTGCCTTCGCATTTTCAGCATCAAGCCTGAGGCTTACTGTTTCGTGAGACGACTCCAGTTCATTCAGCAATGCAGGTGCAATGGTCAGCAGGTCACATCCTGCAAGTGCGATAATTTCACCTTTGTTCCTGAAACTTGCACCCATTACTTCGGTGGCATAGCCAAACCTTTTATAATAATTGAATATTTCTGTTACAGAAATAACACCGGGATCTTCCTCCGGGACCGTGGATGCAAATCCTTTCTCTTTATTATACCAATCAAGGATTCTTCCGACAAAAGGTGAAATCAGTTTCACCCCGGCTTCGGCGCAGGCAATGGCCTGTATTTTTGAGAACAACAAGGTCAGGTTACAATGTATGCCCTCTTTTTCAAGCACCTCCGCTGCACGGATACCTTCCCAGGTGGAGGCTATCTTTATCAGAATTCTTTCACGGCCAACACCCGCCTGCTCATACAACCTGATCAGTTCACGTGCTTTGGCAATAGTTCCGTCTGTATCGAACGAAAGGCGGGCATCCACCTCGGTGCTTACCCTTCCGGGAACAATTTTCAGAATTTCGAGACCAAAATTTACCGCCACCCGGTCGAGACATAATGAAAGCTGCCCGGCCGGATCGCCGGTAAGCGACTTTGCATCAGCCGCTGCCATAGCAGCCAGATGACGGTATTTTTCCTCGCGTGCAGCTGCGTAAATCAGCGACGGATTGGTGGTGGCATCAACCGGCCGGTATGATTCAATAGAATCAAAATCGCCTGTATCGGCCACTACCCGGGTATACTGCTTTAATTGTTCAAGGGCATTCATTCAATTGGATTTTAAGGGTGCAAAGATAAGAAGATTGGCCTGACCATAAAAGATTCAGGGTAAAAGTAAGCTATATGAATCCTCCGGGCTGCCTTCCGGCCTGCTGATCAGAAAAAGGCCGGGAAATCAGGTTCCGCTGCTGAAACAAACCTGCCTGTCAGCAAATTTCACCCCAAAATATCATGTTTTGCCCCTGTATAACACAAAATAACCCATAATCCGGATCCAAATCCCTTTTAATTGCGGGGCATTGCAGGCTGATGTTCCTTTGCAGGACAACAACCAATAATGATTCACTATACAGAAACATATTTCGCCCTGAAATCATTGCTCAAAGCAGGAAATCAGGTCCAGCACATTCCGGGCTCTGATGCATGTTTTCAGTCATTTGAATTTACCTCGGATACACCCGGCAATGTTTTTCCTGCCACCAGGACAGAACTGAAGGGATTAAGCAATATTAATTCCGACGACAGTCTGATTGCTGAAAACGTCAGGTTTACCTATCCGGTAATCATTCCCGCTTCTGGCAAAGGCAACAGGGCCATAATTCTCCTGCATGGGTTGAATGAGCGGAGCTGGGTCAAGTATTATCCCTGGGCCGAAAGGCTGGCCAGGGAACTGAGGCGACCGGTTATCCTTTTCCCCATCTCATTTCACATGAACCGCTCACCGGCTGAATGGAGCAATCCCAGGCTGATGTCACCATTATTACCTTCAACCCGGCTTCGCAACAGGCAGAACCGTTCTTCAACCTTTGTTAACCTGGCGCTCAGTCTCAGACTCAGCCAGCAACCGTTGCGGTTTTTCACATCAGGCAGGCAAAGTGCCCTGGACCTGGAGAAACTGATCAGTTCAATTCAATCAGGTAATCATCCACTTTTTGCGAAAGGAACCGGCATTGATTTCTTCGCTTATTCAATCGGCGCATTTCTTGCGCAGATTATGATGCTGGCCTATGGAGAAACTTTTCTGAACGATACCCGCCTGATGATGTTTTGCGGGGGCGCCCCTTTTAACCGCATGAACGGGGTTTCAAAACTGATTATGGATGAGGAAGCCTTTTCCAGGCTGAGGTTCTTCTACCTCAGGCAATTCGAAAAAGAACTCAGCAAAACAGACAATCCCTTCTCCTTGTTCAGGGAAAGTCCGGCTACAAAAGCTTTCAATGCCATGGTTGACTCCCGTCGGTTGCGTGAATGGCGGAATCACCGGTTTGAAAAAATGCGCAAGCGGATCAGCACGATCGCACTGAAAAAAGATGAGGTAATCCCCCCTTCAGGCATTTCAGAAATCATGAATACAGAAAACCTCAGAATCATGGATTTCCCGTTTGAATATACCCATGAAAATCCCTTTCCGCTTATGCCGGCAAGTGAAAAGGTGGATCATTGCTTTGAAAAGGTTTTCGCTGAAGCTGCGATCTTTCTCAGGTAAGCAGCCGGAAAGGTTTTTAAACTTCCACCCATGCCTGAATCTCTTCAAGCTTTAAGGCCGGAATATCCAGTTTCAACTTTTTTCGCAGTCCGCCCAGGTCATTCAGCAGTTTGTTGGGATTGGCCGCTTTCAGGTCTGCAACGTTTTTAAAGCCATATTTCCGGAGCGCGGGCACCCATGCGGCCGGAACTCCCGCTTCAATAAATGCCTCATCGGTATCCCCTGCGGGAACAGCCTTTTTCTCAGGGCGCATCTGAGGGAAAAACAAAACATCCTGAATTGAAGGCTGGTTGGTCATAAACATGGTCAGCCTGTCAATTCCGATACCCATCCCGGAGCAGGTAGGCATCCCATATTCAAGGGCACGCACAAAATCCATGTCAATAAACATGGCTTCGTCGTCGCCTTTCTGCGAAAGTTTCAGTTGCTCCTGGAAGCGATCGAGCTGGTCGATGGGGTCATTCAGCTCTGAATAAGCATTACACAACTCCTTACCGTTGACAAAAAGCTCAAAACGCTCGGTAAGCTCAGGATTTGTCCGGTGACGCTTGCACAGGGGCGACATCTCAATGGGGTAATCCATGATAAATGTAGGCTGTACCAGGTGCTCCTCACATTTTTCCCCGAAAATGGCATCAATCAGTTTGCCCTTGCCCATGGCCGGTGTGGTTTCGATTTCCAGGTCCCGGCATATCTGTTTCAGTTCATCTTCAGTCTTACCGGTGATATCCACACCCGCGTATTCCTTTATGGCATCGGTCATGGTGAGCCTGCGGAAAGGACGCCTGAAATCAATTTCCCTCTCCCCGACCTGGACGCTGGTCTTCCCATGAAGGCCCAGGGCAACCCGCTCGAGCATCTCCTCTGTAAAATCCATCATCCAGAAGTAATCCTTGTAGGCCACGTAAATTTCGAGCACCGTAAACTCGGGATTATGCGTACGGTCCATGCCCTCGTTGCGGAAGTCTTTTGCAAATTCATAAACCCCGTCAAAACCACCGACTATCAGTTTCTTGAGATACAGTTCGTTGGCTATACGCAGGTAAAGTGGCATATCCAGCGCATTGTGGTGGGTGATAAAAGGCCGGGCTGCAGCGCCTCCGGGAATAGGTTGAAGAATGGGCGTTTCCACCTCCAGGTATCCCTTACCGTTGAAAAATGAGCGCATGGTATTGATGATCAGGCTGCGCTTAACAAAAATATCACGCACCTCCGGATTCACAATCAGGTCAACGTAACGCTGACGGTACCGGGCTTCCGGATCGCTGAAAGCATCGAATACCTGGTCATCCTTTTCCTTTACCACCGGCAGCACCCGCAATGATTTGCTGAGCAGCTTCAGCGACTTTACATGAATGGAAATCTCGCCCATCTGGGTAACAAATACAAATCCGGTTACCCCGATGATATCGCCGATATCGAGCAGCCGTTTGAAGACAGTATTGTACAGGGTCTTGTCCTCGCCTTCGCAGATTTCATCGCGCTTGATGTAAAGCTGAATGCGTCCGCTTGCATCCTGCAGATCTACAAAAGAGGCGGCTCCCATGATGCGGCGGGTCATGATACGACCGGCAATGCTTACATCCTGATAAAGGCCATTGTCACCGGGAAAATTCTTAAGAATTTCAGCAGTAGTGATATTTACATTGAATGCTTCGGCCGGATAGGGATTGATGCCAAGTTTTCCGAGTTCGTTAAGCGATTCTCTCCTGATTGCTTCCTGTTCGCTGAGTTCCTGATACATACGTGAAAATTTCTGCAAAGATAGCGTTTTTTGTTTCGTAAAAAATGGTGGCTGAAGCCTCTGCAGCGGGTGGGCCTGGGTATGGACTACAACAATTCGGCAGGCCAGGCAGCTTGACTCCGGACAAAAAATCAGTTGCGTGCGCCCAGGGCAGGGTAAAGAAACAGTCCGGCTAGATTCCGTATAAATTCCTGATTTTCCCAATCAGCACGCGGGCCATCTTTTCGTTGGATTCATGCGTCCACCCAGCAATGTGGGGCGAAAGTATCACCTTATCGCACCGGATCAGCCGCCTGAAATCTTCAGGCAGACCTGCTGAATCCAGGTTTTCGAATGAAAGCTTCTCATATTCGAGCACATCAAGTGCAGCTCCGGTAACCTTCCCGGAATCAATGGCATCCATCAGCGCGGCAGTATTTACACATTGTCCGCGGGCGGTGTTGATCACGAGCAGCGGCCTGACAAATGAATCCAGAAAAGTTTTATTGACCATCTGCCGGGTTTCACCGGTTAGCGGCACATGCAGGCTAAGGATATCAGCGGTGGCAAATACCTCTTCCATGGTCACTTCCCTGACAAACTGATTGCTGAAATCTTTTTTGTACTTGTCGTAAGCGATAACCTTAACGCCAAAACCGCTAAGTTTTTCTGCAAAAGCGCTGCCCATATTTCCGTAGCCGATGATAGCCACGGTCTTGCCCTGGATTTCCGTTCCCCTGTTGCTTTCGCGGATCCACACGCCATTTCTTACCTCCAGGTTCACCCTGCAGAGGTGATTCAGCAGTGCAAGCAACATTCCAACGGCATGTTCTCCTACCGCATCGCGGTTCCCCTCGGGGGCGTTCAAACAGGCAATCCCTTTCGCAAGGGCATACTCCCCGTCGATATTTTCCATGCCGGCCCCTACCCTGGCTATAAACCTCAGGTTACCGGCATGCTCAAGGGCCTTCCTGTCTAACCGGATCTTGCTGCGGATTACCACCCCTCCGAATCCGGGCAACATGTCAAGGATTTCCTGCCGGCTGTTGCCACCGTAATGCGTGCATTGAAACCCCAGCCTTTCAAGTTCCAGCCCCAGCAAGGGATGGGCGGTATCGATAAATAAAACCCTTTTCTCCATAACGTTGATCAGATGCTGCAAAGGTACTACTCTGCCATGAATTCACCATTTTAACACAAATTAACCTTCTTTTGACCGAAAATAATCGTTTTTGCATTGAAAAACAGGGGCTTTTCGGGCGAATGTCGTATTTTTGCCGGGCGAAGTAGGGAATGACCAAATCATTTATTTCGCTGATATTGAATTATATAATACCTCTTTTTGATTACTTTACCGCATGTGGAATTTCCTTGTCCGATTTATTCTCCGTAACCGCCTCGGCAATCTGATTGCCATCATCCTGATTACGGCTTTCATGGGTTATAAGGCCATCAATGTGCATCTTTCGTATGAGATGGCCCAGATGTTGCCCGACACCGACACCACCACCGTAGTTTACCAGAAATTTAAGGAAACATTCGGGCAGGATGGGGCGGTTTTATTTATTGGAATCAAAGACGAGAAATTGTTTACCCTCGAAGAATTCAACGACTGGTACGATCTTACCGAACGCCTCCGCAAAGTCGACGGAGTGCAGGAAGTCTTGTCGATAGGGAAATTATACACACTGGCAAAAAACGATTCCACAAGAAAATTTGATTTTAAACCTGTTTTTCAGCAAAAACCTCAGACACAGGCAGAGCTTGACAGTCTGAGAACCCTGATTTTTAATCTTCCGTTTTACGATGGACTGATCATCAACAAGGAAACCAACGCCACCCTGATGATGCTTACCCTCGACAAAGAAAGGCTTAACAACAAAAGCAGGATCAGCCTGGTTCGTGATATTGAGGATGAGGTAGCGGTATTCAGCAGCAAGCATGATATTCAGGTTCACTTTTCGGGGATGCCATATATCCGCACCAAAACCATGAAAATGGTTCAGCGGGAATTGCTGATGTTTACCCTTTTGTCGCTGCTGATCGCGTCCCTGGTGCTGTTTTTATTCTTCAGGTCATTCAAAGCGGTGCTGTTCCCGATGCTCATCGTGCTCATCAGTGTAGTCTGGTCGATGGGCACCCTTGGCATTCTCGGGTATGAGATTACCATACTCACCGGAATCATACCACCGCTGCTGATCATTATCGGGGTGGAGAACTGTATTTTCCTGCTCAACAAATATCATCATGAGTTCAGGGAGCATGGCAACAAAGTGAAGGCACTATCCAGGGTGGTAGTAAGAACGGGCAATGCAACATTCCTGACCAATCTTACCACGGCTACCGGCTTTGCCGCCTTTATCATTACCGGAAATAAACTGCTGGTTGAATTCGGAGTGGTCGCCGCCATCAATATCATGGTGGTCTTTGTGCTTTCCATCTTCCTGATTCCCATCCTCTACAGCTATCTCGCCCCGCCGCAACTCAGGCATATCAAGCACCTTGACAACAAATACACCACTTCCCTGATTGAAAAAGTGGTTTTTCTGGTTCAGAACCATCGCCGGGCAATCTACCTGACGTCAGTAGCGGGTGTGATCCTGGCTGTTTTTGGTATTTCCAGACTGAAAACCACCGGGAATGTGGTGGATGATATCCCTCACGGCCATCCCATGTATGTTGATCTGCTGTTCTTCGAAGAAGAATTCAAAGGAATACTTCCGTTTGAAATCACCATTGATACCCGCAAACCGAGGGGGGTGATGCAGATGTCAACCATCCAGAAAATCAGCGAATTACAGGACTCACTGGCCAAATATCCCGAGTTTGCAAAACCCCTTTCGGTGGCCGAACTGGTAAAATACTCGAAACAGGCATTTTATAACGGCGACCCGGAAATGTACAGCATCCCGAACAGCCAGGAGCGCAATTTCATCATGCAGTATATGCCTTCGATGAAGGCCGGGAAGCGCACCATCCTCAATTCATTTGTTGATACCACCCTGAGCAAGACCCGCATCAGTGTGCAAATGGCCAACATCGGCACACGGGATATCCAGCGCATCAAGGATGACCTTCAACCAAGCATCGACTCTATCTTCGACCCGGACAAATACACCGTTGAGCTGACGGGTACAAGCATTGTCTTTCTGAAAGGTACGGACTATCTTGTTAACAACCTTTTAACCAGTCTGATACTGGCCGTTGTTGCAATCGGGATATTGCTGGGGCTGCTTTTCACCTCATTTAAGATGGTAGCGGTATCCATGGTCCCCAACCTGCTTCCGCAACTGATGACTGCCGCACTGATGGGCTTCCTGGCCATTTCCATCAAGCCATCCACCATTCTTATTTTCAGTATTGCACTGGGAATTTCGGTGGATAATGCGATCCACTTTCTGTCGCGTTACCGGCTTGCTCTTAAGCACAACAATTGGGATATCCGTACATCCGTATTCTCAGCACTACGCGAAACCGGTTTCAGTATGATTTACTCATCCATCGTATTATTTCTCGGATTTGCGGTTTTTACCATTTCAACCTTTGGCGGTACCCAGTCTATGGGCTTCCTCGTATCCTTCACCCTGCTGGTAGCGTTGTTTTCAAACCTGTTGCTGCTGCCTTCGCTGCTGCTCTCACTCGATCAGTGGCTGACTACCCGCAAATTTGAAGAACCGCTTATTGAACTTTTTGAAGAGAACGAAGAAACGGAAGTAAATGGTGATGAATTGCCTGCTGAGGAAATAAAAAATGAAGTTGAAGAAGTTGTCATGATTGATAAATAAAAGGTGAACTACTCATGAAAGGCATCATACTGGCCGGCGGCTCAGGCACGCGGCTTCACCCCCTTACGCTGGCTGTCAGCAAACAGCTGATGCCGGTTTACGACAAGCCCATGATCTATTATCCGTTGTCGGTGCTGATGATGGCCGGCATCAACGAAATCCTGATAATTTCCACCCCTCACGATCTGCCCAACTTTGAGAAATTACTTGGTGACGGGCGTTCGCTGGGATGCAGGTTCAGCTATGCTGTGCAGCATGAGCCCAACGGCCTGGCCCAGGCTTTTGTAATCGGGGCACCGTTCATCGGTAAAGACGATGCGGCGCTGATCCTGGGTGATAATATCTTCTACAGCTCCGGATTACAGAACCTGCTGAACGAATGCCGGCAACCCGAAGGGGGCATTGTATTCGCCTACCATGTGGCAGACCCCGAGCGCTACGGCGTTGTTGAGTTCGACGCCTCGGGAACTGCGATTTCCATTGAGGAGAAGCCAAAACAACCCCGGTCGAATTACGCGGTACCAGGGCTTTACTTTTACGACAACAGTGTTGTTGAAGTAGCTGCCGGAATCAGGCCAGGTGCCAGGGGTGAATATGAAATCACCGATGTTAACAGGTACTATCTTGAACACGGCAGACTCAGGGTAAAAGTGATGAGCCGCGGCACAGCCTGGCTCGACACGGGGACCTTCAGTTCACTGCTGCAGGCTTCACAGTTTGTGGAAGTGATAGAAACCCGGCAGGGGCTCAAAATCGGCTGCATTGAGGAAGTGGCCTACAGAATGGGATACATCAGCAGAAGCCAGTTACAGGCAATCGCCCAGCCATTGCTGAAAAGCGGATATGGCGATTACCTTATGCGGATATCCTGAACCTGATCACTAAGATAAATCACTTCAATAATGTATCCGATAGAACAATTACAAGGTAAAATTGCCGACTCGCTCAGCAACCTCCCCATTTACCGGGAGCCGGCCGGATTATATGAGCCCATTTCCTATACCTTACAGCAGGGAGGCAAGCGAATTCGTCCGCTCCTTACGCTGATTGCCACTCAGATGTTTGGTGGCGATCCCGACAAAGCGCTTCCGGCTGCAACCGCCATTGAGATTTTCCATAATTTCACCCTGCTGCACGATGATATCATCGATCAGGCGCCCCTTCGACGCGGACGGGATACCGTGTACAAAAAATGGAACATCAACACAGCCATTCTTTCGGGTGATACCATGTTTGCGGTAGCTTACGGACAACTAGCCGGATCTGATCCTCAGCAACTTCCCCTGCTGATGCAGGTCTTTACCAAAACGGCCATCGAAGTTTGCGAAGGCCAGCAATATGATATCGACTTTGAAAATGCAGATGATGTTACCATTGATGCATACCTGAACATGATCCGGCTTAAGACAGCTGTTCTTCTGGCAGCCAGTCTTAAGATCGGCGCCCTGATCGGAGGGGCCGGCCATCAGGATGCAGAAGCCATCTACCGTTTCGGTGAAAATATGGGTATCGCATTTCAACTGCAGGATGACCTGCTCGATGCTTATGGCGATGAAGCCGTATTCGGGAAAAAGACCGGTGGAGATATTATTGCCAATAAAAAAACTTACCTCTACCTGAAGGCCCTCGAATGCAGCAGCCCGGAGAATGCTTCAGCGTTAAGAAACTGGTTCCGGACCAAAGACGGCGAACCTCATGCAAAAGTAACGGCTGTTCTTGATCTTTTTAATAAGGCAGCGGTTAAGCAGCACGCTGAAAACATGATTCAGGATTATATTCAGAAAGCGATGTCACATCTCAATGCCATCACGCCTGATGAAAAAGCCAGGGCTCCGCTGCTGGAACTGCTTTCAGGAATGCTCAAACGGAATCATTGAAGCCGTTCAGAAGCCGGTATTCTTAAAATTATCCAACTCACTGTGAAGTGCTTCCCAATCATCCATTGCTGATACCAGCTTGTTTTTCAGCAATTCGTATCTCTCATAAATTGTCCCGTCAGCCAGCGCTTCAATATGTTTTTCAGGGGAAGCAAGTTGCTGATCAATGGTGGCAATCTCCGATTCAAGCTGGTGAATCTCCTGTTCAACCTTTTCGATGCGGCTGGTAATTTTCCTCAGGTCCTTTTCCTGCTGACGCTTTTTCTCGTAATTGATCTTATTCAGCGATACTTCTTCGGATTGTCCGGCAGCAGCAGCCTTTGCCGCCATTCCCAGCTGATCAAGCGTGGCAATCCGCCTTTTCTCCAGAAAATCATAGATATCGCCGATATGCTGTTTCACTTTCCCATCCCTGAATTCAAATACTTTTTGCGTTAGCCCCTGTAAGAAGTCACGATCATGCGAAACCACGATGAGTGTGCCATCAAACATCAGCAATGCATTCTTCAGGATGTCCTTGGATATCATATCCAGGTGATTCGTCGGCTCATCGAGGATCAGCAGGTTAACCGGCGATAATAACAGTTTTGCAAGTGCAAGCCTTGATTTCTCTCCGCCCGAAAGCACTTTCACCTTTTTCTCAATGTCTTCGCCGGTAAAAAGGAAGCTGCCAAGTATGTTTCTCACTTTTGGCCTGATATCGCCCACAGCCACATCATCAATGGTCTGAAAAACTGTCCGTTCCGGATCGAGCAGATCGGCCTGATTCTGGGCATAATACCCTATCTTCACATTATAACCAATTCTGCACTCCCCGTCATGGTCCAGTCCTTCGGCAAGTATTTTGGCGAGGGTGGTTTTACCCTCTCCGTTACGTCCCACAAATGCGACAAAATCATTCCGCTCAATGGCGAAATCCACATCACTGAAAACCCTGTGATCACCATAAAACTTCGCCAGAGATACCGCCTCCACAACCACCTTTCCCGAAGCCGGGGCCGGAGGAAAACGAAAATGGATGGCGCTTTTATCCATTTCATCAACTTCCACCCTTTCGATCTTGTCGAGCAACTTCATTTTTGACTGCACCTGCCTGGCCTTGGTGGCTTTATAACGGAACCTTTCGATAAAGCGTTCGATATCCGCCAGCTGGCGCTGCTGATTTGAATAGGCAGCCTGTTGCTGTTCGCGCATACTTTCGCGCAACTCAACATAACCTGAATAGGAGGTTTTAAAATCATAAATCCTGCCCATCGAAATTTCTATTGTCCGGTTGGTCACATTATCGAGAAAGGCGCGGTCGTGCGAAACCACAATAACAGCGCCGCTGAATGATTTCAGGTATTCTTCCAACCATTGAATAGACTCAATATCTAGGTGATTGGTAGGCTCATCGAGCAACAGCAATCCGGGGCGGCGCAACAGCAATTTGGCCAGCTCCACCCTCATCCGCCATCCCCCGCTGAATTCAGCAAGCCTGCGGTTGAAGTCAGCAGGCCTGAAGCCCAGTCCCAGCAGGATTTTCTCCGTTTCGCCTTCCATTTCATGCCCGCCCAGCAATCGGAACCGCTCTTCATTTTCGTGCAGGCGATTGATCAGGTGCAGATATGAATCAGCATCATAATCAGTTCTTTCTGCAATTTCAATGCTGATTTGCTCACTTTCAGTTTTAAGTTTCAATACTTTGTCAAAAGCGTTCAGCGCTTCTTCAAAAATTGTTCCTGCACCGGTAGTCACAATCTCCTGAGGCAGATATCCGATCTGCAGATCGTTGGGTTTTGAAACGGTGCCGCCTTCCGGCTGTTGCTCCCCGTTGATGATCCGCAAAAGGGTGGTTTTGCCGGCGCCATTCTTCCCCACCAGACCGGCCCTGTCTCTTTCCGTAATCAGGAAGGTAACATTGTCGAACAGGTAGCGACCGGTAAAGTAAACTGAAAGGTTATTGATTGAAAGCATGAGAAGTGTAATTGGGGCAAAGTTACCTAAATCCCGCTAATGCGGCATCAGAACTTAAACGGTTTTAAAAAGGAACTAACAGAAAAGGGCCCCTTGCGGAGCCCTTTTCAACAGATTCGATTAAACGATTAGTGGGTAACAACCACTTTCCTGGTAAAGCTTTCGCCCTTTGTATTCACAAATTTAACCAGGTAAGCGCCTGCTTCGTAGTTATGTACATTCAGCACAATGGTCTTGTCCTTGGTAATCACGCGCTCATAAACAACTTCGCCGAGATAGTTGTAAACAACCATGTGGCTGATGTCGTTGGTAAGCTCGATGTTTACCAGGTTATTTGACGGGTTCGGGTAAATGCTTACCATCTGGTTGTCAACAACCGGAACATTGGTGAGCAATACACAGGCAACCTCTGACATCGGGGACTCGCAATCTTCGTAAACTGCAGTAACATTGTAGCAGTATTCAAATCCGATTGTGAGGGCTTCGTCAGCATCGATGTAGGTAGTTTCAGTGGTTGAACCGATCAGCACGTCATCGCGGTAGATGTTGTAACCAACAAGTTCGCGGTTTCCGCTGACTTCAACAGGGAGTGCAGCGCCGGGCAGTGCAGGCAGGTTGCCACGCTCGACCTTCGATACCGGACCGTAAACGGTCGGATCGCTGAGCGGCTGCAGTGCAGCTGTTACGCCATCGAGGGTTTCAACAAATCCCTGGAGGTTCCAGTTGTAGTTCAGTCCATAGGCAGTTGCCATGGATTCCCAAACCGAACCGTCGAGTGACAGCATGTCACCGAAGCCTGCAACGGCAGGACCGGCATCACAACCAGCAACATAATCGTTGGCGGTATGGGTTACGGCATAGCCAAACCACAATTCAGTAGCTCCGGTTACAGGGATAGGAGTATTGAGATTAAACTCATTCCATGCACCTGCAGTGTAAGAGGCAACCGGCTGGGTAAGCACAAGGGTTGATGCGTTGGCACCAGTCCAAACTTTCAGGGTGATTGATCCGCCTGGACCGTAGGGGAACATCCTGATCTTGGTCAGGCTGGTTCCGGCATACTGTGCAAGCTGGGTCGGGGTAAACCTTACAGCAACGTTGAAGGTACCGCCGCCTTGCAGACCAATGGCATCAGCATTCACGCCATTGTCCCATGCAAGCCATCCTGAAGGGCCGGGGCCGGTTCCTGAAGGAGCAACCCAGTTGAGGATAACCTGCTCAACATAAGGCAGATTTACATCAGCTGTCAGCTCGGTAGGAGCAGCACATTCGCGGTAGATGTGAACATTGTCGATCATCCAGTTAAAGATATCAAGTGTATTCACGCCCTTGGCATTGAAACGGACACGGAAAACCTTGTTCTTGGCCTGACTGGTGATGTCGATGTGCTGCATCTCCCAATCCATATCGCCTTCAGCAGTGTAAGTGGCAACGGTTATCCATGAACTGCCGTTGAATACTTCAACCTGCAGGCTTTCATCACCGGTAGCATTTACATCGTCAAGCTTAAGGTCAAATTCAAGGAAGATACTTCCGTCGATGAATCCGGTTCCATTGATCCAATAGCTGGTCAGAGACAAGCCATAATCGGTCTGAACAGGACTGTAGAAAAATTCAGCACATGGTACAGGATTACCTGCCTGGCCGGCAATTCTCCAGTTGGCTCCGTCGGTTGACCACTGGTTGGTCTCGAACAGGCCGGTGTTGAAGTTTTCAACAAACGGCAGCTCATAACCGTAAACTACAGTTACATCAACCGGACCTTCAATCATGGATTCACCGGTCTGACCGGCGAAACCGTAAGGAGTGAGGTCGTACACAGCGGTTACATGGTAGCTGTAGGTTCCCGGGTCAAGGTTCAGATCGAAATATTCGGTTTGCGGATGTGCAACATATACCCTTAGTACATCGTCGCGATACAGGTTGTATCCAAGCAGGTTGGAAGGAACAGCTCCGCCGCCTCCACCGCCACCGGTACCGTTGAGAATGAATGGTAAGCCCTGAGGTCCGACATCGGTAAGGGCAGCCCATGAACCGGTGTATTGAAGTGCATTTCCGGTTGTAGTCTCACCATTGATGGTTACAGCAGGTACCCAAGGTCCGCTCGAAAGCGAGCCGGTAGTCTGCCATTCAACCCAATAGGTTCCGGGCGAAAGGGTAAGTCCGGGAGTTTCAGCAACAATACGCATTACCGGACGATCGGTAGATCCGCCGGGGCCGTTGTCGTTACGATAGATATTTGACCACTCGGTGCTGATCATGCGGTTGGTAACCAGGTCGCCCCAGATTACAGTACCACCGGCATTGGGAGCGCCATCGTAAACACGGCAGAATACGCCGGTAAATGTACTCGAAGTACTTGAACCGGTCTGATAGCCGAAGAACTCAATGTTCTGGATGTTCCAGTTTCCGGTAACCTCAAAGTCATCGGCAACGCTGTTGCCGGCGCTCTGCTGGAATCCGAATCCGTAAGTACCCATACCAAGTCCGGTCTGGAGGATGCTTTCATCAGCGCCGCCCGAGCCGGTACCAGGGCTGTTAACCAGTGGCCCGTTGTCGTAGAGAACGTTCCTGCTGGAAGCCAGCGGTACATTGGTCTGCGGGAAAGTACGCGGGGTTAGTACGGCAACTACATCTGCGGCAGCCTGTGTCTCCGTTGCCACTACACGATCCTGGTTATCGCCAAGACCGGTAGGTGAGGTCGGAGGCAGCCAGGTAAGGTGAGCGTAGTCGGTCATCGGCGGACTCATGCCTGCAAGACTGTCGGGAGGATAGAGATAAGCCGAACGGAAGAGGTAGGTATCCAGTTCTGAATAGCCTGAACTGTAGAGTGCAGCAACACCGGCAAGGTATTCCTGACCATAGTTCAGGTTGGTGTAGGTAAAGGTCTGCTCAGGGGTATTGTCAACAAGGGTTCCGTCGAGGAATACGCCGTATCCCTGGTGAGGAACGCCACCCGAAGCAATCTGGATGTCGTCAACAGCCCAGCCTGATGCCCATGCGCCACCGTCGTCGGCGTGGAAGGCAAGCCATACACTGCCCAATCCGTTGGCGCCCGAGAACTGTGCAAGGTCGATTTCAATTTCCCGCCATGCACCACCGGCAGCAACCATACTGTGGATTACCGTCCAGGTAGCACCGGCGTCGGTACTGATTTCAACAAAGCCCATCTGGCCATAAGAACCATCGAAATAGCTGGCAAAAATCAAACGATAGGTCGGAAGATCGGTCCAGTTCATTTCGGGAGTGATCAGGTAATCGCAGCATCCGTTGCCGTTCTCAGCGTCGTCGTTGCTCACGGCATACTTGGTGTGCGGAGGAATTGCAAATGAAGAACTGCCGCCGTTGGTAGTTGCATACCAGCCGGTAGTGCTCTGGGTAAGTGACTGCCAGCCTGCCGGCGGGAATACACTGCCTTCGAAGTCCTCAGCTACGGCAAGAGCCAGCGGCTCGTCCCATGTAGCTACAAGGGTCAGCGGATCTACATAAAGGTTACGCGGTTTGTACTTCTTCTCGAGGAGGATGATGTTGATCACACGGTTGCCGGTGATGTTTACATTGATCATGTAATCATCAAATCCGACTTTCATGGCCTCAACAACATAAGGTCCGTACCATACGGTCGGGAAAATCACCTGTCCGTCCTCTGGAACGGTTGCGGTGTATACCTCGTAAGGATATGCCTGACCGGCAAGGCTGACCACTGCGCCTGCAGGGCTGCCACCGGTGGTAAGGCTTACATTTACGGTTACCTCGGCGAGGATCTTGTGTCCAACGATGTTCGACACAATGGTGTCGGATACATAGTTGTTCGGATAATTGGCTGCTACTCCATAAGCATACCATCCGCCGGGAAGGTTGGCCCATGTGGTACCGCCATCGGTGTAGGTATTGGCGTTAATTGCGTTGCCAAGTCCGGTGACATTACCAAGGGTGGGATCGCCGTTCGGGTCAAAGTTGCTGTAGCGAACGAGCCTGTAATTGGTCACAGCCCTTGAGTTGTCCTCAAATTCAGGAGCAGCCTTGTAGGTGGCATTTCCTTCATGTCCGGGAACTGCAAGCGGAGCGGTCAGGGAGATCATGCCACGCTGCTTCACGGGTACTTTCAGTTCACCAACATTGTCGGCAAGTACTACATCGGTGGGTGAAGGTACGCCTGAAACAATGGCGCGCATCATCATATCCTGGAATGCGGCTACAACCCAGTTGCCACCGGCAGAAATATTCCGTGAGTAACTGCGGTAGAGGGTGGGCAGGTTCTGATCGATACCAACCGGTGCACAGTTGGGCGACAGGGTCCCCTGTACCATTACCAGATAGAAGTTACCATCGGTAATTTCCACATCCAATCCTGTGAATACAACCCATCCGTAATTGTTAACAGTTACGGAAATTGAGTCGAGGGTAGTTCCCGGCATACCGTTGGGACCGTCGTCGTCTTTAATCATAGCGCCGAAGGTGGTTCCCAGGAATCCGGTAGTGTTGTTGGGGAAGCTGCCGTCGCCGACATAGATCTTACCACCAAGCACGGTAACAGGATAGTTGGCCGGGGTGAATTTCACGGCATTCATGTTGCCGGGCAGTGCCCATGCAGCATAGTTCTCGGCCGAACCATCGTCATATACGATTTCATAAGGTCCCATGCCATCGCCCCAGGTAACCACACACTCGGTGTCGGCTGCGTTGACTTCGGCATAGACGAATGAAGGAGGATATGATTCTTCCCACAGCTGTGCATCAAGCGGGGTTACAACGCCCTGCAGCGCAATGGTATCGTGCTCAACATAAGTCTGGAAGCCAATCTTCTCGAAGCTTACATTGTAACGGCCAGCATCTACATAGAGCATGTATTCACCATTCTCATCAGTCATGGTCTGGAAGGAATCAAAATCGCGGCTGTTGTTCAGGTTCATCTGTCCGGCTTTCTTTCCGCTGTCGCCAGTAATGCCGGATACTTCAAGAATAGCCGGAAGGCGAGATTTTTCTGTATTTGCAACAAGTGATTCCGCGGACAATGTCATTGAAGTGCTTCCAATGAATGCGTTAACACGTTGCAGGAACACACATTGATAACCAAAGCCGGAAAGATTGGTCCATGAACCACCGCTCAGATACATTCCCAGATCCAAACCATAGTTTGGCCCGTTCGTATCCATACCCAGGAAACGGGTAACGTTGGTGAGCATGTTCCAATGAACCATTGCATAAAAAGGTCCGTTGAATGCAATACCGGGTACAGCTACATTATACCATCCTTCCGCAGTTACGGAGAAAGGATCAGATAATCCCATAGATACACCGGCATTATCAAAGAACTCAACAACAAGGTTTTCGGTATTTGAATCTCCTGCGTAGAAGAACATATCAATACTGTTGATTGTTCCGGCCGATGCAACCGGGAAATAATTTCCGAGATAAGCATCTGCTGCAGCATTAATCCGGAGGCCTTGTTCATAAGTTCCATCATCAAAAGCAATGGTAGTGAAGTAACCGGTCGGATTGGCTGTTACCAGCACGCCGTTGAGCGGATCACCGGTCAGTGCATTGGTTACGGTTCCGGCAAACTGCGCGGGAACGTAAACATACATCTCGTTGACAATGGTAACGCTCGGGTTGGCCAGGTCGTTCGACTCAACAACCAGATCCTGGAAATAGGAGAATCCGGGTTCGAAATCGGTGGCATCCCAGGTAACGGTGATAGTTCTGTTGCCGCCCGGAGGGATAGTACCCTGGGCAGGAACAACGGAAACTATAAATCCGCCGGCCTGAACGTCAAGGGTATAATCCTCAACTTCACCATAAGAAGTCGTGCCGCAGGGCGAAAGGGTTCCACCATACTGCAGTCTGACCCTCATCCGGGTAAGTCCTGGTTCTGCATCGTCCGGAACAAGTATGTTGCCTGTGAAGGTTGCGCCTCCACCGGAAGATGTGGTTGTATAGAACTCGTTGGCATCATCAAAGTCCTCATCCTGATTCCAGTCGATATAAATTCCAACGATATCGCTTGACCAGGGTACCGGATTGAGTATGGTGATCGGGTAGGTTTCACCGGGTTCAACTTCAGTTGAAATGCTTGTATAATCAGCATAACCTGAACATCCTGATGAATTATTGATTGTACCAAACTGAACGGTACCGATGTACTCATCGCATCCGCCGCTGGCAGCACAGTAAGCCAGAGGAGCGCGGCTTCCGCCATCATCATTAACCCATTCGGGGAAGCTGAATGCCAAAGTCCCCTCTCCGGTATTGGAGATGGTTACGGTCTGAACGGCCTGATTGTTCACCCATACCTCATCATAGATGTAGGTAGGATTGACAAAAATGGTTGGATTGGGCCATTCAAGTTCAACCGGGCCTGCAGGCACCGACAGACCTTCATCATAAACAGCCTGTACGGTATAGTAATAAGTACCATATCCGGGCAGGAAGTCGGTAAAGGTATTGGCAGAGGTGGTTCCGATCTGCACACCGTCGCGTTTCACCACAAAGTTGATGAAAGCATCGGTAGGGGCAAAGGTCCAGCTCAGGTTGGCCTGTCCGGTGATCGGGTTAACCAGAATAGCGGTAAGATCATCGGGATAAGACAGAGGAACTCCGGCGATGATCATGGTAACCGGAACGGTAACCGTACCCACATTGGGATCGCTGGTGAAAATCACTTCGGCCTGGTAAACCTCACCTGCTTCGGTACCCATGGCACTAAAATATGCAGGGTTGTCGAAATTGGTGTAACGGGGAACTATGCCTTCGTACTGTCCCAGTGTAAGCCAGCCGCTGGCACCGCCACCCGAGAGGCACATAGCCAGTCGTTCAGGGGCAAGGCTGACAGCATTCTGATAAGCACCACCGGTTCCTGTCATGGTATTCAGCCAGTAGAATGTCGGCGAGGCCGTGGTAGCCTGTACCGAGATCCAGCCTTCACTCATGGCAGTTGAAGGCAGTTCAACGGTAAACAGGTAGGTGTTGTACCCGATAACCGGAGTTCCGGTGTTAACCGGCGCTGCATCAACATTCAGGGATGTCAGTACTGTTCCCGGGGTTGAACCGGCTGCACAAATTTCAATATTGAAATTCATGGTAGCAGGGGGGGCTGCGGTAAAGATGGCCCAGAAGTTCAGGATATTGAAGTTACCGTCAACACCAAGAAACTGCTGGTAACACTTGTAACCTGCAGAAGTAGTACTGGTATATCCGTTATCGGAGCCGACGGGTGCATTGCTGAACTTGCTTCCATCGGGGCAGAGCATGGTATTTCTGCTGTTCAGCGCCTCTCCGTTGCCCGGGCCAATGGATGAAATCTCCATGGCAGGCAATGAGTTGAAGTCAACCAAGGGAATGTTCGGATCGAGGCCCGGAACAAGCGTGCTTTCTTCCATATAAACAACTTCGGCGGTCCAGCCAAGGGTGCCGTCGCCATTGTTGTTGATGTTGAGTGCGCCTTCAAACATCTCGTTCGGGTTCAGGGTTACACTGTAAGGATTGGGTGTAACGGCCATGGCCGGACGGGGAAGTTCAAAGTTCTGATAAGTGGTGTTACCTTCTGTGATCAATACGTTGTTCACATAAACGGTATTGTAACCATCCTTTGCGGCAGCCATGGTGTAGGTTCCGATGGCAATATCAGGAATCTGATAGGCACCGTTGGGGCCCGAGGTGGTTACAAAGTTTCCGCTGGTACCGCTTGCAGCAACCGTTGCGCCGGGCAGGGGTACACCAAAACCGTTGGTGACAAATCCCTGAACAATACCGGTCGGCAGAATGGCCGAAGGGGTAATGGTAAGGTAAACATTGGCCCTTGTATTATAGGTACCGGGGGTGGTAATATCCACGCAACCATCCCCTGTAGAGAGGTCGTTGTGCTGGTGGGCTACCATACCCGGCATATCAGCGCCAAGAACCAGTGAGTTACTGCCATAGGCGGCATTGTTAAAGCAAACACTGACCAGCAGGTTTGAAAAACCATCCCATGCAAAAGAGTTTTGAAGGTCAATGGTTTGAACACCTGTAGCATCAACACTGTAGGTTCCGCTGTAAACATTGGTCCATCCGCCGTTTACAAATCCGGAAAGTGAAGTGCCGGCATAGTTCTGCATATCAATGTTAAAGCCATTCATCACATAAGGATAAGCAGAAGAAACATCGAATCCGATGGCTGTAATATCACCCGGAACTCCGCCGGCTGCCAGAATTTCAGCAGCTGTATAGAGATACTGGGTGCGTGAGTCCATGTAGAAGGTATAAAAAGGATAACCCACTGCAAGCGTACCTGAGCCAACCTGAACCACCAGTCCCGGAGGAGGTGGCGGAGGTGCACTGGTAATGGTAAGCCTTACGTTGGGCCGGTTGGCCTGAGCGGCACCTGCCGAAAGGCTGCACCCGGCAGCACCGTCGGTGCGCTCTGCCCATGTTTTTCCGGCAAAAGCTGATGAATTAACGGTTGAATTACCGTCCCAATCTGCATTGTCAAAACAAACGTTTACGAGCAGGTTGGATGTGCCGTCCCAGGCAAATGGCGTATTCAGTACAATGGTCTGCCAGCCGGTGGCTGCCACAGTATATGTGCCCGAATATACATTTGACCACCCTGTATTGACGAAGGCGCCCAAGGTTGTTGCGGAGGTGTGCTGCATGTCAATACTGAAACCATTCATTGCCATCGAATTGGCAGTAATTACATTGAATGCGATTTCAGTAATGTCACCGGCCATACCGCCTCCTGCGATGATCTCAGATGCATCGTAAATCACCTGCATCCTGGCATCTTCATAGAGGGTGTAGAACGGCCATGAGGAAGAAGAGGTCCCCGTTCCGATTTCAACGGTAACCTGGGCCTGAAGGTTCAGGGCAAGGAAAAGCGCCATCAGCGATGTAAGCCACCAGCGCCATCCTTTTCTTTTTGTAATGTTTCCCATAATTCCGATTTTAAATGAATAATAATGCGTAATTCTTTATTCAATGATTCAGATTAATTGTCACACAGGCGTTTAGTGTGTAGGGTCATATTTCATGTTTGGTAAAATTCCGCTGATTCATAAACTCGTATCCCCGGCAACACCTCCTTTCTTTTGAAATAAATGCATGAAACAATAAGGCGATATATTGATGTTGTGTTTTCCGGTATGATTAAATAACTGTTTATATATTTTTGATTCTGAATTACCTCGGGGAGAAAATAAGAATGCCGGGTCGGCATACAACCAACCTGGCCCAGAAAATGGAAAAAACTTTCCATCACGGATTGAAGCGGTATTCATCGCGACCATGCCTTTGGTTATTATTCAGCACGGCATTGCCCGGGGAAGGGGTACCGACTGAGGGTTAAGGGCAAAATGAATGCTCAATCACTCAATACAGTAAGGGAGTCAACAGGTAAATCAGGGGAAGGGATCGGTTAGATATCTGGCAGCAGTTACCCTTCTTTACCAGGAGGAAATTCAATTCAATTTATTAATCAATTTGCCTTGCTCTTTTCATCTGTGAAGGCAATTTAAGCTATACAAGATTTGCTAATATATGACATAAGACAATTGAAAACCGTTTTACCCCTATTCAAAAAATAAACAAAAATATTAACAATTTTGTATCATCCTGTTTTTGTGGGTAATAGATGCAAATTAAATTGAAAATTTCAGATATTTCCGGCCAAATTCCTTTTTCATTGTCGGGTAGCGGGTAAAAATGGCATCCGGATAAAAAGTTATTAACAATTCAGTTGCTAAGGCGCAGAAACACTGCAAAAATCATTGTTGTCCGGTGAAATTATTATAATTTGACCGGAAAGCTTTATAGGTGTTGGTTTCAGAAGATTGCAACAGCATTCAACTTACTTTTTATTATTTCGCCACTAAGGCACAAAGGCACCAAGTTGCACAAATTTATTTTTCTCATTCAGTGATACTTAGTGTTTTTGTGTCTTTGTGGCAAATTCTTTCTTCATCTTATCCGGACAATAGTGTGCAAAAATCTAACCTTTATCCTGCCTGCTTTATCCTGCAACTAAAAACCTCTTTACAAAACATTTGCCTTTGGTGGTCAGGTAACGTATCATGTAAATCCCGGCCTTGTAATTGCTGACATCCAGATGAACCGATTCTTCACCCTTTACATCCCTGCTGTAAATCACCCGCCCCACATTGTCAATAATTATAATTTGGGTGATATCATTGTTCAGACCAATTATTAACTCATCTTCTGCCGGATTCGGGAATAGTTTCAGTCCCGCGGTTTCAACCTCTTCAGTGCTTATTTCGCCATACCTGACTTCGACTTCCTCTGATATACCTTCACAATCCTCATAAACAGCAACCACATAATAGGAATAATATTCCCAGGGAATAAGTCCGCTGTCTGTATCAATGTAATATGTTTCTTCGGTAATTCCCAAAGGCTCATTATCCCGGTAAACCTGAAAATACCGGAAAGTGCGTTCATTCGGGTTGTCCGGCAATTTTTCTGTTCCGGCCCTGCGCGACAGCCCAGCCCGTTTAAAAACACCTGCTTTCAAAGGCTTGCCATCGGAAGCGTTAGCCATTAACGTGTCAACCGCTGGCATAAGTTCTGCAACTCCGCCTTCAGCAGATTCAACCATTACGCGCAGGTTCCAGTTGTAATTCAGGCCGTAAGCCGTGACCATCGATTCCCAGATTGCTCCGTCAAGGGAGATCATATCCCCGAACCCTGCTACTGCCGGGCCATTATCAACCCCTGCACTGTAATCGTATGAAGGATGATTACAAACATACCCGAACCAGTATTCAGTATTGGGAAGGATCGTCTGTGGCAGGTTGAGTTGAATATCGTTCCATGCACCGGGAGTATAGGTGATCACCGGCTGCTGATAAATCAGCTGGGCAGCCCCGGCACCTTTCCATATCATCAGCATAAATGAGGAGCCCGCCTCAACCGGAAAAAACCTGAACAATGAGATTGTCCTGCCTGCATGCTGCTCAAGTTGCTGGGGTGTAAACCTGATGGCGGTATAAAATGTTCCGCCACCCGTCAAGCCGATGGCATCATAATTACTCCCGTCGTCATAAAAGAGCCAGTCGGGCGGAGCCATTGGTGCAAAATTCCAATACAATTCCACCCGCGGCATATAAGGATAATAAGAATAGCCATCTAAATCCTCAGGTGCAGCACACGCACGGTAAATATCAATATTGTCAATCCGCCAGTATGCAATATTGGACACATCCGATCCAAATGCAAGAAAACGGACGTTGAACAGCTTATCCTTAACAAACCAGGTAATATCATATTTCTTCCTTTCCCAGGTGATGATTTTGGTATTCGCAATTTCATCCAATCTGATCCAGTTACTTCCGTCGTAGAGTTCAATGGCAATGAATTCTGTTCCCGTCGGATTTACCGGAGCATGGTCAAGGTCAAACTCCAGGTAAATTTTGCCGTCAATGATTCCGGTCGCAATGATTGAAGAACTGGTCAGCGGCTGGGCATAATCCGTCTGGCCTGGCCAGGGATAAAATTCCGCAGAGGGATAAGGATTGCCCATTTGTCCTGCAATTCTCCAGTTATCGCCCCCGGGAGTCCATTGATTGGTTTCGAACAGCCCTGTGTTGAATTCTTCTGTAAAAGGGAGGTAATTGCAGCATATCCAGGCAATATCAACCGGCTCACCCGGCATCGATTCCTGAACCTCCCCTGGATTACCGTAAGGTTCAAGGTCGTATACAGCGGTTATATTATAAGTGTGGAAGCCAGGCTGGACATCAAGGTCAAAATATTCATACGCCGTTCCGGTAATTTCACCCATCAGGCTGTCGTTCCGGTATATGCTGTATCCTGTGAGGCCGGGCACCGGCTGTCCGGGCAGTTCCGGGTTTTCCGGTGCATCCCAGGTAAGATGCACGTAATCGGTATTTATGGGCATCACCCCTGCCGTGTTGAGCGGCGGAAACAGAAACCGGGAAGTGAAAATACAGGTATCAGGCTCCGAATAGCCTGAAGAATACAAAGCCGCAACACTCGCTGTATATTGTTGTCCGAAAACCAGATTCTCAAAAACGAAAACGGTGTCAGCTGTGGTACCCACAAGCTCTCCATCAATAAATAAAGCATATTCCAGCACCTGAATACTGTCGGCCGCGATCAGCACATCGTCAACCGCCCACCCGGACCCCCAGTTACCGGCATCGTCAGAATGAAAAGCAAACTTAACCTGATCAAGGCCATTCTGGCCTGATAAACCGGCCAGGCTGATCCTGTATGTTATCCAGCCAACAAAAGGCAACGGGGCAGATGACGGAAGATACTGCCAGGTTAAACCGTGATCGGTTGAGTACTCTACAGATGCCAAATGGCCATATAGGCCAGTGTAAAAACCTGAATATTGCAAAAAATAATTATTACGGCCGGTAAGATCCACCTCTGGAGTGATCAGATAGTCGCAGCAACCGTTATCATTGGCGGCATCATCGTTCGCAACAGCATAGCGGGTATGGGGCTCGATGATAAAATACTCACTGCTGCCATCGTTGGTAGCGAACCAGCCCACGGCACTCCCGCTGCGGGTTTCCCATCCTGACGGAGGAAATATTTCCTCTTCAAAATCAGTTTCGGCAACCACCGCGAGCGGCCTGCTCCAGGTGGCTTGAAGTGTCAGCGGGTTTACTTCAGGTTTACGGGGACTGTACCTGAGTTCGTCCAGTTGTATATTCAGCGTCTGATTTACATATAGTGTATATTCCTGATTATAATTGTAATAACCTGTTTTATAAGCTTTTATGACATACACAGTTTCGACCACCTCAGTAAAAACTATGATACCTGATTCCAGCACCTGCTGATGATAATACAGGTTGGGATTGTCCCTGCCTACCAGTTGTATAAGTGTGCCCGCAGGGTTTTCGCCGGTACTGAGCGATACATGAATAGTGATCGTAATCAGTATGGCATCATCCTGGTGGATTGCATGGCTTATGGTGCCAATATTTGCTGACCATGATGGTTTGGGCTGGAAAAAGCCTGACAGGGAAAACAAAATTATAAATACCAGAATATCTGTACGAAATGGAAAATGTCCTTTCATAATGAATATAGATTAATGAGAATAAATTTATATACATACTTTAAGACAATCCGGAAGCGTTTTACCCCTATCCGGAAACATAATAAAATAAAATGAAACCTGATATCCGCTGACGAAGCAGGTCCTTATGGTAAAACAGAAAAGGCCCCTTCCGGAGCCTAATCTATTTATGATTATCATGCTGTCGGTCAGAACCCGAACCTGATTCCCTGAGCCAGGGGCAATTCATGGCTGTAGTTGATCGTATTGGTTTGACGGCGCATATACATTTTCCATGAATCCGAACCGGATTCGCGGCCGCCACCGGTATCTTTTTCACCTCCGAAGGCGCCACCGATTTCCGCACCGGAAGTCCCGATATTCACATTGGCGATGCCGCAATCGGATCCTGCCTCTGAAAGGAATTTCTCCGATTCAGAAAGACTGTCCGTGAAGATGGCCGAGGAAAGCCCCTGCGGCACATTGTTATTGAGTGCAATAGCCTCTTCAATCGTTTTATACCTGATCAGGTAAAGGATAGGGGCAAAAGTCTCCTCCTGAACGATGTGATAATGATTCTCCGCCTCAACCAGCGAGGGCACTGCATATAGCCCTGAAGAAAAAGCTTCTCCTTCCAGCACCTTTCCGCCGAAAACAACCTTCCCTCCTTCTGCCTGTGCGCTTGAAATAGCATCTTTATAAGCCTCCACGGCTTTCTGATCAATCATCGGCCCGACCAGCACATCCTGATCAAACGGATTCCCGATTTTTTCGGAAACGCTCCGGAAGGCTGTGATTAACTTCTCCTTCACGGTTTCGTAAATACTTTCGTGGATGATCAGCCTGCGGGTGGAAGTACACCGCTGACCGGCTGTCCCGACTGCGCCAAAAACAACAGATTTCAGGGCCATCTCAAGATTGGCCTTGTCAGAAATAATCACCGCATTGTTACCGCCAAGCTCCATAATGGTTTTTCCCAGCCTCCGGCCTACAATCTCACTGATATGTTTTCCGACTGCTGTTGAACCGGTAACCGAAAACAGGGGAATTCTGCGGTCAGCGACAAAATTGTCTCCCAGTACGGAAGAACCTGCAACCATCAGGTTGAACACCCCTTCGGGGACGGCATTGCGTTTGAGAACCCCTGCAATGATGTTTTGAACCGCAATTGCAGTCAGAGGAGTCTTTGAACTTGGCTTCCATACCACAACATCTCCTGCGATAGCTGCAATCATGCTGTTCCAGGCCCATACGGCAACCGGAAAATTAAAAGAGGTGATCAGGCCGACAATACCCATGGGATGGTACTGATCATACATACGGTGGTCAATCCGTTCAGAGTGCATGGTGATTCCATTCAGCAACCTGGATTGCCCAACCGCAAAATCGCAGATATCGATCATTTCCTGCACCTCACCCAGCCCTTCCTGATAAATTTTCCCCATTTCGAGGGTAACCAGGTAACCAAGTTCTGCCTTACGCTCCCTTAAAGCCTCCCCGATCTGCCTTACAATTTCACCCCTCCTGGGCGCAGGCCATTTCCGCCATTCCGAAAATGCTTCCTGTGCTTTTGCAATGACCATTTCATACTCGGCGAATGATCCGTTCCGGACTTTAGCAATCAGGGTGCCGTCTATAGGAGAGCGCGATTCCGTGATCAGTCCGCCGGACTCCATCCAGGTTGTGCCTGTACAGACACCTTTATTTATTTCACTGATCCCAAGCAGTTCAAGTAAATCATTTTTGCTCATTTAAGTATTGTTTTTAGTGTTAGTGTTTCATGTAGTCGTAACGGTAATCAGTTGCCGGAACAAAGGTTTCCTTGATGGTTCTCGGGCTGATCCAGCGGATAAGGTTAAATTCCCCGCCGGCCTTGTCATTGGTACCTGATGCCCTGGCTCCTCCGAAAGGCTGCAGCCCGACAATTGCACCGGTAGGTTTATCGTTAATATAGAAGTTACCGGCCGCATAACGCAAACTTTCGCAAATCCTGGAAGCGGCTACCCTGTCCCTTCCGAAAACAGCTCCGGTCAAACCGTAAGGAGAAGTTTTATCACAGATATCCACGGCTTCATTTAGCTTATTGTCAGGATAAACCCATACCGTAAGCACAGGACCGAAGATCTCTTCCTGCATCGTTTTGAAAAACGGGTCCGTGGTTTCTATAATGGTTGGTTCGATAAAATATCCTTTGCTTTTATCTCCCCTGCCTCCGCCGATGATACTGGCATCGCCTGATTTTTTCGCAAAATCAATATAACCCATGATGTTGTCAAAAGAGGATTCATCAATAACAGCATTGATGAAATTTTCAGGATCGCGGATATCGCCCATTTTCATATCACGGCACATATCCTGCATAAGGGATTTGATTTCCGGCCAGAGCGATCCGGGGACATACATCCTGGAAGCCGCACTGCACTTCTGACCCTGATATTCAAATGCGCCCCGGACCGCATTCACAGCCACTTCCAGAGGATCGGCCGAAGGATGTACGAAAATGAAGTCTTTCCCGCCGGTTTCTCCAACCAGACGCGGATAAGAACGGTATTCCCCCAGATTGGCGGCCACCTGCTTCCACAAATGGTTAAATGTATTGTTTGATCCGGTAAAATGAATACCGGCCAACAGCGGATCCTTCAATAAAACATTGCTTATAACAGCTCCCTTTCCCGGGATGAAATTGATTACCCCATCCGGCATGCCGGCTTCCTGAAACACCTTCATCAGGTAATAATTTGAAAGCACTGCAGTGGATGCAGGTTTCCAGATGGTCGTATTTCCCATCATTACCGGCGCCATGTTCAGATTGGCCGCGATGGAAGTAAAGTTAAACGGGCTTACCGTGAACACAAACCCTTCAAGCGGCCTGAACTCCATTTTGTTCAGTTGATTATAAAATGACCTCGGCTGTATCTCATAAATCCTGGATGCAAAATAGGCATTGTATTTCAAAAAATCAATGGTTTCGCAAACACCGTCAATCTCCGACTGGAATATATTTTTGCTCTGGCCCAGCATGGTTGCCGCATTGATCACATGCCGGTATTTCCCGGAAATCAGTTCTGCCGCCTTTAACAATATGGAGGCCCTGACCGTCCATGACAGATCAGACCAGACTTTGTGCGCTTCCATCGCCGAAACTGAAGCATTTTTAAGCACCTCTTCCGTGACATTGTGAAACCTCCCGATCACCTTTTTATGATCATGCGGCAGGACAATATCAGTGGTTTGGCCTGTGAAAAACTCCCGTCCACCGATGATACAGGGAATGTCAATTAAAGCATCGGATTGCCTTCCGATCTCTTCCATTAACAATTTCCGCTCAGGACTACCGCTCAGGTAACCAAGCACCGGCTCATTGGCAGGTGCATTGAAGTTGTAGATTGCATTATTCATCACATTTCAGTATTAAGTATTAATCGTTATGAATATTCATTCATATCGGTGGGCAAATGTAGCAATAACATTTAAAATAATCAGCAATGAAAGCCGGTCCATAAACGTTGCTTCCGTCAGAAAATTGAGTGAAAGCAGTAATAATGTACCGCAAATAGGATTAGTTACAGATTACAGGCTACTTTCCTGCCGAAGAGCATCAGGGCCGAAGCGACACAGAAAAATTTATTCTTCGCATCAAGACCACAATTAATTATATTTTGCTGTTGAGATAAGTGCTTTTTTATTTCCACCAGTCAAAATTGTCCGATATGATGATTTCATTCTTTTGAATATGGTGAGTCGTTTTCATTGGAATTGTTATAAATTCAAGGTTGTACTTTTCAGCCAGCCCCCTTATTTCTTCAGTATCATCATAGGTAAGCATAAACTTCCCTTTAAGTTGAGCAGTTAAAGAAAATAATGCATCATGGTCAATTTCGAAGTGAGTATAAAGTCGTTTTCCTGCAACTGTGTATGGAGGGTCAATGAATGAATACATATTTACGTCATTCTTAATTTTCTCTAGTTCAGCAAATGCATCTCCTGTTATAAACTTCATTTTTGACTTAACGTGTGCAACTGCTAAAATTCTGTCGCGCAAGGTTTTTGGATACCAACGAGATTTTATTCCTTTACCTTTCTCTCCGTTTTTAATTCGGCCTGACCCCTTAGTAATTATACCACCATGAGATATTCTGTTCTTAAGAATGGTACTAAAAGCCTTTTCCTTTATGGTTTTAACTTTCTTTTGAAGTACCAAGTTAGCATTTTCAGAGGTAAGGTCAAATGAAAAGATTTCATCTGCCAACCAATTATGGTCACCATTAATGATTACTTCCCAAACAGCGGCTACTTCATGGTCTAATTCAACCATTACAATCCTTTCAGCTAAACTTTCAAATGCTGCTGTAAGACTGACAATACCACCACCTGCAAAGGGTTCCATCAATGCTTTTGTTTCTTTGGATTGCTTAAGCCATTTTCTGACAACAGGAATTAGCCAAGTCTTTCCACCAGGATATCTGAATGGACTTCTTTGCGGAATTGAAGACACATTTACAACTTTAGAAGTTTTTTCTTCCTGTTTAGTTCCAAATATTGATAATTGACCGTCCATGATTAACAACTTATGATGTCTGTTAATGACGGAGCATCTGGTGAATTTTTATCCAAATGTTCATCAAGACGGTTTTGTAAAATATCAATAAAGTTAGAAATGTCTCCCGGTTCAGGAGTGGTAACCCTTAAAAGAGCTGGTTTAAACTCAGTATAAACTGTTTCTAATAGAACAAGATTATTTTTCTTTTGCTCTTTATCAAACACAAGGTCATACAGAAACCATGCAATGTCTGCCTTTGACTTAGTTGTGGTTGGCAATGATGGGAGGGTTTCGAAAAATGATTTTTGTAGCGCAACCATTTGTTTCTTTTCCCATGATCGAAAAATTCCACCCTTGTATAGCATTTGCGGAATAAGTCTCTTACGAGATGATGATAAATAATCGGGCTTGGGATAATTGTATCCAGTAGGCCACTCAAATTCTTTAGAAGGCTTTTTGAGATACTCTTCAAATGGATTTCTAAGATTACCCGAAATATATACTCCTTGAACTTCAAGCGACGCAAAATCTATTAGCTGACCCTTATCGTTGTATTGAACAAGTACAAAATCAATGTTGCCTGCTGATTGTCCGTTTTTATCAACAAGCTTGATTTCAGACAAGGAAGTCCATGTTGATTTATTTCCAAAAGCAAATTTAGCGGCCTGTTCAATAATTATCCAATCTTCCCTGAATCTTGTTGGGCAAGTTATTACTGATGTTCCGTTATGCCAAACGCTACAAACACCGAGAGGATTGTTTGCTTTGTCTTTTGTACAGTTCGGCACTTTATTGTTATAAGGGCAAAGTTTTTGATTTCGATAACGTTGAGCCTTGGGGCTATCATTATCAATTGGAAATCCAAAAACTTCGCCGAGTGGACTTTTGTTTTCTTTAAGATTAGTCATAATACAAAGTTAGTAAATTCTGTCGGCCGTTAGAATTTCTGTTATTGATTTTTAAATTGGCTCCAACGTATGTTTTATTATATTTTTTTTCAGACCCGATCAAAAAAAGGGTTTCGGGAACCATGGATGCAATAAATATAAGGTGTATAAACACAGAAAAGGCCCCTTCCGGAGCCTTTTCTGTTTCGCACAAAGTGCGAAAGATATCAATTCAATGATTATTTGGTAACCACTACTTTTTTAGTGAAGCTTTCGCCATCCCTGGTGATGAATTTCACGAGGTATGCACCTGATTCGTAGTTACGTACATTGAGCTGGAGGGTCTGTGCACCGTTAACATTGTTTTCATAAACAACCTGGCCAACATAGTTGTAAACAACTACCTGGCTGATGTTGCCGGTAACATCAATGTTAACCACGCTGTTCGAAGGATTCGGGTAGATGCTTACAGACTTTTCAACAACAGAAGTGTTGGTGAGCAGGATGCATGCTTCTTCCGACATACCGCTTTCGCAGTCTTCGTAAACAGCAGTTACGGTGTAGCAATAGGTGTTCAGAAGCTCGAGGGCTTCGTCAGCATCAATATAGGTGGTTTCTGCGGTTGAACCGATCATTTCACCATCGCGGTATACGTTATAACCAACGAGTTCGCGGCTGTTGCTGATTTCTGCAGGCAGGGCAGCACCCGGAAGTGCAGGCAGGTTGCCACGCTCAATCTGTGAAACAGGGCCGTAAACGGTAGGATCGCTGAGCGGCTGGAGAGCTGCAGCAACGCCATCGAGGCTTTCAACATATCCCTGGAGGTTCCAGTTGTAGTTGAGGCCGTAAGCAGTTGCCATAGATTCCCAAACAGAACCGTCGAGTGAAAGCATATCGCCAAAGCCTGCTACTGCAGGACCGGCATCGCAACCAGCTACATAAACACCATCAGGATGGGTTACTGCATAACCAAACCACAGTTCGGTTGCTCCGGTTACAGGGATCGGAGTATTGAGTACGAACTCATTCCATTCGCCGCCAGCATAAGAAGCAATCGGCTGGGTAAGAACAAGCGTACTTGCATTGGAACCTGTCCAGACTTTCAGGGTAAGTGTGCCACCAGCAGCGTAAGGGAACATACGGATCTTGGTCAGGCTGGTTCCTGCATACTGTGCAAGCTGGGTCGGGGTAAACCTTACGGCAACATTAAATGTACCACCACCGGTAAGCCCGATAGCATCATCATTTGTGCCATTGTCCCATACAAGCCATCCTGAAGGGCCGGGGCCTGATCCTGAAGGAGCTTCCCAGTTAAGTACAACCTGCTCGAGGTAGGGGAAGTTAACTGCTGCAGTCAGGTTGATCGGCTCAGCACATACGCGGTAGATATGAACATTGTCAACAAGCCAGTTGAAGATATCGGTGGTTACAGCACCCGAAGCGGTGAAGCGAACGCGGAATACCTTGCCCTTAGCCTGGTTGGTAATGTCAATGTTCTTGGTTTCCCAATCGGTTGATTCTGCATTGGTGTATTCTGCTACTTTAATCCATGAGCTGCCGTTGAATACTTCAACTGCGAGTTTTTCAGCTTCGGTAGCATTTACAAGGGTATGTTTAAGGTCAAAATCAAGCATGATCTTACCATCAACGATACCGGTTCCAATTATATAATAACTAGTGAGCGACTGGGTGTAATTGCTGGTGACAGGATTGAAATAGAATTCAGCAGCAGGTGCAGGATTTCCAACCTGTCCGGCAATACGCCAGTTAGCGCCTTCAACAGTCCACTGGTTGGTTTCGAACAGTCCGGTGTTGAAGTTTTCAACGAACGGAAGTTCATAGCCAAACGATACGGTAACATCAACCGGACCTTCAATCATTGATTCTCCGGTCTGGCCGGCGAAACCGTAAGGGGTCAGGTCATAAACAGCGGTGATGTGATAGCTGTAGGTTGCGGGTGCAAGATTGAGATCGTAGTATTCCAGTGCAGGTTTTTCTACGAAAGCAACCACTGCATCATCGCGGTAGATGTTGTATCCGAGCAGGTTGGCCGGAACGGCACCGCCGCCGCCACCGCCGCTGTAGCTACCGAGTTCGATGGCTGCAACAAGGTTGGGATCCTGCTGAATATTGGCAAGAAGTACGAATTTGTTGGGAATAACGTTGCCTGAAGCAGCAAGACCACCGGCAATACCATCAGAAGCAAAACCGGGAATAGTTGAAGCATCAAACATTACACCGGTAACAGCCAGTGAAGGAATATGGAACTGGTGAATGTCAGCGCCGTTACCAGCCTGATCAAAGATCCACAGGTAAGGACCGCCGGCAGTATTGTTGTCCCAAGCGCTACCATACATTGAGCTGAAAGGAACACTTACAGTCTGCAGGGTAGCACCATTCAGGCTTACTGCTGCCATGGTTGCCCAGTCACCTGCCCAGAAACCGCCGTTTCCGCCGTCGAGGGTAGGATCGAATGAAAGATGACGAACAGTTACTCCTGAAGTTGCGATCGTGGCAACCGTGGTGTTGGTGGTAAAGTCCATCTTGTAGATGGAAGTACCGGCTGATCCGCCATAGAAGAATCCGCCGTAGTAAGCGAGGTCACGGATCTGGCCGGCACCGCTTACGGTGAAATCTTCAACCCAGGTACCATCCAGGTTGTGTTTTGCAAATCCGGTGCTGTTCCATGCAGCAACATAGATAAATTGTCCGTCTGTTTCCACAGCCTGATAACCGGCAACCTGGGTGTTGAAGGTAAGCAGCACATCCCAGAGGTCATCAGTTGCAGGGCTGTTCGGATAGGTTACGCTTGAAACCATCGGGCTGTACTCAACTGAAGCAAGCGGCATTTCGGTGCGCTCGACCGGAGTTGTAGCAACATAATCAGCAGGAGTAACAGGAGCTTCCCATGTCAGGTGAGCATAGTCTGTCTGATCCGGGCTGATGCCTTCGAGGTTTGTGGGAGGAATCAGGTAACGTGAGGTGAACTTGTAGGTGTCAAGTTCAGAATATCCTGAAGAGAACAGCGCAGCAACACCGGCAACATATTCCTGACCGAAGTTCAGGTTGGTGTATGTGAAGGTTGTTTCCGGAGTATTGTCAACAAGCGTTCCGTCGAGGAATACACCGTATCCCTGGTGGGGAACTCCGCCTGAAGCGATGACAACATCATCAATAGCCCAACCGGTTGCCCATTCACCGTTGTCGTCAGCATGGAAATTAACCCATACACTGTTGAGTCCGCTGGCACCTGAGAACTGTGCCAGATCGATTTCAACATCCTGCCATGCGCCGGGAGCCGGAGCCATGGTGTGGATAACGGTCCAGGTAGCACCTGCATCGGTACTGATTTCAACGTAAGCACTCTGGCCATATTCACCGGTGAAGTAGCTGGCGAAGTTCAGACGGTAAGTCGGAAGATCGGTCCAGTCCATTTCGGGGGTGATCAGATAATCGCAGCAACCGTTTCCGTTTGCAGCATCATCATTGGTAACAGCGTACTTGGTATGTGCCGGAATGGTGAAGTATGAGCTGCTTCCGTTTGAAGTAGCATACCATCCGTTGGTATTCTGGGTAATGGCCTGCCATCCTGCCGGAGGGAATACATTACCTTCAAAATCTTCAACAACGGCAATTGCCAGCGGCTCATCCCATGTAGCTACAAGGGTAAGATCATCCACATACAGGTTGCGCGGTTTGTATTTCTTCTCGAGGAGGAGAATATCAAACGTGCGGTTCGAAGTGATGTTCGGGGTAATCACGTAATCATCAAATCCGACTTTACCTGCAAACAGGGTGTAGTTGCCTTTCCAAACATCAGCAAATACAACAGTACCATCCTCGGGAACGGTCTGTGTGTAAACTGAATAAGGATAATCCATGCCGGTGAGGCGTACCACTGCGCCTGCAGGGCTGCCACCGGTGGTGAGGCTAACGTTAACAGTTACATCAACCAGTTTCTTATGACCTACGATGTTTGAGAATACTTTTTCTGACTCACCGCCATTGGTATAGTTGGTGGCTACTGCATAGGCATACCATCCTTCGGGCAGCGGACCATAAGCAGCATCGGTATAGTTGGTATTGGCAACAGTACCGCTGAGCAGGGTAAGCGTTCCGGCTTCAGGACCAACATTCGGGTCGAATCCGGCAGCACGCCATACTTTGTAGCTGGTAACATCGCGGTTTGAAGAACCATCCTGGATAGCGAGGAACTGACCTTCACCTTCAACGCCTGATTGAGCAACCGGGGCTGACTGTGAAATCAATGCACGCTGTTTGGAAGGAGTCCTTACTTCGTTCGAAGCCATGCGAACTGCATCGGTTGCAACAGGGCCGCTGATGAAAGCACGGATCATCATATCCTGGAACGGAGAGAGTGACCATGCACCACCGGTAGAGATGCTGCGTGAGTAACTGCGGTAAACAGTCGGAATGCTCTGGTCGATACCAACCGGAGCGCAGTTGGGTGACTGGGCTCCCTGAACCATTGCGAGGTAGAAGCTACCTTCGGTAACGGTTGCATTGAGGCCTGAGAAATCAACCCATCCGAGGTTGTCTACAGTAACGGAAATAGAATCCAATGCGGTTCCGGGCATACCGTTGGCACCGTCAGCGGCGTAAACCACTGCGCCAAAAGTTGTTCCGAGGAATCCGGTGTTGTTGTTCGGGAAGCTGCCATCACCAACATAGATACGGCCACCGTAAACGGTTGCGGGATATCCTGCAGGGGTGAATTTTACAGCGTTCATGTTGCCGGGCAGCGCCCATGCAGCATAGTTCTCAGCGGTGCCGTCATCGTACAGCACTTCGTAGCTGGGCTCGGGTGAACCCCAGGTAACGTCAACCTGTGTATCGGCTTCGTTTACCACAGCATGAACCAGGGTAGGTGCATAGAACACTTCTTCCAGTTCAGCATCAACGGTAGTGGTATTGGTTTCAGTAACCACCACACCGCTAACGGTCAGTGAAGTATAACCGGTTTTTGAGAATGTCATGGTATAGGTACCGGCGTCGACGGTAATTGCATAATTACCTTCCTCGTCGGTAGTAGCGGTATACATACCGGCTGATACAACGGCTCCGTGGATAGGCGCATTATCGTCAGCAGCGGTAACGGTACCGGCAATCATACCGGGGTTGTAAACAACCATGGTGGCGGGGATCATCACGATCTCATTGGCCAGGTCGTTGGTGTTCAGCTCAAGCTCAACATTATGTGTACCTACCGGGTAGTTGTCATCGTCTGAAGTGAAGGTAGCCACAACGTCAACAAACTGGCCGGGGGCAACCTGTCCCTGTGCGGGAACAACTGAAGTGATGAAAGTAGGTGTGGGCAGACCAATCCATACAGCCAGGCCATTGTGTACGTAGGCACTGTTGTAATTGATATTGGTGGCAATGGTTCCGGTTGCGTTTTCAATACCAATGGTGGCGCTGAGAATGTCAAGGCCTCCGGTGATGGTATTGTAATACAGCATGATGTTACCATTCTTGTTCAGACGGACCTGGGCAGTAATCTGGCCGGTTCCGCCGTACTCATTGTAGTTGTTGAACTGGATAACGAACTCGTCGCCAATGGTCTGGTAGTAAACCTGACCTGAAGTGCCGGGGTTCATGTCATCCCAGAACCATGCGATCAGGTCATTGGGAGTACCTGCATCAGGAATATTCTGGTTGCTGAGTGATGTTGAACCGCTTCCAAAAGTAAGGATACCGTTTGATCCAACGTAAACCTGGCTGTAAGTATTGGCATAGAACGGGAAGTTGATACCAAGGTCAACAGGTCCGGCGTAGCTGTCGTCGGTAAGTCCGGTGATCTGGGTTCCGGTTGCTGTAATATCATTCCATACAAAGGCGGGGCCACCGGCCTCGTCGCTGTCAATCCACATGTAACCGAATGCATCGGGACCACCGGCACCACGCAGGTTGCGGTTGCCCATGCCGTCGGTAGGATCAGCTTCGCCTTTTTCAACGGCAACAGGCTCAACCATTGAGCGTACGTTGGGAGTGAATGAAGGTGAATTTACCAGCTGACGTGCAGCATATTCGGGGAACGAGAAAGCAAGGGTGCCTTCACCGGTATTTGATACGCGGAAAGTAACGCCTTCGCTGGAGTTGGGATACTGCTCATTGTAGAGAGAAGTCGGGTTCAGCACCAGGGTGGGGTTTGCCCACTCGATGGAAACGGGACCTGCAGGTACTGAGTTTCCTTCATCAAATACAGCCTGAACGGTGTATGAATAAACGCCGTAAGCAGGTAAGGTTTCACTGAAGGTAGTGTTATTGGTAACACCTACCTGCACACCATTACGTTTTACTGCAAAGTAAAGGAATGAACGGTTGGCATTGTACGACCAGTTAAGACCAACAACGCCGTTAACCGGGTTGGTAAGGGTAGCAGTAAGGTCGAAAGGAACATTGATGGCCGTTCCGCCAACGGTCATGGTAACCGGAACAACTACAGTACCTACATTCGGTGTAGAAGTAAAGGTTATTTCTGCCGTTTTCACAGTGCCTGCAGCAAGTCCGCCGGCATTGAATGCCAGGGGCACGTTGTAGTTGGTATAAGCCGGGACAGTACCATTGGTTGTTCCAACGGTAAGCCATGTGTTAGGACCCGGTGATGTATAAGCCACAGTTGCATTCCATGTAAGTGCTCCGTCACCATTGTTGGCAATATTGATGGCACCGTCAACGAATTCGTTGGGGTTTACAGCAACACTGTAAGGATTGGGGGTAACGGCCATGGAGGGACGCAACATACTGAGATTCTGATAAGTGGTAGTAGCCGGCTCAACAAATACATTGAGAACGGTATTGTTATAACCCGCAGTTGAAGCTGTCAAGGTATAGTTAGCAGCCGGAACCAGGTTAAACTGATAGAAACCGTTCGGTCCGCTGGTTACGGTATAATTGGTAAGGGTATTGTCAATGTTGATTTCAACACCGCCCATAGGGATGCCAAACCCGTTGGTAACATACCCTTCGAGGGTTCCGATACCAAGCGAGGTGGCAAACGACCAGGTGGCATTGCCTGTAGCCTGGCCAGTTACGTTATAAGGGACAATCTGCCAGAAATACTCGGTAGCATATTCAAGAACAGCAGCCGGAGTATAAGTAAGCACATTTCCAACATCAACGCCATTGGCAATATTGGTAGGAGGATTATCAGTACCGAAATAAACAAGATATCCGGCAGGAGCATCTCCTGCAGGGTTGCGGTTCCAGCTTAATGAAGTCGAAATGGGAATTCCAACGCCTCCATTCAGCGGAAGACCAATAACGGCTGCCAGCGGGGCGTCCGGAGGAGCCAGTGCAGGTCCGGTAACCTCATCAACATACAGCCTGAGCTCGTCAGTAGAGATAGCCTGAATTGCTACATAGATATCCTGGCCAGCGTAAGCTGACAAGTCGTAGACATATTCAGTATATGTTGTACCAGGTCCAACATTGGAAGCAAGAGTAATTGTAAAATCACTCTCGTTGTTTCCTGTTGTTGAAAGCAACACGTTAAATTCATCAATGAAGGTGGTACTTCCATTTCTAGCCCAGAAACTAAAGTCGGTGTTTCCGGCTATCGGTCTCAATTTTGGTGTAATAAGCCAGTCATTGTGCGCTGTCGACCCGTAGGCGATAGAAGCACAGGCAGTGCCGGCATAGGGTGTGGTAGTGTACCTGACCCATGTGTTGGCATCGCCACCGTTGATAACCTTCCAGCCTGCCGGCGGAAAATCAGTTCCCTCAAAGCCTTCAGAAAGATTCTGGGCAAATGAGGAACCAACGGTCAAAAGTACGGCCATCATGGTAAGCGTGATGGCTTTGATTTTGCGAAGATTTAAGTTCATGTTAAGTTTAATTAAGTAAATAAATAGTAATCATAGTTGTCCGGGCAGTTCCTCCCGGAAGTGCGCCAAACGTAGTGTTAGGTTTTCTGATACTCTAAATCCGGGTCCCTCCTTTCTGCATCTTAACATGCAATTTATTGTGAAATCAAAAAACAGACATTACAGCAATACGGCTGCACCGGCATAGCCGGGCAACTATAGTATCACAACCAGCGGTAAAAGATCGCGTTGTGTTTCTGAGGCAGTGAAAACGCAGGTTGATGGCAGATCCGCACAGAGCGGGAACGGAGTGTATAAAAACAAAATTTACCCGTGCAGAAAAATCCGGGGTGGATCTCTGAAGGGCACATAGCAGAATTTCCGGTAGTATCCGGAATGTAGTAGTACAAGTCAGTCAAGCAGTTGTAGTTTAAATTCCAGCGTTCCTCGTTAAGCCATTCCGTAAGTAAAGATAAGCAAATCATTCACCCGGGCTTCAGTGAACCCGGCTTTTTAAGTTCTGCAAAGTAATTGAAAAGCCGGATAAAATCCAACCATTTCATTTAACAGACAACTGAAAACAGATTTACCCCTATTCACGATTTCTATTTTTTCTGCAAAAAGAATTACGGATGATTGTCCTGCATTGAAGTTCAGCGGCTTATTGATTTAGAAAAAAATAAAAAAATTTCATAGCTGCTTAAGTTGTTGCATAATCTGTTAAATGCAAAGGGGCCCCTTACGGAGCCCCTTTGCAGCGCGGTTCAGTGCGCTATGAATATCGAATTAACGACTAGCGGGTAACAACCACTTTTTTGGTGAAACTTTCGCCTTCCCTGCTGATGAATTTCACAAGGTAAGCTCCGGATTCGTAGTTGCGTACGTTGAGCTGGATGGTCTGAGCACCGGTTACATTGTTCTCATAAACAACCTGACCGAGGTAGTTGTATACAACCACCTGGCTGATGTTGCCGGTAAGTTCAATGTTAACCACGCTGTTCGACGGGTTCGGGTAAACGCGCAGGCTGTTTTCAACAACGGGAACATTGGTGAGAACAACACATGCCTCTTCCGACATACCGCTTTCGCAGTCTTCGTAAACAGCGGTTACAGTGTAGCAATACTCATTGTACAGATCGAGTGCTTCGTCAGCATCGATGTAAGTGGTTTCAGTGGTCGAACCGATCATAACACCATCGCGGAAGATGTTGTAACCAACAAGTGCTCGGCTGCTGCTGATCTCAGCAGGCAATGCAGCACCCGGAAGTGCAGGCAGGTTGCCACGCTCAATCTGTGAAACGGTGCCGTAAACGGTAGGATCGCTCAGCGGAGTAAGTACTGAAGCAACGGCGTCGAGGGTTTCAACATATCCCTGGAGGTTCCAGTTGTAGTTCAGGCCATAGGCAGTTGCCATAGATTCCCAAACAGAACCGTCGAGTGACAGCATATCGCCGAAACCTGCAACGGCAGGACCGGCATCGCAACCAGCAACGTAGTCGTTTGCGGTGTGGGTAACAGCGTAACCAAACCACAGTTCAGTAGCGCCCGTAACAGGGATAGGAGTATTGAGCGTAAACTCATTCCATGCACCTGCAGTGTAAGAAGCAACCGGCTGGGTAAGTACAAGGGTTGATGCGTTGGCACCAGTCCATACTTTCAGCGTGATTGATCCACCGGGACCGTAGGGGAACAACCTGATCTTGGTCAGGCTGGTTCCGGCATACTGTGCCAGCTGGGTCGGGGTAAACCTTACAGCAACGTTGAAGGTACCGCCGCCTTGCAGACCGATGGCATCAGTATTCACGCCATTGTCCCATGCAAGCCATCCTGAAGGGCCGGGGCCTGATCCTGAAGGAGCTTCCCAGTTCAGTACTACCTGCTCGAGGTAGGGGAAGTTAACATCTGCAGTCAGGTTGATCGGCTCAGCACATACACGGTAGATGTGAACATTGTCAACTAACCAGTTGAAGATATCGGTGGTAGCAACACCGGAAGCGGTGAAACGTACACGGAATACCTTGCCCTTGGCCTGGTTGGTAATGTCAACACTCTTGGTTTCCCAATCGAAGGATTCAGCGTTGGTGTATTCCACAACCTGGATCCATGAAGAACCGTTGTAAACTTCCACAGCCAGGCTTTCCTCTTCGGTAGGATTAACAAGGGTATGTTTCAGGTCAAAATCAAGCATGATCTTGCCATCGATGATACCACTGCCAATCATATAGTAGCTGGTGAGCGACTGGGTGTAATCACTGGTTACAGGATTGAAATAGAATTCTGCAGAAGGTGCATCATTTCCAACCTGACCGGCAATTCTCCAGTTGTCTCCGTCAACAGTCCACTGGTTGGTTTCGAACAGACCGGTATTGAAGTTTTCAACAAACGGCAGTTCGTAGCCATAGGAAACAGTTACATCAACCGGACCTTCAATCATGGATTCTCCGGTCTGACCGGCAAAACCATAAGGAGTGAGGTCATAAACGGCTGTGATATGATAGCTGTAAGTTGCAGGTGCAAGGTTAAGGTCGAAATACTCAGTCTGAGGATGTTCAACATAAGCAGCAAGCATATCATCACGATACAGGTTGTAACCAAGCAGGTTGGAAGGAACACTTCCGCCGCCTGAGCCACCACCGGTGCCATTGAGGATAAACGGTAAGCCCTGAGGTCCTACGTCAACAAGTGCAGCCCATGAACCGGTATACTGAAGAGCATTTCCGGTTGTAGTCTCACCATTGATAGTTACTGCAGGTACCCATGGACCACTCGAGAGTGAACCGGTCGTCTGCCATTCAACCCAATAGGTTCCGGGTGAAAGGGTAAGTCCGGGGGTTTCGGCAACAATACGCATTATCGGACGATCGGTAGATCCGCCGGGGCCGTTGTCGTTACGATAGATATTAGACCATTCAGTACTAATCATACGGTTGGTAACCAGGTCACCCCAGATTACTGTTCCGCCGGCATTGGGAGCTCCATCGTAAACACGACAGTATACACCGGTAAATGTACTTGAAGTACTTGAGCCGGTCTGATAACCAAAGAATTCAATGTTCTGGACATTCCAGTTTCCGGTAACTTCAAAGTCGTCAGCAACACTGTTGCCTGCACTCTGCTGCATCCCGAATCCATAAGTACCCATACCAAGTCCGGTCTGGAGGATGCTTTCATCTGCTCCGCCTGAACCGGTGCCCGGGCTGTTAACCAGTGGTCCGTTGTCGTAAAGCACGTTCCTGTTGGAAGCAAGCGGTACATTAGTTTGCGGGAAGGTACGCGGGGTAAGCACGGCAACTACATCAGCAGCAGCCTGGGTCTCAGTTGCCACAACGCGATCCTGGTTATCACCAAGGCCGGTGGGCGAAGTCGGAGGCAGCCAGGTAAGGTGAGCGTAGTCAGTTCCCAGCGGGCTCATACCTTCGAGACTGTCAGGAGGAATGAGGTAGCGTGACCTGAAGAGATAGGTATCCAGTTCAGAATATCCCGAGCTGAACAGTGCAGCAACACCGGCGAGGTATTCCTGACCGAAGTTCAGGTTGGTATAGGTATAAGTCTGATCAGGGGTATTGTCAACGAGGGTTCCGTCGAGGAATACACCGTATCCCTGGAGGGGAACACCACCTGAAGCAATCTGGATGTCGTCGACTGCCCAGCCTGATGCCCATGCACCATTATCATCGGCGTGGAAGGCAACCCATACACTGTTGAGACCAGAAGCACCTGAGAACTGTGCAAGGTCGATTTCAATATCCTGCCATGCGCCGGGAGCAGCAACCATTGAACTGATCACTGTCCATGTAGCACCAGCATCTGTACTGAGCTCAACATATGCACTCTGTCCATAAGAACCATCAAAGTAGCTGGCGAAGTTCAGACGGTAAGTCGGAAGATCTGTCCAGTCCATTTCCGGAGTGATCAGATAATCGCAGCATCCGTTTCCGTTTTCAGCGTCGTCGTTGCTGACGGCATACTTGGTGTGCGGAGGAATGGCAAACGCAGAGCTGCTTCCATTGGTGGTAGCATACCATCCGGTGGTGCTCTGGGTCAGTGCCTGCCAGCCTGCCGGCGGGAATACACTGCCTTCGAAATCTTCGGCGGTAGCAATTGCAAGCGGCTCATCCCAGGTAGCAACAAGGGTAAGGTCGTCTACATAAAGGTTGCGCGGTTTGTATTTCTTCTCGAGGAGGAGAATATCAAACGTACGGTTCGAGGTGATGTTGGGGGTAATTACATAATCGTCGAAACCAACCTTGGCTGCGAAGAGGGTGTAATTGCCTTTCCATACATTTTCAAATACCACGGTACCATCTTCAGGTACAGTTGCAGTGTACACTTCGTAAGGATAATCCAAACCGGTGAGGCTCACAACAGCACCTGCAGGGCTTCCGCCGGTGGTAAGGCTTACATTACAGGTAACGGTAACCAGTTTCTTATGGCCTACGATGTTGGAGTAAGCTTTTTCTGATTCTCCGCCATTGGTGTAATTGGTGGCTACTGCATAGGCATACCATCCCTCGGGCAGCGGGCCGTAAGCGATATCGGTATAATTGGTGTTGGCAACAGTACCGCTGAGCAGGGTAAGGGTTCCGGCTTCAGGACCAGCATTCGGGTCGAAACCGCTCACGCGCCATACCTTGTAACTGGTAACACCACGCTCAGAATCCTGGATAGCAAGATACTGTCCTTCACCTTCAACACCTGCCTGGGCAATGGGTGCCGACTGTGAAATCAGGGCGCGCTGTTTAACCGGAGTCCTTACTTCGTTGGAAGCGTTACGGGCTACATCGGTTGCAACAGGACCGTTCACAAAAGCACGGATCATCATATCCTGGAACGGAGAAAGTGCCCAGTTCCCACCGGCGCTCACGTTGCGTGAGTAGCTGCGGTAGAGGGTCGGGATGGTCTGGTCGATACCCACCGGAGCACAGTTGGGCGAAGTTGCGCCCTGAACCATGCCAAGGTAGAAACTACCTTCGGTAATGGTTGCGCTGAGACCTGAGAAATCAACCCATCCGAGGTTATTAACCGTTACTTCGATAGAATCAAGAACGGTTCCCGGGAGTCCGTTTGCACCGTCATCATCAATAACAACTGCGCCAAAGGTGGTTCCGAGGAATCCTGTGTTGTTGTTGGGGAAGCTGCCATCACCTACATAGATACGGCCACCGTAAATGGTTGCGGGATATCCGGCAGGGGTGAATTTCACAGCGTTCATGTTGCCGGGTAATGCCCATGCAGCATAGTTTTCAGCTGTACCGTCATCGTACAGTACTTCGTAGTTGGGCTCGGGGAGACCCCAGGTAACTTCTACCTGTGTGTCAGCCTCGTTAACTACTGCATGTACAAGTGTAGGAGGATAGAATTCCTCTTCAAGTTCTGCATCAACTACGGTGGTATTGGTTTCGGTAACTACAACGCCTGTCACAAATTCGGTGGTGAAACCGGTTTTTGAGAATGACATATCATAGGTGCCGGCATCCACGATCATGGAATACTCACCTTCTTCGGTGGTAGTGGCTGAATACATACCGGCAGTTACAACGGCACCGTGGATGGGCGAACCATCAACAGCGCTGGTAACGGTACCGGCGATCATACCCGGGTTGTAAACAACCATGGTGGCGGGGATCATCACGATCTCGTTGGCCAGGTCGTTGGTGTTCAGCTCAAGCTCAACATTGTGTGTTCCAACCGGATAATTTTCATCATCTGAGGTAAAGGTGGCAACCACGTCAACAAATTCGCCGGGGGCAACCTGTCCCTGAGCGGGAACTACTGAAGTGATGAATGTAGGAACGGGTACACCAATCCATACAGCCAGACCATCATGCAGATAAGCACTATTGTAATTAATATTGGTTGCAATGGTTCCTGCACTGTTTTCAATACCAACAGTTGCACTGGAAATATCAAAACCTCCTACAATGGTGTTGTAATACATCATGATGTTACCGTTCTGATGCAGATGTACCTGAGCGGTAATTCTGCCGGCTGATGATGAGGGATACTCATTGTAGTTGGTAAACTGGATTACCCAGTAATCGCCCATGTTCTGATAGTAAACGGCAGAAGCGGGGCCAGCACCGTGAAGGTCATCCCAGCACCATGCAATCAGGTTATTGGGGGTGCTTGTGCTCGGAATATTCTGATTTGAAAGTGAACTTGAAGTGCTTCCGAAAATCAGGTAACCGTTTGAGCTGATGTTCACCTGCGAGTAAGTGTTTTCGTAGAACGGGAATGAGAATCCAATGTTGTAGGGTCCTACAACATTGTCATCTGACAGTCCGGTAACCAGGGTTCCGGTAGCAGAAATATCATTCCATACGAAAGCGGGTCCGCCGGCTTCGTCGCTGTCGATCCACATGTAACCGAATTCATCGGGACCACCTGCACCACGGAGGTTGCGGTTGCCCATGCCGTCGGTAGGATCAACTTCGCCCTTTTCAACCGCAACGGGCTCAACCATGGAGCGTACGTTGGGGGTGAAGTCAGGAGAATTTACCAGCTGACGTGCAGCATACTCGGGGAATGAGAAAGCAAGGGTGCCTTCACCGGTATTTGATACGCGGAAAGTAACGCCTTCGCTGGTATTGGGATACTGCTCATTGTAAAGAGAAGCCGGGTTCAGCACCAGCACAGGATTGGCCCACTCGATGGTAACCGGTCCTGCAGGCGCAGAGTTGCCTTCATCAAATACAGCCTGAACGGTGTATGAATATACGCCGTAGGCGGGCAGGGTTTCGGTGAAGGTTGTATTGTTGGTTACACCAACCTGTGCTCCGTCGCGTTTTACCACGAAATAGAGGAAATCACGGGTTCCGCCGTATGACCAGTTCAGGGTAACAACACCATCAACAGGGTTGGTAAGGTTAGCTGTAAGGTCAAAAGGAACATTCAGCGGGGTGCCTGCAACGGTCATGGTAACCGGAACTACTACCGTTCCGACATTGGGATTCGATGAAGTAAAGGTCACCTCGGCTGTTTTCACGGTACCTGCTGCAAGTCCGCTGGCGTTGAAGGCCATGGGAACATTGAAGTTGGTATAGGCCGCAATGGTTCCGTTGGTCTGGCCAATGGTCAGCCAGTTGTTAGGACCAGGTGAGGTAAACGCAACAGTTGCATTCCATGTAAGCACACCGTCGCCGTTGTTGGCAATGTTGATGGCACCGTCAACCATTTCGTTGGGGTTTACAGCAACACTGTAAGGATTAGGCGTTACGGCCATGGAAGGACGCAGCATGGCAACGTTCTGGTAAATAGTTGTTGATGGCTCAACGACTGCATCCATAACTGTGTTGTTGTATCCTGTAAGTGTAGCTGTTAACTGATAATTACCGGCAGAGATATCGGTAAAAGCATAAGCTCCGTTGACTGCAGAAGTGGTTGAAATGGTATTCAGCCCGTTAAACAAGCTGATTGAAACGCCCCCGAGGGGAATTCCGAATCCATTGGTGGTAAACCCTTCGAGTGAGCCGATACCGGCGGTTGTGGTAAATGTCCAGGTAGCATTGCCTGTTGCATTACCAATTGTGTTATAAGGTACTACCTGCCAGTAATACTGGGTGGCAGTATTCAGGGCAGCAGCAGGGGTATATGTAAGAACGTTTACAACATCCACGCCGTTTGCAATATTGGTGGGAGGGTTGTCAGTTCCCAGATATACATAATATCCATCGGGACTTCCACCGCCTGAGGTGTTGGGGGCCCAGAATAAACCTACATCGACAGGCATTCCGACCGCACCGTTAGCGGGCGAAGAATACTGAGCTGCCAGAGGAGCCATGGGACCAAAAGTATAGGTAAGGCCATCAGCAGGATAAACTACATTGCTGAAGGTCATAGTGGCGGTATTGGCTGTACCTGCAATGGAGGCCGCCCAATCGGTTGTTGAAGTACGGTTCATGAAAATGCCTGCAAGGCTTCCACCCAAACCAACCTGCGCAGTAGTTGCGGTTGTATTGGTGGTTGTATTTGCACCATAAACGATTTCAACCATATTGATGGTTTCGTGCAGACGAACCTGGAAATTCAGGCTCTCACCAGCTCCACCGTACCTTCTGTAGTTTTTAAACTGAACTACACAAATCCGGTTGGGGGCTGTACCAATGGTTTCAACCCTGATGGATGATCCGGTCTGAGCCTGTAAATCGCGGCCAAAGGCAGCAATTCTTGAGCGCAGATAAGCAGGGATTGCCGTTGAAGCTGCACTCAGCGGATTGTATGCTGAAGCGGTCTGCAGATTTACAGACGGAGTAAGCGCACTGTTACCCAGGGCAATCCATCCGTTATTGTTGATACCTAAACGGTCGAAGGTTTCTGTATTGAATACAAAGGGGAATCCAATATCGAAACCGGGTCCATTATTAGTGGAGCTTCCGGCAGGAACTGCAGGATCAACATAGTACTGATCATCAGCCGTTTCAGTTCCTACAGCGATGCCTCCGGTAATTTCCGTGTAGGTTCCGGAAGAAGCCATGAAACCGTATGCCGGGAAAGTTGGCGGAGGAGCGCTCAGGGTAACATTCAGGGTGAACGAAGGAATGTTGTTGGGTGAAGGCCAGGTATCTATCATGATGTAATAGGTACCGGGTGTAAGCACAGCAGATGCCTGATGCGGAGCAGCAGTACTACTGGTTGATAATGCAAGGCATGTTCCGGTCTGAGGACATGCATTCATAATCCCGACACCTGTGTAAGTAGTCGGACCAGGATTCAGCTGGGCGGTAACGTTATAGGTACCGGTAATGGTGAACTGATAAATAATATCCTCACCACCATCATAAGAACCCATACACGTTTCACTGTAAGTGTTTCCACGTCCAACGGTGGTATTCACATCGGTATAGGGGAACGACGGAATCACGATAGGTGTGATACAGTCGTCGCCGATAGCCCTGCTACTTCCCTCAGGTGACAATGGAACCACTACTTCGGGTCCATGCAGATCCATCTCCTGCTGAAGAATCATCTGCTCCTTAGGTGAAGTCACCTGAGCATATGAAAATAATCCAGCAAATGAGAGCAGAACTGCCAGAGTCAGCGTAATTAACTTTCTCATTTTGTTTGTTTTACTTGTTTAATTAAACTTAAAGTGAACTGATGATGATTATTTATTTCATTCCTCAATAAAGAGGAGATTGAAATACGGTTAATAAATCATGCTTCTCTTTTGTGTGCCTCCTTTCTGTCAGACTGACAATTTTAATTGATCAATTATTGTTTACTGGTTAACATTTCAAAGAAAAAACCCTTGGAGATAATTATCCCGGAGGGGTGACTTTATGGTATTAATAATCTTTAGCTATTCATCAACCTCCCGCTAAGTGGCAGGTCTGAGGACCGGATAAACAAACCAGAAAATTCATGCGCAATGAAGCGAACCGGGAATCCGGAAAGGATGCAAACCGCAATTCCGGAAGGGTATTGCTTACCGGCTTCCGGATGAGGCAAAGCAGATGGAAAAATGGTCATTCTGTTAGCCAAGTTTCTCAGTTTATTACAGATAATCCAACATCAGAGATCAATAGAAATTCCCGATTTTGTTCCGTACAGAAAATCTTTGTTCAATCTCAATTCCACGCTGACAATTAAAAGCCCTTAGATCTGACCTGTACTAAAACACAATATATCAATATGCTGACAGGCACTAACCTTTATAAAGGTACTTTTAGTTAAAGACAACCGAAACCGGTTTTACCCCTATTCCGTTCGTCACTTTTTTTCAATAATTCTGTTATTTTCCCGCAAATAATTCCGGAAACCACTATTTATGGTAAATCCGGGCAAAAGTAATACCGGAAATGCTGATTTTCGGACGGGACAAACCTCTTCCGGTGATCAGATTCCGGGTCCGGGCAGCCTGTAAGGAATAGTATAGCGTGAAAAGGTTGGTAGCAAGGTAAGAGTTTTGCGGGTGGCTGCCTTTTCCGGACGCAAATATAGTAATTTATGCCAATACAAAACATCCGTTATTGAAATTTAGCTGTGGCTTTAAAATAATGAATATCTGGCTCATTATAAGGCACTTGGCCTACACAAAAGAGTGTAATCAGATCCCGGCGTTAACCTTTCAGGTCTCTATACACCCGCTGCATTGCTAAAAACCGGCCCGGAATTGTCCGGATGCTCTCAATCAGCACCTGACTATCAGCAGGAAAGAACAGCGCTTCGGGGAAAACGAACCTGCATTTAAAGACATGATAAAGCAGGGCAGATGCAGTTAAAAGGGATGGAACTACCTGGCAACACTTAATATCATATACCGGATATTGCCAGACTCATCTTTGAGCAGGCAGGGATAAATTCCGGCGGCAAGCCCGGAAACATCAAGAAAACTGTTTGCACCGCTGAAACCGGAGGTAAATGACGCTGTCAGGACTTTCTGCCCGGTTGAACTATATAATTCCACTTCATACCTTACCGGAGATTCGGACCACGGGAGGTTTACCCATACTCTTTCACCGGCCGGATTGGGATAAAGGAACGGAATATCCTCACCATCCTTGCCGGGATCCGGCACCTGAATGCTGATTTTCTGATTGTTCACACTCATCACCACATCTTCTGCATCCGGATGGAGGGGCGACAGCGTAATCAACGGTGAAAGCGCGTTGGTATAACCTGCTTTTTCACCCCACAGGCGGTATGTTCCGAAAGGTAATGATTCAAAGTTGAAATTCCCTTCCATATCGGAAAGTGCCCAACGGATGATACGGGTAAGTGAAGGATTCATCAGGTACACCACATGATTGGGTGCAGGCAGGTAACCCGGTGTTGTGGCAGGCGGGCCGGCAGGATCAAACCAGGATTCATTATAAATATCCGCATCCCTGCCGGCATCCCCCGGATAGGTGCAGGTTCCGCTGATGGAGCCCGCACCGGACGGAACAGTATTAGCAAGTCCTTCCAGACGGATATCTACATCATAAACATCAGCATCGAGGGGAAGCAGGTAGGCTGGTTGCCAGAATGAGCCGGAAGCGTAATAGGAAGGAACAAATCCGGCATACAATGACGGCTCACCAAGTGCAAAAAGATAGTAGGAACCGGCCGGTAATTCATTAAAAATGAATTTCCCGTCCTCCGCCGATTGCGCAAGTGCAACAGCCCGCGTTCCGGCTTCCTCCCTGTTCATGGCCAACACAACGCCGCCAGCCACCGGGCCTGATTCGTACAATAACCTGCCCGAAATACTGAATGCAGGCTTAACCGTCAACAGTAGTTCATCATTGATGTCACCGCACTCTGATTGCAGGTAAAGCGTCAGTATAACCGAACCGGCTTCAAGGTCTGAACTTCCGGGGGAATAATGTGTCAATAGTTGCGCAGGGTTGTCAAAAGTCCCGTCACCGGATGTTGTCCATAACAAACCGTTATAATCCGAAGCGGTTGCAGCACTGCTGTAATATCCGGATTCCGGACTTACGACGGTATCATTGCCGGCAAATACCGATGGCTGACCCATGATGGTAAGCAGCATCCGGTCATAAAGGGTATAATCTGCATTGACGATGCCAAGGGTAAGGTTTACTGAGCCGGCGGCAATATCGGCGGGACCCGGGACATACCGGGTGCTGAGCGCCTGAGGATTGACAAAGGCCCCGTCGCCATCTGTTTCCCAGAATAAGTGCTGATAGTCTATGGCGGTGGCACTTCCGGTCACAAAGTACGTATCTTCACAAATGGAAGCATCCCCTCCCGCCCATGGGCCGGCAACCGCATAGCTATAAGCGCTTTCGTGTCCCTCAACCTGGTCCCTGATACCGTCAGCATCCGTATCGTATGCAGTAACAGCTATGGTTTCGGCCAGGTCATATGCACTGATTACAAAAAGGGTATCCGAACCTGCATCGGCGATCTGGCTGAATGAGCCATCAGGATTCAGGCCATAATAAACCTTGTAACCAGCAAGATCAGATTCTGAATTGGGTAGCCAGTTTACCAGCACATCAGGTCCGACCTGCCGTTTAACCACCATGCGGGGCCTGGAAACCGGCGCTACCGGATCGGGCTGATAGAGAAACGGCTTGTATATCACTTCTCCAAGGACAGGCTGATCATATACGTCAAAAATCAGGGAATCAATCACCAGGGTATCATTGGTAAACCAATAGTTTCCCTCAGCATGAAGGTCGGTTTCGAAACGGTTTACAAACACGGCCGTATCCCTGACCCCCTGAATTGAATTGTTGTGGATACCAAGCTGGGGGCCGGCTTCAAAAAGAAATGCCTCTTCCGCATTCCCTGAAACCATATTGTATTCAAAACGATTGTTGACCGAATATTTGAAATCCTTATGGGTGACCCTGATCCCGGCCGCATTGTCATATATATTATTTCCGGTAATCAGGTTATTGTTTGATCCGTCCGTCATCAGCATTCCCCACCCTGTATTCTGCCTGATTGTATTTCCTTCGATGCTGCTGATTGCCGCTTTGCTGAGCATAAGCCCGGTTTCATTCAACTCAATCAGGTTGTCCCTGATGGTGTCCGCATCCTGTGAAAGCTTAAGCCCGATATCGTTGTTCCTGATGATGTTATTGCTGATGCTGTTCAAACCCGGGTCGTTGTTCCCGCCGTTGCCGATATGCAGTCCGATGTTATTGAAGGCGACCGTATTCCCAGAAATCAGGTTGTGCTGGATGTTTCCCTGGCCTATGCTCATAAACAGTGCAATATTCCTGTTAAAGCTCAGGTTATTGTCAGTTATGCGGTTATTCCGGCTGATGTTGTTGGAAGGGAAAAATATGCCGATATCACAATTGGTAACCTGGCAGCCGCTGATGATATTATCCCCCGAATTTTTAATGTACATGCCGTAGCTGCATGCGTCAATAATTGAATTCTTCAGGAACAGCGAGGCACCTGACTGAAGATAAACACCATAATCGCTGTTCATGATCTGTATATCCGGAGCATGGATCAGCGCGGTATCCGATAAAACCAGGGCGGTGGTGGTTTGCCTGATCAGGACATGACTAAGCAGATTACCGCCTAGATAATTTCCTTCATCATCGGCAATGGTGCGGGAAACAAAAATATTTATCCCGTCCCATTTCTTATCCGTATCTCCTGAGGGATTGTGTGAATCGAACAATATCTGATTGTCCGGTGTGCCCCCGGCCAGCAGCGTCCCCCCCTCTATCCTCAGGCTGGTGCGAATCATAAAATAAAGTTGCGTTCCCGGCATAATAGTAAGGGTAACCCCTTCGGGAACAATCAATGACTCAATAACAATATATGGATTCAGCGCGGGGGTATAAACCGTATTCTCAGTAATAAGTCCGCCGACATATTCCTGGGCAGCAAGTGGCCTGAAGCCTGTCAGTATCAGGAGCAAAGAAATGAAACAAAACCGGCGGATCCTATAATTCATTCCAGTAGCAATATGTTAGGTCAGTCCCGGGTAAAGCCGATCCGGAAAATAGTTTTTATCAAACAAAAATACATAATAATTTCCTGATAAATACTGAATGGGGTATCTTATGCGCTTCTGAAATTTCTATTTTAGCTGTATATCAATGCAGTTCATGAAGTAAGATGTGCGCATCAGAGGTTCAGAATTTATAGAGCAATCCGGCATTTATTCCCAGGGCGCCATAGCGGGTATCGACCGGGAAGTTTTTATAAACACCCTGCAATTGCCGGCGATATAGCACTCCTGACTGGAATATCAGCTTTTTATGCACAGGCAGCATCACTCCGGCGCCAATTAAACCTGAAAAGACCACGGCCCTGACATCCAACTCAGTAATATCACCTGCTCCTTCACGGTCAGTCAGAATGTACAGTCCTTTCCCTCCCGTGTTTATGCCGGCAATCAGGCCGGCCCTGAGATAGATCAACATCTGGGCCACAGGTAAATTGTATTGAAATGTCAACGGGATTTCCGTGTAGTTTCTCCGGATCAGGGAATTGTATCCGTATTTCTGCAGGTTGAGCGGGATGTAAGTGGAATCCATTACATAAAACCAGTTGGTATCTGCTCCGGAAAGGGTAAAATAAGCATCCAGGGTATCTTTCCTGAAAAATCCGCCGGAGGTGATCTGATAACTATAATCGAGGTTTTGCCCGAAACTGGTAAACATCAGGCCGGAGGCCAGGGCAACCCTGGCATAACTGACCTGAACCTCGACCCCGGCGCTTCCGGATAATTGCCTGTCAGAATGAAATTTCCGGTAATCGGCAACCTTTGCATCAAAGCCCGGAGTGCCGGTGAAATCAGTCCGGCCTGCAAGCCATGACAAGGTCACCCCTGCATATACCCTGAGTTCACGGGTCTGTTCTTTCGACAGCGCTTCAAGGTCGGAAAAAATATCCTCCTTCCCGATGCGGTCATCCGGCGACTTGCGCAGGATAAAAACCGTATCGAACCTGACCAGGGTATCCCTGAGTGTCAGTGTATCGGTTCTGACCTCTCTTTGCGTGAGGTAAACAGTATCTCTTACAATGGTGGTAATAGCATTGGCGGGTGATGGATCTTCCCTGTTCTGTTTCGTTTCCGGATCCGCTTTGGTCTCAGGGGTCAGGTTATAGACCACCACCTGGTTTCCGGTATGGCGGTATCCGAATCCCGAACCGTTAAAAAGGATGTCAAGCACTTCATGCAACGGTTTTCTGACTAAGTTCAGGGTGAAGGTCTTTGACGTATTCAGCTGATCGGGGTTATAGGAAAAGGTAACTCCTGTATTTCGCGTAAGGCGTTCCATCAGCGCGGATAGGGGTTCGTCCACAACGGTAAGTGTAACAGGCTCATCCGGCTTCACCGTCTGGGCGGAAACAGCATGCGGGGCCAGGCACAAAAGCGCTGACAGGAAAATAAAACCTGAAGAAAATTTTTGTTGGAGGGTGGATTCCCCTTGAAATAAAGCGTTAACCAGGCGAAAAACAATATATTGGTTATCGCACCAGTACCTTTGATTCCTGAATCTCGAATTCAGCATTAAAGATAAGCGAGAGTGTTTCCAATACCTGATCAAGAGACTCTTTTTCAAAACGGGCTGTCAATCTTTGGTTTAACAAATCAGGATTGCTTGAAATAAAGCTGACCCTGTATTTTGATTCAAGCGCTTTGAACACTTCTGAAAGCCTGGTTTCCTTAAACACCAGAATGCCGGTTTTCCAACTCAGGAAATTAAGGTTATCATTCACACCTTTTACAATCTGTCCGGATTCCCTGCTGTAGGTAGCCATTTCGCCTGCTTCGAGCAACCGCCCGGAGGTTGTTGCCTTTTCGGGATCCAAGCCTGAAGGATACACCAGCACTTTGCCGGTATTCACAATTACCTTTACAAAGTCAGCCCCGGGATCTGCTTCCACAGCGAATGAAGTCCCCACTACCCGGATATCAAGACCGGAAGCATGCACAATAAAAGGTTTAGCGGCATCATGGCTTATTTCAAAAAACGCCTCTCCAAAGATAGAGATTTCCCGTGTATTGCCGGCAAACCATTCAGGATAATTAACCGATGAATTCGCGTTAAGCACTGCGGAGGATCCGTCGGGAAGAAGGAATTGCCCTGAAACGGATTCTGTTGAGGAGAATTGCCGTATTTCAGGTTTCTGATTGAGTATAGTAAATAAACCGATGGCAAGCAGCAGCATGGCTGCAATACCCGAAACGGAAGCATACCTTACGATTTGCCTGCGCCGTTTTGAAATGGGATGAACAGGAGCTGTGGAATGATCTGCAGAAGAGATTCTTTGTTGCAGTCTGGCCCAGGCTTTGTCGGTATCGTAGCTGACCTGTTTTTTACCTGTCAGCAACAAAAGGCCCTTATAATTTTCAAAAATCCTGCGGTTAGCCGACGATGCGTCAATCCATTTTTTGGCAATACGCTGCTCTTCAGGGGAGGCTTCGCCCTGTATCATCTTGATGATGAGACGTTTATATTTAGTATTCTTAAAGAGCATTGTATTTATTTGAACTTTCTTCAGCAATAAGACAATCGAAAACGTTTTTACCCCTATTGGGTGTTAAATAAATTTTTAACAATTTTTTAAAACAAATTCAAAAAGAGCAAAACCCACCACCAGGAAGGCAGGTAATCGCTCAGCTTATCACGCATAAACTCGAGGGCTTTCGACATCTGAACTTCCACGGTTTTAATACTGATGTTGAGTTTTTTGGCGATTTCGCCATATTTCAGACCCTCAAACCTGCTCATTTCAAAGATCATCCGGCGACGCTCCGGCATGGATACAACCAGTGATCTGAACCTGTGCTCCAGGTCGTTATGCACCAGGGTATCATGCCCCGAGGCAGCCTGATCGCCGCCTGTGGCAAAACCCACATAATCCTGATACTGGCGGGCAAGCCGCTGGTATTTGATATAGTTGAGCGCATGGTTGCTTACGGCCTTATAGAGATATGCAGGCAGTGAGGTATTAATTACCAGTGAATCGCGCCTGTCCCACATTTTGAAAAACATATCCTGAACCACCTCTTCGGCAGCTTCCGGATCGATCACATACCTGCGGGCATGAATACACAAGGGTTCATAGTACTCCCTGAAAACAGATTCAAAGACCTGTTGATCGCCCCGGCGAAGGGCCAGCAAAGTAAGTTTTTCAGAATCTGATCCCATGTATTCCAGTTAACCGGTAACAAAAATAAACATTTTCAAAGATGATTGTCAAAAAGATCTTCATGCTGTTGACGCTCCCTTCAAAAGAAAACAATGCGAAAACGTCTGAAAAAGGGGGCATACTTGCGTTCCTGAATAAAATGCGGAGTTATGACGTTAATGCGTTCAACGCTGAAAAGTAATATCCGGACTTCTGCCGAAGTTCAGCATCAGATTTATTATTACCTGAGCTGCAGAATTTCAGTTATCCTCTGACCTGATGGAATGAAAACTGCGGATACGGACCCGGTTAAAATATTCCAGTCAGAACAACATTTTTTTAACTTTGCCCGTCGGGAAATAAACCTTTACAGATGAAATTATCAATTAACAAAAGCCTGGCAATGCTGATGCTTACTGCGCTTACGCTGCATTCGAATGCGCAGGAGATGACCAGGTATTCTCAACAGCCGCTCACCCATCATATGACGCCGGAGGAGCAGCTGAACAGGCACCTGATCGGCCGTGGATTTGTCGAGACAGATCCACCTGAAGGAGCAGTTTTCAGCCTCGGTGAATTTGAACGGTCCAAAGGTGTGCTTGTCCGTTATCCTTTCGGTATTCCGGTTTCGCTGATAAGGGAGATGGCCCGCGATGCCATTGTTACCACCCTGGTTACGAGCCTTTCACAGGAAAATACCGTCAGAAATATCTATACGCAGGCGGGCGTTAACCTGCAGAACTGCAATTTTATTTACGCACCTACCGACAGTTATTGGACCCGTGATTACGGCCCGTGGTTTATTGCCTTCGGCAACAGTCAGATCGGCATTGTTGACTTCCCTTACAACCGGCCACGACCCGGTGATGATGAAATACCCAAAGTGGTTGCAGAGTCCCTCGGAATCCCGTGGTTCGGAATGAATGTGGTGCAAACCGGCGGAAACTATATGAGCGACAGTTACGGAATGGCCGCATCAACAACCATAGCGTATACGGAAAATCCGACACAGACCCCTGCCCAGGTCAATCAGAAGATGCAGGCGTATTTAGGCGTCAACGATTACCACGTTGTTGAAGATCCCAACAATACTTACATAGACCACATCGACTGCTGGGGCAAATATCTGGCCACCAATAAAATCCTGATACGGTCGGTGCCTCCCTCCCACCCGCAATACGACGAAATAGAGGCAACCGTTGCTTACTTTGCGTCGGTTACAACCCCGTGGGGCGTGCCTTATGAAATTTACCGGGTCAACACACCCCAGAACCAGCCCTATACCAATTCATTTATCCTCAACAACAAGGTCTTCGTTCCGATAATGGGATCCCAGTATGATGAACCGGCCCTGGCAGTTTACCGCCAGGCAATGCCGGGATATAAGATTTTTGGGATTATGAGCCCTTCAGGCACCCCCTGGGAATCAACCGATGCGCTTCATTGCCGTACCCATGAGATGGCAGATCCGGAAATGCTCAGAATCCGGCATATCCCGCTGCTCGGCAATATTGAAACCGGCGGTACCCTGGCTTTTGCGGCCAATGTAACCGCATACAGCGGTGCGGAAGTGATTGCCGATTCGGTACTTCTGATTTACAGGATCAATCCGAACCCATATTCAACCTATGATACGATTAAGATGATCAATTCCATGGGCGGAAACTGGTCGGCAACCCTGCCTGCCCCGGAATACGGCAGCACTGTTCAATACTACATCCATGCAGCAGATGCTTCCGGTCGCAGTGAAAATCATCCGTTTATCGGCCAACCGGACCCCCATGAGTTTTATATAGGAGAGCAGCTCTTCGCACAGGCAGCCGCCACACCACAGATGCTGGAAGCCACCACCATGCAGAACGATACGGCCGGTTTATCACTCGGCCTCAGCAATCCCGGTCAAATCAGCCTTAATTATTATATCTCGGTTTCAACGGACATCCCGGATACCCTAACCCGGACACTGACCAACAGCCCGGCCGCCACTGCTTATAATTACAATACATTGACCGAGAGCGGATGGACTTCGCTGAGTCTCGCCGAACCGGGAACCATCATTGAACTGATTGTATCCTATAACTGGACCACTGACAACTACCCTTCGGAAGGCTCCTTCTGGGCAGAATCCCCTTCAGGAACCCTTGTAATGCTGGCCTCAGGTCAGACGAACGGCAGCTACGCAGTTTCCATGACCCGGATTGCCGGTGAAGAAATGCAGGGTATATGGAAATTCTGGATTGAAGACAGCTATGGAGACGGCGGTCACCAGGCAAAAAATATTTCTGTAAAGTTTGTCCGTGCCATACCCACCGGCAACTGGCTGAGCGCTGACATTACCGAAGGCAACCTTGCTCCGGCCGGCACTCAGGAGATTTTAGTAACCTGCGATGCGACAGGAATGGAGCTTGGTACGTATCATGGAAATCTGACCATTCTTTCAAACGACCCTGAGAATCCGGAGCTCATTATTCCGGTAACGATGACCGTCACGGTGAATACCTCTGCAGCAACCGGATTCAGGGAGCCGGAAATCCGCGTGTATCCGAACCCGGGCGCCGGTGCATATAACATTGCAATTTCAGGAATGAGCAACCGTTCTGTCACCATAGAACTGAGCGAACTCACCGGAAGAGTAATCATGCAGAAAGCATTTTACAACCATCAGGAGGGTGAAAGCCTGCATTTTGAAGTTCCGGGACTTCCGCAGGGCATATATCTGCTGAATATTCAAGCGGACGGATACCGCAAAACGGTGAAACTGATCAGAAATTAGCCGGAAGCCGGAACGGTGATTCCCCCCGGCTATGTAGTAGTCCAGAAGAAGTTTCAGGCCCCCTGAAGTAAAAAAAGAACACCCGCCGGCGGAGATCGCGGCGGGTGTTCTTTTTGATGTTTGTGCTGAAGGTGATTAAAACATAAATCCCAGATTGATATACATTCCTTTCTCGCCATCCCGCTTATCGCCGGCAAGACCGTAATCAACCGCCACGATGAAGTTCTGATTCATGGCGATGCGCAGCCCTGCGCCATAGGAGATGTGTAAACCCTGATCTTCCGATTTAAACAAGGCTGTTTTCTCATCCTCCGGAATACCTGCCAGATTCATATCCATGGTTTTAGTAATCATGCCCATATCGCTGAATCCGTTCAGTGAAAAGTAAAAATTCTGCTTCCACTTATGGAATTTCAGGAACTTGTATCGGAGTTCAAAATTGCCATAGGTAAATGCATCGCCGACCACCCTGTTGCGAAGAATGCCCCTGAGCGAGCGGGCCCCGCCAAGACCATCGTTTTTCGTTGATTTGGTATATGTATTGATCATGTAGGGCTGCATATAAAAAGGGGCCTTCCCGTCGATGGTTCCCTGCCAGCCCAGCCGGTAAGCGAAGGTAAGGGTGTTCTTTTTGAGCGTCAGGTACTGAAGGTGCGTAAGGGCCAGTTTCGTATAGGCTGTTTCGCTGTTTCCCAAAAAACGCGGGGCTGTCATAATTACCATTTCCGACCAGATTCCCCGGTTGGGATTGGGTTCATTGTCGCGGGTGTCGTAAACAAGGCCGGCCTTCAGGAAATTATGTGTTCCTCCGTCAGCCTCTTCGGCGGGGATCAAACCCCATTTTACATATTTGTCATAAAGCCCTTCCTCCTCCGGCAGCAAATCCTCTTCATCGCGCCCCTTATTGAGTTTTTCAATATCCACGGAGCCAATCCTGGAATTGAAAAATCCGTAACCTGCGGCCCATCTCAGGGGCAGGTCACCGATTTTCTGCTGAAAATCAAGGGTTATCCTTGCCAGTTTTCTTTCGTGCCGGTAAAAAACACGCGTAATGTACGCGGGATCTTCTTCATCAGTAAATGAAGGATTGTAAATGGATTCATATCCGTTGAACCCGTAGAAGTCCAGGGCCTGCTCCGTAAGAAAACTGAAATCAGCCGTAACCCTGATATGGTGTGGCAAAAGGTACTTTGAATCAAAGAAAACCTGATTGATGCCGCTTCCCTTGGTCGTACGCGACCATTCCGCATACAGCGACCAGCGGTAATCCGGATATACTGTACCATCGCCATACTGGAACAGGTTGGCCAGCAGTCCGTACTGAAATCCAATGTCAGAATCGAAGGCTACGGCAGGCAAGGCTCCAAGGTTAAGCCCCTTTTTCGACTGCTCTGCCACCGTCAGATTAACAGTGTCGGCTTGCGCCATAACCTGAACAGGAGAAAACACAAGAAAGCAGCAGGCTGCGGCAGCTGCAACCTTCAGCAATAAAATTATCTTTTTCATCGGCTTCGGTTTAAAGAATGGCCGAAGATAGGGAATGAAAAACAATAAATCAACGGGGCAGAAAAAAAACTAGCAGCCGTTGTCATCAGCAGCAAAATCAATAAATCAGATAAAGGCTAACTGGATTATCAGACACAAACAATCTGAATGGCATGGAGGCTGGTGTGCCGGCCCTCTTTTTTACAATAAGGGCAATCCCCTATTGGCTCGGTAAAATCAACACCACATCTTACACAGCGATAACGCTGAATGTTCAACACGTGCGCCGGTGCTGAAAGTTTGTACACCAGAAGGCCGGCAAGCGGTGTCAGCAACATGCTGAATAAAAAAACTTTCAGCCGCCCTATCTTTTTACGGACTGCCAGTGCAGATATCAATAAAGAAAGGATCAGATAAATCAATAAAAGCGAGATAAACCAGGCAATGGTCATAGTAAAAGAGATTATTTAGTGTCACACGTTTTAATAGAGTGCCGCAAAATTACTGATTCATGGCATTCTGCCACACTCCGTTGTAAAACTATTTATGGCCGGTAGGTCAAAAAGTAATCAGAAATACGTAAGATTCTCATAAAAATTGACCGGCCCCCTGCATACCGGGCAAAACAATTTTCCATACCTTAGCATGTTTTCAAAAAAAACTGCGGTTGAAAAAAGCAATCAGAAACTCAGCGATCCGTAAGGGAGATAAAAAGGTAATCCATGGGTGGGTGATGTACGACTGGGCAAACTCGGTTTACCAGTTGACCATAGCCTCGACAATTTTTCCCATCTATTACAATCAGGTTACCCGCAGTGGCCCGGATGACTTTACGGTCAGTTTTTTCGGTCTGGAAGTGATCAACACCGTGCTCTATTCATGGTCCATTGCTGCCGCCTACCTGATTGTCGCTTTTTTTTCGCCGATGTTGTCTTCGCTGGCCGACTATACCGGTAGACGAAAGTCTTTCATGCAGTTCTTTACCTGGCTTGGGGCCATTTCCTGCGGAGCGCTGTTTTTCTTTAACAGCTCCAACGTTGAACTCGGCATTATCGCGTTTACACTTGGTACCGTGGGTTACGGCGGCAGCATAGTATTTTACAACTCTTTCCTTCCCGTGATCTGCGAAACGGCTGATCAGGACAGGGTGAGTGCCCGCGGATATTCGCTCGGTTACCTCGGGGGCGTGGTACTGCTGCTTTTTAACCTGCTGATGATCATGAAACCGGAATGGTTTGGCATCAGCGATCCCTTTCTGCCGGCGCGCATCTCTTTTCTGACCGTCTTTCTCTGGTGGATAGGATTTTCGCAGATCACTTTCAGGCGCCTGCCAAGGTACACTTACAGAAAGCGGAGAAAAGACAAGGAAACCAACATCTTTCTGGAGGGATACAAAGAACTTGACAAGGTCTTCCAAAAAGTAAAAAGCTCCCGGAAGCTGAGCTTTTACCTGATCGGCTTCTTTTTTGTGATGATGGGACTGCTTACGGTTATGTTTATGGCAGCTACCTACGGCGAAAAGGAGATCGGACTGAAGGAGGATGTGCTGATCCCGACCATACTGATCATTCAACTGGTGGGCATGGGCGGCGCCTGGATGTTCTCCCGGCTGTCTGCCCGTTTCGGCAACCTGCAGGCCCTGCTGATCTCAGTTATCGCCTGGATTCTGATCTGCGTGGGCGCTTATTACATCAGCAATTCCCTGCAGTTTATGATCGCTGCATTCTTTATCGGTATAGTTATGGGCGGATCACAAGCCCTTGCCAGATCGACCTATAGTAAGATGCTGCCTGAAGAAACCACTGAACACACCAGTTACTTCAGCTTTTACGACGTGATGGAAAAACTGGCCACCGTTGCCGGCACATTCAGCTTTGGCATTATAGAAGCTATTACGGGAAGTATGAGGTATTCCGTGCTGGCCATTACTTTATTCTTTATCATCGGAACAGTTTTTCTGCTGTTGACATTAAGGGTAGTAAACCAAAAAAGCCCGGCCGGCAAAATTCAAAAATAAGCCCGCAATTCAACCAATCTTTTTAGGCCAGGCTATCACTGACTCATGGTTGAATTCTGCCAAAACAGTTTATGCTGAAACTAACAAACCGGAAATCATTACTTCATCTGCTTGATATGCTTTATGAAAAGGCATTGACAGGACTTCCGGGCACCGGCACAGCTATTGAACTCGGAGATTCTTACCTGAAGCAGGAAGGCACATTGCGCAGGCAGGTCGACACCTTAATCCGAATGCAGAACATTAAAGCCGGCTCCAGCGGATTTCTTACCGGGCTTGGAGGAATTATCACCCTGCCGGTCACCTTCCCTGCAAATCTGGTAAGCGTTTTATATATTCAGATAAGAATGGTGGCTGCCATTGCTTACATGGGAGGATTCGACCTGCGCGACGACCGCGTGAAAACACTGGTTTACCTTTGCCTTGCCGGTAATGCAGCAAAAGACATCCTGCAGGAAGCCGGCATTTTACTGGGAAAGAATTTAACATCACGTTTGATCGGTAATATTTCCGCTAAAACAATCCAGGCCATCAATCAAAAAGTCGGGATCACCCTGCTCTCAAAAAGCGGCGGAAAAGGGATTATCAATCCCGTGAAAGCGGTTCCCCTGGCCGGCGGCCTGATAGGCGGCGCTTTTGATGCAGCACTTACCAACGTCATCGGAAATACCGCCAGAGGTATCTTTATACCCAAAACTCCGGCCCGGTAGTGGTAGTTCCTTTGCCTCAGCAAGATAAGCAGACCATATCAGGTCAGAAATAAATTCAGTCTCCCTCTTGTAATTAAAAATTTACCCGATACATTTGCACCGTTTTCAATCAAACATTTCCAATTAAACTAAATTTTTCATGAAAAACCTCCTGCTTCCACTACTCACCATGGCCATCCTCACCTTTACCGGATGTCGGCAAAAGCAAACAGCCACAGAACCGGAAAATCCATTCTTTTCGGAGTATACCACCCCATTTCAGGTACCCCCGTTCGACAAGATTGACACCTCGCATTACCTGCCTGCTTTCATTGAAGGGATCAGGCAACAGGCCGAAGAAATTGCAGCCATAACAGAAAATCCTGAAGCGCCTGATTTTGAAAACACCATCCTTGCCTATGATAAATCAGGGAAGCTGCTCAACAGGGTCAGTTATGTCTTCTATAATCTCAACGGCGCCCATACCAATGATCAGATGCAGGAGATTGCCCGGAAGATTTCCCCGCTGATGTCGAAGCATCAGGATGATATCTCTATGAATCCGGAACTTTTCAGCCGGATTAAAAAAGTGTATGAAAAGCGGCATGAATCAGGTCTCGATGATCAGCAGATCAGGGTTGTTGAGAAGTATTACCGCGATTTTGAGCGCCAGGGGGCGAATCTCCCTGCCCGTGAACAGGAAACGCTCAGGAAAATCAATGAAGAGCTTGCCATGCTGCAGGTAAAATTCGGGGAAAACCAACTGGCAGAAATCAATAAAAATTTCAAACTGGTGATTGATAAGCAGGAGGATCTGGCAGGGTTACCGGAAGGGGTGATTGCCGCCGCTGCCGAAACCGCCGGAAGCACCGGTGACGAAGGCAAATGGGTATTCACCCTGGCAAAACCCAGCCTGATTCCTTTTTTACAATATGCCGATAACCGCAACCTCAGGGAAAAACTTTACCGGGGATATTTTATGAGGGGCAACAACGACAATGCCAACGACAACAAACAGATTGTAAAAGACATTGTAAGGCTGAGGGCCGAAAAAGCCAGGCTGCTCGGGTTCGACAATTTTGCCGCCTATGTTATTGATGAGAATATGGCTAAAACCACAGATAATGTGGACAAATTCCTGAGCAATCTGTTCCGCTCAGCCCTGCCCGTAGCCAAAAATGATCTTGCCGAAATGCAGAAAATTGCCAATGCGGAAGGCAACAGCTTTAAACTCGAATCATGGGACTGGTGGTATTATGCCGAAAAACTGCGTAAACAGAAATATGATCTGGATGAAACACAGATCAAACCTTACCTGAAGCTTGAAAACGTGAGGGACGGGATGTTTGAGGTTGCCCATAAGCTGTATGGTATTACATTTTCTAAACTAACAAATCTGCCTGTTTATCAGAAAGATGTTGAAACTTTTGAAGTTAAGGAAGCTGATGGCTCCCATCTTGGAATTCTTTATCTCGACTACTTCCCGCGTGCCGAAAAGAGCGGGGGCGCCTGGTGTACCGGATTTCAGCCGGCAGGATGGGAAAACGGCAAAAAAGTTGATCCCATCGTTTCCATTGTATGCAATTTTACCCCGCCTTCGGGAAATGTACCGGCCCTTTTGAGCTGGGATGAAACCACCACCCTCTTCCATGAATTCGGACATGCACTGCATGGTCTGTTTACGGAAGGCAAATACACCAGAACCGCGGGAAATGTCGCAAGAGACTTTGTTGAACTGCCTTCACAGATCATGGAAAACTGGGCGGGGGAACCCGAGGTGCTTCGCATGTTTGCCAGGCATTACGAAACCAGTGAAATCATTCCCGACGCGCTGATTGAGAAGCTTACCAATTCCAGTCATTTCAACCAGGGATTTACCACCGTTGAATACATTGCCGCGTCTATCCTTGACCTTGATTATCATAAACTTAAATCTCCGGCAATGGTTGAGGATGTAAATGCCTTTGAAAAAGAAGCCATGGACAGGATCGGCCTTATCCCGGAAATTCTCCCGCGTTACCGCACCACCTATTTCTCTCATATTTTCGACGGGGGCTATGCTGCCGGATATTATGTGTACCTCTGGGCCGCGGTGCTCGATTCCGATGCATTTGATTATTTCAGGCAATCAGGCGATATCTTTAACAAGGAGCTGGCAGCTGCATTCAGAAAGTACTGCCTGGCCGAGAACGGAAATGATGAAGGCATGGAACAATACAGAAAATTCAGGGGACAGGATCCATCGCAGGAACCACTGCTGAAAAAACGCGGGTTAAAATAGCCTGACCGGCATAAGGGAACAAAGCGGCAGCATCCAAAAACATGCTGCCGCTTTTATTTAAGGCTTCTCAGGACTTATGCCCGTGATGCATTGCTGAGCGGGGCATCTCCTCCAGCAGTTTGCCGGCCCTTTCCAGCGCCAGGTTAATGTCGGCACAAACATTGTCACTGCCGACAATCTCAAACACATTGTTTTTTTCGAGCGTATCATAAACTGACTTAACCGGTCCTGATATCACAACGGTAATCCCGGTTGCCTGGGTCCTTCTGATAAAGTTTTTCAGGTTGCTCACGCCCGTTGCATCGATAAACGGCACCCGGTATAACCGGATTATTCTGATCAACGGCTTGGCAGTGACTTGTTTTTCTGCTTCATCAAATTTGTTGGCGATGCCAAAAAAGAAAGGTCCGTTAACTTCAAAAACTTCCACTTTATCAGGGATAATCAGCTTGGGCGCCGTTTCCGGCTCTTCAGCCCGCTCATCATCCACTGCCATATTAAGTACTTCCACCCCTGAAGTATCTATAACACGCTTGAGGAATAGGAGCACGGCCAGAAGTAATCCGAACTGAATCGCAATGGTAAGATCAATGATCACCGTGAGCAGGAAGGTGGTAAGCAGCACGGCAACTTCGCTTTTCGAATTACGGAAGAGTCCTTTGAATGAACGCCATTCACTCATATTGTAGGCAACAATAACCAGGATTCCCGCAAGACAGCTCATCGGGATCAACCGGGCCCATTTACCAAAGAACAGCAGGATCAGTAAAAGTACCACTGCATGAATGATCCCGGCCACCGGTGTCTTTCCGCCGTTCCGGATATTGGTCATTGTGCGTGCAATGGCGCCGGTTGCCGGTATCCCCCCGAATATCGGAGTAATAATATTGGCAATCCCCTGCCCTATGAGTTCTGTGTTTGAACGGTGTTTGCTCCCGGTTGCGCCGTCGGCCACCATCGCCGATAGCAGCGATTCAATCGCGCCAAGCATGGCAATTGTAAAAGCAGGAGCCAGCAACAATCTGAATGTTTCCCAACTTATCGCAGGAATAAAAGGCCGGGGAATGGTTGCTTTGATCTCCCCAAAACGGCTTCCGATCGTTTCCACTGGCATTTGAAAAATAGTGGCGGCCGCGGTCGTGACCAGGAGTGCAATCAGGGTTCCCGGTACTCTTCTGTTGATTTTGGGCCAAAAAACTGAAATCAGGACAGTAAACAAGCCTATCGCGAGTGCATAAAGGTTAACAGCATCAAAATGTAAAAAATAGTATTTCCACTTCTCAATAAAATCCGCCGGCACTGCCTGGGCTACCTCAAGTCCGAAGAAATCCTTTATCTGCGATGAAAAAATTACCAGCGCTATTCCGGAAGTAAAACCCACCACAATCGGATAAGGCATAAATTTTATAATGGTTCCCAATTGCAGCAACCCCATACCGATCAGCATGAAACCGGCAAGAATGGTGGCAATGATCAACCCCTCAACACCGAATTTTTCAACAATTCCATAGACAATAACTATGAAAGCACCTGTAGGCCCGCCTATCTGCACCCTGCTTCCTCCAAGAGCCGAAATAAGGAAACCGGCGATTACAGCGGTAATGAGGCCGCGCTCCGGAGATACCCCGGAAGCAATCCCAAAAGCAATGGCGAGCGGAAGCGCAACCACTCCGACAATAATTCCGGCAATCAGATCGGAAGTAAAGGTCTTGAGATTGTACCCCTTTAGGGTGGTAAGCAGCTTGGGGTGATAAATCTTTGAAAACGTGTTCAATAAGAATTCAGACATGCTAAAGGGTATTAAAAAGAAGCTGCAAAATTATAAAATAGGAGGATAGCCCGACTGCACAGTCTATGGATAACCAGTTAAAAACGACTCAAATAAATACGAAACGTTTGGATACCAAATGTTTTCAGGATGAAAGAAAATTACAAATCAAATTTGAAATTTAATTATGCACAATTTATGGAGAAATATTTTACATGCGACGTAAGAAATTGCTGCAACGCTTGGCAGAAATTCAATATTTCCCTATATTAGCAGAAAATGGCAGAAACAAAATCAGGCAGATAGTTACTTTTCCCATAGAAGACTGATTAACCACTTCAGCACGGAAGTTCTTTTATCCGGAAAATGGCCTTACTGATGTATCTGACCTAAGAGAAGTATTTTCCGTAAAAATAATTTACAGTTCGCTTCAGGCATGTTCATGGATCCGGTGAAGCATTAAATATCGAAAGGTTATGAATTCAGAACGGGAAACTACCGGGAATAAAAACAGTAATGAAAAGACACTGAATCCTGGAATAGGAGCGCTTGAGAATGATCCTGAGAAAGAGCAGGTACAACTTAAGAAGACCAAAAACCTGCTGCGGCTGAGCGAAATAAAAATTCAGGCCCTTACTGAAGCCATTCCCGACCTGATCTTCAGGATTAACCGTGAAGGTATTTACCTGGATTACAAAGCTGCAAGCAGCGATCTTTATCACCAGACGGATTCCATCATCGGAAAGAACAACCGGGAGATTACCCCACCCGACTTTGCAGATTTAATTGACGCTAAAGTAAAACTCACGCTTGATACCGGTGAAATGCAATATTTTGAATATCAGCTATCTATCCCTAATAAAGGCTTATGTTCCTATGAAGCCCGGCTCGTACCCAACGGACCGGATGAGGTTCTGGCTATCGTACGCGATGTTACATCCAATAAACTTACGGGAGAAGCCTTGATTGAGAGCAATCTGAACCAGCGGGCAATTATGGACTCCATTTCCGAAGGGCTTTTGCTCATTGACAAAACCGGAATGATTATCGACAGCAATGAGGCGAATGCAACTTTCTATGGTTTTTCGATCGATTCAATAAGAGGAAAAAATCTCTTTGAGTTTTTCCCAACATCTTTTAAACCCGAACAGGAAAAACTATTAAATGCCGTTTTTGAGCAAGGGAAAGTCCTTACGTCAGAATCTAAATTTCACAACAGGTGGTATGAATATTCGGTTCATCCTGTAATTGATACAACAGGCATCATTAAAAAGGCGGTGATCAATGCGCGGGATATCTCCCATCAGAAAAATCTGATCCATGAGCTTGAAACGGCGCTTAAAGAGAACAGGGAAAGCACTGAATTCCTTGAAAACCTGATCAACAGCATTCCGGATGTTATCGGAATACAGGATAATAAGCATCAGATTATCCGGTACAATAAAGCAGGGTATGAATTTCTGAATACTTCTCCGGAGCAGATCAGGGGGAAAAAATGTTTTCATCTTATTGACAGGGACCAGGAATGCGAACTTTGCGCCACTTCAATCAGCTACAAAACAAAGAAACCTGCTCATATAGAGCGCTATTTCCCTGAGAAGGACATCTGGCTGGATATCCGGTCATATCCGATCTTTGAGAACAATGGTGAGATCAGATTGGTTATTGAGCATTTGCGCGATATAACCCATATCAAATCCGTTGAAGCTGCACTCAGGAAAAGTGAAGAGCGTTACAAAGAACTTTTCAACTCTTCAGCCGGCGGAATATTGATTGGTTCGCAGGACGGAGTCATCATACAGGTGAATTCAACATTTGCTGAAATGACCGGCTTTACGCCCGGATTTCTGATCGGGAAGCACATCAGTGAAGGCATATTTACAGCAGAGAGCCTGAAAGCCACACCTTTCAGATTTGACCTGCTGAAGCAGGGTAAAACTGTGACCAGCGAAAGAACAATCATCACTTCGGACAACCGGTTGATGCAGGTTGAAATGCACACGCACATCCTGCCCGATGGCACCTATCAGTCAATTTATCATGATATAACCGAACGCAAGCGTGCAGAAGAGGAAATTAACAGACAAAACGAGGTACTCAAAAAGATTAACCTGGAAAAAGACAAATTCTTTTCCATTATTGCCCATGACCTGAGGAGTCCGTTCACTTCATTTCTCGGTTTAACCGAGTTGATGGCCGAGGAGATAGATTCCATGCCCAAAGAAGAGGTCCGTTTCATAGCCAACGAATTAAAAAAATCGGCTTCCAACCTTTACAATCTGCTGGAAAATCTTCTTGAATGGTCAATGGTTCAGAGAAATATGAAACCCTTCAGCCCGCAGAAAATCAACCTCCGGTCTGTTGCCCGCCAAAGTACTGAAACATTGCGCGAAGCTGCCACAGGCAAACAGATCACGGTAACGCTGGATATCCCGGATGAAATTACGGTAATGGCAGACAGGCCAATGCTTGATACCATACTCAGAAACCTTTTTTCCAATGCTGTTAAATTCACGGCAAAAGGGGGCAGCGTAATGATTTCGGCCGGAGAGGAGCATAACGGAGATATAGAAATCATGATTGAAGATTCCGGTATTGGCATCCCTGAAACCATGCTCGGAACGATCTTCAATATTTCAGGCAAGCACAACCGTCCAGGCACTTCAGGCGAACCCAGTAACGGCCTGGGGCTGTTGCTTTGCAAAGAGTTTATCGAAAAGAACGGGGGTAAAATCGGTGTTAAAAGTACCGCAGGGAAAGGGAGCTGTTTTTACTTTACTCTCCCTGCCGGTTAAACAAAAACATGAAAGGCGGGAATTCATGAAAATGCAGGAACACAGAAAATCAGCATCGGGAGTTTACGGTATTCTGGATGCGATGGATGCATATGTGTGTATCACAGACGATAAGAAGAAAATCGTCTACGCAAATTCAGCCCTGTGCAAAAGGGCCGGATCGGAATTGGCACATCTTAAAGGCAAACCTGTATTCTGGAAATTGAAAATTCCGCGAGCCGGAAACGCCGGGAAACAAAAATTTGATTTCCCGGAAATCCGGAGTGAGCAATTAATCGGGTGGTTCAACATTACGATATCCGGATTTACTGACAATCAAATATCAAACGGGTGGATATGGACAGCCATAGAGCTGGCACAAACGGCAAAACCGGAACCGGTGCGGACCAGCCCCGGAGGAAATAAAACGGCCCACCGGGATTTATACCAGACCCTTTTCGAAACATCCCCTTCCGGGATTCTGTTGCTGAATGAAGAAGGAATTATCATCGATGTCAATCAGTCTTCCTGCAGATCAACCAACTATACAAGAGATGAACTGATTGGCAGGCATGTAAGCGTGCTGGCACTGCCTGAAAGTGCCGGCATGGTAAATCATAATATAAAAAAGATTCTTAGCGGGCAGCTGCTTGAACATGAAGTAACCAGCAGGCGCAAAGACGGTTCCTACTATTATTCGTTACTCACTGAGTCCCTCGTCCGGCTTCCCGGAGGGGAACTGGGCATATTATCGGTCTCCAATGACATTACTGAACGTAAAATGGCCGAACTGGCGCTCAGGGAAAGTGAGCAGAAATTCAGGAATATTGCCAATTATACCGCCAACTGGGAATCGCTTTTCAATGAGGAAGGAAAGATTATCTGGACAAATCCGGCAGCAGAGCGGTTTACAGGTTATACTCCGGAAGAGATTACTGCAATGCCCGATGTTATTGAAGCATTGATTATTGAAGAAGACCGTGAAAATGCCAGAAAAATCATAGAGGAGGGCCTCAGGGAAAAGACCGGCAAAGATGGCGTTATCAGATGCAGGAAAAAAGACGGATCATGGTTCTGGCTCTCAGTTTCCTGGACACAAATCCTTGATAATAATGGGAACCTTATAGGAATCAGAACAAGCGGCCAGGACATTTCGAAGCGGCTTGAAGCCGGCGAGGCGCTGCAGCGAAGTGAGAACCTTTACCGGCAGATGATTGAAAATGCGCCGATAGGCATGCATTTTTACGAACTTGACAGTGAAGGCCGGCTGATCTTTACAGGTGCCAATCCCGCCGCTGACCGGATTCTCGGGCTCGACAACTCCCGGTATACCGGAATGGAAATCGGGAAAGCATTCCCTAATCTGAAAGGCACCGGGATACCTGAGTTTTACAAAAATGCCGCCCTGAATAACACGGCCTGGATTGCAGAGCAGCTTGACTATAAAGACAACAGAATTTCCGGGGCATTTGAAGTGAAAGCATTCCAGACCGCTCCCGGAAAAATGGTAGCTACTTTTTCGGATATCACCCAACGAAAGAAAACCGAAGAAGCCCTGAACGAAAGCCGCCGGCTGTTTGAAGCGCTTACGCGCATGGCCCCTGTCGGAATATTCAGAACCGACGCCGCAGGCAAAACAACCTTTGTCAACCCCAAATGGTCCGCCCTTTCAGGTCTTTCGTTTGATGAAGCCATGCAGGATAAATATTTGGCAGCCATACATCCTGATGACAGAAATGAGCGGATGTGCGAATGGAAGAAAGCTGTAAAACAAAAGATTCCCGTAATTTCGGAATACCGTTTTGTAAGGCCCAACGGCACTGTGATCTGGGTTCAGGGCCAGGCGGTACCCGAGGTGGTTGACGGGCAGGTGAAAGGATTCATCGGAACCATCACAGATATTACCGAGCTGATTGAAATTCAGCATGAACTGATCAGGGCCAAGGAAAAAGCGGAAGCAAGTAACCGGCTGAAGACCACTTTTATGAAAAATATCTCTCACGAGATACGTACCCCCCTAAACGGGATATTCGGATTCGCTCAACTGATCGGTTCAGGAGAATACAGCGAAAAGGAAAACCTTGAATTTATCAGCTTTCTCGATAAAAGTGTAAGCAGGCTTACCAAAACCATTGACAACATCATGGAGATATCATTGCTGATGTCAGGAAATATGGTTAAGAACGAAGGGGTTTTCAGGTTTTCAGATTTGGTAAAGGAAGTGTACCACGACTTTAAACCCGTTGCCCGGAAAAAAGGAATTGAATTTAACCTGCTTATGAATGGCGGCGAGAATGCCACCCTGATAGTCACTGATAAAGCAATTCTTAAAAGAATACTTGAAGAAGTAACGGACAATGCCGTTAAATTTACCGAAAAGGGTGAAGTTAAAATCAATTACACAATCACTGAAAATGCAATTAATATAGAAATAACTGACACCGGAATTGGCATATCCGAAGAATACCTTCCCCTGATTTTTGAGCCGTTTATGCAGGAAAATGTATATTCAACAAGAATAAAAAACAGTACCGGGCTAGGTCTTTCTATCGTTCAGGGGTCAACTGAATTGCTGGGGGGTAAAATAAGTGTTTTCTCCAAACAGGGATCAGGAACCTCCATTTACCTGACCTTTCCGGTTAGAATCCCCGGCAAGGAAAACCAACCCGTATCCGTTAAACCGGAAACAGTCAGCATCAGTGGCTTCATTCCGGTAATCCTGATTGTTGAAGACGAGGCCATCAACAGATTGTTTATCAAAAAATTGCTAAGCAGGTATAATTGCCGTATCCTGACTGCCTCAGGAGGAAACGAGGCCATTCTCCTGGTTAAAGAGGAGCGCAGGATTGATTTGATCCTGATGGATATCAAAATGCCAGGTATGGACGGCACGGAAGCGGTGAGACAAATCCGGCAGCATAAACCTGATATTAAGATAGTCGCGGTAACTGCATACGGGAGTGTGCTAGACCGTGAGAAGTGCCTGGAAGCCGGTTGTGACGACTACATGGCCAAACCATTTCACGGAAAAGACCTTTTCAACCTACTGCAAAACCTGATCAACTGGCCAGGAGCGGAAGTATAAACATTCATAGTTCAATCCCGGGAAAATAAGCTTCGGGGTTAATGATTTCCTGAACAATCAGGTATGCTTACCGGACGATAACCCGGCTGACAGCTTCCAGATTATCCTGAACAGCTTTCAGAAGGTAAAGACCGGGTGGCAGGATGCCGGTTCCTATCTCAATCCGCCCATCACCTGACCCGGAGGTTATCATGCATATCAATCTCCCCTCCTGATTATATAAGTGGATCACAACTGGTTTTTCCTGACTGAAACGGGATAAATCAGCAGTAAAACCATGCCGGGCCGGGTTAGGATATACCGGGGCGGCCACCTGCTCAACCGGCCGGCCGATGCCGAATACCTGACTTCCCAGACTTTCCCAGTTTTGGGTTATCTCGGTTTCAGTTAAAGGATAATCATACAGTTTTATCATGGCTACCGCACCGGCTGAAGCTTCGTTGGGCACGACAAGATCATCGTGAAAGAAGTTCAGGACCCCATCCTGATCGATTAATGCATGTCCCCCACTATCAACAAAATCGATTTTTACCTCGGCGTCAGTATAGATCAATACCTTCCCCGTGGCAGCTGTACGGGTAATCACATAATAGGTATATTCCCCGGCCACAACGGGAGCCTCCTGGCTGTAGAGAATATTATAAAAATTCAGTTCTCCGTAATAAACATAGGCCCCCCAGTCAGTTTTCCTGTTTTTCCAGTCAACCACCCGTTTCCAGCTGCTCAATTCATCAAAAACAAAATAAATCTCAATGGTATAGTTGTCACCCAGAAAATTACCGGCGGCAACATTGTTAAACTGTAAACCGCTGTTTCTGGTAAAACGGTAAACGGTTTTTGTGTTCTGGTTTACCTCGTTCAGCGTATCAAGTACAAAACTACCCTGCTCTCCCAAAATCGCAAGTGCAGGACTCAGCCCGCTAACTTCGTTCAGTGTATTTTCGAAGTTATAATAGCGTACCTGCTGGGAAAACGCCATGGTTATGGCTGAAACAAACAGAAGAAAAAGTGTAATTTTTTTCATGCAACCTCCACTTTTAACATTATAAGATTAACACATAAAAATACTTTTTGATCATCATGATGAGAAAATACTCTCAGAATGACCCGTAAAAAAATAACAACGCAATTAGCTCCGGAAACTGTTAATAACAATATAATCCAACTATCTGAGACATTTAATTAATACGACAAAATAAATATCAAAATTTTCATTTCTTTTCCGGCTCTGCGCCCGCGTTTCTCCAGACCGGGGAAATGCACCGGCAATAACAACCAATTCCCGGATTCTTTGAATGAGCATTACTGCCGGTTAAAGAATAATTTCATTTGGCATTCAACTGTAATTGAATGATTTAAGAAGATAAACACTGGAAATTTATATCCTGCTTATTAAGCCGGTGCAAAAAACCAGTAAAGGCAGCCTTGTTTATTCTTATCTTTATCATGACAATGAAATGCAGAATTCGATTCGGATTTTAATTGATATACAATAACATATAAAACAGTACCATTATGGCTGATTTCAGATACCAGAAACCATTCCCGGTAACGAAGGACCTTACGCCTTATAAGTTACTGACCACTGAATTTGTTTCAACCGTTGAGGTTGACGGCCGGAAAATCCTGAAAGTCGACCCCGAGGGGCTTTCCCTTCTGGCCCGGGAAGCCATTTCGGATGTATCCTTTTACCTCAGGCCGGGGCATCTGCAGAAACTGGCCGATATCCTTACGGATCCCGAAGCTACAGACAATGACCGCTTTGTAGCCCACACCATGCTGATGAACCAGGTGGTATCGGCGGAGGGCGAACTGCCTACCTGCCAGGATACCGGCACAGCCATCGTTATCGGTAAAAAGGGCGAAAATGTTTATACAAGCGTGGATGATGCCGAATACCTGTCAAAAGGCATTTTTGAAACCTACCGCGACCGGAATCTCCGCTATTCCATGGTGGTGCCGTTTACCATGACCGAAGAAAAAAATACAGGAACCAATCTACCCGCCCAGATTGATCTTTACACTGAGCCCGGAAACAAATATGAATTTCTGTTCATTACCAAAGGCGGTGGCTCTGCGAATAAATCCTTCCTTTATCAGCAAACCAAATCATTGCTGAACGAGGAATCGCTGAAAAAATTCATCCGCGAAAAGATCATGGACCTGGGCACTTCCGCCTGTCCACCCTACCACCTCGCAGTAGTAATCGGGGGCACTTCGGCCGAAGCCACGCTTACAGCCGTAAAGAAAGCTTCGGCAGGGTATTACGATCACCTGCCCACGAGTGGAAATGAGGGCGGACAAGCCTTCCGCGACCTCGGATGGGAAGAAAAAATTACCCGCATCTGCCAGGAAGTCGGCATTGGGGCGCAGTTTGGCGGTAAATATTTCGTACACGATGTCAGGGTAATCCGCTTACCGCGGCACGCGGCTTCCTGTCCGGTGGGCATAGGGGTCAGCTGCAGCGCCGACCGGAATATCAGGGCAAAGATCACCGAAGAAGGCATCTTCTTGGAAGAACTGGAAAAAAATCCTGCAAAGTATGTCCCGGCTTCAGCCCCCGTTATGAAACCTGCCATTGAGATCAACCTCGACCGACCGATGGAGGAAGTGCTGGCCGAATTATCGAAATACCCCGTAAAAACCCGGCTGAGTCTAAACGGAACCCTCGTGGTAGCCCGTGATATTGCCCACGCCCGCATCAAACAAATGATCGATGAGGGCAAACCCATGCCCGGATATTTCAAGAACCACCCTGTCTACTATGCCGGCCCGGCCAAAACACCCAAAGGAATGGCTTCGGGAAGTTTCGGCCCTACCACGGCAGGCCGGATGGACGTGTACGTTGACCAGTTCCAGAAACTGGGCGGCTCCATGATTATGCTTGCCAAGGGAAACCGTAGCAAAGCCGTAACCGAAGCCTGCAAACAAAACGGCGGATTCTACCTCGGCTCCATCGGCGGACCGGCAGCCATACTGGCCAAATACAGCATTAAATCCGTCGAAGTCATCGACTTTGAAGATCTGGGTATGGAAGCTGTGCGCAAAATCAGCGTGGAGAATTTCCCCGCATTCATTATTGTTGACGACAAAGGAAATGACTTCTTCGAACAACTCTGATCACCGGTCATAATCAGTTTACGCACTAATAGCATATATATTATTTAATTATCAACGAAATGGGGTTACAGCCTGCACTGTGGCCCCTTTTTCATTTTCCCGGTCCGACGCCTTTGGAATCGGTAGCTATATGGCATATTTTCAGGAAAATCTGCTTCAGGAAAAAAAATCCAATACCAACTTGACATTTTTATACTATTTTCGTATTTTTGTACTCATTAAGTATCATAAATAAATGAAAGTACAAATTTTAAACAAGAAAGAAGCAGCGATATTGCGCGCGGGGCGTGAACTTTTCTGGAAGTATGGCTTCCGGAAAGTTACGGTTGATGAGATATGTAAAGCAGCCGGTGTCAGCAAAATGACCTTTTACCGCTATTTCAGTGATAAAGCAACCCTGGCAAAGAAAATTTTTGACAACGAAGTGGAAAAGAGTATGGAGCAGTTCCGGAAGATCATGCAATCCGGAATATCTGTTCCTGAAAAAATGAAGCACATATTGCAGATGAAATCAGAATCTGTGAAGAATATAAGCGGTGATTTTATCCGTGATTTCTATTCAGACAATGAAAGCGGTCTGAAAGCGCACATTGAACAAAAGACCGCATCATCGTGGGAAACCATTCTGGATGTATACAGGCAGGCGCAGCTGAGGGGTGAATTCCGGAAAGACATGAAGCCTGAGATACTACTGTACATTTCGCAAAAGGTAACGGACCTTTTCAACGATCCTTACCTGACCATTCTCTGCGGAGGCCCCGCGGGGGTTATTATGGAGCTGGCCCGATTATTTACCTTCGGAATATCCCCCGAACCCTCAGCACCTGAAAACCAATAAAGATGAGCAGGCTGACTTTCATAGCGATACTGACTATTTGCCTCTCTAAATGGTCTTATGCCCAGCACCGGGATTCACTGATTTTCGGCGGGCAGGCTTCTGTATGGATCAATTACAATCCTGATAAGAAATTATCGCTGCACTCAGGGGTTCGTTACATTCCTCAGGTGAATTATGCAATTAACAACGGAAACAGGAAACTCGACTTTGAATTAAGCCTTAACCTGAACGCAGGTGCAGGTATCAGGCCGTTTGATTCTATTAAAGGAAATGCGGATGTCAAACCTTATCGTGCCTGGATGCGCTATTCAGGCAAACAGTTTGATCTCAGGCTGGGATTGCAGAAAATCAATTTCGGGTCGGCGCAGATGCTCAGGCCGCTGATGTGGTTCGATCAGGTGGATCCGCGCGATCCGCTGCAAATGACCGACGGCGTGTGGGGGCTTCTCGGGCGGTATTATTTCCTGAACAACGCCAACATCTGGTTATGGGCATTATACCCTTCGGATAAGCCCAAAACATGGGAGTTCACGAGAACCCACAAAAACATCCCTGAGGCGGGCGGCAGGATTCAAATACCGGCAGCCCGTGGTGAAGTTGCCTTCAGTTATCACTGGCGCGTGACAGATACCCGCGATAACCAGCTTGATCTGCCACAAATAAGCAAGGTTCACGAGAACCGTTTTGGTATTGACGGAAAGTGGGATCCGGGTGCAGGCATCTGGTTCGAAGCAACCCATACCAGCCATAATAAATCCCTGAACGCGCTCACACACCAGAGTATGCTGACAACCGGCGCAGATTATACCTTTCGCATCGGTAACGGCCTCACCATGGTTGTTGAAAATATCATTGCCGCATCCGGGCGGAAGGCGTTCAGTTATGACAGACCACTGGATTTTACAGGGGCTTCGCTTTCTTATCCCCTGAGCATCTTCTGCAACATCAGCGCGATAATCTATTATGACTGGAAAAACGGCGCTGCATACAACTTCCTGAATTATAAAAGGAGCATCAGGGCCTTTGACTTTTTCCTGATGGTTTACGCTAACCCGGAAACCTACCTGATGCCGGCACAGGCCTCAGAAAACAATTACTTCGCCGGCAAAGGCATTCAAATCATGATGGTTTACAATCATTAAATGACCGATACATCCATGGAAAACAAAAGCATTATCAGTATCAGCAGGCTGATCAAAAGATTCCCGATGGGGAAAGATGAATTCACAGCCTTGCGCGATATCAGCCTGACGTTCACCGAAGGGGAATTTGCCGGCCTGATCGGCCCGAGTGGTTCAGGAAAAACAACACTGCTAAATATTATAGGCTCCCTGGATGTGCCTACCGAAGGGGAAGCGCTGGTGCTGGGCAGATCAATCGGGAAACTCACCACCCGCGAAGCCGCCCGGCTGAGAAAAGAAAACATCGGCTTCATATTTCAGAGCTATAACCTGCTTGCGGTGCATACGGTCTATGAGAATGTGGAATTCCCCTTGCTGTTGCTTAACATACCGTCGGCCGGGAGGCACAAAATGGTGATGGATGCCCTTGAATGGGTGGGGCTTACCGATAAAGTAAGATCAAAGCCGCCCCAGCTCTCGGGCGGACAGTGCCAGCGGGTAGCCATTGCCAGGGCCATGGTGAAAAAGCCATCCCTGGTTCTGGCCGATGAACCTACGGCCAATCTTGATGCCGACAATTCGCACCATATCCTGCAAACCATGGAAACCCTCAACCGCGAACTGAAAACGACCTTTATTTTCGCCACCCATGACGACAAGGTGATCAGTTACCTTCACCGGAAAATATTCCTGCTCGACGGCAGGGTTGACAAGGATGAAATCATCAGATCAAATAAACGCTGAGCCATGAAACTAGCATTCAAACTGGCATATCGCAACCTGATCGGCGCCGGACTGAGGACCTGGCTCAATGTGATTGTGCTTTCGTTCTCATTTGTCGTCATTATCTGGTTAAAAGGAGTAATGACCGGTTGGGACCACCAGGCCAAAACCGACATGACCAACTGGGAAATCGGTGGAGGGCAATACTGGCATGAAGCCTACGATCCATACGATCCCTTCACCCTTACCGAAAGTCATGCCCCATTGCCCGCTGAATTCCTGCCCGAAGTCGCCGCCGGTGAAATGGAGCCGGTATTGATTACACAGGGCAGTATTTTCCCTGAAGGACGCATGATGCAGGTGATTGTAAGGGGAATCAACCCTGAACAGACTATCTTTCAACTGCCAACCAGTGTGCTTGATTCAGCCACCGATGCCATTCCGGCCATTATCGGCTCTATGATGGCCAAAACCAGCCGGTTAAAAACAGGCGATTATGTTACCCTTCGCTGGCGCGATGCAAACGGCACCTTCGATGCCACTGACATTCTGATCTGCGGCATCTTCAATGCCAGTGTGCCGGCTATTGATGCCGGGCAGGTCTATATTGCCCTTGATAAACTTCAGGAGATGATGCTGTTACCGGGCGAAGCTACCATCGTTACCTTCCGCAGCAGTAATGTTCCCCGGCAGGAAACGGCCGGATGGGTGCTGAAAACCAGGGAGGAACTCACCCGGCAGGTGGATGAAATGATTAAAACCAAATCGGCCGGCCAGTCCATTCTTTATGGCATCCTTCTTCTGCTGGCCATGCTGGCCATTTTCGACACCCAGGTACTCTCCATTTTCAGGCGGCAGAAAGAAATCGGAACTTACATTGCGTTGGGCTATACGCGACAGCAGGTGGTCGGGCTTTTTACCGTTGAGGGAAGTATGCATGCCGTATTGGCGGCATTTGTAGCCGCGGCCTATGGCCTGCCTTTTCTGGCCTGGCAGGCCAAAGCGGGCTGGACCATGCCCGTCGACACCAGCGAATTCGGCATGGCCATCGCCCAGACACTATACCCTGTTTACAGCCTCGGCCTTGTCATTTCCACCGTGGCGATAGTAACCGTTACAACCACCATCGTGAGTTATCTGCCATCACGAAAAATTGCCAGAATGAATCCAACCGATGCTTTAAGGGGGAAACTGCAATGATAAAATTTCTGATCAAAGGTCTTTGGCGTGATAAAAGCCGCAGCCGGCTGCCAATCATCGTAGTAACCATCGGCGTTACGCTCACGGTGCTTATGCACGCGTATATTACAGGGTTTATGGGCGATACCATCGAAATGAATGCCCGGTTCACAAACGGTCACATCAAAGTTATGTCAGCAGCTTATGCCGAAAACATGGACCAGATGCCGGTTGACCTGGCGCTCATGAATGTGGAGGAACTGATCACATCACTCAGAGACGGCTATCCTGAAACTGAATGGGCCGCCCGCATAAAGTTCGGAGGTCTGATCGATGCACCGGATTCACGGGGAGAAACACGATCGCAGGGGCCGGCCATTGGCTTCGGCATTGATTTGTTATCGTCACAAAGCAGAGAAACCCAACGCCTGAACCTGGAGAAAGCCCTCAGGCAGGGAAAAATGCCGTCAGGCCCGGGTGAAATCCTCCTGAGCGATGCCTTCGCCACGAAACTGAAAGTTGCCCCGGGGGATACAGTTACCCTGATCGGTTCCTCCATGAACGGAAGCATGACAATGTACAACTTTATTGTTGCCGGCACCATCTCTTTCGGAGTCGAAATCATGGACAGGGGGACCATCATTGCCGATATCAGTGATGTGCGCATGGCCCTGGATATGCCGGATGCCGCCGGAGAAATCCTGGGATTCATGAATACAGGTTTCTACGACAATACAAAAGCCCTTGAAATAGCCGGAGATTTTAACAGGAAATACCTGACGGATACCGACGAATATGACCCGGTAATGAAAAGCCTCAGCCAACAGGGGAACATGGGGCAATATGTAGCAATGTCGGAGATCTGGTCAATGTACGTTTCACTGATCTTTATTTTTGCCATGTCGCTGGTGCTGTGGAACGCAGGCCTGCTTGGCGGACTGCGTCGTTATGGTGAAGTTGGCATTCGGCTGGCCATGGGTGAAGAGAAAGGCCATGTTTACCGGAGTATGATCTGGGAATCGGTGATCATCGGGCTTGTCGGATCTGTCCTTGGCACAGCCCTTGGGATCTTTTTCGCCTGGCTGATACAAACTTATGGTATCAACATTTCAGGAATGATGCGGGGCGCTTCGGTGATGCTCCCCGATACCATCAGGGCCCGGATTTCCCCTCCCGACTTCTATATCGGGTTTATTCCCGGGCTGATTTCAACTGTGCTTGGAACAATGCTTTCAGGGATCGGAATTTATAAACGACAAACGGCCAGACTTTTCAAAGAACTTGAAGCCTGAAAGCGCAAAAGCACCCGAATGTGAAGCCTCACAGAAACAGGCATTGATATTAAAGGAGGTACACTTTTTGCACTATACCAACAAACAGTAGAAACACTTCAATTTAAAGGACTATATGAAATCAATATTTCTGATCGCGCTTTTCCCGCTGTTGAATGTTGCACAGGCGCAGGATGCAAACACCATCCTCGAAAAAATTGACGCCAATATGTCATCAAAAAACCGTGTATTTGAATCCAGCATGACCATTCGCGGCAAACGAAGCAGCCGGACCATCACGTCAAAGAGTTATTCGGAAGGAACCAGACAGTCATTTACCGAATATCTTTCTCCGGCTTCGGAAAAAGGCACCAAAATGCTGAAACTGGACAAGCAATTGTGGATTTATTCACCCTCCACCGACCGGACGATTCAGATTTCAGGCCATATGCTCAGACAATCGGTGATGGGCAGCGATCTTTCCTATGAGGATATGATGGACGACCGGAAGCTCAGCGAGGTCTATGATGCCAGGGTCACCGGAGAGGCGATGATCGGAGACCGCCGGGTATACGTGCTGGATTTGACGGCCAGGGTTCCCGATATAGCCTATTTTTCGCAGAAAATCTGGGTGGATGCCGAAAGGTTTGTCCCGCTGAAACAGGAACTCTATGCCAAGAGCGGTAAACTGTTGAAAATGATGGAAATGGAAAATGTAATCCAGGTACAGGGCAGATGGTTTCCGGGTAAGATAAAATACAAGGATATGCTCAGGCAGGGCGAAGGCACAGAGTTCAACATCACCCGGATAAGCTTCGACCAACAGATTCCGGAGTATATTTTCTCGAAAGCAGCACTGAAACAGTAAGCCTGCCGGATTTCAGCTTAAATAAAACAACGGATAGAATAAAGTTAACTGACTGACGCCCTAATTGCGCATTTCAGGGGCCTTGTCGTAGTCAATTTCATTCAGCAGACCGCCCTTCTCATCGTAGAACTTCCATACGCCGACCCTTTTGCCCATATCAAACCGGCCTTCATAGTAAAGGGTTCCGTTGGGATGATAAACGGTGCGCTTACCATGGCTTTCCCCATCCCTGAAATCGCCCTCGCTCCAGAGGGTGCCGTCTTCATACCACGAAGCCCAGTAACCTTCCCTCAGGCCATTCTTATAATTTCCTTCAATATATTTTTTTCCGTTCGGATGGAAAACCACCTCTTTTAAAAGTTCCTCTTTACCATCTGACTTTTTAAAAGTTTTCTCCGATTTCACGGAACCGTCCTCAAACAGTTCCTTTTTAACATAAGGTTTGTTACAGGAAGTAAGCAGCAAGAGTGCAGCGAAAAAAAACAGGAATTGTTTCATTCAGTGAGATAGAGTTATGGTTATTATCTGTTAAAAAGCAGCCTGCTTCCCGGCTTGCTGTTGTCAAAACTGCCGTTGTACCATGCCAGATGACCGCCGACAAAGGTATGGGTTATTCCTGAATGAAAGATCTCCCCTTCAAGCGGAGACCATCCGCATTTATAATGAATATTCTCCGGTCTGACTTCCCGGGGTGCATCAGGATCAATCAGAACAAGGTCGGCATGATATCCTTCGCGGATATAACCTCTGCGGTCAATACCAAAGATGCGTGCCGGAGCATGGCACATTTTTTCCACCACCAATTCGGGTGTTATCTTTCCGGCACGGCTCAGCTCGAGCATAGCCACCAGCGAATGCTGCACCAAAGGTCCTCCCGAGGGGCAGGAAAAATAAGGATTTGACTTCTCCTGCATGGTATGCGGGGCATGGTCGGTGGCCACTACATCCAATCTGCCATCCAGCAGCGCCTGCATCAGGGCCTCCTTGTCGGCGGCTGACTTGATAGCCGGGTTCCATTTTATGCGCGCGCCCAGGCGGGCATAATCCTGATCGGAAAACCAGAGATGGTGGATGCAGACCTCGGCGGTAATGCGCTTATTGTCATCGGCCGGGGCATCTGAAAGCAGTTGCATCTCATCAGCGGTGGAAAGGTGCAGGATATGCAGCCGGGTATTGAATTTGCGGGCAAGCTCCACCGCAAGTGCACTGGATTTGTAACAGGCTTCGCGACTCCGGATGAGCGGATGAAGTTCAAGGGGGATCTCTTCTCCGTATCTTTCACGCATCAGCGCGGTATTATTTCTTATTGTTGCCTCATCCTCGCAATGGACCGCAACGAGCACCGGTGCGTCCCTGAATATCCCTTCCAGGGTTTCGGCTTTATCAACCAGCATATTACCGGTAGAAGCGCCCATAAATACCTTGATACCGCATACGGTGCGTGGATCGGTTTTTACAATCTCTGCAAGGTTGTCGTTGGAAGCTCCCATATAAAAAGAGTAATTGGCCAGCGACTTTTCGGAAGCCATGCGGTATTTCTCCTCCAGCAGCTCCTGGGTGAGTGTATTGGGGACCGTGTTGGGCATTTCCATGAATGAAGTAACGCCTCCGGCCACGGCTGCCCGGCTTTCGGTGTACAGATCGGCCTTGTGGGTAAGTCCCGGATCGCGGAAATGCACCTGATCGTCAATCACGCCGGGAATCAGCCATTTGCCGCTGCCGTCAATCAGCTGAACATCTGTATCTCCCTGTGAAATTGAGGGATTTTCATCAGTTGTCACCCTGCTGATCATCCCGCCGGCAATCAGCACACTTCCTTTATAGGACCGCCCTTCATTAATCAGGGTTGCTCCGGTAATCAGGTATTTTTTGTCCATGCTGAATTCTTGATCACAGCATGCTGCATGCACACTGTTGTGCAAAGGTACAAATAAAAGAAGGGGAATGAACCCGGAATCAGGCGGCTTTTACCGGCCGGATGCGCTTGAATCTTAACTGAATAACACCCAGGATGGCCTCTTTGAAAATCCCGCGGCTCATCTTCGACTGCCCTTCGGTACGGTCGGTAAAGATGATGGGCACCTCCACAATTTTAAAGCCAAGTTTCCAGGCGGTATATTTCATTTCAATCTGGAATGCATAGCCGGTAAACTTAATCTTACTGAAATCAATAGTCTGCAGCAGGCGACGCCTGTAGCATTTGAAACCGGCAGTGGTATCCATGATTTTCATGCGGGTGACCATGCGTACATAATAGGAGGCGAAGTATGACATCAGTACCCTGCCCATTGGCCAGTTCACCACATTCACGCCCTTGATATACCTTGATCCGATGGCCACATCGGCCCCCTGGTTGGCACAGGCATCATATAAACGAAGCAGGTCGTCGGGATTGTGCGAAAAATCGGCGTCCATTTCGAAAATATATTCATATTCGCGCTGCAGTGCCCATTTAAACCCGTGAATGTATGCCGTGCCAAGGCCCAGCTTACCTTTACGCTCTTCCATATGCAATCTGCCGGGGAACTCCTGCATCAGACTTCGGACGATTCCGGCTGTACCATCGGGCGAATTGTCCTCCACAATCAGTACATCAAATTCCTTTTCAAGTGAAAACACCTTACGGATGATGCGTTCTATGTTTTCCTTTTCGTTGTAAGTGGGGATAACAACAAGACTGTCTTTCACGGGAATGTTTTTAAACGAACGAAATTACGGTAAAATATATTATTACAAAACCTAAATTATGTTAACCTGCGGCATTTACTTTTCCTTTAACAGGAAAAGATAAACCGGAAAATGGTCGCTGTATCCTCCGGCATAAGCCCCTCCGGCAAAAGTACGGAAAGGATAACCGGCATAAGGGCCGTCTTTCTGGATCAGGAATTTTTCATTGTAAACCTTAGCCTTGTGAAATTTCCAGCCTTTTCCGGCGTTGAGCACAGCTTCGGAAATAATAATCTGGTCGAAAAGATTCCAGGCATCGCGGTAGGCCAGTGAACCGATGCCATCGCGGAACAGTTGCCACATAGGGTTAAAGAGGTCGCCTTTCCGGACGTCTCCTGGTTTGCCCTTGGCGCCAAGAACTCTGGCCACACTCCGGTCAGTCGGGTCATCGTTCAGGTCACCCATGATAAATATTTTAGCATTCCTGTGTGCTTTCATCAGCGAATCGCTCAACTGTCGGCTGAGCCTGGCTGCTTCCTCACGGTACTCAGGGCCGCTGCGGCGCGAAGGCCAGTGGTTGACAATAACACTGATCAGATCACCATCGAGTTCCCCTGTTACCACAAGCTGGTCGCGGCTGAAAAAATCGGTGCGGTTAGGCATATACAACCGGTTTGAAGTAGAGTTTGTTACTTTGAACACCGATGGTTTATAAAGCAGGCCAACGTCCACTCCACGTCGGTCGGGCGAATCATAATGCACAATATCATATCCCAGGCCTTTCAGGGGCGGAGTGTTGATCAGATCCTCCAACACCTGGCGATTCTCAATTTCCGAAAGCCCGATGATGGCGGGCCCACCTGCCACCAATTCACTTCCGATGCCGGCTATCACCCTGGCCATATTCGAGAGCTTTGCCTGATAGCGCTGACTGGTCCAGCGGTTGCTGCCTCCGGGAAGGAACTCAGCATCATTTGTATTGGGGTCATCGATGGTATCAAAAAGGTTTTCAACATTATAAAATGCGATGGTTGTAGCCAGGAACTTCTTTTCCTGGGCACAAGCCGGAAGCGCACAAAGGATCCCCGAAACCAGGATTCCCAATGCCAGACTTACACGACGGAGCTTAAATTTCATTCTCAGAACAGTTAAAAGTGACGGCAAAGATATTGAATATCCGGCTGATCGTAAAGAGGGACCATGCAGAATACAAAAAGAAATACAAAATCCGGTCATGCGGGCAGAGCTAACATAAATTTTTGTTCATTTGCAAAAAATTTATAATTTGGGATCATTGTCCCTTAAAAGAGCGAACTACTGCACAACATTTTCTTAAAAAAAATCAAATGACGAAAAAATTATTGACTTTACTGCTGGCCCTCAGCCTGTTGCCGGGTATTTATGCCCAAACCGGCCTGGTAACGGGGAGGGTGGCCGATAAGGAAAGTGGCAAACCACTGCCTTCGGTTACCGTCAAGACAGGCACCCAGCAAGCCTTTACCGATGCTGATGGAATTTTCAGTCTGGGCGGAATCGCTGCCGGTGAGGCCATTGTTGAATTTTCATTGCAGGGCTACGAGGATATTATCCAACGGGTCACTGTGGGTGAGACAACAAACCTGGGTACCATAAAAATGACCCCAACGTTTATCGCCGACATTTTAAGCGGAGGGTTGGCAGAGATCAGCATTTCTTCCTCCGATTCAGACGACGATTCAAAAGGTCAGAACATTTCAGGGCTGCTCAGTTCTTCAAATGATGTATTCGTGTCTACAGCTGCCTATACATTCGGCCCGGCTTATTTCAGGATGCGTGGTTATGACAACGACCTGGGCAGCACTTATATCGGCAACACCCCGATCAGCGATGTGGAAACCGGCCGCACCACCTGGGCATTGTGGGGCGGTTTAAACGATGCCACCCGGAATAAGGTTTCCGTTAACGGGCTGGCGCCGTCTGATTTTTCCTTCGGGAATCTGGGCGGAGTTACCAACATTATTACCCGCGCTTCGCAGCACCGGGCGCAGACCAAACTTACCTACAGCCTAACCAACCGCACCTATACCAACCGCCTGATGTTTACCCACTCTACAGGGATGATGGACAACAACTGGGCCGTTACCGTAAGCGGATCCAGGCGCTGGGGAAACGGCGGTTATATTGAAGGCACTTATTACGACGCCTGGGCCGGATTTATCGGCGTGGAGCGCAGATTGAACGAGCAGCACAGCCTTGCCTTTACAGCATTTGTTGCCCCTGTACGCCGCGGAATGCAGGGCGGCTCCACCCAGGAAGCCTATGACCTGAGCGGGACCAATTACTACAATCCCAACTGGGGTTATCAGGACGGCAAGGTACGCAATGCACGCGAACGCATTATGAATCAGCCGGTTTTTCTTCTCAACCACTACTGGAAACCTTCGGAAAAAACACAGATTACCAGTTCCGTTTCCTATCTTTTCGGAGAAACCGGCACCACAGCGCTTAACTGGTACAACTCGTCCGACCCCAGGCCCGATTATTACCGTTATCTGCCCAGTTATTATCCGTCGACAGGCCCCGAACCATACGACCCTGCTATTGCTGCTGCGTACGCCGACCGATGGAAAAATGATGTTAATGTCCGCCAGGTAAACTGGGATAAACTCTACCAGACCAACTACCTCGCCAACCTGGAAGGAAAGCAGGCCCGTTACATAATCGAAAACCGCCACAACGATCAAAAACAGGTTAACTTCACCTCCTTTATCAACCATGAGGTAAATGATAAAATCAGGATTGACGGAGGAGTAGAATACAACCGCAATACCGGCTCTTTCTATAAAACCCTCCACGACCTGCTCGGCGGAGAATTCTGGATTGATGTGGACCAGTTCGCCGAGCGCGATTTTTCGGGTAATGATACCATTTTGCAAAACGACCTGAATAACCCGGACCGTGTTATCAAGGTAGGGGACAAATTCGGATATGATTTTAAACTACATCAGCGTAGCGCCAATATTTGGGGTGTTGCAAACTTTTCATCCCAAAAGGTGGATTATTATGCCGGGCTTCAATTGACAAGCACTACTTTCTGGCGCGAAGGGCTTATGCGCAATGGCCGTTACCCTGACAATTCGTTCGGGGACGGAGAAAAATACAATTTCTTCGACTATGCGGTCAAAGCCGGGGCAACTTATAAAGTTACGGGCCGTCACTTTATTGAAGGGAATGCCACAGTAATGACCCGCGCTCCATATATCAGGAATTCGTTTATCTCTTCCAGGGTGCGTGATGCGGTAGTGCCTGACCTGAGCAGCGAAAATATTGCCAGCGGTGAACTCAGCTATCACCTGCGCGCGCCTTTGGTGAAGGCAAGGATTACCGTTTATCACACGCTTTTCAAAAACCAGAACGAGATCAACAGTTTCTATCACGACTCCCTGCGTACATTTGTAAATCATGCAATGTACAATATCAACAAGGTCCACCAGGGAATAGAGGCTGGCGCCGAAGTTAAAATTACCTCTGCTTTTTCTGCAGTCGGTGCAGTAAACCTGGGCAATTACCGATACACCAACAGGCCGGACGCAATGATTACCGTTGAAAACGGTTCGCGTCCCGACATCACAAAATCTATTTACAGCAAGTACTTCTATGTATCCGGGACACCCCAGACTGCCGGTTCTTTGGGACTGAAATATGCCGGGCCCGGATTCCTGTATATTGATGTGAATGTAAACTATTACGACAATATCTACCTGGATTTCAACCCGGAACGCCGTACTTCCACTGCGCTCGCCGGTATGGAACCGGGCGATGAAAGGATTTCAGGGATTATCAGCCAGGAGAAGCTACCCAGCGGCATGACCCTGGACGCCTCAATCGGCAAATCGTTCCGCATCCGGAGCCAGTACTACCTTAACCTGAATTTCAGCGTAAGCAATATTCTCGACAATCAGGAAATTGCTACCGGCGGATATGAGCAGATGCGTTTCGATTTTGAAAACAAAAACATCAACAAGTTTCCGTCAAGATATTACTACTATTATGGCAGGACATTCTTCCTGAATATCGGCTTCCGTTTCTAATTTCCCAACAAGCAAAAACAAAAAAATCATATGAAAAGAATCTGGCAAATTTTCGCAGGGTTATTTATTATCCTGGCTTCTGTTAACCTCACCTCCTGTGTGGACGGAGATTTTGAAGAACCGCCTATTGTCGTTCCCACCGTTGAATTTGAAGCAAACCGTAGCATCCGGCAGCTCAAGAGTTATTATCTCGACACCCTCAGCCGTACACTTACCCTGATCGATCAGGACATTATCATCAGCGGAATTGTGGTAGCCAATGACGAAAGCGGTAACCTCTACAAGAAAATGGTAATTCAGGATGAGACCGCCGCCATTGAACTTTCACTTGACAAAACTTCACTCTACAACGAGTACAAGCTTGGACAGCGGATTTTCATCAAATGTAAAGGCATGTACATCGGCGATTATAACAACCTGATTCAGTTGGGCTACATATATAACGGCAGTATCGGCCGTTTACCCGAGATTTATATCGGCGCCCATTTATACCGCGATGGTGTACCCGGAACCGTGCCCGAACCGGCAACGCTGAACCTGGCATCCCTGCCCTCCCAATCAACCGATATTCTTAAGGATGCCCGCATGAGCACGCTGATTAAGCTTGAAAATGTCCGTTTTGTAGAGGTAGGCGAAGTATTTGCCCCACAGAGCATTGACAACACCAACCGCACCCTTATTGATCAGGGTGGCAAAAGCATTACCGTAAGAACCAGCAAGTATAGCAACTTTGCCGGCGACACCCTCCCCGGAGGTTATGGAACGGCCGTTGGAATCCTTACTGCATTCGGCACCACCTGGCAGTTTACCCTGCGCAGCATTGACGACTTAATGGATTTCGGAGGAGTAGCCCCGCCTCCTCCGGGAAGCGGAACCGGCACAAAAGAAGATCCGTACGATGTTCCCAAAGCCCGTAACCTTCAGGGTCAGGACATTTCCGGTTGGGTTAAGGGCTTTATCATTGGCTCGGTTAAAACAGGCGTAACTTCGGTTACCTCTGCATCCGATTTCGACTTTGCAGCTCCCTTCAGCTCTGCAACCAACGTACTGCTTGCTCCAAGCAAGGATGAAACCGATTACAACAACTGCATCATTGTAAACCTTCCCGCCGGAAGTCCCCTGCGTACGGCTGTCAATCTTCTGGACAACCCCGAAAACCTGAAGAAAGAGCTGAATGTTCTCGGAACACTCCGCACCTATTTCGGCATAGCCGGACTGCGCGATTGCCCCGGTCAGGAAGGCGACTTCGAACTTGAAGGCGGTGTAACACCTCCTCCGGGAACTGTTTACCTGGACGAACCATTCGAAACAGGTATGGGCAACTTTACTGCATACAATGTTTTGGGAACCCAGCAATGGAATCACGATGCTTCCTATAAGTATATGAAGATGTCGGGATATCAGGACGGCTCAAGTCACCAGAATGAAGACTGGCTTATCTCTCCTTCAATTGATCTTACCGGAGCGACAGCCGCCTACATCACTTTCGACCACACCATCAACAAGGGCGAAATGGCCAATCTGCAGTCGAATCATACCCTCTGGATATCAACAAACTACAACGGTGATGCACCTTCCACCGCTACCTGGGAGCAACTAACCATTCCCGTATATCCGGCAGGAAATAACTGGGTTTTTGTAAATTCCGGAAAAGCGCCGGTACCTGCATCTTACCTCGGTCAGCAAAATGTCAGGATTGCCTTCAAATACCTGTGTTCCGACAACGAATCGGCAACCTGGGAAATTAAAAAGGTGAAAGTAGCAAACGATTAATATCAGATTCAATGCCATAAAAATAAGCTGTCAGCAATGGCAGCTTATTTTTTTATGTGGCAGCAAAACGGTTGTTTTCGACCATTCCCTCCAGCGGCAGCAGAGCCTGTATGGCCTGCGAAACAGACAGTACCTCCCTGAAGCTCAGGCTGAGTTTATTGTTGTTTTCCTTCATGCGGACCTTGCGGTGATCGGTCTGGATAAACTGCAATACCGTGGAGAAAATATTGCTCTGGAAAAAAGGAGAATCCTGATTTGAGATAAAAGTGGCCGACAGAAAACCATTGCGAAGGCTGATTTTCTCGAATCCAAGCCTGCGGGCCATACGGCGCAGCCGGATGGTATTGAGCAGTTCCTGGGTTTGCGCGGGCACCGGGCCAAACCTGTCAATCAGTTTCTCCTGAAATTTCAGCAGGTCTTCCTCTGCTTCAAGACCATCAAGTTCTTTATACAGACTCAGCCTTTCGGTGATGTTGGTAACATAACTGTCAGGGAGCATTATTTCGAGATCGGTTTCGATCAGGCATTCCTTTACAAATTCCTTTTGAACAGGAATTTCATCGCGGTATAGCTCCTTAAAGTCGGTTTCTTTAAGTTCCATAATCGCTTCGTCGAGAATGCGCTGATACATTTCAAAACCGATTTCGGAGATAAAACCGCTTTGTTCCGCTCCAAGAATATTCCCGGCGCCGCGTATGTCGAGGTCGCGCATGGCAATGTTAAACCCGCTGCCCAGCTCAGAGAACTCCTCAATGGCTTTCAGCCTCTTACGGGCTTCATCGGTGAGTACCGAAAGCGGAGGGGCCAGCAGATAACAGAATGCTTTTTTATTGGTCCGCCCCACCCTTCCCCTGAGCTGATGCAGGTCGCTCAACCCGTAATTTTGGGCTTCATTGATGATAATGGTGTTGACATTGGGGATATCAAGCCCCGATTCGATAATGGTTGTCGCTATCAGGATATCAGAATATCCTTCCACAAAATCGAGCATGATTTTTTCCAGCTTCTGACCTTCCATCTGCCCGTGCCCGATGGCGATTTTGGCATCCGGCACCAGCCGCTGAATCATGCCCGCCACCTCGATGATGTTGTTTACCCTGTTGTGCACAAAGAACACCTGTCCGCTCCGTGAGAGCTCAAAATGGATGGCATCCCTGATGATTTCCTCATTAAAGGCATGCAGCTCGGTCTGAACCGGATAGCGGTTGGGTGGAGGTGTATTGATCACGCTCAGGTCGCGCGCACCCATCAGCGAAAACTGCAGCGTCCGCGGAATGGGTGTGGCCGTCAGGGTCAGGGTATCGACATTCACCTTTAGTTTTTTCAGCTTTTCCTTTGTGGCCACGCCAAATTTCTGCTCCTCGTCGATAATCATCAGGCCAAGGTCTTTGAACTTCACATCCTGGCTTACCAGCCGGTGCGTCCCGATCAGGATGTCAATTTTCCCCGCTTCCAGATCTTTCAATGTGCTGTTCTGTTGTTTGGCGCTCTTGAACCGGTTGATGTAATCCACCCTGCAGGGAAGCTCTTTAAGGCGTTCGCTGAAGGTGCGGTAATGCTGCAAAGCCAGAATTGTTGTAGGTACAAGCACTGCCACCTGTTTGCTGTCGGAGACTGCCTTAAATGCCGCGCGCACGGCAATTTCGGTTTTACCGAAACCCACATCCCCGCATACCAGGCGGTCCATGGGATAGGATTTCTCCATATCACGCTTTACATCTGCCGTTGTCTTGACCTGATCAGGCGTATCCTCATAGATGAACGATGCCTCCAGCTCATGCTGCATGTAGGTGTCCGGATTAAAGTTAAAACCATCCGCAGCCTTTCGTTCGGCGTAGAGTTTGATCAGATCCTTGGCGATATCCTTTACCCTTTGCTTGGTTTTGCTCTTCAGCTTGTTCCAGGCATTGGACCCCAGTTTGTTGAGCGAGGGTACCGTACCTTCCTTGCCGACATATTTCGAGATGCGGTGCAGCGAATGAATGCTCACATAAAGAATATCGTTGTTCTGATAAATCAGCCGGATGGCCTCCTGCTGCCTGCCATTGTTTTCAATCCTTTCCAGACCGTCGAACCGCCCCACCCCATGATCGATATGCGTTACATAATCACCGGGTTGCAGGTCATAAATCTCTTTCATGGTGATGGCCTGCTTGCCGGCGAATCCATCGCGAATGCGGTATTTATGATAACGGTCGAAAATCTGGTGGTCGGTATAGCAGGCCAGCTTATTCCCCCGGTCGATAAAGCCTTCATGCAATGAAAGGTTGACCAGATCGTAGTTCATGTCAGCACCGGCCATGCCCCGGTTGGCTTTCAGATCGCCGAATATGGTCTGAATCCGTTCAGTCTGCTTTGGGTTGTCAGCAAGAATCAGGTTTGTGATCCCATCCCGGCTGTTTTCATCGAGGTTTTGCAGCAGCAGGTCAAAATTCTTGTTGAAAGAAGGCTGTGGTTGCATGCTGAACTCAATCTGGCCGCTTTCCTTAATCAGGAAATGGCTGCCGATCTCGATCAATGGGTGGGAAAGAATGTCACTCTTAAAACTTTCTGCATTTACAAAAAGCTCGCCGGGCTCCAGATGCCGGATATCGGGCGAGAGTTCTGCGAAGGCCTTTTCAGCTTTCTCAAATTCTTTGGCGATGCGGTCGGTGGCAAACGCAAGGTCGCGCACCCAAACCACGGCATTCCGGCCGATATAGGAAAGGAAAGGCTCCCGTTTTTCCTGCAGGGATCTGTCCTGCACGTTGGGTGTAATGGTGATGTGATCGAGCCGGTCGATGGATAATTGCGTTCCGGGGTCAAAGGTACGGATGGACTCCACGTCGTCTCCGAAAAATTCGATCCGGTATGGCCGGTCGTTGGTATAGGAGAACACGTCGATGATCCCGCCACGCAGTGCGTACTCCCCCGGCTCAACTACAAAATCGACCCGCTCAAAACCGTATTCCGCCAAAAGGTCAATGACGAAATCAATGGAGAGGCTTTCGCCCAGTCCCATTCTGAGGGTATTTTTCTTCAGATATGCTTTACTGACCACCTTTTCGGCCAGCGCTTCGGGATAGGTAACCACCAGGCTGCCACCCTCACGGGTACCTATGCGCTTCATCACCTCGGTACGCGACAAAACATTGATGTTGTCGGTCTTTTCTATTTCGTAAGGCCGGCGGTAGGTGGTGGGGAAGAAAAGTACCTTCTTTTTGTGGAAAGGCACTTCCTGTTCACCCATCAGATTTTCAAGATCGTTGAAAAAATAAGCGGCTTCTTCCTTTTCGGGAAGGATTATCAAATGAAGCGGGCCTGAATTGGCAAAAACCGCCGAAGCCACTACCGCAGCGGCAGAGCCTGCCATTCCTTTCAGGTGCATCCTGAAGGTTTCTTTTGAATTGCATAAAACACCCAAAGCCGCAACAGCCTCGTTGTTGCGGTAGTGTTCAGTCAGTTGGGAAGCTTTCACGGCTTGCCGGATTAAATGAAGGCTGCAAAGTTAGTTAAAATGTGCGTTTCATCAGGATACTACTAAAACGCCCGGCTGAGCGGCGGAATCCGGGATTGCCGTTTATCAACTATACAATTGCTTATTTATCCGGCCGGAAAGTATCGGAAAATCAGGTTCAGCTATAAGAATAAACAGAAAAGCCGGAGTGCCCGGGCCTGACAGGGCTGCTTTTGTATGGCCTGATCTACTGAAAGCTATTTTTTCCGTTTCCCCTTGCGGTGTTTTTCTTCGTCCTTCTCCGCCTGTTCAATCAGTGATCGCCAGTCTTTGGGGCTTTCGACGGCCAGGTCAACGATGGCTTCATAATCCTGACGGCCGATATTGAGTACCTGTATCTCCTTTTCCATAAAGGCTTCGATGGCATCAAGCAGGGGTTTTTCTTCATTGCTGCAGAAAGACACTGCTGTCCCGCGCCGGTTGCCGCGTCCGGTGCGGCCCACACGGTGCACGTAGTTCTCCGCCTTTTCGGGCAGGTCGTAATTCACCACATATTCCACATCCGGAATATCAATGCCTCTGGCTGTTACATCCGTAGCAATCAACACTTTGAATAAGCCTTCCCTGAACTGGCCCAGGGTGGCAAACCGCGTTTTCTGTTCCACATCGCCATGCATAACGCGGCTTTGGATGCCCACCCGCTCAAGGGCGGCACGGACCCGTTCGGCCCTGACCTTTGTACGCACAAAAACCAGAATTTTACTTTCAGGATGATCATTGATCATGCGTTCGAGAAAGAAGCGCTTGTCGTCCATGCCGATAAAAGCCACGCTGTGGTCAACATTCCTGGATACCGGGTCTTTGGGTGAAATCTGGATGCGGATGGCATTTTTCACCAGGGAATAGGCCAGCTTTTTAATTTCAGGATTGATGGTAGCTGAAAAGAAGAGGGTTTGCCTGCGGTCGGGAAGTTTTGTAACCAGTTGCCGGATGTCGTTGATGAATCCCAGATCGAGCATATGGTCGGCTTCGTCCAGCACCAGTATCTGCACCTTATCCACAGAGAGGTACCCCTGGCTGGCCAGGTCAAACATACGGCCGGGTGTGGCAACAAGGATATCTATCCCCTGGTTGAGCCTTTCAATCTGTGGCTCCTGCTCCACCCCTCCGAAAACAGAGAGCGTTTTGATTCCACAGCCCTTGCCCAGGGTATTGAAAACCGAGGTAATCTGCCGGGCCAGTTCGCGGGTGGGAACCATTACCAGGCAGCGGATTCCCCCTTCATGTCGCTTATTGCGCAACAATATATTCAGAATCGGGATAACGAAGGCTGCGGTTTTACCCGTTCCGGTCTGGGCAATGGCCAGCACATCCTCACCGCGCAGCACAGGCGGTATTGCCCTGAACTGTATATCGGTAGGACGGGTAAAGCCTGCCGCGACCAGGTTTTTCTTTATGACCGGTTCAAAATTCGAGTCTTCAAATTTCATAAAATCAACTGTAGTGAATTGGTACTGACGATTACAGGCCGCTCTGTTTTACAATAAGACCGTGAAGATTATAACGCAGTTGGTTGCATCAGTGAATGGTGAAATTGTCCCAGTCAAGTCCCACGGCAAACCGTTGCCTGAAGGAAGTCAGTTCGGTGTAATCGAGCAGTGCGGTCTCCATGTAGGTTTTATTTGCCGGCGCATTCACCTGATAACGGCCTTTAAAATCAAGCACCATAGAGTTGCCGCTGTGGGGGATGCCTTTTCCGTCCTTGCCCATACGGTTCACCCCAATGCAATATGCCTGGTTTTCGATGGCGCGCGCGGTGAGCAGCGATTTCCACACATAGCTGCGGCTGGCCGGCCAGTTGGCCACATAAATCAACAGGTCGTATTCGTACTGTCCGTCGATGAGGCGGTTTTTGCTCCAAACGGGAAAACGGAGATCGTAGCAGATCAACGGGCGTACCTTCCAGCCTTTCAGGGTAACCACCAGGGGCTTTTCGCCGGCCGTGAAATATTCCTGCTCATTTCCCATCCTGAAAAGATGCCGTTTATCGGTATATTCGAAACTGCCGTCGGGGCGCATCCAGATCAGCCGGTTGTAGAATTTTCCCTTCTCTTTAATGGCGATGCTGCCCGTAATTACACAATCAAGCTTTGAAGCGTGATTGGCCATCCACTGCATGATGATGCCGTTCATGGGCTCGGCCACCTTGGTTGCATCCATCACAAAACCTGTGGCAAACATCTCGGGAAGCACGATCAGATCTGTTTGCCCGCCCAGTTGGGCAACCTCCCTGTCAAAATACTCCAGATTTTTCAGCTTATCAGCCCAGACCAGTGAAGCCTGAATGATTGAAACGCGCAAATATCCTGTTGGTTTCATATATGTAAAGATTAGTGAACATCCATCTTTTAATGCGGGAATTATATCCTGCACAGAATTTCAGCTGCCTTTTCAAGTGTTTCCGTGGTTTTGGCAAAGCAGAACCTGAGTACTTTGTTGTCTTCCTGGTTATGGTAAAAAGGCGATACCGGAACAGAGGCAATCTTAAACTCCCGGGTCAGCCGTTCGGCGAAGGCTGTTTCCTTTTCATCACTGATTTTGCTGTAGTTGAGCAACTGAAAATAAGTACCTGAAGCCGGCACCGATTTAAACCTTGACCCTTTTATGAGGTTGAGGAATAAATCGCGCTTCTCCTGGTAAAAACTACCAAGGTGATTATAATGTTCAGGATTGCGCAGATATTCAGCAATTGCATGCTGTACCGGCGTATTCACCGCAAAAACCACAAACTGGTGCACTTTGCGGAATTCGGCGGTAAGCTGAGGCGGAGCCAGCACAAACCCGCACTTCCAGCCGGTGGCATGAAATGTTTTTCCAAAGGAGCCTACCAGCAGACTTCTCGAAGCAAGCCCGGGATACCGGCAAATGCTTTCATGGGTATGACCGTCGAAGATCAGGTGTTCATAAACCTCATCACTGAGCACAAGGATATCCCTGTTTTTCAGCAGGGTATCAAGTTTCTTCAGGTCTTTGGCCTTGATGATGGTACCGGTGGGGTTGTGCGGCGAATTGATGATGATCATGCGGGTACGGCCGCTGATCAGTGCCGGGAAGGTATCCCAGTTGATGGAATAATCCGGCGCCTGAAGCCGGGCGTATTTCACCATGCCCCCCTGCAGCATCACGGCCGGTGCATAGCTGTCGTAAGCAGGCTCCAGTACGACCACTTCATCTCCCGGACGAATAAAAGCCGAGATAATGGAGAACAACCCCTGGGTCGCTCCGGCGGTAATGGTCACTTCCGTTTCAGGATGGTATTTGACGCCGTATCTGGTTTCAAACATTTCCGATATCCCTTCGCGCAGCGGAAGTATGCCAGGCATGGGTGCATACTGGTTCAATCCCTTCTTCATATAGCTGTTCACGAGCTTGATCAGCTCTTCCGAAACAGGGAAATCGGGGAAACCCTGCGAAAGGTTAATGGCGTTGTGCTCCCTGGCCAATGCCGACATCACAGCAAAAATACTGGTGCCGGTAAACGGCAGCTTGGAGATCAGGCTGCCGGTATAATTTTCCATAATTCATAAAATTGATCACAGGCAAATATAATAAAATATGAATGCCGTGCGCGAAACTGCAAAATTCATTTAACCCGGATTAAGCATTTGACTGTGTTTAAACGATTAGGTGTTTGTAATCAGCATTGCACTGAACAAACACTACACCGGGGTTGCCCTCACAGAATCAAAAGTTCAGCCCTTCCGGGCTAACAGTTGATTAATTCGGGTTTAACAAAAGATGCCACAGGGGATTGCTGTTGGTTTCTTATCTTTGCCTGACGGGGTAATTGAATCCCGGAGGATTGCATCACAACCAAAATCTCCCGAATATGTCACAGGAAGGCAGGAAACTTTTTCTACTGGATGCCATGGCGCTGATCTACAGGGCTTATTACGCGCTGAACAAAAACCCGCGCATCACCTCAAAAGGATTGAACACCTCGGCCATTCTGGGCTTTGCCAACGCGCTGTATGATGTGATCAGCAATGAAAAGCCCACACACATCGGAGTTGCCTTCGACACCCATGCCCCTACAGTCAGGCATGAAGACTTTTCAGCATACAAGGCCAACCGCGAAGCCATGCCTGAAGACATCTCCGCAGCCATCCCCTACATCATGCAACTCATCAGGGGCTTCAATATTCCCATCCTCGCTGTTGACGGGTATGAAGCCGACGATGTGATAGGCACCCTTGCCAAACAGGCCGAAAACAAGGGGTTTACCGTCTACATGATGACCCCCGACAAGGATTTCGGCCAGCTTGTGAGTGATCACATCCTTCAGTACAAGCCCGGAAAACCAGGAGAGGACCCTGTAATTATGGGAGTGAAAGAGGTTTGCGAAAAATTCGGGGTTAAACGCCCTGATCAGGTAATAGATATGCTGGGCCTCTGGGGCGATGCCTCCGACAACATCCCCGGCATTCCGGGCGTGGGCGAAGTAACCGCCCGAAACCTGCTGAAAGACTTTGACAATGTGGAAAACCTGATTGAGAACGCTGAGAAAATTGATAAAGCCGGGCTTCGCGAAAAGGTAAAGACTTTCGGTCAACAGGCGCTGATGTCGAAGCAACTGGCTACCATCATCCTGGATGTACCCGTAACTTTTGAGGAGGATGCACTGAAACTGACGCCTCCGGATATCAATAAACTGAAAACCCTTTTCGAGGAGATTGAGTTCAGAAACTTCGCCAAACGGGTATTTACCGATCTGGAAAAAGGGAGCCAGCCAGCCGGAAAACAAGCCGCCGATCTTTTCGCTTCGGCCGGAGAACCCCTTGAAACCTTATCAACCCTCACGAACATCGGACAGGTACCTCATGCATATCACCTGGCTGATACACCTGAAAAAAGGAAGGCGCTGGTAACTCACCTCGGAAAATCAGGCATGTTTTGTTTTGATACTGAAACAACAGGGCTGGATGCCAACAATGTGGAGCTTGTCGGTATGTCGTTTGCCACCAGTCCGGGGGAAGCCTGGTTTGTTCCGGTGCCTGATCAGTATTCCGAAGCCGTTGAGATTGTAAAAGAGTTTGCCGGGGTATTTGCCGATGAATCCATCGGGAAAACAGGACAAAATATAAAATATGACATTTCCGTGCTGAAATGGTATGAGATCAATGTGAACGGGGTGCTTTTTGATACCATGATCGCCCATTATCTGATTGAGCCGGATATGCGCCACAATATGGACTTTCTGGCACGCACTTATCTGAATTATGAGCCCGTTTCCATCGAATCGCTCATCGGCAAAAAGGGGAAAAGCCAGTTGAGCATGCGTGACGCAGACCCGGAAAAACTGAAAGATTACGCCTGCGAAGACGCCGATATAACCCTGCAACTGAGAATCGCCCTGGAACCACTACTGACAGAAACCGGTACAAGGGCCCTGTTCGATGAAATCGAAATGCCGCTGGTGAAGGTGCTGGCTGCCATGGAAGCCGAGGGCGTGAAAATTGACTCAGGAAACCTGAACCAGTTCTCGGAACAGCTTGAGAAGGAGATTGCCGAAGTGGAAAAAGAAATTTACCGCCTTGCAGGAGAAGAATTCAACATCGCCTCTCCAAAACAACTCGGTGAGATCATTTTCGATAAGATGCAACTGTCGGACAATCCCAAACAGACCAAAACCAAACAACATTCCACCAGCGAAGATGTGCTTCAGAAGCTTATCAACAAGCATCCCATTATCCAACAGATTCTTGATTACCGCTCACTTACCAAGCTAAAATCAACCTATGTGGATACCCTGCCATTGCTGGTTAATCCAAGAACCGGCAGGATACACACTTCATACAATCAGGCTGTAGCCTCCACGGGCCGGCTGAGTTCCAACAATCCCAACCTGCAGAATATCCCCATCAGGACGGAACGCGGACGGGAAATCAGGAAAGCTTTTGTACCCAGGAATGACAAATTTGTGCTGTTGTCGGCCGACTACTCTCAGATAGAGTTGCGGCTGATCGCCCACATCAGCGGGGATGAAGCCATGCAGGAAGCATTTCGCCATGGTATCGACATTCATACTGCCACGGCGGGCAGAATTTATAACACAGACATCAGCGAAGTGACCAAAGAGATGCGCCGCAATGCAAAAACGGTAAACTTCGGCATTATTTACGGCATTTCAGCTTTCGGCCTTTCGGAACGCCTTAACATCCCCCGCAGGGAGGCTGCCGACATCATCAGTCAGTATTTTGAACGTTTTGCCGGCATCAAGCGCTATATGGATGAAATTATCGCCTTTGCACGGGAGCATGGTTACGTGGAAACCATTAAAAAACGGCGGCGCTACCTGCGCGACATCAATTCAGGCAACGCAATCGTGAGGGGCTTTGCCGAGCGAAACGCCATCAATGCGCCGATACAGGGATCATCGGCCGATATGATCAAAATTGCCATGATCAACATTCAGCAGGAGTTTGAACGCCTTAAACTTAAATCGCGCATGATTATGCAGGTACACGACGAGTTGGTTTTCGATGTGCATCAGGATGAAGTGGAAACGGTAAAACCGGTGATTGAACGCCTGATGAAGTCGGCCATTAAACTGAATGTACCGGTTGAGGTGGAAATGAGTACCGGCAGCAACTGGCTGGAAGCGCATTAAACCAACCCGACTGAAACGGAAAAACCCATCCGCCAGATGCTTTCGCTGTTTGAGGAACAGGCAAAATCGGTATGTTTGCGTGTTAAAAAACGCAGGCATGAAATTATTTCTCTCAGCAATTCTGTTCCCCCTCTGCTTAACGGCATTTTCCCAGTCCGCTGCTGACTATGTCAATCCCTTTATTGGCACCGATCACATGGGCCACACCTATCCCGGGGCAAGCGTTCCTTTTGGTATGGTTCAGCTGAGCCCTGATACGGATACGGTTCCATATTCAACGGGGGCAGGATACAACAAGGAAGTATATGCATATTGTGCAGGATATCAATACAATGATAATACCATCTGTGGATTCAGCCATACCCATTTTTCGGGAACCGGGCACAGTGACCTGGGCGATTTTCTGCTGATGCCGGCTACCGGGCCGCTCAAACTGAATCCGGGAACGAAAGACAATCCGGATTCCGGATACCGCAGCCGCTTTTCGCATGAACGGGAGTCCGCTTCACCGGGTTATTATTCAGTGATGCTGGATGATTATGGAATCCTGGCTGAACTCACAGCCACAGAAAGAGTGGGAGTACACCGGTATACACCTGTAAATCAGGGCAATATTAATCTTATCCTCGATATGTCGGCCGGCATCTACAACTATCCCGGCAAAAACACCTGGCAGTTTATCCGTGTGGAAAACGACACCCTCATTACCGGATACCGGCAAACACGCGGCTGGGCGCGCACCCGGACCATGTACTTTGCCATGGTCCTTTCCAAACCGCTGGTACGTTACGGCCATGAAAACAGGGAAGAGATTATTTACCGTGGATTTTACAGAAAATTTAATGAAAAGGAGGATTTTCCCGAGATGGCCGGAAAAGACATTACTGCATGGTTCAGATTCAGCATGCAGGCCGGAGAACAGCTTACCGTAAGGGTAGCGTTGTCGCCGGTCAGTACCGCGGGCGCACTGAACAACCTGAAAACCGAAGCGCCCCGTCCCGATTTCGATCTGGTAAGGCGGCAGGCACATAAACGGTGGAATGAAGAATTAAGCCGGATTCAGGTGGAGGGATCGCTTAAAGTAAAACAAAACTTCTACACCAGCCTTTATCACGCTTTCCTCTCTCCAACCATTTACATGGATGTTGATGGCAAATACCGGGGGCTTGACCAGAATATCCATCAGGCGGAAGGGTTTACCAATTATTCCACCTTCTCCCTCTGGGACACTTACAGGGCGCTGCATCCGCTTTTTACCCTCGTGCAACAGGAGAGGACATCCTCCATGATCCGTTCCATGCTGGCCCACCGGAAGCAAAGCGTGCACGGCATCCTGCCGGTGTGGTCGCACCACGCCAATGAGAACTGGTGCATGACGGGCTACCATGCCATACCGGTCATCGCTGATGCTTATTTAAAAGGGATAGGCGGGTTCGATGTTGCAGAAGCACTGGAAGCCATGGACGCCAGCGCCACGTATACCGGATACGACGGAATCGGGGAATATATGCAATATGGCTATGCGCCGGCTGATCTTACCGGCTATTCCGCAACCAAAACCCTGGAGTATGCTTACGACGACTGGTGCATTGCCCGTGCGGCCGAAAAAGCAGGGCAAAGGGGACTTGCAGGGATATACAACCAAAGGGCCCGCTCGTTTGAGAATGTTTATGACCGCTCCACCGGCTTTATGCGGCCCCGCCTGTCGGACGGATCCTGGCAGAAGAATTTTGATCCCCTGAAAACAGAAGGCCAGGGCTTTATTGAAGGAAATGCCTGGAATTATTCATTATACGTTCCGCACGACCCGGCACAACTGATCGCCTGGGCGGGTGGCAGTAAACCCTTTGTCCGTCATCTCGACAGTCTTTTTACCATGAAACTGGATGAAAAACATATAGAGGACTCTGAAGATATTGATAAACGCGGAATCATCGGGAACTATGTTCACGGAAACGAACCCAGCCATCATGTGCCTTACCTTTACAACTATGCAGGCGCGCCGTGGATCACACAACAACGTGTGCATCAGATAATGGACAGTTTATACGATCCTGAACCCGGTGGGTTACCGGGCAACGACGACTGCGGACAGATGTCGGCCTGGTATATTTTCAGCGCCCTGGGCTTTTACCCTGTGTGTCCAGTCAGCAATGAATACGTACTGGGAAGCCCCTCGGTTAGCCGTGCCGAGATCTATCTTGAAAACGGCAAAACCTTCACGATTCAGGCAAAAGGGCTGAGCAGTAAAAACATCTTCGTTAAAAAAATCATCCTGAACGGCAAACCCTGGTCCAGGCTCTTTATCAGGCACGAAGACATCATGGCAGGGGGAGAAATGGTGATCGAGATGAGCAGCAAACCGGCAAAAACAAAAGTTCAGGAAAGCGATCTGCCCGGCAGAAGCTTCTGACCTTCAAGTAACCAACACCCAGTAAAAACCCAATACCAGCATTGCTGCAATTGCATGCCATAGCACAGCCTTCTTCCGAATCTGAAAATTAAGCTGAGCGGTTTAATCGCCGGAGAAAGCCGGTATAAACCGGGAGGCTGACATATTCCATTTATCAAATAAACCGGTCCGAACCACTACCGGTCCGGAATTTAGCATTATATTTGTTATCAGGCGATAAGACCCCGGAAAAGCAATTTTGACCGAAGATGCCTGAACGTCGCCTTCCCGGCTGCAGGAAGACGGGCTCAACCATTAAGAACAAATTAAAAATCCAATATTATGAAAAAGTTAGTATACCTGTTGATTACTTTCGGGCTGATGATGCCTTTTGCCGGCGCCCAGAAGCCGATCACCTTTGAGGATGACAGCCAGACATTCGGGAATGTGGATTTTCCGGGGATTTGGGTAAGTATCCCTGAAGCATCAACAGAAAAAGTGATGTCAAACTGGATTAAAAATATTCAGAAGGGAACTAAATCAAAAGTAGTTACCAACGGAATGGATGCATCGCTGTTCGGGGCATTGATTAAAAGTATTTATGAAGGTCCGGTAAATATTGAAAGCCGTGTAAAGAATCAGGATTCCCTGGTATTGCTTTTTGCCGGTGTGGAACTCAGGAGGGGTGAATTCGCCGAAAAAGGTACAAAGGAGTACGACAAACTAAAAGCGTATCTGAAGAGTTTTGCAAAATCGGAATACCTGAAGGTTGCTGAAGAGCAGCTTTCGAGGGAGGAATCGAAACTGAAGGACCTTGAAAAAGAGCTTTCTGGCACCCGCAAGGGTAAAGAAAAAATGGAAAAAGCGGTACAATCTTCAAATAACACCATTGCCGCCGAAAATGACAAAATTGCCTCCCTCAGGAAACAGTTGTCGGTTACTGATGAAAACATCGACCATATTTCCTCAAAACTGAGCGTTACGGAAGATCCTGAGGCAAAGAAGTCATGGCAATCAGAGATGAAGGCTGCCCAGAAGAAGAAAAAAAGTCAGCTGAAATCAATCAATGCTTCTGAAAACAAGATTGCCAAAGCCAAAGACAGGATCAGGGACACAAAAAACAATATTGACCTCAACCTGGGCACACAGGACCAGATCAGCGTAAGAGTGAATGAACAGAAAATGGTGGTGTCAAAATTTCAGCATAAAGTAAAAACCATAAAAAGCTATTAGCAACTGTTTCTGCATTGCCTGAGTTTCTCCGTTTAGAAGAAGCTGCCTCAATGATTTTGCAGCTTTTCCGGTTTCTCCGCGCCTGCTGCGAAATTGCGCCGGCTGGCGGTGGCAGGAGTTATGCAACCAAAACCGCGCGAAGAAGGCTACAAAGATGGCTTTTTGCACATCGTTTTCCAGGGCAACAGTGATAATTCCGGGATTTGGAATCATCCGCCGCAATCAAACGAATTGCCGGATTTGACTATATTTACAGCGTAATCTCAAATCATCCGGCAATGCAATTAAGTTTTCCATTGATAATCCATTGTCCTCACTGCAATCAGAGACATACCAGAACAAACCTCATGTCAGGAAATACCTTTGGCGGGATTTTCTGGAGCGACGGGAGTTATTTTGCCCCTATGCTGCCCGATCTGCCGGTATTTACACGTTGCACCGGTTGCGGTGAAATACTGAATATTTTTAAAGCCAGGCATGAAGAAGCCGGTAGCTGGGAAGAAGCCGACGGGCTGCCTTCGGTCGGTCACCTCTCCCCTGAGGATATAAGGGAAGCACTTGAAAGCGGGCGCTATCAGGATGCTGAAGAGATGATCTATCTTCGCCGCAGACTCTGGTGGTCGATGAATGATCATCCATACGGAGATGAGACGCCCACGGCAACTGAAGTTACAGGGGAGTACCGCGATAATGCCATCGCGCTGATGAGCCTGCTCAGCGGAGAAAGCAACGGGGACCTGATTACAAAAGCCGAACTATACAGAAATCTCGGCGATTATGAAATGTGTCTTGAAATCCTCACGAAAATCAATGAACCATCATTAAATACACAGAAAGTTCAGATAGAGGAGGCCAGCCGGAAAAAAATCAGCGGCACCATCCGGTTTAATAATTCATAAACCATCCGGAAAAAGCGGATTACCATCAGTGTAAATTATAGTCGTGAAATTTTGAAAATCGCTCCCCTTATTGTACATTCGCAGCAGTTAAAGTTTGTGTAATAAATACACTTACAATCACATTTCCGGCGGATCCGGAATTCAAAAAACACTCAAAATATGCGGTATAACAACGATAAGCGTGTGGTAATGACCCTGGATGCCGGGGGCACCAATTTTGTATTCTGCGCCGTACAGGGCGAGCAGGAAATAATTGATCCCATCAGCATCCCCGCTGATGGTAATAAGCTGGAGGTCGTGCTGAATAAAATCATTCAGGGATTCAGTGAGGTGAAAGCCAAACTGAATGTTCAGCCCGTGGCCATCAGTTTTTGCTTTCCGGGACCTGCGGAATATGAGCTCGGAATTATCGGGGATCTGGAGAACCTGCCTACTTTCCGGGGAGGGGTGGCGCTAGGCCCCATGCTTGAGGAAAAATTCGGCATTCCGGTATTTATCAACAACGACGGCGACCTTTTTGCACTTGGTGAAGCCATTGCCGGTCTTCTGCCCGACATCAACCAGCGCATAAGCAGCAGCAACAGTCCGAAAACTTACCAGAACCTGCTCGGTGTGACGTTCGGAACCGGATTCGGCGGGGGGATTGTAAGCCGTGGCCAGCTTTTCCTGGGAGACAACTCTGCCCAGGGCGAAATCAACCGCATGCGGAACAAACTGCATACCAACGCCAGCGTTGAAGAAAATGTCAGTATCCGTGGCGTAAAACGCATTTATTGCCGTGAAACCGGACTGACTTATGAAACCTGTCCGGAGCCCCGAACGATCTTCGAAATCGGCATGGGCTTGCGCGAAGGAAACAAGGAGGCTGCTATTCTGGCTTTTCACCGCATGGCTGAAGTAGCCGGCGATGCCATCGCCAACGCCATCACCCTGATTGACGGGCTGGTGGTTATCGGTGGCGGTCTGGCCGGCGCCTATCCCCTGTTCCTTCAGCGGCTGGTAGATGAAATGAATTCCAACCTGACAACCATGGTAGGTACTGCGCTCGACCGCATGGAGATCAAGGCATTTAACCTTGAGGATGAAGGAGAGTTTCAGCGTTTCTATGAAGGTGACACCCGCGAAATCAAGGTTCCTTTCAGTTCAAACCGCATCAAATATGATCCCATGAAAAGAATCGGGGTTGGAATCAGCCGGCTGGGAACATCCAGGGCCGTTTCCATCGGTGCTTATGCCTTTGCATTATCCAAACTCGGCAATCCCTGATTCTGGTGATACTAAAATGTTCATCCCGGCAGTCTCCCTGCCGGGATTTTTTATTTCCAATTATTTATACACCGAATTATATGCCCTGATTACTCCGGCCATATCTTCAGGATCAGGTTTTGCATAACCCTTTTTCTTACGCCATATAGCATAACCCATCCCTCCGGCAATAAAAGGTGCGGAAACCAATAATCCTGCCTGAAGCGAAGTGGTAAACAAGGTAGCGGTAACCACGCCTGCCGCAATCAGTGGTGCAGCCACCTTTGCCGCACCTCCCCTTTTTGAGGCAAATCCCATCATCCTGTTATAGGCCTCCGGGGCATCCTTAAGATAACGCCCGGCAAATTCCGCAAAATCATTTATTGGAAAGCATTGCAGGCTGTCATCCTCAAAGGTTACGAAATAATAATAATCAGCCTCAAATCTCTTCCTGCCCTCATACTGTAAAATCATAAAATTTCTGTAACCGCCGCTGTTCGGATCGGTGGTAATAAACTCAAGCAGACCCGCTTCCTGAGGCAGCCTGCGGGTATAATAAAGGTTCATCTTACCTTTCACCACTTGTTCACCGAAAACCGAATTCCGCGCATCCATCCTGCACGCCCGGTAATATTTTCCGTTCTGCCTTATGGCAAATATCCTGCTTGCCGGATAAACCCTGCCGGGATGTTCCCACAACGAAACAAACTGATCTGTGAAGTTTCGCCGCAAATAAGCATAAGTATTGATGCTGTCGTCAGGAGTCATATACAAGGTAGCAGGAAGATAATCGATGAATGCAGGATCTGTCAGATCGGGGGCCGGAATCACTTTCCCCTCATTTTTCCGGTTTTGCTTCCGGGCCTTTTGCGACTGATGTTTTGCAGTAGAATCATTGTGCTTCGTCTCCTGCGCTGTTAACTGCCACGGAATAAAAATCAACATTAAAAAAACCGCCAGCAGTCTAATCCCTGATTTTATAAACATAATTCTATTCTATATCTGTTGCTCAACAAAGTTAGAGATTCATTGGAGACCTGCAATTTTCTTCCATAAAATTAACTTTTAAAAATCGGGGTGATCTCAATATCTGATTAATATTTTTTATACGTTTACGTCCGCTAAGGCAAGTCTTCCAATTTAATTTCCGGAAACCATGAAATGGTTATTACTGACTACTCTTCTTATTCTTAATATTTTTACCAGCGGGCAACAGCCCTGGCGTGAGGGCGAGATGCAGGTAAGGGTTTATGCTTCAAGCAGGGCTGAACTTGATTTTATCAGGCAATCCTGCCTGAATCTGGATTTCTGCGATGGGTTTATGCGGGCATATCTCACGCCGGAAGAACTGGGGAAACTGAGTACTTTTGGAATCCTTACTGAAACGGAAATCAGTAATCTCAACGAATGGTCGGCTTCTTTCGGACCGGCCAGGGTGCCCAACGGTTATTACACCGTTGCGCAACTCGATGAAATTGCGGACAGCCTGGCTGTTAATTTCCCGGATATCTGCACCCTTCATACCATCGGCATCGGATCAGGATTCAATGTACTCTATGCGTTAAAGATCAGCGATAACTCTGCTGAGGATGAAGATGAACCTGAGATTCTGTTTGACGGGGGCATACATGGCGATGAAGTCGGGGGCCCTGAAAATATGATCCGTTTCGCCAGAGACCTGTGTCTGCAATATAACAACGACCCATATATTACAGACCTTGTCAACAACCGGGAAATATGGATCATCTATTGCCTGAACCCGTATGGCAGAAATTATATGACCCGTTACAACCAGGCCGGAATCGACATCAACCGCGATTGTGGATATATGTGGAATGGCGAAGGCAACAGCCCCGGGCCCTTTTCGCAGCCTGAGACCAAAGCCCTGCGCGGGATCCTCGCCGGGAATCAGTTTGTGATTCATTGCAGTTATCACAGCGGAACCGAGTTTATCAGTTTCCCATGGAGTTACCGCGAAGCACCCACCCCCGACCATGCCCAGCATAACTTCCTGGCCGGCTTATATGCAGGCACCTCAGGATACACAAATATACCTTATGGCCAGGGTTTTTCGGGAATGTATGCCATCAATGGCAGCACCAAGGATTATGGTTATGGTGCGGCGGGAGCCATCAGCTGGTCGGTTGAAATATCGCTCAGCAAGCAACCCCCTGCCTCGCAGATTGTCCCCTTTTACATGAAAAATAAACCGGCCATGCTCGCCATGACGGAGTATGCCGGTTATGGGATCAGGGGTACGGTTACGGATGCTGTGAGCGGACAACCGGTGGCAGCCACCGTGTTTATCAATAATTTCTTCCCGGTTTCAAACGATCCTGTAATCGGCGACTTTCACAAATTCCTGATCCCGGGGGTGTATCAGGTAAAAATTGCCGCCAACGGATATGAGCCGCAGTTGATCAGCGGGGTAGTTGTCAATGAGCGGGAAGCGACTGAGATCAGCATTGCATTGCAACCCCTTGCAAAACAATTTGCCACCCGGATCATCAGCTGCCAGATCCCAAGCAATAATCCTTTTGATGAGGGATTCACCCATGCCGCGCTTGGGCCGCCTGACAGCATACAGTATTCCATTGGCCGCTTTGGCTGGGCCGTTTTTGATATGGGGACCCCGGTTGTTGACGGAGAAGGCATCGATGTAATCGTTCATGAAAATGACGCCACCCCCGAAGGCTACCAGTTTTATGCCGGTGCAACAATGGATGGTCCGTGGATGCCTTTAGGAACCGGCAACGGAACTACCGGCTTCAACCTGGCCAATGCTTCCTTATCCGAAGCCAGGTTTTTTAAAATCACCGATGACGGGGATGGGCAGTCTCAGGTAAACAACGCGGGGTTCGACCTGGATGCCATAGAAGGGATAATCAGAATTCCACAGCCCGATTCAACAGGCTGGATCAGCGGAATCGTTTTTTCTCCTCTTGATGGTGAACCACTACAGGAAGCCACAGTATATACGGGTTCGCAATCCACCCTGACCGGTCCGGAGGGCAGGTTTACCATTATTGCTGACACAGGACAGTTGGTGATCGTATGTGCTGAATACCCTGCACAATTTCTGTTTGATTGCGACACTGTTATCGTAAAGCCGGGAGATACTACCTTCCATGACATTTACCTGAGGCTGATAGAAAGTACAACCTCCCTGAAAAAAGAAAAGTTCTTCCGGTTATCGCCGAACCCTGCCAGAGAGACAACTACCATCAGCTTTGGTGAAAACCTGAAAAGCGCAGAAATCATCATTACCGACCTGTCAGGCCGTATACTTAGAAATATAACAACCGGTGGAGTTAACAGTTACAACCTGAGCCTGAACGGGATCAAATCCGGCTTATATAATTTAAGCGTCTGTTTTCCTGATGGGAACCGAAAAAATCAGAAACTCTTAATTCTCTGATGATCTTCGCTTTAGTTTCCAATCATTAAACAATAAACCCACAATTTTTTCAGCCGAGTCTTATTCTTTACACCATGAAAAAACAACTGATAATCCTTCTTTGCTTTCTCTCCGGCGGATTCCTGTTTTCACAAACCATTGAACATACGTACACATTTTCAGATCCTGTTATAGAAGTCAACGGGCAGTATCAGGTAATCTCCTTCAGCAACACGCAACTGCATGGCCGGCCCGGAGAACCACTTCTTCCTTTCATGGCTGTCAATTTGATGTTACCTCCCGGTCATGAAGCAACAGGCATCGAAATTGAGTTTTTCGATGAAATACAGCTGACTGGCACCTTCCGGCTCTTACCGGCACAGTTTTCGCGCCCGCTTTCCATGCCGGGTTTTCCGCATTTCCGGATGGATGAATCCGTTTATCAATCAGAGGACCCCTATCCTGCCAAAGCAAGCGGCAATCTCAATACGCACTACATGAATGGTTTTGGCTTTGCCCAAACGGTGATAACCCCCGTAAAATACACTCCGGCAACAGGCGAAATCAGTTATTACAGCAGGGCGGTGGTCCGCATCGAAACCAGGGAAACTGCACGTGGCCGGAATGCATTAAGCAACCTCTCTGCCTCGCCCGTCATCAAAAGCACAATCCTGAAACATGCTCAGAATCCATCTGTTGCAGCAGAATATTCCACGCGCAGCAGAAGCACTGCTGATTATCAGATCCTGATCATTACACCGGCTGCCTTTTCAGCCAACCTGGAACCTCTGGCCCAGCTTTATCTTCCCCGCGGGATGAAAACCCAGATAGCCACCGTTGAATCGATTCAGTCAGGCACTATGGGAACAGACCTGCCCGAAAAAATCAGAAACTACATCATTCAGGAGTACCAGCAGCACAACATTGAACATGTAGTGCTGGCCGGCGATGTGGAGCACGTACCGCACCGTGGGTTTTACTGCCACGTACAATCATCCAGCGCCTATGAAGATGATAATATCCCTTCAGACCTTTATTATGCTGCGCTGGATGGGAACTGGAATACCAACGGTAACAGCCGCTGGGGAGAAATCGGCGAAGACGATCTTCTCCCGGAGCTTTCTGTCGGCAGGATGTCGTTCAGCAATACCACCGAACTGGCGGCCATGCTTAACAAAACTACAAAGTATCAGAACCAGCCCGTGCAGGGCGAGTTACGCAATCCCCTGCTGGCAGGAGAGAATCTTTATTACAACCCCGATACCTGGGGATCCGACTACCTGGACCTGCTTATCGGCACCCACAGCGAAAACGGATACACCACAACCGGAATCCCTGCTTCGCACAATATCCAGACACTGTATGACGAAGATGCCGTCTGGGATAAAAACACCCTGATCAGCGCCATCAACAGCGGGCGCAATTTTGTACACCACTCGGGCCATGCCAATGATTCCTATGTTATGAAACTGAATTCCTGGGATATCACGAATTCCAATTTTTCAGGAGTCAACGGGATTCTCCACAACTTCCCGGTCGTATATACTCACGGCTGTATTTGCGGCGCTTTTGATGTGAACGACTGCATTGCAGAGAAGATGACCGGGATTGAGAACTTTGCTGCCGCTTTTGTGGGGAACTCCCGCTATGGCTGGTTCAACGAAGGTCAGACCGAGGGCCCGTCGGCGCACCTCCACCGTGAGTTTACCGATGCCCTGTTTACCGACAGCCTGCACAGAATAGGCAGGGCCCACACAGAATCGAAGATTGCCACCGCGCCATGGGTGAATGCCCCCGGGCAGTGGGAGGAAGGCGCACTGCGCTGGTGCTTTTACGACTGCAATGTTCTGGGAGATCCCGTAATGGGCATCTGGACCGATGAAGTCTTACCGATAGCCACCCAGTACCCGGCTTCTGTTACGGCAGGTATGCCCCAGTTTAACATTACCGTTACTTCGGGAGGCCAACCGGTTCAGGGGTTAACAGCCGCCTTCCTGGTGAACGGAATGCTGACTGGAACCGGCAGTACAGATGCCAACGGTAACGCCACTGTTGTGATTGACCCTCCGGTAACCACTCCGGGAGACGCCCAGTTGGTGGTTTCAGGATATAACTGCCTTCCGGTTTATTACCCTGTAACCATTACGCCGGGCAACGCTCCTTATGTGATTTATGCTTCGCACAGCATCAATGACAGTCAGGGCAACAACAACGGCATGGCTGATTACGGCGAAACGCTGATGCTTAATGTTACCCTGCAGAATGTCGGACAGGCAAATGCCCAGAACGTTACAGCTCTGTTGAACTCTTATGATCCATATATCACCATTTCAGATAATTCAGAAGATTATGGTGATATTCCCGCCGGCGGACAGGCTGGTTCAGATAATGCTTTCACGGTTACCCTGAGTGATGATGTTCCTGACAACCATGTGATTGAGTTTACCCTCACCGTCCATTCAGGCGAAACCTGGCTTTCAACTTTCCGGATTACTGCCCTTGCCCCTGTGATAGAAGCCGGTAATGCAACGGTTAGCGACGGAAACAACGGCAATCCGGACCCCGGGGAAACCTTCAGTCTGGAAATACCGGTAAGCAATACAGGGCAAAGCCTGAGTTACGCCGTATCGGCCACGTTAACCTGCAGCAACAGCTATATCAGTATTCCGCAGGGGCTGGCAGGCCCGGTAACCATTGAGGCATTGTCAGCATCGGATTTTATCTTTGAAAATATTTCCGTATCAGAACTGACACCGGTTGGAACACCAATAACTTTCCTGCTGACACTTACCAGAAACACTCCCCCCGAAATCATCCTGCAGCGCGGGTATTCCTATACTGTGGGACAGGTTATTGAAGATTTTGAAACCGGTAACTTCCAGATGCACCCCTGGCAACACAGCGGCAACAGCAACTGGACAATTACACAGTCTGCCGCCTATCAGGAAACATTCAGCGCCCGCTCAGGCCAGATCAGCCATAATCAGTATTCAGACCTGTCGGTAAGCTATGAAGTATTGGCCGATGGTGACATATCATTCTATTTCAGGGTATCTTCTGAAGCAGGATACGATTTTTTAAGATTTTTCCTGGATGACAATAAAGTGGGTGAATGGTCAGGAGAACAGGACTGGACCAGGGCATCCTTTCCGGTAAACGCCGGTAACAAAGTGTTCAGGTGGTCTTATGCTAAAGACGGGTATGTTTCATCAGGAGCAGACGCAGCCTGGCTCGATTATATTGTATTTCCGCCTGTGGATACCAGTGTTGGCATTGAAGAGCACCTGTACTCAAACGCAGGGATGATAGTTTTCCCGAATCCTGCCAATGGCAGCGCTTTGCTGAATACCGGCAATGCTTTCAGTGGTTTCGCCACATTAACCCTTACCGATCTGGCCGGCAGGGAAGTCAGGCATTTAATAAACTTACGTCCTGCAAGCGACTATAAACTCGACCTCCGTGGATTAAAAGCCGGGGTATATCTTGTCAGGTTACAAAATGAGCAAACCCTTCAGGTTAAGAAACTGATTGTAAAATAATCATCTAATTAATAATTATCCATCAGAAAATCAGCACAGTGAAAAATCTACCAATCATCCTGCTGGCAACCATTATGATGGTTGCTTCATTACTTTATGCCCAGAAGCCAAAGAAACAGATGTATATGCCCGACGACCCTGTTCCGGGAAAATACAAGGTTGACACCCGCATTGACAATATGGCCTACTGGAGGCGAATGGCTTCGCTCGGACTGGTACCTGTTGAACCTGATCATGCCGCTCCGTTCGGCAAATATACCGGAAGCCGGCTTTCAGGCAGAAGCGTGATGACTGATGATTCTCCGGATGTACCGGTGACAACCGTCAACTCCACCCAGAGTGAAAACTCAATTTTTGTGGATCCAAACAACCCTCAGGCGGTTCTGAACTCAAACAACTCTACACCGAGACCAGCCAGCACCGTATACGGAGCCAATGATTTCTGGTCGAACGATGCAGGAAGCACCTGGGGAGGGCACGTACAGGGGGCTGGCGGCGAAAACAGCGGAGACCCCACCACAGCCATCGGGTTGAACGGATGGTATTACGTGGGTTATATCCACTCATCAGGCGGCCAGGGAGTCTCATACTCCACCGACCAGGGCAATACATGGACACCAGTGCTGGTGGCTCCTGCCCCGTCAGGGTTTAGCTCCCTGCTGGACAAAAATCACATGTGGATTGACAACAGCACCACCAGCCCTTATGAGGGGCAACTCTACGATGCCTGGACAAATTTCGGCGGCAGCAATGATACGGAAATAGAAATAAGCCGTTCCACAAATAATGGGCTCAACTGGTCATCACCGGTCAACATCAGTGCGAACGTTAATGCAGGCAGCCACAATCAGGGCGTGAACATCCACACCGGGCCCAACGGTGAGGTTTATACCATCTGGGCAATCTACGACGGGTGGCCAACAGATGAAACCGCCATTGGCATGGCCAGATCATTCGACGGTGGTGCCTCCTGGCAACCGGCAACCCGGATCATCAGTAATATCAGGGGTATTCGAAACAGTGCAACCTCAAAAAATATGCGTGTGAATGCCTTCCCTTCCATGGCCGTTGATATCAGCAACGGACCAAACCGGGGAACGATCTATGTGGTTTGGCCCAACATCGGAATTCCCGGGACCAATACCGGCAGCGATATGGATGTATATATGATCCGCTCGACAGATCAGGGGAACACCTGGTCATCTCCGATCAGGGTTAACCAGGATCCTTCCGGACTCGGGAAACAGCATTACTTCCCCTGGATTACCTGCGATCCGGCCAATGGCAACCTGAGCGTAGTTTATTATGATGACCGCAATGTTTCCGGAGCTCAGGCCGAAGTTTATGTATCAAACTCCATCGACGGAGGCAATTCGTGGGAGGACCTGAAAGTGAGCGATGTCTCCTTTACCCCCCAACCCATTTCAGGCCTGGCTTCCGGATATTTCGGCGATTACCTTGGCATCCATGCACACAGCCGCTGGGTTTATCCGGTATGGACCGATAACCGCACCGGCTATGCAATGACCTATGTTTCAGCATTTCAGGCCGGCCCTCCGCCTGACCAGCCCTGGGTGGTTTACCAGACCCACCTGCTTAACGATGCCGCCGGTAACAATAACGGACTGCTCGATTACAATGAAAACGCCCTGCTGAGCATAACTCTGGAAAATATCGGAGATCAGCCCGCTACCGCAGTAAATGCCGTTATTTCAACCGAATCAGCATTTATATCCTTTACTGACAATGCGGAAAATTTCGGCGATTTCGCCGTTGGAGAATTAAAGACCGTTAATAACGCATTTGCTTTTACCGTTTCACCGGCCATTCCCGACGGCGAAAAGGTCACTTTCTCACTTACAGTAACTGATGCCAACGACAGCACATTTGTTTCCAACTTTAATATTGAAGCACACGCACCCGCTCTTCAGGCCGGCAACCTGAGCATTAATGATGCAACGGGCAATATCAACGGCCGCCTTGATCCGGGTGAAACCGCCATACTGAGCATCGTTACCTTCAACCCGGGCGATTATCCGGCTGAAGGGGTGACGGCCCAGCTGACCACTACCAGCCCATACGCAACCATTTCAAATACCCAGGTTGATCTTGGCAACATCAATCCGGGTATGATGAACGCTGTGACCGCTGAATTTGAGGTTTCCGTTTCTCCTGAGGCTCCGGTCGGACATCAGGTTGCACTGAATTATACTGCAAATTCACAATACCACTCTACACTGAAGAATTACTTTACCCCGGTTGGTCTGATCCTCGAAGACTGGGAAACCGGTGGTTTTGAAAGTTTCGACTGGCAGTTTGCAGGCAGCGCCCCATGGACCATTGCAACCGACCAGGTTTATGAAGGTACAACCAGCGCAAAATCAGGCGCTATCAACGACAATGCCAGCAGTGAACTGAAAATCAGCTACAATGTCATGAATCCGGATACCATTTCATTCTACCTGAAAGTGTCGTCCGAAGCCGATTACGATTACCTGAAGTTCTATGTCAACAGCACCCTGAGGGGACAATGGGCGGGAGAAGTACCCTGGCAGCAGGTGAAATTCGCTGTGAACCCGGGGCAGCAGACCTTCCGTTGGGTTTACAGCAAAGATGTTTACGTTACCGGTGGAAGTGACTGTGCCTGGATTGACTATGTCGTCTTCCCGGCACCCCTGCAAACCACTGCGTTCGCCGGGCCGGATGCCGCTACCTGCGAACAGGGCTCTTTTTTACTTGACGGATTGGCTACCAATTACACTTCTGTATTATGGGCAACCGCAGGCGATGGCACCTTTGACAATGCAACTCAGCTCAGCACATTTTACACTCCGGGGAACCAGGATCTTAATAACGGAAATGTGGTTCTTACCCTGACAGTTAACGGACCTGCAGGCGAATTAAGAACCGATGATATGGTATTGAGCATTTCAACTCCTGCTTCGGTTCAGACAGCGGAAAACCTTTCGGCATGCGCCGGCACCGAAGTAGCCATTGAAGCTTTGGCAGAGAACTATACATCGCTGATGTGGAGTACAAGCGGAGATGGAATTTTCAGCGATCCTGCATCCATGAATACAACCTACACCCCGGGATTACTTGATATCAGTTCAGGAAATGCGACCCTGACCTTTACGGCACACTCAGCGGTGCCCTGTGCGGATGCAACGGGTGTGATTGCGCTCAGTATCCTGCCTGCTCCCGGAGCCACTATCAGCGGAGACACAACCATTTGCGCAGGTTCGGAATTACAGATTGAGGTTCAGCTGACCGGAACAGCACCCTGGCAATTAGAAATCGGGGATTATGGCACATTTACAGCTGAACAATCTCCGGCCTACATTACCATTGCCCCCGATGCTACCCAAACCGTTCAGGTTACCGCGGTAACCGATGCCAACCAATGCCAGGGAACAGGATCAGGAGCATACAACTTTACAGTGAATGAATTGCCTTACCTGTACCTTCCCGCTGATACCATGGCCTGCGACAACCATTCGGTTACACTTACCGCCGTTACTACAGGCAATGTACAGTACTTATGGTCTCCCGGAGGTTACATTACCCAAAGCATCATCGTTGATTCTACAGGCATCGGCACCGGTACGGGCGTCTGGACGGTCCTGGTAACCGGCGACAATGGCTGTTCAAAAGAAGCATCCGTTAATCTTACCTTCAACGATTGTACCGGTATAGATAACGCTGAACGCGGAAGTGTTTCAATCTATCCCAATCCTTCTGACGGCCGCTTCAGCATTGGCAGTGGTTCCGGTATTCAGGGCACATATAATCTGACCATCACTGATGCATCAAACAAAATAGTTTTCAGCAAGTCAGATATACTGATCGGAATTCAGAAACAGCAGGTAATAAATGCCGGCATGCTTTCTGAAGGCATTTACCTTGTCAAACTCTCAAACGTAGAGGGAACCTTGTCGGCAAAACTGATCATTAAAAAATAGAAAATCCTTCAATTCCTTTAACGGGGGGCAAGTCAGCCCCCCTTTTCTATTTTTATTGATTCCAAATAGTCATAAAATTTATCAGGACTGTTCTTCCTATTGTATTTTATTTATTTTTGCGATGCTAATAATTTTGTTCATTCTCAGGGCTTTATTCGGCAGAGGATGTAAAATTTTTTACTCACACACACTTTTCAATTTTAAAGCATGAAAACAACTTTACACAGGTTCTTTTCTATCAATGGCATCATAACCGTTATGATGGCCGTTGTATTGAGCATTTCCTGCGTCAGCGCTGATGCAGGCAATCATCGTTTTTCCGACAGTTGGGGAAAACAGGGTTTAACCCTTAACCGCCAGGGAACTGATGGGATCAGCCTCAATTTCTCCATTCAGGAATTTGGACTCACCAGCCGGGAGATTAACGGTCAGGTGATGACCGGAATTGAATTCTCGGAATCATTTCTCCAGAATGAAGAAGGCGCGCCCGATCTTCCCGGGTTCGGTCGTTACATTGCCATCCCGAAAGGTGCCACGGCAGTTGTAGAAATCACAAACATGCGTTCCGAGCGCTATACCAATATTGAGATGGCCCCGGCTCCGCGTATCCCGCTTGATACAGATCAGGGACCGTTGCACTTTGAAAAAAATTCCGAAATCTATACCCGTGATGCCTTCTACCCTGCCAAGCCAGTTACCCTCGGCGATTTCAGCCAGATCAGGGGTGTTGATGTGGCGATGCTCGGCGTTACACCATTTCAGTACAACCCCGTTACCAAGGAGCTGATCGTTTACCGCGATATGGAAATCAGCGTACGTTTCGAGGGAGGCAGCCGTCAGTTCGGAGAAGATAAATACCGCAACCGCTGGTGGGATCCTATTATGGAAGATGCCATCATGAATTTCGGTTCACTTCCCGTTATTGATTATGATAAGAGGGTTTCCGCTGCAACCCGCGGTACTGGTTATGAATACCTGATCATTGTTCCGAATGATGATATTTTTTATCAGTGGGCCGATTCGATTAAGAAATTCCGTACTGAGGAAGGTATCTATACCGGTATTGTAAAACTTTCCGAAATAGGCGCCAACGTGAATGCCGCCATGCTCGAAACTTATGTAAACAATGCTTACAATACATGGGACACTCCTCCGGTAGCTATTCTGCTTCTCGGCGATTATGGCCAGGCCACGGCCAACAACAATTCGATTATTTCTCCGATTTATGACAACTATTGTGTTTCCGACAACATCCTGGCCGATGTTTCCGGCAACCACATGCCTGACATTATCTTTGCCCGTATTACAGCGCAGAATGCTGATCAGCTTGCTTCGATGATCGGCCGTTTCCTGAAGTATGAGCGCAGGCCTCCAACCAATCCTTCATTTTATGCCAACCCCATCACAGCCCTGGGATGGCAGACAGAACGCTGGTTCCAGATCTGTTCTGAAACTGTTGGTGGTTTCTGGAAAAATGTACTGGGCAAAACCCCTGTACGTATCAATGAGATCTATCAGGGAACACCCGGCAACTCATGGTCATCGGCACAGAATACAAGTACCGTTGTCGGCGTTTTCGGTCCCAACGGACTGGGTTATATCCCCGCTTCACCAGCCAGCATGGGTGGATGGAGCGGCGGTAACGCCACCATGATCAACAATGCCCTGAATTCCGGGTCATTTATGCTGATGCACCGCGACCACGGAATGGAAACCGGCTGGGGAGAACCTTCCTATACAAACAGCAATATCTCCAGCCTCACCAATACCGACCTGTGTTTTATCCTGTCTATCAACTGCCTGACAGGAAAGTATAACTGGGGAAGTGAAAGTTTTACAGAAAAATTCCACCGCTATACATACATGGGCCAGCCTGCCGGTGCGCTCGGACTGATAGCGGCCTCTGAAGTTTCCTATTCATTCGTGAATGACACCTATGTTTGGGGCATGATGGACAATATGTGGCCCAATTTTATGCCTCAGTATGGTTCAACGCCTGAATCAAGGGGTGTATTACCAGCGTTCGGAAACGCAGCCGGTAAATATTTCCTCCGCCAGTCGAGCTGGCCCTATAATACCGGGAACAAGGAAGTAACCTACAATTTGTTTCACCACCACGGAGATGCATTTCTCAGGGTATGCACAGAGGTTCCGCAAACCATCGCAGCTACTTATGAGCCTACAATCTTCGAAAACGAAACCAATTTCACCATTACCGCCTCACCCAACTCACTTGTTTGCCTTACCTCAAACGGCGTGATCCTCGGCACTGGTGTCACCGGTTTTGTCACTACCATCAGCATTACCATTCCGCCTATGTCAGCAGGCGACCGCATCAAGGTTACCATTACACGCCCCAACTGCAACCGTTATGAAGGATGGGTGGATGTTATTCCCATGGTTACTTCAGCAATTGCAGGCGAAGACATGGCAGTTTGTGAAGGTACCGAGCCCCGGCTGAACGGAGCTGCCGTAAATTACACTTCCCTTCTTTGGGCAACCAACGGCACCGGAACTTTCAGCGATGCTACCATTCTTGACCCCATTTATTCTCCAAGTGCTGAAGACATCGCACAGGGTGCTGTCCTCCTTTCGCTTACAGCCTCAAATCCTGCCGCCAATGATTCAACCGACTACCTTACCCTTTCATTCAGCCTCGCTCCGGTAGTATTTGCCGGTAATAACGCTGACATCTGCGCCGGAGAAGGTTATTCCGCGCTGGATGCTACTGCCGAAAACTACACACAACTCGAATGGACAACAACGGGCACCGGCTCTTTCGATGATCCTGCATCATTGAATCCCCGGTATATTCCCGGTGCTGAAGACATCGAAAACGGAGCTGCCATGCTTACACTCTCGGCCTGGAATGAACTCTGCGAACCGGTTTCCATGAACCTCCAGGTAATGATTCACGCACTGCCTGTTCCGGTTGTAAACGGCCCGGATGCAGCCTGCCAGTACCAGTCGGAGCTTGTATATGCTGCCGAAGGTGAAGGAAACACTTACTTCTGGGAAATTGTTGGCGGAACCATTACTGCCGGACAAAATACAGGCTCGGTAACCGTTACGTGGGATGAGCCCGGAACCGGAAGCCTCAACATGGTTGAAACAAACGAATTCGGATGCTCAGGTTCAACCGACTATGAAATCACCATCAATCCCGCTCCCGCACCTGCAATTGACGGAAACGCCCTGGTATGCGCCAACAGCGAACAGGTTACATATATCACACCGCTGAACGACGGTAACACTTACAACTGGACAGTTACCGGCGGTGAAATCGTTTCAGGTGCCGATGCCAACGAAGTCGTTGTTAACTGGGGCGGCAATGGCCAGGGAACCCTGAGCCTCGTTGAAACCAATACAGTCACCACCTGCTCGGCTGCAGCCGATTACAGTGTGATGATCAATTCGCCGGAGACTACGCTCAGTAATGATACCACCATCTGCATCACGCATGTGCTGAATATCGAAGCTGAAGATGGATTTGCCGCCTATGCATGGTCAAGCGGACAGGACACGCGCAGTATCCAGGTTAACGGAGAAGCCCAGGGCCTGAATACAACCACTTATACTGTTACAGTAACGGACGCCAACAACTGTACAGGAACCGCTTCAATCATGGTAACCGTTGATGCCTGCGCAGGTATTGAGGAGAATGCTACGGCCACCAGGGTCACTATTTTCCCGAACCCCAACATGGGTGAATTTACCCTGGAGATCAGCAATGCTGAACCCGGAAAATCAACCATCAGTATTGTTACCACAACCGGCGAAATGATCTACTCAAACCAGGTCGTTATCGGCCAGCAGTCATACAGGCAGAATATCGGCCTGAATGCCGGAAGCGGTGTATATTTCCTGAAAGTTGAAACAACGAACGGAACAACCATTCAGAAACTTGTTATCAGGTAATCTGAAGTACAGATTGATAGAAAAGCCTGCCCCTGAAGCAGGCTTTTTTGTTGACTTTTCAGGGGTTACAATTACTCAGATTGGCGATAAAACAAGTAAATGCAGCAAAAAGTGTATATTTCTCGAGGCTAAACCATGCTCATGCAAAAAACGTCTGACATCCTCCGGGCGTATCACAGTTCATGATTTATCAGCGGAAAAAACAGGGGCATTTTGCAGGTATTTGCAGTTGTCAACATAAACAGAATTAATTCCTGACAATAAATGGCATTCTCAGATAAGCCTAAAATACTGATCGTTGACGATGTTGAGGTCAATTTAATATTGCTGGAGACTGTTTTAAGGAAAGAGCAGGCAGAAATACACAAGGCTTCCAACGGAGAAACAGCGCTCAGTATGTCTAATGACCTGGATTTTGCGTTGATCATACTGGATGTATCAATGCCCGGGATGAACGGCTTTGAGGTTGCCGAAAGATTACGGGATCAGGAAAAAAACCGGCTTACACCGATTATTTTTATCTCTGCGATCATGTATGACCAGCAGAGCATTGCCAGGGGATATCAGTCGGGTGCGGTGGATTACCTGACCAAACCCTTTCAGAATGAAATTCTGATCAGCAAAGTCAGGATATTCCTTAAACTGTATCAGCAAAACCGTGAATTGCAGGCACAGAGCAAAGCACTGAACGAAAGTCTGCTCAGGTATCAGAAAGCTGAACAGACCATCGTTTTCAAGTATCAGTTTGAGCGTGCCGTTTCTCTTGCTTCAGCGCGTTTTTCGGGCAATTTTGATCCGGACAGCTCCATTGATTTCATGCTGCTCGATATGGAAAGGCTATGCGGCGCTGCCTCAGCCGTATTCACTAATTTTGACCGGAAAGATCACCTGACAGGACACACAGGAAATACCGGATCCGGAATGGCCCGCACAACTCCCGGTAAACCGGAAAAAGATGCGATCAACCAGGCCCTGGCCGGGAATGAGGAAGTATGCCGCGTTATGGTCAGTCAAAACGGACTTGCAGGTCCATGGATCAATCCGGCCGCTTTACCGGCATCCGGATCGCCTGCAGTCAGTGTAGCTATTCCGGTTAACGTTGCCGAAACACTTACAGGGGTAATTTTACTTAACGATTGCACTGACCTGCATCAATGGGAGAAACAGGATATCTGCGCCCTCGGGGTGTTCGGAACAATAACAGGTAATGCGCTCGAACGTTCAAGAACAAGGGCGGCACTGGAAGCCAGCGAATCAAAATACAGGAGTTACATCGAAAGCGCCCCTGAAGGGATACTGGTTGCCGACAAAAAAGGGTTGATCACGGAAGTTAACCCGGCAGCCCGGAAGATTTTTAATACCAATCGGGAGAACTTTATCCAAAAGGATATCAACAAGATATTGAATCCTGAAACCCTTGCCGGAAACTATCCTGATTTTCAGGGGCTGACCTCGGGCGAAGGCAGCAGGGCTGAATTTTTTATAACAGCGGGCAAGACCTCCCGGATCATCAAAGCGGAAAGTTCCAGGCTGCCCGATAAAAATTACCTGATTTTCTGTACCGACATCACCACTGCCCGTGAAATGGAGAAACACCTTATCCATACGGAACGTATGGTTGGTATTGGAGAAATGGCCACCGGAATTGCACATGAAATTAACCAGCCCCTCAATACAATCTCTTTTGGTATAGATAACCTGATGCATGCCATAAGCAGCAATCAGGCCAATGAGGAATACATCAGGGAAAAATCCAGAAAAATATTCGAAGGCATCCACCGCATGCGAACCATCATCGACCATGTCCGCACCTTCTCAAGGAACAACGATGACTTTATTCATTCAAAATTCAGCGCGAATGAAGCCATCCTGAATGCTCTTTCACTCATCAGCGAGCAGCTGAAGAGCCGCGGATTCGAAGTGGTTACTGAACTGGCCGATGAAGAAGAAGTTTTGGCCATGGGCAATACCTACAAAATTGAGCAGGTTATATTAAACCTGCTGTCAAATGCCCGTGATGCTATGGAGGAAATGCAAAAACCGGGCGATACCGGCTATTTCCCCCGGATAATAATATCATCCGGCAGGGAGGGCCAGAAAATCTGTATTCATGTTACGGATAACGGAAGCGGGATAGAACCTGAGCATATGGAGCACATTACCGCCCCTTTCTTTACCACCAAGGAACCCGGCAAGGGCACCGGCCTTGGACTCGCCATTTCATATGGTATCATGAAAGAACACAAGGGTGAAATGATTTTCAGCAGCGCTCCCGGAACAGGCACAAAAGTTACGCTGAAGCTGCCTGCTATACCAGATCAGACTAAAAATAAATCATGATTGGATAATCTAACGATTATGAGCAAAATGAAACTAAGGGTACTTATACTGGATGATGAAACCGATTTTGCTGAAGAGCTGAAAGAGTTTCTTCAATTGCGCGATTTTGAAGTTTATACCGCAAACACCCCGGGCGAAGGGTTCGAAAGCCTCAGGCGGAGACCTTATGACCTGATGATACTGGACATAAAACTTCCGGGGATGAGCGGCCTGGATATCCTGCAGCAGGTTAAAAAACTATATCCGTCGATGGAAGTGATTATGATATCCGGTCATGGCGATATGGATACGGTTATCCAGGCTATGCGCGACGGAGCCATAGATTATCTGCGTAAACCATTCAGACATATTGACATACAACTTTCTATAGAACGGACTGAAAAATACCTGAAACTTTACCGCCGCTACCTCGAAATGCAGGATCAGCACTCGCTCATTTCTTCAGAGCTTGAGCGGATGATTGACCGGACTTTTATCGGTGAAAGCCGGCCGATCAGGCAAGTGCTGGAACTCGCGAGTACCGCGGCAAAATATCCGAATACCAATGTATTGATTACGGGCGAAAGCGGAACCGGAAAAGAGATTGTGGCCCGCATCATTCATTATGCCAGCGAGCAACGCAACCAGCCTTTTTGCGCGGTCAACAGCAGTGCGGTAACCGACTCGCTGCTCGAAAGCGAGTTTTTCGGGCATGTCAAGGGTTCCTTTACAGGCGCCATTAATGATAAGAAAGGCTATTTTGAAGTGGCCAACGGAGGCACGTTATTTCTGGATGAGATTGCCGATATGCCATTTGCCCTGCAGGCCAAACTGCTGCGCGCCATCGAAGAAAAAAAGATCAAAAGGGTCGGCGGGAATGAAGAAATTCAGGTTGATTTCAGGATTATCGCGGCCACCAACCACAATGTCGAAAACCTTATCGAAAGCCGCCAGTTCCGGCTCGATCTGTTTCACCGGCTCAATACCCTTACCATCAATATCCCGCCCTTGCGTGAGCGGCCAGAAGACATTGAGCCACTGCTCCGGTATTTTGTCAACTATTTTTCGGCCAAACTTAATAAGCCGCTCCCGAAAATCAATGCCCAGCTGATAGAATCGCTGAAAGAATATGACTTCCCCGGCAACGTCCGCGAATTACGCAATATGATTGAACGGGCCATGATCTTTTGCAATACACAGACACTCAGTCCTGTGGACTTTCAATTATCCGGTTCCAAAAACGGCAAATCCGCCAGAAGTGTGGTGCTTAACCTCGATGAGCAGGAGCAGAACCTGATTCTCCAGGCACTGAATGAATGCGGTTACAACCAGGTGCTTGCAGCTAAAATGCTCGGCATATCCAGGGACTCACTGATAAGGAGAATGAAGAAATTCAATATCCGGATCATGAAGGAACAGGATTAACCGATCCTTCATAAAAATCTCTGCCTGATACCCAGCCTTCAGGCCTTCGCTCCTGTTCTGTCAGCTGTGCAAGGTTAACCCGTAACTTTTCTTAGTTACGTA
>DJGZ01000033.1 GCA_002433025.1 Bacteroidales bacterium UBA5833
TGAGCGTAACATCGTGGAGCGAAAAATCTCTAAGTCCATTATCAGGTTTTTTTCGGACAACAATGATTTCCAACCAAAAAAATACAATTCCCTAGTGAGCCGTATACACCGAATTTACAGTTAAAGGCGCTGCTGATACGCAATTACCTGCCAATGTCCGCAGGCCGGAAATATTTATTGCTGCCGTCCTTTATAAAAGCATAAGCGGTTGCCGGGAAGATGCGCTGATTTGATTTTGAAGATGACCGGTGACTTTATATATTTGTTTCCGGTAAGCGCTTGGCCTGTCCCTGAAATATTCAGTCCTCCACTTTAAAACAGCCATTATGGGAAATTTTCAACCAATTGATTATCTGATTTTTGCAGCTTACGGCATTTTAATACTATCGGTAGGGCTCTGGGTGTCGCGCGGCAAAAAAGGAGAGAAAAAGAGTGCCGAGGACTACTTTCTGGCAAAGAAGAGCCTTCCCTTCTGGGCCATAGGCGCTTCGCTCATCGCGGCCAATATCTCCGCCGAGCAGTTTATCGGCATGTCGGGTTCGGGGTTTGCCATTGGCCTGGCCATTGCCAGTTACGAGTGGATGGGCGCCATTACCCTGATTGTGGTGGCCAAGTATTTTCTGCCTGTTTTTATCCGGCAGGAGCTGTTTACCATTCCCGAATTCATCGAAAAAAGGTTCAATACCAACCTGAAAACCATCCTGGCCGTATTCTGGGTAGCGCTTTTTATTTTTGTTAACCTTACCTCGGTATTGTTTCTCGGGGCCAAGGCCCTGGATACCATTGCAGGTACCGGCGACGGGAGTATGATATTTCCGCTGATATTGGGCCTGGCGCTTTTTGCCGCCGCGTATTCCATCTGGGGAGGCTTGTCGGCCGTAGCCTGGACTGACGTAATTCAGGTTATATTGCTGGTAGCCGGCGGGCTGATCACCACCTTTATCGCCCTCGATCAGGTAACACCTGCCGGCGGTGTGCTGGCCGGGCTGGACCATGTTTACCAGGTGGCAGGGGATAAATTCCACATGATCCTTCGCAGGGACCACCCCGAATTTCTGAACCTGCCGGGCATCGGCGTGATTATCGGCGGCATGTGGGTGGCCAATCTCTACTACTTCGGGTTTAATCAGTACATTATTCAGCGGGCGCTGGCCGCGAAGTCGCTGCGCGAAGCGCAGAAAGGGCTTGCGTTTGCCGCTTTCCTGAAACTGCTGTTGCCTTTGCTGGTGGTTATTCCGGGTATCATCGCCTATGTTATGTACATGCAGCCGGAAGGCACCGTTGTGATTGACGGGGTGAAAACGGTTTTTAACCGGCCCGGTGGCGGCATCAATTACGATATCTCCTATCCCTGGCTGATCAAAACCTTTATCCCGGCAGGAATCAAGGGACTGGTGGTCGCGGCGCTGGCTGCCGCCATCGTTTCTTCGCTGGCTTCCATGCTGAATTCCACGGCCACCATCTTTACCATGGACATTTACAAACCTTACTTCTCCAAGCGGACCGACGGCTCCGACCTTGTTCTTACAGGCCGCATCGCCGTTATCGCAGCCCTGGCCATCGCGGTTTTTGTAGCTCCGGCGCTGAATACCATGCCCCAGATGTTTCAGTACATCCAGGAATATACCGGGGTGGTGAGTCCGGGCATCCTGGCCGTTTTCCTGATGGGATTATTCTGGAAACGGGCAACCACGCGGGCTGCCATAACAGGGGTTTTAAGCTCCATTCCGGTTGCGCTGCTGCTGAAGTTGCTGCCGCTTGAGATGCCCTTCCTCGATCAGATGATGTACACCTGTCTGATTACCATTGCCATTATCGTGATGGTAAGCCTGAGTACGGCAAAAACCGACGAAGATCCGAAAGCCATTCCCCTGCCGCGTGAGACCTTTAAAACCGGCAGGAACTTCAATATCGCGGCTTATGTGATTATGCTGATACTGACCGTGCTTTACGCCGCGCTCTGGTAGAGCTGCGTTTTGCAGCGGTCTCTCTCAGCGCCTGACAAACTTCACCGGCGGCAGAACCCTGTCTTTTGCTCCGGCCCTTACCAGATACATCCCGGACGGAAGGCCGGAAAGCGGAATATTTACCGATGATTTGTCAACATCTGTCCGGAACACCTGCCGGCCGGCGAGGTCGGTGATGGTGATGAAAGCCGCGTCATCCGGGATCTCCGAAACAAGGATTCCATCCTCCGCCGGGTTGGGGGATACCTGCATTCCTGCAACCGCAGCAAACCCTTCATCCGGCAAACCGAGGGAATATGCGGGATCTGCTTTGAAAATCCAGCCATCGTAAGAGCCATAGTTTCCCGGAACGTCGCCATCGCCGGAATAAGACCTGCTGGCGCAAATGGCCATTGCACCATCCATAATGAAATTGCCACCATTTTCATGTGACCCGTCATAGCTTGATCCGCCAAAAGGCCTGCTGTGAATAAGGTCGAAATCATTGGAAAAGAGTACATAAAAAAGGTCATATTCTCCGTGATTGCCGTGAAATGGCCATTGGTTGGTGTTCGAAGCTACCAGGCATAGGATATGCTGGTCGTCGTAAGGTTTCATATCCAGAATAATATCATTGCCGTCACCTCCGCCGGTTTCGTTCATGGAAACATAATCCAGGTTTTCATCAAATTTATAGATCATCATATGCCGGTTGGTGACTTTGGAAACCACGTTATTGGTATTGGCGGCAACATAAATATGACCGGCATGGTGCATCATACATACAGGAAATACACCGGTGACTTTTTCGAAGTTTGCTTCATCTAAAAATTCACCCAAGGAGTTGGTTTTCAGCAACCAGCCGGTATTGAGATTCGACTGAAACTTACTGCCATAGAACAGAAGATTGCCATCGGGCAGGGCCAGTGCATCCACAAAACCATCTTCGTCTTTGGTTCCGAATTTCTTCACCCAGGTAATCTGCGAAGTTGAAGACAATCTTATACAAAACGCATCTTTACCACCCAGTCCACTTCCAAAAGTTCCGTCGTTGCTGTTGGTCTGCCCGACGATAAGGTGACTTCCGGCAGGAGCCTGCGCAAGTTTAACGGCGTCATCTTTTCCGCTGCCGCCGAAATGCAGCGAGCCACCAGCCTGTCCGTCAAAAGTTATACTTTTCAGCCAGATGTCGAGGTCTCCTGAATTGGCCGGGAAATCGCCATTTGCAGAATAGGAATTGAATAACATCATAAAGTAGGCGTTGTCAACCTCAACGGCATCTTTAAAAATATCATCGGAACTGCCCCCAAAAACACTGACAAACTCCTTTTCGCCCGGGGAGTTGACTTTAATCACCCAGGCATCGGAACTCCCGGCATTGGATGGCAGGTCAATGTCAGCGGAATACGAGTTTCCACCGGCAAGAAATCCTCCTGAATTACCGCTAATGATACGGGTTAAGTAATCGTTCTGGCTTCCGCCGTAATTAAAAGACCATTGCAGGGCCTGGCCCGACAGAAGTATTGGCAGGAATATCATTGATGCTGCCAACACCATTCTCAGATTCTGTTTCGTTTGCATGATTGCTTTTATTAGGAAGTTAGGGATACCTGTTAAGATGCGTCCATCGACAAATAAGGGAAATTAACATAGCTAATCCACAAATATACTGAATTCATTGCCCGGATCAGCAAATTAAAAGTCTGATAAGTATTAATCAGATTTTTTCAGGAAGGTGATCGGGTCGCACGGCAATTTTACGCTTTCAACCTGCCCGTATGCGCGTTTAACCACTTTTGTTTTCCCGGGCCTGTCCTTCAGAATACTTTTGCCTCATCAACACAGGGACAAATCAAATAATCAAAAAGAGATGAAAACAAAACCCGTACTTACACTTTTACTTTTCGCTGTTCTTGCATCCAGCGGCATGGCCCAGGACAATGCAAAGAAATCCGGTTTCGAACTGAGCAGCGGCGTTGCATTTCCCGTTTCAGAACCTGGCGGAGCCAACCTGAAAACCGGTTTTGGATTTGAGGGAATATTCCATTATCAGTTTATGCCTCATCTGGGGCTTTATGCAGGCTGGGGATGGAACCGGAATCAGGCCCCGGAATCTTTTGCCGGAAAGGATGCAGACTTCGAGGAAACCGGTTATGTATTCGGACTTCAGTTCAAACATGCCATCGGAAGCTCACCGGTTTCGTGGTATGCCAGGGCTGCCGGGCTTTACAACCATATTGAAGTGGAAAACAAGGCCGGAGATATTATTTACGACAGTGGCCATGGATTGGGCTGGCAGGTGGCCGGAGGAATTGACATTGATCTGGGCCGCAACTGGAGCCTCACCCCGGGCCTCAAATTCAATTCACTGAACCGTGAAATTGAAGTGGAAGGCAATGTAACCGGACTCAGCTTAAACTACCTCTCGGCCCGTGCCGGGATCCTGAAAAAATTCTGAAACCCTGAAACCGGCGGGTCAGCAATGGCCCGCCCGGTTACTTAACGCAAATGAAAAAATGAAAGCACAACTTATCCCATTCTTTACCCTGCTTTTGCTGCTGACAGTTTCCTGTGAAAAGGAAAAGCCTGTCAGCTACGGTTTTCATTGTCCCATTCAGGATAATTCAAACGGTTACACCGTGATGGCGGTCACCAGTCAGGCTGAATCGGTACAACTCGAAGGTTCCGTCTCAGTTTCAGAAGGAAGCGTTGAAATAATCCTTCTCGGACCCGGCAAAGAGGAGATCTATAAAATAGCGGTTGAAGCACCCGGTCATGTGACGGTTAATGAATCATTCCCGGCCCGGGCAGGATTCTGGCAACTGAAATACAAAAGCACCAAAGGGAACGGCAACCTGGAACTTCACCTTAAGTACCGGGGGGCCAATCAAAATTGAAACTATATTTGACAATCATTTCATGCTGACATGTTTTTCAGACAGATACACGGCTATTTCCCATTCAGGCGACTGCTTCTGCTATTGCTGGGGTTATCCGTCGGCGTTCAGCTGGCAGTTATCACCTACAATCACCTGAGCGGTTATTATGTTTTATCGGGTTATCTGCATTTCTTTCTCCGGCTGGCCAGGGGGATCATCCTCAGCCTTTCCGCTGCCTTTCTGATTGCCTACCCGGATCTTTTTATCATCAGATACTTTAACAAAAGTATACCCTGGGGAAAGCAAACAGCCCTGCGGATACTCCTCCAGATGGGATTTGCGGTTACGATTGCCGTGATTATTGCCCTGGCCGTTACCTTTACCGCAAACCGGATAAATCCTTATTCCGAAGATCTTTCAGGCGTATTGATCACCAATGCCCTTATTATTGCCGTAGCCAACCTTTTGATGATGGCTGTTCTTGAAGGCTGGATCTACTACATCGAAAGTAAAAAGGCAACGCTCAAAGCAGAAACCCTTGAAAAGGAGCTTTCGCAGATCAGGTTTGAAGTACTGAAAAGTCAGATCAACCCGCACTTCATGTTCAACAGTCTGAACGTACTCTCGGGGCTGATTAACCGGGATACGGTGAAAGCCCAGCAGTTTATCGACGAATTTTCACAGGTTTACCGCTATGTGCTCGAAACCATTGAACAGCCGGTGGCCACCCTGGGGCGGGAACTGGATTTTATGCATTCCTATCTTTTCCTTCAGCAGATCAGGTATGGCCGGAACCTGGGTTTTTCGGTGGATGTTCCCGCCGCATTGCTGAATTGCGTACTTCCACCACTCTCGCTGCAGGTGTTGCTCGAAAATGCCATCAAACACAACATCGTAAACGAGTCAAAGCCGCTCAGGATCGAGGTTTACAGCGAAGGAAACAACCTCGTGGTTAAAAACAACCTGCAGCCGAAAATTTCCGCGACAGCCTCAACCGGCCTGGGACTGAAAAATCTGGTAAAGCGTTATGCCCTGATTACCGGTGAGGAACCCTCGTTCAAAATTGAGACCGGCCATTATATTGCACGCATTCCCCTTATTAATCCCGAAAGTGATGAACATACTGATCGTTGAAGATGAAAGTTTCGCTGCCGACAAGCTGGAGCAGATGCTCCTGGAGGTTGACCCGGACATCAGGATACTTGCGAAAACAGGTTCTATAAAAGACTCGGTAAAATGGCTGATGGATCATACGGCCGATCTGATTTTCCTCGATATACAACTTTCGGATGGCATCAGTTTCACCATCTTTGAACAAATCCCCGTGAATATCCCGGTGATTTTCACCACCGCCTACGATCAGTATGCCATCAAGGCCTTTCAGCTCAACAGCATTGCATACCTGCTCAAACCCATCAGAAAAAGCGACCTGGCAGAGAGCCTCAGAAAATATCATTCGCTGCGGTCGGCTTTCAGTATCGATTTCGATTTGCTGATGGCCAGCATACAGGGAAGAAAACCGGATTATAAGAAACGCTTCCTTATCCAGATCGGGGAAAGGATCAGAAAAATTGAAATTACGGAGATCGCGTACTTCTATGTTCTTGAAAAAGGGGTGTATCTGAAGACCCTGCAGGGAATCTCCTATCCTGTGGATTATGCCCTCGATCGCCTGGAAACCCTGCTGAACCCCGAAAAGTTTTTCAGGATAAACCGGAAGTATATTGTAAATATGGACGCCATTTCAAACATGGTTGCCTATTCCCGAGGGCGCGTCAAACTGGAGCTCAGGCCCAAAGCCGACGAAGAATATGATGCCATTGTGAGCGTGGATCGCGCCGCCGCCTTCAAAAAATGGCTTAATTCCTGATCATTCCGGGTATTTAACCGAACCATTATGACCGCCTCCATTGAAAACCTGCTGAAAAACCCGAATCTTCCCGGTCCCAGAGGCAATCTGGAGCTAATGTATTCCTTTGCACATTCGGCCAATGCCATGGAAATATCCGAATGCATGACTTACCTCAGGGATGATCTGAAAAATTCACCGGAAGAGTTTGTAGTTATGTGCGGCATTGTGGGTTACGCTGTGCTTCACAGGCACAACCTGCCCGGATGTCTTGCATATTTGCGGCGCTTTGCTTCTCACGGCAGCTGGCGTATCCGCGAGGCCGTGGCTATGGGGATTCAGGAGACCGGTGCCGGAAACATGGATTTGCTTATCCTGCACCTCAAATCCTGGCTTGATGGAAATGAACTTGAAAAACGCGCCGTGGTCGCCGGTCTGTGTGAACCCAGACTGCTCATTGACAAAGACAATGTAAACGAAGTACTCCAAATCTTATGGGATATTACCCTCGGATTCAGCGCTTCCCCCGGAAAAATCAGCGATGCAGCCAAAACACTCCGGCAAGCCCTGGGATACGGCTGGAGTGTCGCCATCGTTCACCATCCCATCGCGGGAAAAAAGATATTTGAGCAACTTGCCGGGATGGATAACCCCCATATCCGCCATATTGTAAAAGAAAATCTCAAAAAAAACCGGTTGCTGAAAATGGACAAGGCATGGGTTGAAGCAAGAATTGCCGGACTCTGAATACTTGTGGACATATTCCGGCAATATAACATACCTGTGAAAGCACAATTCTGCTAAAGAAACCGGTTTCCAGGCCGTCACAGTTCACAAATGAAAAATCCCCTTTCATCAGCACCCCGAAACGTTTCATGGTAATAAATTACAATTCCGGATAAAGGCAGCTTAGCTTTGCCGCTTCAGCCCACGGGAAGTGATGCTGCTTTTTATTGATCAACCAAAGTTCTCCAAGTATTTTATGAAAAATATCATCTGGTCAACAGGACACATGCTGAGATACAACGACATTGTCGATGCCGACAATTGTTACGTGTACGACCGGAACGGTCAGCGGATGATTGACCTGGAATCCGGCGTATGGTGTACCTGTCTGGGTCACAACAACAAACGCATCAATGCCGTCATCACTGAACAGATCAACAGGATCAGCCATACCGGATTTTGTTACTGCCATCCGGCAGTCGCTGAAACGGCTGAAAAGATTCTGAGCATTACCAATATGCCTGAAGGCGCCTGTGAATTTCTGTCTTCGGGAAGCGAAGCAGTGGAATACGGGATGCGCATTGCACGGGCGCTGAGCCGGAGGCCATTGGCCCTGTCTTTTGCAGATGCTTATTTCGGCACATACGGAGATGCGGCGCTCAGGGACGGCAGAAACTGGTTTGTTTACGACAGGCTCAGTTGCCAGTGCAATGAAAACGGGAATGGTTGCTCAGGTGATTGCAGCAGATTCAAGGAGATTCCCTTTGAGGATATCGGGATTTTTATCCTTGAACCGGGCAGCTCCATGGGGCTGGTTCGTTTCCCGGAGCGCAGCCTTGTTGAAAAAATTGCAGGCATCGTTCAGGCTAACGGCGGCATCGTCATCTCGAATGAAGTCACCACTGGCATTGGCCGGACCGGAAAATGGTTCGGATATCAGCACTACAACATACAGCCCGATATTGTTGCCATGGGCAAGGGGTTGGGGAATGGCTACCCGGTAAGCGCTGTAGCCGTTTCCGAAAGAATTCTAAAGCAGCTTGAATCCGGTAAATTTCATTATTCCCAGTCGCACCAGAACGACCCGCTTGGAGCCGTTGTTGCCGGAGAGGTCATCGATATCATTCAGGAAAGCGATCTGACCTGGGGCGCCGCATTCAAGGGCGAATACCTTATGAGCTGCCTTGCCGGACTGATGCGGGAGATGCCGCTTATCAGCGACGTGCGCGGCAGGGGCCTGATGCTGGCCATTGAGTTCCGGCACAGTACAGACATTATCAACAGTGAACTGCTTAAAAGAGGATTTATCACAGGGCGCCGGCCAAATGCCGAAGTCCTGCGCCTGGATCCCGCCCTCACCATCGAAAAGGCGACCATCGACCATTTTGTGACTGCGTTGCGGGAGATTCTCTCCGGAACAGGCGGTGAAGCATCACCCCAGGATATAATGCACAAACGAACAGTTAAAATACAGGCATGAAAAAAATCATCCTCTCTACATTATTATTCATACTCTCCGTTTCCTTTGCTGCCGGACAGTCAGCGCAAAAGTGGCATTTTAAAACCGGGGGCAGAATTTACAGTTCACCACTCATCGCAGGCGACCTGATCCTGTTCGGCAGTGGCGACAGCTGCTTTTATGCCCTGAATAAGTCTGTTGGCAATGAGGTATGGCGCTTTAAAACCGGCGGGGCTGTGCACTGCGATGCGGCAATCTGTAATTCCGTCGTACTTTTTGCAAGTGCCGACGGTTATCTTTATTCACTGGACGTGAACACGGGCAGGCTGAACTGGAAGGCAGGCACCGGTAAAGAAAAAATGCTTGATTTGTGGGACTATTACCTCTCCTCTCCCGTCGTTTCCGGAGAATTGGTATTCCGGGGAAGCAGCGACAGTTGCCTGTATGCTCTGGAAGCCGGAACAGGTAAACTGAAGTGGAAATTCAGGGCCGGGGGGATGATCCATGCAAGCCCGGTTATTGAAAAAGGTGCGGTGATGTTCGGTGATTTTGCCGGCAATTTTTATGCCTTGAACGCCGCTGATGGCAGCTTGCTATGGCAATTCAGGACTGTGGGAGACCTTTATTTCCCCAATGGTGAAGTTCAGAAAGGGGGAACCATCGGCGGGGAAACCGTATATTTCGGCAGCCGCGACTTCAACGTGTATGCCCTGAACACAAAAACAGGAAGGGGCAAATGGAACATGAAAGAACGGGGGAGCTGGGTGGTTGCAACACCGGTAATTTACGGGGAGCATATTTACTTCGGCACCTCGGATACACATTCCTTCTATTGCCTGAGAAAATCCGACGGTGAGGTAATCTGGAAAATCCGGCTGCCCATGCGGGTGTACGGCTCCGCAATTGTATGCAATGATGTGGTATACTTCGGTTGTTTCGACGGAAAGCTTAGGGGCGTAGATCCGCTCACAGGCGCCCCGGTTACTGAATTTCTCACGCAGGGTTGCAAAGACATCTATCAGAAAGTGTTTAACGACGATGGCAGTTTCAGAAGCAACTTTGAATTATATGGCAGGGATTATGTAGAATCCGAAAGAATTATCCATACGCTCGGGGCCATTCTTTCCACCCCTGTGGCGGATGCCGGTGTGCTCTATTTCGGAAGTTCAGACGGAAACCTTTATGCCGTTGAAGTCAGATAATTCCGGAAAGGACCCCCTTTCCCAGATTACTGCCCCCGGACAGGTCAGCCTTACCGGGGGCTGTTGATTAAAGCTCCTGACGGGGCATTTCAGCTGGACTTATGGCAGGAACCGGGTGATATACCATCTAAACCCGTATTAATCAATGGGGAAAACCGCTTTTCTTAACAGCTTCATTTTAAGAATTATGCTTTGCTGAAAATTACGGAGAAACACCGGAATGCCCCTATGCGTTCATCACCATCATATCCCCTTTCAACCGGCTTTCGTGCGGGTTCATCAGCTTTCGTTTTATCGCCCGCAGATCATGCAGTAGTTTTGTATCCAATTAATTACAACTGCAAATAAGAAATGAAAATGAAAAGATTTATCAGACCGCTCTTCCTTGCTGCCGGCATGCTATTGCTGCTCAGCTTATCCTCAAAAGCCACGAATAATCCTGAAGGATTTGTTACGATGGATAGAAATATCCGGCAGATGATCAGTTTTTATGATTCAGATACCATTATACTGGTTGTCCCTGATCATTACCGGATCAGTGAAAACGATATGAATGAAATCAGGAATTTCGTCTTCTGGAAGCAAAAGCCTGAGTACATTGTCAAATGCGAATCAGAACTGAATGATTCCGATCTCAGGTTTAACCTCCACTTTTTCGGGCCCTGCTACAGATTTTCCGGTGTTCACTTTTCAGGCACTCCTTTCGCCATCAGCGAAAACGGGTTCACTTTCGGGGGAGCCGGTTTCACTCAGCCGGAGGACGCTTTCTACTTTATGAATTCCTCCGGAAACAGGCTTTATACCTGCCGGAATGGAGAAAACGCCCCCCTGTCTTATACACGACGCATGGCTGGCGCCTATCAGCTCTATGTTTTCAGCGGAGAGCGTATCGTTGTGCCGGCATTGCCACAGGAAACGGAACACCGCATCGCATCAATGGTATGGTTTCACACCGGCCGCATCGCATCACAGAATACAATGAACCGGGCAGACTAGACCTGACAGACGACAATTGCATTTGTTAATTTATTGAATTCCAATACTATTTACACGTTACAAAAATGGCAAAAACCATTAAATCATTTTGTATTGTCATAAACCTTTTGCTGAACTGCATTTTCATCAGTACCGGGTTCTCACAGCCATCCGGCTTCATCGCAATGGATGACAGCGTAAAACTGATGCAGAAATTCTATCAGACGGATACTATTGTGGTCGTTATACCTGATGGACATGATTTAAAGCCTGAAGACGCAGCATTGATCAGAGATTTTGTTTTCTGGAAGGAAAAGCCATTTTATGAATTCCGACATGAATCGCAACCAAGCACAACGGATGCTGGCAAACACCTGCTTTTCAGCGGACCGCTTCATACTTTCAGGCAAATTACCGCGGGTGACCTTCCGGTAACAATCCTGAAATACGGATTCTCCTTCAATGGGGAGCAATTCTGCCAGCCCGAAGATGGTTTTTACAACATCAGCGACAATGCCGACCGGCTCTACATCTGCCGGAACGGTGAAGATGCACCGCTTTCCTACCTTGGTTACCTGACCAGTGCCTATCAGTTTTACATCCTCAGGGGAGACCGGATCTGCTTCAGCGGTTTTCGTCCGGGAGGGGGGAAAACTGAACAGATGAACAATTTGGATGATCTCAGGAAAAGCTATTTCGGCAAACCGATCCGCACGAAATATGCCGATTTCTATATTGCTGCTTCAATCACCGATACAACGGGGCTTGCCAGTGCTCTGCCTGAATTTGACCGGTATGTGGATGGCATGTGCCAATACCTGTCTGTTGAACCGGCTGGTGTTCCCCGCTTTGAAACATACTTTTACAATACCCGGGAAGAATTACAGTATTTCATTGCCGCTCCGCTATGGCAAACCGTGTATGGAAAATCAACCGGAAACATAAATCACGTTACGGGGGTGAGTATGACCATCTGCCGGCATGAAGCAGGGCACACCATTATTGGGGCAACGATCGGAAAGGCGCCGTCTGCCTTTTTCGACGAAGGGTTCCGTCAGGCTACCGATTACTTTTTCAGCCCGGAAGCTTATCAGCACGATCTTGAAGTTTTCAGAACCCACCATCAAAACCTCACTCCCGGACTGATTACCGGCAAAGGGGTTGAGTTTTTCAGGGCAATGGAAAATTACAGTATTTCAGGGATATTTGTAGACTACCTTATTGCTAAAACGGGTTTCAATGAGTTTAAAGATGCCTACGCTCAACATACCATTGACCAGTTGATATCAAAATTCGGCTTCAGTTGGGAAACACTGATTGAAAATCTCAATAAAGATCTGTCAGTTCAATAAAATCAGGCGAAATCTACAATAATAAATTTTCATCTGAATATGAGAACAGAAATCGCTGACAAGGAAATTAAAAAAGGTTTCGCCACAAAAGGTGTATTCCCTTACAGGTGGTCTTTTACGCTTCTTTTTCCTTTGCGGAATATCTTTCTTTCTGCAGGTAAATTAATTGAAAGACTTGATATCAAAGAAAACTACAACGTTCTGGAGGTTGGTCCGGGCCCGGGTTATTTCAGTATTCCTGTCGCAAGAAAATTAAAAACCGGCAAGCTGATCCTTGCTGATATTCAGCCAGAAATGCTGGAGTACGCAAGAAAGCGGTTCAGCAAAAAAAAGGCAGGAAATGCATCGTACTACTTATGTAACGGAAAGACTTTTGATTTCAGCGATAATTTCTTTGATGTCATTTATATGATTGCGGTACTGGGGGAGGTTGAGACCAAAGAAGCCTACATCAGGGAGTTTAGCCGGATGCTGAAAAGAGGTGGAATTGTTTCTGTTTCCGAACTTGCCGGCGATCCTGACAAGATGAGCATCGGAGAATTGAAAGATCTCTTTGAAAAGCATGATTTTTCTTTTTATGCTCAATATGGTAACAAACGAGATTATACATTAAATTTTAAAAAGAAAAATGGAAAACAGGATTCTTGAAAAGTACAACAGGCCGGTTTTCTTTTATGGCCTTTCTTTGCTGATCCCCTGGGCGCTTTGGTTTGCTGCTGCCTATGTCAGCCACTTGCCTGAAAAAAATAATCTGCTGATATTTTCTCAGGGAGCTTTGGCCATTATCGGTTTATTGGCGCCGGTTTTGATTGCAGCCTATTTGTTTTTTTCAGACCAGGAATTATTTCACGACCTGAAAATGAGATTTGTCAGGCAAAAAGGTTTTAGTCCGTTATATACCATACTGGCATTTTCGTTGATCTTTTTCTCACTGGTCGCAGCCCAGTTCATATCCCTGTTGTTTGGTCACGATACCGGCCAGTTTTACATTTCCGGTTCTCCGGGTTTTACTTCAGCGGTTTTTTCTCCCTGGTTTATCCTGATTTTTGCTCCTGTTGTTGAAGAATTGGCGTGGCACTCATACGGAACAGATACTTTGCGCCGCAGGTTCAATCTTTTCAAAACTTCAATGATTTTTGCACTCTACTGGGTTTTCTGGCATTTTCCTCTCTCATTTATCGACGGATATTATCATAGCAACCTGGTGGCGGAAGGCTTATTGTATTCTCTGAATTTTGTTTTCAGCCTCTTTGTGTTTGTGATTATCATGAACTGGCTGTACTACAAAACAAACAGGAATATACTGGTGACAATAATATTTCATTGTTCAGCCAATATTTCAAATGAAATGTTTGCCACTCATCCTGACAGCAAAGTCATTCAGACCGTCTTGTTGCTGATTGTCGCTATCATTATACTGATTAAAGAAAAAGAACTTTTTTTCAGAAAAGGATTTTAGAAATACCGGTAAAATGGAGTGGATTTATATAACTGGCACGCATAACAACATGTCTGAATTACCCCTGATCAAGAGGTTAATTTTTTATCCCGGCCCCATCCCGGCGTTTGTTATGGCTATTTAGTAAGGAAATCCTGATTGTGAAACATTTCAAGCACACAGAATATCATGATGAAAAACAGAAACTACCCTGAACTGAAGCCGCTGGCTGTAACTTTTGCCCTGGGAGGTGTATGGGATACCATTGCAGGATTTCTTTACATTTTCGCGATCGGCTCAGGGCGTAACATCGACCATCCGCCAATGGACCCTTTTTATTCCATTTTTCTGGGATCATTCTTTCTCTGCTTTGCCTACCTGCAGTTTATGTCGGCATTGAACATCCGGCGCTATGCCCTGAATGTGGGATGTCTGATTATCGGAAGGGTTTTCTACATTGTATTGCTTTATTCCCATATGGTTTTTGTTCCGGGCTTCCCCGATACATTCTGGTTCACCGGAATCATAGACGGATTGCTCACGCTTGGTTATATTGCGCTAGCCGCAAGAGGAGGACTTAAAGCAGGGGAATTATTCTTTCCGTCCTTGCAAAAAAACTAAATTTGAACAAGTTTTCATCATACAAAACCCAAAGCATAATCTCTGATAAAGTGAATGAAGAATCAATCATCATATCCGTCGCGGGAACAGGCGATGCCGCCAATCTGGTGGTGCTTAAGCAACATGTGTGGATAGAAACTTATGCAACCGAAGGCATTCGCAACGAGTTTTCAGAATATCTGCTCGATACATTCACGCTTGAAAACGAAATCGAAACGCTGAAAAATGTGCGGAGAAAAACACTGATAGCCTCAAAAAATAACCATCTGATCGGGTGTGCAGTGGTGGCATCAGATGCGGAATGTCCGCTGCAGGGCTTCAATAATTCCGCAGAAATCAGTGTGCTATATGTGCTTGAGCGCTTTACCGGAATCGGAGCGGGAAAGAAACTGCTCAGCCATGCGGTACGTCTTATAAAGGATGAGGGTTACGGTATCGCCTGGCTTACCGTATACCACAAAAACATGAGGGCTATAGGTTTTTACAGGCATTCTGGCTTCACCGATGCCGGAAAAACTTACTTTTCCATGCAGGGGAATCAGTATGAAAACAGGATCATGACATACATGATCTGATTTTAATATGTCCGGGAAGACTCCCACTGCTCTTCACGCTGCCAGGCTTTTTCAACAAGTTGATTCACATCATTTTATCATAATGAAAAATTTCCTGACTTTAACATTCATCGCAGCATCAGCCCTGCTACTGGCCTCATGCGGCGCCCACCGGTCCGGCTTAAACAGCCCGTCCTATGCATACACCCCTGCTGACCCGGAACTTTACAATACCATTTCCAGGCTCGACAGCGTTTTCTGGGATGCCTACAACACCTGCGATCTGAAAACCCAGGCCACATTATACGCTGACAGCATAGAGTTCTATCATGACCAGGGAGGACTGATTACTTCAAAGCAGGCTATTCTTGAGGCAACAAAGCAGAATATCTGCGGAAAAATACGCAGAGACCTTGTAAAGGGAAGCCTGGAGGTATACCCCATCAGGGGTTTCGGGGCAGTTGAATTGGGTTTACATACCTTTCGGAATATTACTGATAAAGCAAATACCCCATCCCGACCCGGAAGGTTTGTGATTATCTGGCAGCAGCACAAAGATAAATGGACCATTAAAAGAGTAATCAGTTTACATTGAATACTTTATGAAAACACTTCTTGTTATTGACATACAAAAGGAACTCACACACAGGGCAGGAATCCATAAACCGGGGATTTTCTTCGATACGGTAAATGCCGCAATCCGGAAATTCAGGGAGGCCGGGAATACTATTGTGTTTATTCAGCACAACAGCAAACTCCTTGAGCCGGGAACTCACGCCTGGGAAATTGATGAGCGGATCGACAGGAATTTCATTGACAAGTCCATTCAGAAGCAGCATGGAAACGCCTTTACCGGGACTGACCTCAGGCAATACCTCAGCAGTTGCGGAACCACGGAAGTACTGATCTGCGGCATGGTTACGCACCAATGTGTAAAAGCCACAGCGACAGGATCGGTAAGACTTGGCTACGCCACTTCACTCCTGAAAAACGGGCATACCAATTTTCATGAGGATGCTGCCGGTATTATCAGCAGAACAGAGGCAGCACTGCTTGAGCTTGGTGTAAAAACCGTTGATTTGCAGGATATAAACTGCTGATATTCTGATCCGATTATGGACGAACTTAAAAAGGAAATCGACCGTCAGATCCATTTCAACCGTGGTAAAAACCTGTTTCACGAAAGTGCAATGCTTTCGATGGAGTTTATTAAACCCGGCTCAGATGCATTTACCCGCCTGGCCGGTTTGACGGATGAGCAGCTGACGTTCCTTGCTGACTATGCCACCCAAAAATCCCTTGAGGAATTCTGCCGCATCAATCAGTATTATACATTTGACCCGAAAGCAACTGAAGAACTTAAAGAAATCTATATTCAGCTTCTATCAGCCATCAGGCAGCAGGGAGGGCCTGATGCAGCTTCTCCGCAGAAGCACTATGAAAATCTCAGGCAATGGCTGCTGAAAACCAACCCTTTTGCAGGAGTGATCTACCCTGATATGGATCAGGAGCTGGAACCGGCACATTGTCATGAATACAGCGCCGGATTGCAGCTGGAAATCCTCCATCTGGATATTTCCACCCTGATAGAGCCAATACTGGATATCGGCTGCGGCAAACAGGGCAACCTTGTGCAACACCTCCGCAGCCGGGGGCTTGAGGCTTATGGAATAGACCGCTTCTCAGTTGAAAAGCCTTACCTCCTCCGGTCCGGCTGGTTTGATTATGATTATGGTGTTTCGCACTGGGGAACAGTAATCAGCCACCTGGGATTTTCCAATCATTTCGTGCATCACCACCTGCGTAATGACGGCGACTACCTGAAATACGCTGCGATCTATATGAAAATCCTGGCCGCGCTCCGCCCTGGCGGCCGTTTTTACTATGCCCCTTCCCTCCCTTTTATCGAACAATGGCTTGATAAAGACCGTTTCAGCGTAATCAGCCACAATGACTACCCGGGACAATACGGATCAGCCATCATTGAAAAGCTCAGTCGCTGAGCAATTACAAAACATTTGATATCTGTTCCGGTAAATTCAATCCTGAATCTTCAGACTGTCATGAGCAAATACCTCATTGGTCGCATCCTCGTAATCATCAAAGCTTCCGGCTTTTTTCAGCCTGCGGAAAACAACAACAGGTTCCTCGAATGCAAACATCAGGTAGGTCCAGTATTCCTTCATGGCATTCAGGGCTGAGGGGCTGTCTTTCTTCTCCCTGCGTGTTTCAAAATAGAGGTCATCAAGGAATCCGCGCAAAACAGCCCTGCCATCGCCGGGTTGCGGCAGGCCCTTGATGCGGGCCGGCAGAAAGGGATCCTGCAAAATGCCGCGGCCGATCATGAACCGTGAAATTCCGGGGAAAAGCCCGCTGATATTGCGAAAATCCTCCGTGGTGAAAATGTCCCCGTTATAAACCACCGGCACCTGAAAACCTTCAAGCGCCGCGCCGAAAGCATCCGGGTCGGTTTTACCGGAATATAGCTGCTTACCGGTACGCGCATGTATCGTCAGTTCACTGACGGGATAACGGTTAAAAACCGGAAGCAGGTCCATTATTTCAGAAGCCTTTGTATAGCCCAGCCTGCACTTCACGGAAAAAGAAAGGGGCATGTGCGGCATTACCTGATCCAGGATTTCATCCACCATCTCCGGGAAAGGCAGCATGCCCGAGCCCCTTTTCTTCCGGGCTACCTGAGGATAAGGGCAGCCCAGGTTCCAGTTCAGTTCACCGAAGCCAAGCGCTGCACAGCTCCGGGCAAAAGAAAGAATTTCCGGAGCGCTTTTGCTGAGAATCTGCGGAATTACCGGAATACCGTTTTCAGACTGATGTTGCAGGGCTTTCATTTTCAGCGCCGGCAAAGGGTAATCCACCGCAATATTGGCAAAATAAGGGGTAAAAAGCTTGTCCACCCCCGCAAAATACCGGGCATACACCGCCCTGAAGGCTTTGGTCGTAATCCCCTGAAAAGGGGCAAAATAAATGGCTGGCTGTAAATTCATCGGAGCACAAAAATACGTAAGATTGACACGACAAAACCTCAAATCCAGTAAACCTCCTGAAATCAGTAAAAACCCTGATATTGCACAAAACATACGAAGCAGGATAAATTTTGATTATTGCCGGTTCGTCAGATAGAATGTAATAAAGATTTCTCACTCCGCTCAAAATGACAGATAGTTAACATACTAAAACAGGGGGAGGCTGGCGGCATCGCCACCAACCACCCCCTGTCCCGACCAATCCACCAGGTAGCCCTGCCATTCCGAACCCGGGCAACCGGGTGAGGAATCTGCAAATCATTTTGCCGGTCACAAATGATAAATTTTGATACTTTTACTTCTCTTATCAATATCATCAGTAAGATCATAAATAGCCCGCGTAATTAACATTAATATGAAAAGAACTCAATTGATCTCAGCCATCATTACATTGCTCTGCATTTTCATGCTTAGCCCAGGTCTGAAAAGCCAGGAAATCCGGGACACCATATTTTATGACAACTTATACAATGAAGCCGCGCGCGGAAACCATTACTACATGCAGGTAAAAACCATGACGGATGATGGCTTTATCCTCAGGACATATTATGCAAACAGCCAGCTTAAAACTGAAGAAACTTATAAAGGCAAGGACACTCCGCTCATCGAGGGCCCGACCATCACCTATTCGGAAGACGGGAAAATCAAGCAAATAAATAACTTCAGCAAAGGGGCTTACGAAGGGGAACAGAAAAGATACTACGACTCCGGTGCTCTTTATTATGTTGAGAATTATATGGATCAGAAACAGCATGGCGAACGCATTGTGTATTACGAAGACGGGAGCCTGAAACGGAAAGAGTCCTTCGAAAACGACAAACTGGTTTACGGGAATTGTTATTCCATGGATGGGAAAGACACGACTTACTTCCCCTTTTATGAGTTTCCTGAATTTAATGGAGGCGAAAACCAGCGGATCCGCTATCTGGTGGATAATATCAAATATCCGCGCAAAGCCCGGAGAATGAATATTTCAGGGATGGTGTATTTAACGTTTCTTGTCCGTGTCGACGGTGAAGTCACCGACGTTGAAGTCCTCAGAGGGGTCCATCCCCTGCTGGATGAGGAAGCCATACGTGTAGTAAAAAAAATGCCCCCCTGGAAACCCGGAAAGCAGGATGGAAAACCCATGAATACCAGATTCAATATGCCAATCAAATTTACCCTGGCCGGATAATTATTTTTCATTTTTATTGATGGCCATTCACTCAGCTCCGCTAAAGAAAATCACTTCAGATCTTCCGGATTCCTCCTCACCTTTCCCGCTTTTCCTGCGACATTTTACGGAATTTGCCCGGTTTTTGCAGGATGTAATAAGTTGCCTGATTAATGAAACATAATGGTACCTGAAGGTTTCATCGATTTTAGTATCTTTATTCCTGTAATATTCAGTCATTTGAACCCAAACCCAATAAAGAACTGCTGTATGAAAAAATTATTGATGATTTCAATTGCAGCCCTCATCTCTTTTCAGATGCCCGGCTGTAAAACAAAAGAAAAGACAACCGCAGGCGGACAGCATTCGGCCGGAAATATCGTTATCGGTGACAACAGCCGGAATTCCCTTGACTGGGATGGCACCTACACGGGCGTGCTACCCTGTGCGGATTGCGAAGGAATGCTTACCACCATTACGTTAAGCAGGGATCTTACCTTTAGGCGGTCGACCGTTTACAAAGGCAAGGATGAAAAGAGCCATGAGGAATCGGGCAGGTTTACCTGGGATCAATCCGGCGGCAGCATTAAACTTGAAGGCATTGCAAATGCGCCTGACCGCTACCTTGTGGGTGAAAACAAACTGGTGCAACTTGACCTTGAAGGCAAGGTTATCAGGGGTGAACTGGCAGCTATGTACGTACTTCAGAAAGTGCAGCCTCCGGTGAAAGACCCTGTTCTTGAAGGCAAAAAATGGAAACTGGTTGAAATAAACGGCAAACCCGTTGACTTCGGTGGAAAAATGCCTGATGCATTCATCTATTTTGATGAAACGGAGCAACGGATCAATGGATTCGGAAGCTGCAATACCTTTTTCGGGAGTTATGAACTGCGGGAAGGTAACAGGGTGACCTTTTCAAAAATGGGATCAACCATGATGTCATGCCTCAATATGGAAACCGAGCGGGCGTTGCTGAAAGTGCTTGAAACAGTTGATAATTATACTGTCGATGACAAATCCCTTCAGCTGAACAAAGCCCGAATGGCCCCGCTCGCCCGTTTTGAACCGTTAGCAGATTAAAAAAACCGGGCATACTGTTGCCGGGAATGCATTTCGATTTATTAACCAAACTGCTTCTATCGTGAGGCGGACACCAAAACCGATGCTCAATATGAAAATACTTCCGGCAACAGTCCTGTTTATCCTGCTGGCATTCCTGGTCACAGCCTGTTCGGATAAGGAAGAAAAACCCGCTCCGCCATCCCCCTCCAATGAATTTATTCTGCCCGATCCCCCGCAGTACGGAATACCTTTCGGAGCGGTACCGGCCACATCAGATATTGTAATGTATGAAGTCAACCTGAGGGCTTTCAGCACTGCCGGCAATCTTACGGGAGTGACCCAGAAACTGGATCACATCCGGTCGCTGGGCGTGAACGTGATCTGGCTGATGCCCATACATCCCATCGGCACCGTGAATTCGGTAAATTCTCCCTACAGTGTAAAAAACTACCGGGAAGTAAATCCCGAATACGGGACGCTGGACGACCTGAGGCGACTGACCGATCAGGCCCACCAGCGCGGAATGGCGGTAATCCTCGACTGGGTGGCCAATCACACCGCCTGGGACAACCCGTGGATGAAATATCCCGCATGGTACACAAGGGTAAACGGCGAGGTGATTCATCCGGAGGGAACCAACTGGCTGGATGTGGCTGACCTGAATTTCGACCATAAGGATATGCGCAAAGCCATGATCAGCGCCATGAAATACTGGCTGCTGGCGGCCAATGTGGATGGCTTCCGTTGCGATGCCGCGGATATGGTCCCTTACGATTTCTGGAAACAAGCCATTGATTCAATGAATACCCTTGCCGGGAGAAAAATCATTCTGCTGGCGGAGGGCGGGCGCTCCGACCACTTCAACGCGGGCTTCCAGCTGAATTACGGATGGGATTTCTACGGCAAACTAAAATCAGTATGGGGCGGACAGGCCGCAGGCGGGTTGTATGCCACCCACCGGCAGGAGCAGCTCTCGACTCCAACCGGGAAATACAGGCTCCGCTTCACCACCAACCACGACGAATCGGCCTGGGATGCCACCCCCATGACCCTGTTTAACGGTAAAAAGGGAGCGCTGGCCGCCTCTGCCATCACGGTTTTTATGGGCGGAGTACCGCTGATTTACGGAAGTCAGGAGGTTGGCAGAATCCCTGCTTTGCCCTTCTTCTCCAATGCGCCCATCGACTGGACCGCCAATCCTGATATGCTGGAAGCTTATCAGAAAATGATGGCCATTTATACCAGCTCCCCTCCCGCCAGACAAGGAACCACCACTGACTTTTCTACGGCTGATGTTTGTGCCTTTGAGCGTTCATCCAAAGATGCAGGTTTGCTGGTCATTGTCAATGTCCGGAACCGTGAAAGCACATTTGAGGTACCCGGCACGGTGCTTGCTGAAGCCTGGAAATTTCCGGACGGTACTCCTTTTGAGCCTTCGGGTGCTTCCATCGGTCTGGAGCCTTATCAGTATCTGATGCTGAACCGGTAATCCGGAACAGGACCCTTTTAAGCTTTTAAACGAAAGACGGGGAATTTTGCTTATCTTTGCAGCTGTTAAGTTTTGCCGGACACCTTGAGCCTCTTTTTCAGCGTTTTCCTGCAAGGCCTTTTATTCATCCCTCAGCGCAGGTAAACCAACCTAAAACCCATTCATGGCAAGATCACAGCAATCCTGGAACAAAATCGAAAACGAAAAGAAAAAGCAGAAAAAGAAGAAAGACAAAGCGGCCCGCAAGCTTGAAAGGGCGTCAAACACTGCCGATGGCAACAACCCCGACAGCATGATTGCTTATGTAGATGAATATGGCCGCATCAGTGATACGCCACCCGATCCTGCAACAAAAAGTGTCATCAAAGCCGAAGAGATCGAGATCGGTGTCCGGAAAAAAGAAGATGTCAGCCCTGAAGAAGAATTCCGTACCGGAATAGTTACTTTCTTTAATGATTCCAAAGGATTTGGTTTTATCAGGGATCTCCGGTCGGGTGAAAGTATTTTTGTACACATCAACCAGCTGACCGACCCTATCAAAGAAAACAACAAAGTTACCTTCAAAGTGGAAAAAGGGCCTAAAGGACTTAATGCCATAGAAGTAAAGCTTGTTCTATAACGAGCTATTTCACCCCGGATTAGCCTGTGTACCCTTTGCGTTTGTGATTTGAAGCCTGAGCCTTTTTAGGCCCGGGCTGTAGTTATTTAAAGCCCGTTGCAGTATTCAGGAAGTATGTGTTCTGAAATGAAAGCTGAGCGGATCATATTATGGGAAAATAAATGACTTTTCAGAGATTCTTTTTAAACAAAATCCGGAATTATTGCAGGCGAATGCATGAAGTTTTATAAAAGTATACTATATTTGCCGTAGCCTGGAACTTATTTTTATCAGATTTGTTATAGAAATGGGAAGAAAAACCCTTAAATACTGGACAAAACTTTACTATGACCAAAATACCTACAATTACTTAGCCGGATTTTCATGTATTGCCTTACCTTTGTCATTAATGAATCACGAAAATACCTGAATCCCGCAGTTGCGGGACTCCGCTTTGCTTCGCACCTGCAACAGGCGCAACATTAGAAAATTAACGGAGTAGTATAACCTATTTTTTGAGTTAACCGAAATAACCCAATGTTCAACTAAAACCAAACAAACATGAAAAAAGTAATCATTACCCTTTTTGCAGCATTTCTGGCATTCAACCTCACAGCCCAGGAAGCATTTACTACCGACGATATGGTTCTCAACCTTGGAGTAGGTTTTGGATGGTACGGATATGGATATGGTGCAACATCTCTACCAGCATTAAGTATTAGCTTAGAGAAGGGAATAAAGGAACTTGATTTTGGCACATTAGGAATTGGAGGCATTGTTGGGTATAAACATGCAACTTACAATTGGTTAACAGGGTATGACTGGTCGTGGACTGATTATGTTGTTGCCGCAAGAGGATCACTTCATGTTGACTTATTAGACATTGATAAGTTGGATACATACGGGGGAGTGGCATTAGGGATTAGAGCTGAAACATGGAAATATTATACTTACGACATTAACACAAATTACCGAAATGTCAAAGAATCAACAATCCATCCTTTATTCGCATTCTATGCTGGGGGAAGGTATTATTTTACTGAAAAATTTGCTGCCTTTGGTGAGCTGGGCTATGGTTTAGGGTACTTTACAATAGGTGCCAGTTTAAAACTATAACTTATTAGTGTACAAGCATTAGAGGCTGCCCATTCCGGGTGGCCTCTTTTGTTTTCCGGCAACTCAGACCGGAATGCTGAAAAAGCTATCTTTGTGAGTGGATACCAATTAACCGGATATGAAAGTCGGCGACAGGCATTACCGTACCATCTGGATGGAGGGGGCAGTGGTTTATATGATTGATCAGAACCTCCTGCCATTTGAGTTTAAAGTGCAGTCATTTAAGAAACGGGAAGCCACCTGTGACGCCATCCGGCGGATGACCGTCCGCGGAGCCGGCGCCATTGGCGCCGCAGCAGGTTTTGCCATGGCCCAGGGATTGATTGCCAATGAAGACCCCGATGTCGCCCGGGAGCGTATCCGGGCCACCCGTCCTACCGCCCGCGATCTTTTTTACGCCGTGGACAGGGTTTATGAGGCAGGAAAAATTTCGGTACAGGCCGCCATCGACGAAGCGCAGAACCTTGCCAATGCGAATGTGGAGGCGGCGAAGAAAATCGGGGTCTATGGCGATGCACTGATCAAAGACGGCGCCCGCATCCTTACCCACTGCAACGCCGGCTGGCTGGGGTTTGTCGATTATGGCAGCGCGCTTTCACCCGTTTACACGGCTCACCGGAACGGCAAGCAAATCCATGTTTATGCCGATGAAACCCGCCCCCGAAGCCAGGGCGCCCGCCTCACCGCCTGGGAACTTTCCAATGAAGGCGTGGACCACACCATAGTTCCCGATAATGCCGGCGCATTTCTGATGTCGGCAGGCATGATTGACCTGGTCATTACCGGCGCCGACCGCATCGCGGCCAACGGGGATGTGGCCAACAAAATCGGGACTTATGAAAAAGCCATACTCGCTGAACATTTCGGCATACCTTTCTTCGTGGCCGCCCCCCGTTCAACCTTCGACCACAATACCCCCGACGGCAGCGCCATTGAAATAGAGCACCGCAGCCAGGATGAAGTACACTACCAGACCGGCCCTGATGAAAACGGGCAAATGCACACCATCAGGGTCACCAATCCGGGATCGGAGGCCTTTAACCCGGCTTTCGACATCACCCCTGCCGCATTGATCACCGGATTTATCACGGAAAAAGGGGTAATTAATTAAAGAATCAATAAATATAAAAATATGGGAATGTCGGGTGTTCGGGTGTTCGGGTGTTCGGGTGTTCGGGTGTTCAGGTGTTCGGGTGCTCAGGTGCTCGGGTGTTCAGAAGAGCAGTCCCTTGCAGACAGATTGGTGTCCCTCGTCCCGGTCCCTGAGCGTGTACCCTAAGCGGAGTCGAAGGGGAGTCGAAGGGCCGCCCCCCGTCCCTTTAACCGAAATCCGAAATTTTACCCTGATCGCAGTCGAAGGGGCGCAATCCGAAATCCGAAATCCGCAATCAAAAATCCGCAATGAAAACCTGTACCTGGCCGGGCAACGACCCGCTGATGATTGAATACCACGACACCGAATGGGGTGTGCCCGTTCATGACGACACAAAATTATTCGAGTTCCTTGTGCTTGACGCCTTTCAGGCCGGCCTGAGCTGGAAAACCATACTGCACCGGCGGGAAGGATTCCGCAGGGCGTTCGATAATTTTGACGCGGTGAAAATTGCCGCCTACAACGAAGAAGATTATCACCGCCTGCTCGGCGATTCCGGTATTATCCGCAACCGGGCCAAAATCAGGGGAACCATCAGGAATGCACAGGTGTTTCTCGACATTCAGAAAGAATTCGGCTCATTTGATGCCTACATCTGGCAGTTTACCGGAGGGAAAACCATCGTTAACCACTGGACTGAACTGAATCAGATTCCCGCTACCAGTCCTGAATCGGATGCCATGGCCAAGGATATGAAGAAGCGCGGGTTCACCTTCTGCGGAAGCACCATCTGCTATGCCTTTATGCAGGCCGCCGGCCTGGTGGATGATCATCTGGAAGGCTGTTTCAGGAAAAGCCAGGGAGGATAAAAAGGGCTACTGAAATCAGATCGAATTCAGGAATCCATACAAGTCTTCATCGGCACCGATGTTGAGCTTTTTCCTCAAGCGGGAACGGCTGATAAAAGCACTGGACGGCAGAATGTTCAGGATATCGGCTATTTCCCTGGAGTTCAATCCGATTTTCAGGTACGCGCATAACCGGAGGTCATGATTTGAGAGCCCTGGGTAACTGTCTTTCAATTTTTTATAAAACTCCTGATGCAGTTCATCAATCTGGATTTCAAAAGTGTTGACCTCCTTATTTAAAAAGGAATCCAGGATGCGATTAATCTCTTTGAATGTCATTTGCGCCAGGGCCGGTTCTTTCTGAACGCGCTCAAACTTTTCTTTCAGCGAAAGCAGCATACGGTTTTTCTCGTCGTCAACCTTTGCTTTGCACGCCAGCTCTACCGTTTTGGCCTTTAATTGCTGTTTCAGTTTATTGTATTCTGCCTGTAACATTTCCTGCTCCAGCGTCATCACTTCCTGCCTGTGCTTTTCGGCCTGTTCCCGCAACGATCGTTGCTCTTTGATCAAATGCTGCTTCCTGTGCTTTTTTAAGGACAATTTTTGCAGGGTCAGCAATCCGTAAATAAGCAATACTGCTGTAATAAAGTAAATAAGGTATGCTATCCATGAGAAATACCATGGGGCTTCGATGCGAAAAGGTATTTCCAGGGTTTGCAGCATTCCATTATTTACTGATGCCCTGACAAAAAGCGTGTGTTTCCCCCTTTTCAGGTTAAACAACTCAAAGGTGTTGTTCAGATCCCAGGAACTCCACTTACCTGATTTATCAAGCCTGTACTGATACAAAACCTTATCCTGATTCGGTACAATACATTCAATTTTCAGGCTGTTTTGTCTGAAAGGGATGCTTGCTCCGGGATAAAAATTTGTTTTGTCATGATTCCGGCCGCTTGCTTCAATTTTTCTTACACATAAAGTATAAACATGTCCGGCCGGTTCATTACCTGATTGCAGATATTTTAACGCAAAGCCATTATAAACAGGGAAAAAAGCATAATCCTGATGGATAACGGCTGACCGATGGGGGCCTTTTATCAGGCCTTCAATTTCAGGTTGACTTCCGGCATTAACCTTATTGACAAATTTTCTTTCCGCTGCACTGAACGTGTATTGAAACCGGTCAGTGACCAGCAGTACTCCGGAGTCACTTTTCTTCAGAAAGGGGTCAGCTCCTTCAAATTCTTTGTCTTTGAGTATCAACCGCTCTGACGGATAGAGATCATCGTCAAGAACCGCCCTGATCACCCCAAAGTTTGGGATGTTGACCCATAAAATATTATCCTTCTCAACAATCAGCTGATTGCATGAACCCAGAATGAGCGCCATCTTCTTCAGGAATATCCATGTATTGCCGGCTTTCCTGAAAATTGAAATTCCATTGTAATTGCCGGTTAGCAGGTAATCCTTATAGGGTACTATTGTCCACACTCCGGGTTCATCACTGATGTTTTGAATGCTGTTCCCGTTCAGGATAAACAACCCTTTATCATGACCCAAGAGCACGGAATTATCAATTTCTTCCAGACACCAGACCTGCCCCTCCGAACCCGGTACAAGTTGAAACCGGTTATATTCCGAATCATTATTCAGGTCATCCCATGCTGACTGATACAAACCCTGATTGGTGCCAAGAAAGAAAATTCCATCGCAGATCAGGGCAGCAGAACCTGAGCCGAAATCCCCCCTGAAATCGTAAAAAGTGGTGAATCTCTGATGAAGGTCAATGGCTGCTACTCCATAATCCATTCCCATCCATAGCTTCCCCACCGGGCTATAATGAAGGCTCAGTATGGTATTGTTGGGCAATCCTTTGTTTCTGTTGATCTGATGAATGATTCTTCCGTTTATATCCGTGATATACAAACCTTTCAGAATCGTTCCGAAAGCCAGGTACTGATCGCCGAAGGGAGTAAAACTAAAGACCTTTGCTGTTTTTAAATGCTGAGATACGGCATTGTTTAAAAAACTCAGCTTCCCAGACGAAAACAGCACCAATCCGGAGTTTCTGGTAACCAATACAATGCCTTGCGGATGCCGGTAAATACCTGCAATCTCAAATTCCGCACCGGCCGGAAAGTTGACGACCTGCTTCAGCGAAAGGCCATCCATCCGGTAAAGACCGGCCTTTTCATCTGCGAAATACAATGAATCATTTACAGAAAAACTTCCGGTGAATTTCGTGGATGCAGAAATTTTTGTAAAGTGCTGGTTTTTATAGATATAAATGTTCTGAGACGAGGCAAACAGTACATTATCGTTCAGCTTGAAAACATCCCAGAATTCTTCATTAATTCCGGCATTGTCATCCCGGAAAGGATACAATGAGGTATATTCAAAAACCTGATACTTATTTCTTTTCCAGACGCCGAAGTCCAGATCCGATCCTGTGTAGATCGTTGAATCGTTATCAACAAGCAGCGATCGGGTAAAACCATCACTTCCCGTGAAGCTGTTCCATGTTTTTCCGTCGAACTCAAGCAAACCCTTGTCGGCCGCCATATAAACAATGCCGTTCGGAGCTGACCCGATATCCCAGATTTTACCTTTATGCAGATACTGGGAAGGCGTAAAACTCTGAAGCAACGGCACACCTTTTTCCGGAACCGGCTGAGCGAAAGTTGCCAGGGAAAACGAAATAAGCGCGAACAGAACAGTAAACCTGGTTTTCACTTAGAATAAAAATTGAGCATGAAAAAATAAGCCGTCCGGAAACGAACGGCTTAAAGATATGAAAAAACGCCTGATTATTTGACAATCAGCTTTTGGGTTTGAATATCTCCGTTTCTGGCACTACTAAAACGATTTGGTTTGGTAACCAACTCGATAAACCACCCGTATGCCGTCGGTAACAAACATCTATTATATAATCAGTAATGTACGAACAGGTGTTTCATTTACCCTGTATCAGGTTTCTTACTGCCATTTTGGGGGTTCTGTCAATGTTGAATAAGCCCCAGTGTTTCTCGGGTTCCAAAGGTTCCGATGACCCTTTCCATGATTCATCAAAAGCTTCAAAAAAGAAAGCAAGGATGTTTTCTTTCTCAACCCATTCCATGAGTCTTTCAAAATAAATCATCTGAAATTCTTCATTTACATGCCAGGGATTGATTCCTCTCCCGTTCGAATTGGTTGCCCAGCCGGCTTCCGTGATTACTACCGGCTTGTCAGGATATTTATTGGCAACCGAATAGTAATTTTGTTTTGAATAGTCAAGCGACTCGTTGATGTGCTTATACTCCCATACAGGATAGGTATGTATGGAAATAAAATCCACCCCGGCGGCCAGCTTTTCCAGTTTCAGGATCCAGGGTGCATAGTTTTCGCAGAAAGTAACAGGTTGCCTTGCATTGGCTTTGACCCTTCTGACATATTCCAGCACACTGCTCTCGGGAACGTAATGGTCGGTCCATTCAACACATGCTTCGTTGCCCACCGACAGCGAAAAGACAATATCCGGATATTGATTACCCAGTTCAATCAGTTTATCAATCTTATCAAGATTGTTTTTACGATTTTCTATAAGCTGTTCCTCCGAATATACCCCCCCGTTCCAGGGGCAGTTAAAATTGTTCATCTCGGCTCCAATATATGCCCCCAGCATTAATCTGAAGTTCAGTTTTTCACGGCTTATAACATCCAGAACCGTCCGGGTATGCTCATCGCAGTCGAACAGCCTCAGATACTTCCAATGACCGCTGAGCAGTAAAAGATCTTCTTTTACTTCCTCATAATCAGGATAAATGCCTCCCGGATTCTGACCTTCCCTGAACCCGGAATAGCAAACGGCTTTCCCGGGTATAATGTTTAATTTATTAAATGTGTTCATCAACAAATTTCAGTTTTTCCGATTTATCCCAGATCCCCCAATGGGCGCCTACATCACCTTCAGGGCCAACTTTCCACGATTCATCAAATGAGGCAAAATAGTACACTTCAATATTTTCATCAATTGCCCACAGGTTGGTATTGATGAAATACTTCATGGCATTGAGCGTGGATGGTTCTGCCCCTCTCAGGGCCTGACCCTGACTCGGCCAGCCGGTTTCGGTGATGATTACTTTTTTCCCGTTTCCAGCCACCAAAGCCTGATGATACATTTGTTGCATATGCTCAAAAGAATCATTGAATGCGGTACCTTCCCAAAAGGGATAGCAGTTGCAGAAGATCACATCACATGCCTCAGTTACTGCCGGCCTTTCGGCGAATTCATAGTAGGCATCAACATAGCCAACAGGGATATCGGGGATTTCCTTCTTTACATACCTGATGATCTCCAGCAATTCATGTTCCGCTAAGTCTTTCCTGTATAGCACCTCGTTACCCACTGCCGCATAATCCACATATCCGTCGCGGGCCAGTTGAATCAGGTTCATGATTTCCTGGAGATTCTTCTCCTTATCCGTACCTAACCAGGCCCCTACCAGTGTTTTCATGCCGAACTCCTTTGCAATTTTAGGAACCAGCTCATTGCCTTCGATGCAGGAAAACGATCGTACCGAATTGGTATACCGTTTGAGAATCTGCATTCTTCTTCTTACCTGTGCATCAGAAATAAGCGTTCCGGGTTTTTGTCCCTCTTCATAGATACTGAAGCAGAATCCGCTTACGCCACCGTGCAAAACTTCCAGAAACAAGTTTTTAATATCCTCCGGTGACTTTTCATCATACAACAATTCTTTCCGGATGCCTTCCGGTCTCTGGAAATTCAGTAATCTTTCTTTTCTAAATGACATATTTTCAATTTATTAGTTTCAGATACAACTCAAATTCTACCGGTAAGTTATAACTCTCCTCTCCGGCTCACCAGTTCTTTCTTGATTTCCATCGCTTTTTCTTCGGTCAGGTCATACTTCCACATAACCCAGATTGCCAGCGCTGCGGTGGTGGCAGGCACAATAATATCGGCAAGCCTCAGGTTCGTTATCGTATCGGCGGTTTGCTGTGCTGCATTCTGGTCGAAACCTACAAGCTTCAGTACCAGACCGCCCAATACCAGGGCAAGGCCCTGCCCGAGTTTTACCATCCACCAGTAGATGGCCCCGAAAGTGCCCTCTTTGCGCGGCATGCCATTGTTTAGCTCGTCGAGGTCGCACACATCAGCGGTCATACTCATCATAAGGGTAAACAACCCGCCAATCCCGAATACCATCAAAGGCAGGGGCATAAACATCAGCCAGGGATTATCGGGATTAAAGCCCCACCATTTGAGGCCATATCCAACAATGGAAATAGCTGTGGCATAAATAAATGCTCTGCGTTTTCCCCAACGATTCGCCATCCAGGTAATTACCGGGATGATTAAAAATGCAGTGCAGATTGCACTCACGGTTGAAAACCATGCCGGCCATGTTCCGGCCAGGCCATAGTCTCCTTTGAACAAATAGAAAACGATGATGAAATAACTGAAAGAGGCAACCATTTGGAAGCCGTTGAATACCAGGAATGTCGCTGCGCAAAGCCTCACAAACGTCATATTTTTGAAAATCAGCACCATGTTGTGAAGCAGACTCCTGAAATTTCTGGCAATATTCTTCAACGTAAGGTCATCGCGGTTGGTAAGGTTGGCCTGGTCAATTTCTTTGCAGAAAAGGGCCGGCATCAAACCCAAAATCATACAAATTGCCCCGACTATAATTGATAACTTACGCACTCCGATCGCCTGTGTGGCAAATAAATCAGGGTTGGCAATCAGTACCCAGAACCAGGGCACGATCATCCATGCCATCTGCCCGATGGTTTGTGAGAACCCCATCAAACGGGTGCGCTCATTGTAATCAAAAGTCATTTCATATCCCAAACCGATCAGCGGAGTGGAAAACATGGTGTTTCCAATCAGGTAGACCATAGAAAGGATCAGAAAATACCAGAAATTATACATCTGGCTGTTCTCCGGATCGAGCTGCCATAAAACGGCAAATAAAATACCGCTGAGAATGGCTCCGATAAATATGTAAGGTTTTCTGCGTCCAAACCGCGATTTTGTATTATCCGAGATATAACCCATGATGGGGTCGGTAATAGCGTCAAAAAAACGGGGCAGGCCTCCGAGTAAACCTGCCAGAAACGGATCCATCCCAAAGGCGGTAAGCAAAAAGAAGGCAAAAACCCCCAAAGATCCCGGCAATAAATTATTGACGAGATGGCCGGCTCCGAAAGCGGCCTTTTGGCCTAAAGGAACCCTGTCTTTTAAGGGTGTTACATGGGTTGACATAGTTTATAGATTTTAAGTTATGCAATAATTGTCAGCATCATTTGCTTTACCCTTTGATCAGGATTGTTTGAATGGCTTTCCCACTGATGGTGAATTCAACCGGTTTTTCATGCAAAGCAAGCCGGATTCCTTTTGTTTCCGCGCCGGGATTGAAAACAATAACGGCAATGCTCCCGTCGGGATTCCGGGCAGCAGTCAGCATAAGGCTGTCGTCGGTACAGGCAGAGCCGATTCTTACTGCCCCGGGCCTGATAAACCTGCTGAAATGTGCAAGGGTGTAATAAAGGGGGGTAAAATATATTTCATCCTTTTCGGGATCAACAATAACGGGTGCAATACACCAGTTCTTTGCCCAGTTCGGGCCACCCTGCCTGTCGAGCACCATATTCCAGTCCACCCAGCCATCCACCCCGTTGTTCAGGCAACCGATGATATCGCGTGCATAACGGTAAACAGGAACATATTTAGGGTGCAGGTATTTCTGGTCTTCGGGAGCCCAGGTCCAGCCCCAGTCGGTGGCCTCCTCCGACCAGTACCAGGCATCGTCCTTCCATCTTGGCACCTGGGCATCCACACAGGCTTCCGTGTTGATCAGGTGCTTCCCGGGAGCTTTATTCACAACATATTGTAAAGCTTCGGGAAAATACTCATAGGTGCTGGCATACCAGTGTACAGCGGTGCCATCGAAATAATCCCTTGCCACTTCGTCTCCGAACATAACATCCACCCATATTTTTAACTGCTCATCACGATTCTGGTCAAATCCCAGGATTTTTACGTTGTGTCCGTCGGATTTCAATTTTGGTCCCAGATAATTTTTTACAAAATCAGTCATTTCCTGAGGGGTGTAATGCATGCTTTCCCAGTTGCTGTCGTTGCCCAGCGGTTCGTTTTCAACCGTAACGCTCCAGATGTCAATGCCTTCAGCCCGGTAAGCGTCCAGATACTTTGAGAAGAACAATGCCCAGGTATCATAATACGCCGGCAACAGCTTTCCACCACGCCAGTCTTTGTTGTCTTTCATCCAGGGCGGTGCTGTCCAGGGAGATGAGATAATTTTAAAACCATCCTTCGAAATGGCTTTGGCATCTTTAATCATGGGAATGATGTCATCCATATCTTCCTTAATGGAAAAATGCACCAGTTCCATATCTTCTTCAACAGGGGCATAGGAATAATTACCCAGTGAGAAATCGCAGGAGTTCATGTGCGTTCGCGTGAGTGAATAGCGCGCGCCTGATTCTCCAAAATAAGCTTCCAGAATTTTGTCGCGGTTTTCCTTGCTCACCTGGTTGAGCAGAAATGCCGAAGCTTCGGTAAAGGAGCCTCCGAAACCAACGATTGTCTGATGTTCCTGATCGGGGAATATGGAAATATCCACCATTACTTCAGATTCCTCAAATTCAATTAATCTGGTTAACTGATTGCCATTTGCCGATGTCTCAAAGACTTCAACTTCTGATTTCTCAGAATTGCTACAACTACTCATCAGTGTGATTATGAAAAAGAAAATGGACAAATGTTTAACAACTGCCTTCATATTGCTGGTTTTTATTTACTTACGCTCCCTGATCTCTTTTGCGGTTGGCGGCACCTTTACTTCCTGCATCATCGCGGCAGTGTCGCCATCATAGGTTTTGGTGATGGGTTTACCGTCGCGGGTCAAACCATCAAAAACACCGGCATCCACCATATCCCACAAGGTATATTTAGCCTGCGACTGAAGGTTAATCAGCCCGAAGTGGTTTTCGGAACCTTCCGGATTTGCCGCATCTTTCCACTGTTCGTCAAACACCTCGAAATAAAAGCAGGTGATCCCTTTTGAGTCTGTCCATTCGCGCATCATATCGTGATAAATCGCCGATTTGTATTCATCGCACGCCCGGGAACCATCATGTCCGTAAAATCCGTCGGACCGGGTCGCCCAGCCGGTCTCGCCGATATGAACGGGCTTATCTACCCCCAGACTTCGCATATAGGCGATAACGCTTTCGTATTGAGTAATGGCATAATCCCTTGCCCTGAGCATGGCGGAATTAATTTTTTCAGGATCTGACAATCCTTCTTGCGCTTCGGGTACTCCCCAGAAATCAGGATTGTAATGGGTGTCGTGCATAGGGTAAGTGTGCATCGAAATATAATCAACCGAACGGATGAGTTCATTCAGTTCTTCAAGGTGATACTCGCTCCCACCGCCGCCCCAGGATGCGAAATTATCGGAACTTGTAATCCATAAGGTTTCGGGCAGCTCTCCGTTTTTCTTGAGTTTCTGCAGATGCTTCACCCATTTCAGGATGATACCGGGCTCAACGTAATATTCCCACGCCCAGTGTACCATTGCTTCATTACCGACGGCAATAATTTTAACGATATCAGGATATTGTTGCGTTAACTCAACAGCGCGGCTGATTTCCTTTTTATTTTCAGGACTCTCTTCGCTTCTGATCCGGTCGGGCAGTTTGGTAAAAGCATTCTTACAGTCTATCCACGCACCAAGCATAATGTACATTTCAAATTCCGGATCGTCTTTTTTTAACTGACTGATGGCTTCCAGCAGATTGGCTGCTTCGTCGTAGTGAACATTATAGGTGCGAACCAGCTTGATTCCCATGGCAGACAGAATTTTCATGTCTTCCTTCAGCTGGGGAATGGTTGGCTGTATGTCTCTGGATAATTCACGGTACCCTCCGTAGGAGATGGCCTGATAATTTGGATCTCCCAGTATCTCAGCGGCAGTTTTGCCGGTGCTGACGATTTTTTGCGAACATGAAGCAAACAGCAGAACTGACACAGCCAGAATCAGGAAATGCAGAAAATTCCCGATTACATCATTGATTTTTTTCATTTTTACAGATTGCATAACCGATAGTTTCAGGTGTTTTATGATTCTTTTCTCCGTTGCTCCAGTTCCTGTTGCATCAGCAGACAGGTTTTGTGGTCAATGGCATAGTAATACAGCAGAATGGCAACCGACATATAGAGTACTCCGGGAAACACGGAAATCATCAGCTTGATTCCGTTCAGGGAGGTGGCCGACTGCTCCGTATTGGGCACAAATTGAAACAGGACCAGCAGCCATCCTGCCAGGGCACCACCAATTCCCCAACCCGCCTTTTGTGCAAAAGTGGCTGCCGAAAATACCAGACCGGTTGCACGCCGGCCGAATTTCCATTCGGAATAATCAGCAGTATCGGCGAGCATGGTCCAAAGCAGCGGCACGGCAGGGGCATAGGTGAATTTGGCCAGAATATTCAGGATGTAAATCCCATAAATATTCTGGCTGCCCGGAAGATACAGCAGTATGAAAAACAGTCCGGAAAGCAGTGAACTGGCGATGTAAACATTGCGTTTCCCAAACTTCTTTGCCAAAGGTTTTGAAAAGGGAATTCCAAGTATCAGCGCAACGGTGCCGATTACATTAAACATCTGCACGTTTTGTTCCTGCCCGATGTAATACTTGAAGTAATAAGCAATCGAAAGGTTCTGCAGGGCAAACATGACAAACGAAACAATGCCCACAAAGAAAAGAATGACCCAGGGCCGGTTCCTGAACAGATTTTTAAGATCCTGTTTCAGATTTTTTTGTTGTTCAGCCGGAGGTTTCACCCTTTCTTTCGTGGTTTTAAAGGTGATGATAAACAACACAAAACTGATGGCTGCAAACAACATCAGGGTGTACTGATAGCCTTTGGCATTGTCGCCCTTGCCAAAATAGCTGGCCAGATAGAGCGCCGTTCCGGTAACGATAAACTGCCCGACAAAGGCAAAAATAAAACGGTATGAATTTAACCCGGCCCTTTCATAAGAATCGGAAGTCATCACGGCGCCCAGCGACGAATACGGCAGGTTGATGGCCGTAAAGACGGTCATCAAAAGCAGATAGGTAATCCCGGCATAAATAACTTTTCCGGTAGGCCCTATGTCAGGCGTTGAAAAAGCGAGCACTGCCAGTACACTGTAAGGCAGCGCCATCCAGAGCAGATACGGGCGAAACTTCCCCCAGCGGGTATTGGTCCTGTCGGCAATTACACCCATGATAGGGTCGCTGACCATATCCCAGAAACGGGCAATGAGCATAATGGTTCCGGCGGCAGCCGCGGATATTCCGAAGGTGTCGGTATAAAAAATCAAAATCCAGAAGCCAACCATGTCCCACACAAAGTGCGAGGCCGTATCGCCAAGACCATAGCCGATTTTTTCCTTTACAGATAATTTAGTCGTGTTTTCGCTCATTTCATGCTGTTTATTGATACTTCCACTTTTTCAATTGATCCGGTTCTTTTGAATATCAGGCTGCTGATTTCCTGACTCAGGACATTGCCTTCGGTTTCTGTTTTATCACCGTTGGCGTAAAAAACAATAACTGCATCGCTTGCCGAAAGTGAATAGATTACAGGGGTCTGGCAACAGGTAAAGGCCAGCTGACCGGAAGCAAGTTCTATTCTCCCAATGCCACCTCCGGATTTCCTGTATTCAAAAATTCTATCTTCACTAAGAAACTCTTCCTTGCGGAGCAGCCAGGGGTTGAAATAAAGCTTACCTTCATTTACAAACACCCCCAGTTCGCCAAACCTGACCAGGATATCCTCTTTAACCTGGCCGGTCATGCCGGGTTGCTGTGCGCCCCTGTGCAGCGGTGTGTGAGAGTAAGGATCGGTTGGAAATGCCCCGTAAAGCCCCGGAGATTTATGCACACCAATTCCCGCTTCAATCTCGTAATAGTGATCCAGTAATCTGCCAATGACTTTTTTATCAGCGCTGGTCTCTATGGCACTCAGGCAACACTCCTGCACCGCCAGGTGCAGTTTCGAAACCATGTGCCAATAGATGGACCCCAGCCCTTCATACGAATAGAAAGTGCCCGATCTGCCAGTAAAAGCTTTGTGATTGAAGACTTCTTCAAAGATGTCAAGCACCAGCTTACGGTCTTGCCTGACCAGTTCACGGTATCTCCCTTCAGATTGCCTGTTAAGCGCGGCAGCCAGGTTGGCGGCATTTTTAAAATTCCCGTTGAAATGCAAGCCTCCCAGCACGTCAAGCTCAACAATCTCTGTATTTCCATCGGCAATCAGCCGGTTAATCAGCGCTGATTCCTGCGCCCTGAGGGGGGGGATATTGTTCTTCTCTAAAAATCCGGGCAGCTTTTTGTTGGGGTACAAAATGTAACTGTACTGATCCTCGCGGAACAGCGCGCTGCTTTTGAGGGCATCCAGCACCTCCAGCGCCTGATCAGCGGTTAAATAGCCGGAACTTAAGACCGCTGTCTGGCCTTCGAGCATTTCAGGAAGATGGGAACAGGAAACTGCGGTTTCAGTGGCATGCATCAGATTGTAAGCATGATAGAGATTGTCAGCCCTTCTGTTGACCCGGATGGATTGTTCAATGAAATCAAGGCAAACACCGGTGAATTTCTTCAGCCCTTCAACAGTAATGCTTTGCCTGCTGCCTTTAAAACCATTGTTGTAGATATGCTGACGATATCCGGATGCAGCCCAACCAAGACGGTCAAGTATAACTTTTCTGTCCTGGTCGCTGAAGCCATTTGTCAGTAGTGGACTGAATTCCAGCAGGGTATCATCCAGTGAGTGATAAAAGACAGCCAGTTCCTCCGAAATCACCACGCTTTCCGTTCCGGTCTTTTCCAGCATATTCCTGAAAAACTTCAGAAAGCGGTGCAGATAGTAAAGCGTAACCATGGAAACCCCATTGCCGACCAGGGCGTTGTTGGCATCGTTCCACTCCGGGCGCTGGGTGTTCATCCAGATACCCGCCTCAGGAATGAAGTTTGACATTTTGGCCAGCACGGTTGCCAGTATCTTTTCAGTGAAATTCACATGGCAGATCTGCCGGTTGCTGCCGGAAATCAAAGCCCCGTCGGCGCCAAGTGATTCACGGTTTTTTCTGATCGCATCATCCCATTTATGGTCAAATTCAATGGTGTCCTTCGGATTTTTCAGAATCTGGTCGTAAGGTTTGATCCTGTATGGTACCGCGGCATATACAAACCATTCTTTGCCGAGCAATGACTGCAATGTGCCCGGGTAGAACTTTTCTGTGATTTCAAAGAACTTCTGCAGATAAATAATCTGATGATCACCCCAGTATCCGATGTATGACCATGGATTATCAGGCTCTATGGTTTCCCAGTCGAACCCATCTTTCGTGATCCTGTAAGGATTGTACCCGTCGAATGTTGAAGCGTTCAGAAACTTGAAGATCATGCCGGTAACAAATTCAGGGTATGAAAGTGCCAGCGCTTCCCAGTTCTGGAAAATATCCCTCCAGTTCCCTTCATAATCCAGAATTTCTGATCCGTCTGTTTCGTTCTGAATATTGATGGTAAAATAATTCCACGGGCGGCTGGGATCGCCATGCCTGCGGCTGAACTTCAACGGAAGATATTCCGAAGAAAGCCTGATCAGGTCAGCATCATCAATACCAGACAAAATGTTTTGCAATGCTGACAAGCCGAATTTCTCCGGAAGTTTATCAATAAATGCCTGATTCCCGGCCACGACCTCCCTGTTGGCCTTCAGAAGATAACTGACAAAATCATCTTTTTTAATCAGATAGCCGTTATCAAAGATGCCTCCGCGCATGATGTTAAAAAGTACATTGGAAAAATGGCGGGCGTCGCTGAGCTGATCTGCTGAAAATTGCAAGCCGTCAGCACTTGCCACCAGTTCTATCACTTTTTCCGTTCCGGAGTCGATATCCTCCTGAATCTTTTGTTCAAGATCCGCAACGTGCTTAATTTCCTGACACAGGCTGACGATCTGCGCGTGATGCTGATTGACGTTGGCGATGAGTTTCCAGTTTTTCTCACTCCGGGCAGGCAACAGAATTTCCTTACAAACAAAATATGCTCCCTTCTCCCCTTTAATATCCGTTTCTTCCGAGATCGCTCCGCCCTGTCTGAAATGATCCAACTGAAGGGAGGAGAGCAGATATTTCGGATGATCCAGCCCCAGCGACCAGGCAATGTTCGCCTTCAGCGCTTCACTGGGTTCGGCTTTGTCGACAATAATGGCGCTGAGGGCAAAAATACCGGTTCCCGATTCCGGCTCCAGCTCGCTTCTCTTGTAGGCATCTACCAGGTTACTGGTTGATCGCTGCAGATCGCTGGGTACCCCGTAAGGCATGATATTCTGCAGCCCATCCAGCAGGGTGATTTTATAATCCTTATCTGAAGTGTTGGCCAGTGCCGACTTTTTTACAAAACCATACACCTTCGAAGAATTCCACTGATACCGGAAAATCAGCCCGAAATCATGGTTGATTTCTTCAAAAATGATTTTGTTGCCATAGATGCTTTTATAAAGATTCCGGCTGATGGAATATTTACCGGCAAACCTTACTGAAAAAGGCTCCCAAACATGAATCTGATCGTCTGCCCGTATTTGAAACACGGATTTACTTCCGGTAATATCAGCCGATTCTATTATTTTGTCATCAGTATAATAAGGAAACAAGGAAAGTTCAGGGTTCTTCCGCCCGGCAGTGAGTCCTCCGTTGCTTGCTATAAACATCCAGTGGTTTGAGTCACTGACGATGCTCATAAAGAACGGCCGCATCAGATCATAATTCGAAATTTTAAAGTAGCTTCCATTTTCATGTTCAGCTACCTGCATTTCAATTGTCTTCCCGGCAGTATTCATAGGGGTTTCAGGATAAGCTTTATTCATTGACTGTAAAAAATGTTGGTGATGATTAATCCTGCGCTTCTTTTTCTATTTAACCTCCTGGTAGACCCTTACATAATCAATGTACATTTTCTGCGGGAAGGGGGTTTGGGCAGTGGGGAATCCGACATAATTGCCACCCACTGCCAGATTGATGAGGATAAAAAACGGCTGATCGTAAACCCATTCACCGGGCACATTGCTGCGTTCGATGCGCTGGTAAAGATAATCATCCACAAAAAAGTCAATCTTGTCCTTATCCCATTCAATGGCGAAAAGATGGAAATCATTGTCAAATCTGTCGTTAACAAGCGCGTAGCTTCCGGTTACCGGATTTCCGCCCGAATATCCCGGGCCATGAAGGGTTCCGTGGATGATGTGAGGCTCCTGTCCGCGGAGTTCCATGATATCAATTTCACCGCATGCCGGCCAGGGCTCCGTTTCAATATTTTCGCCCAGCATCCAGAAGGCGGGCCATATACCGGGCCCGTAAGGTGTTTTTATTCGCGCCTCAAAACGCCCGTATTGCTGGGCAAACAGGCCCTGCGTCTTAATCCTTGCCGAAGTAAAGCGGTTGCCTTCGTTAATGGCAGTAATTACCAGATTCCCCTCATCATCGAGCGAGATGTTTGCAGGACTGTTGGTATAACTCTGTAATTCGCTGTTGCCCCAACCGTCCTGACCGGTGCCCAGATCAAAGGTCCATTTTGATGCATCCGGCGACTGCCCGGCCAGGCCATTAAATTCATCGCTCCAGGTTATTTGCCAGTTGCGCTTCTCCAGTTTCTGAAAGTTGTCGCGTTCGCATCCCCATAAAATGACCGCAAACAGCAACACCGCGGATTGGATGCATATTCTCCCGAAATTATTGATTTTATTCATTTTTTTAGCGTTTTTTGTTTACAACACAAGCCCTGACACGATTAATTTTTCCTGAAATAAATGTTATCCAGGTAGATGTCTCCGTTACCTTCAAATTTGAGTTGGATAACATCGTTCAAATCCACCGGGGCAAAGGAGGAGAGCGGAATGTCGATGCTGCTCCAGCCGGAAGTGGGAACCGTTAATGTATAAGGGGTTTCAACGGGGCCCGGACTAATCAGAAAGACACTCAGCGCCGATGAGTTCGCGGTCCAGAAATCCAGGTGCAGAAATCCCATGGAAGAGACATTCTGGCTGGCACCGAATTGGATCCCCTGATAGTTGAGGCCGGCAAATTTCAGGGTGTTATTCCCCTGAATCTGCACCGTTGTAACAACCGTTGCCTGTCCCCAGAACGGATTAAGGTCGGTGCCGGGAATTGCCGTGTATGAATCGCTGAAAACGCTGATCACATTGCCGGCCGGGTGGGTGGGTACCGGCGCTGCAGTTGCCGGCGACGATGGCTGGGAGCCGTCCTTGTAAAAATAAATATTGTCGGCATAGAAGTTTGATATGTTTTCATTGCCATCCACAAAAATAAGCTGTCCGAGATTGTTTCTTGCGCTCAGACCTGCAAAGCCCGACAAGGGAATATCCAGGCTGATCCATTGCTGCGATTGACCAGGCGTGATGGTTGTTGTAAAAGTGCCGCTGACGGTTGTTCCGAGATCAACCAGTTCAAAACGCAACTGGGCGTTTCCTGTTAAGGCATTCGGAATAAATATGTCTGTATGCAGATGCGTCATCGCTGAAGCATTAATGGTAGGAGAACTGAATTCAATCCCGACAAAATTAAAGTTGGTATAATGCAGTATCTGATCTCCGTCCACTTCAAAATCAGCCGAAAGCGTTGTCTGATATGGCTCCCAGTACCCGTTGTAATAATTTACCGGTACATTGGTATAGGCATTGCTGAATACAGAAATTACATTCTCAGCCGGCCGGGTGGGAACCGGAGCAAGCTGAAATACTCCCTGTGACCTGATGGTTAAAGAACCGTTGACCTCGGCATCCCCGACTTTTGCAGTGATAAGGGCCACGCCCGGGCCACCGTTAACCAGTACCTTGCCTGATTCATCGACGGTTGCAATTGAAGGGTTGGATGATGTAAATTCAAAATATGCAGGTGAAATATTTACCGCCTGGTTGATACCGGATGGCAGGTTAAACACAGCTGCAAGCCCTGTAATTGTTTTCTCCACACCAACAAATGATGTTTCATCCTGATTCTGACCGTTGAGGATGCTGAACTGCGGATGGGCGATGGTTCCCAGGTTTTCAAACTTCAATTCATCCACCCAGAAAGAATAGCCTTTGCCATCGACAGGCCCTGTTGAGTAATAAAACATACCGCGCTCGGCTGTAAGTACTGAAGAATTGGGCAGCGGAATGATGTATTTCTGCCAGCTGGTACTTATCTGCAATCCTGGTATAGTCACCTGGTACTTTGAGGCTCCAAGGTCGTTACCAAAACCAACCACGTCAATCACCGCAGATTGAGATGCTTTTGCCCAGAATGTCAAAGCATTATAGCCTGTCAGGTTTCTGCCTGTTCCGGTGTAGAAAACGCCACCCGCATAAGCGCCACGGGGATCGCCTGCATTGGGGACATCAAACCGCATGGAAGCTGCTGAATTGTTGTAAGTTTCTTTCTTATCCACATCAAAAGCGGTAGGCACAGAACCCCCGAAAGCCGCATAGTTCAGCCCCGCAGTGAATCCGTCAATAAAAACTAAAGGATTATCAGGAAATGTTACGGGTTTCAGGTCGGGAAGATCGCGTTCGCACCCCATAAAAAGTGCAGCAAGAATAATTATGGGGATATATTTTTTTAAACTGATGAGTATGTTCGTTTTCATCGCAGGGTGTTTTTATTATTTACCAATATTTATGCGTACATAGGTTCTGATCTCCCATTCGTTGCCATTGTCAAATCCGACAGCTTCGGGATCGGGCACCAGCGCCCCGCTTGCATCAGGCTTGTAGGTTGGCGCGTAACGGGGAGAATACCGGTCGAGGGTGCGGTAAGTTGCCCGCAATCCGATTTCAGTATTCGGAAGCTCAAACCAGTCAGGTTTTTTCAGAGAGGTTGAAATATCGGCCATAAGCTGAAGCGGGAAGGTCAGGTTGTAATCGCGGTGATAGTCGTAGGGGCCCCAGTCATTGATTCTGGCGAAAGAAGTAAGTTTTACTTCCTTGTAAATCATCCGCAAATCAATCCCGTAGCGCCTGATCAGCCTTGCATCACTGCCGTTGCCCTGCGCATCTCCTGCATAGATGTTTGCAATAAAACCAAAATCGCTGCTCAACTTCGAAACCAGCCTGGAGTGGATCTCCCACAAATCTTTGGCCGGCGCGGCGCCCGGGAATGCGAATGTGGTACGCCCATCGGGCAGTATTCCGATTGCAGCGTCCTGGGTAGTGGGCAAATGCCTGTAAACAAAACCCAGGCTCACGGCAAGTTCGGCATCTTCCGAACGGTCGCTGTCCCAGTTGTACATCCAGGTACCGGGCGTGGGATCGTAAGTGAATAAAATTTCACCGGCTATCTGTTCCCTGTTTGCCCTTACCACAAAAGGATCATCAAGGATGTTTCTCGGCCTTCCGGGGGCTGGTACATCACCAGGTATCGGACCTTCGATGGGCTTTTGCCACAGGAAGTTGGGGGCCACCTGAAAATCTCCGATCAGATAGGTAGCTCCGGTCAGGAAATTATACTGGTTTCCGCTGCCGCTGTCCTTTAACCTCCAGCCGGTGAATGTCAGCGTCTGGTCGGCACCGCCCTGCGCCACAAGGCCCATGACCGCGGATTGCGCATACCAGTTAAACCTTCCACCCTTATAAGTTAATTTTATCTTTCCTCCGAAATTATCCTGCGCCTTGATTTCATCTTTATAAACCGAGTAATTCCCCTCTTCTCCCCTTACTACCTGGAATTCCCTGCCCTGAAGCGGCTGACCGGCCCAGATTCCTCCTGCATTGACCCCGAATCTGCCGAACTCCCTGTTCACAAACAAGGTAAGCCGCCTTGTTTTGGGTTGCGGAATGGCAAACGAACTTTCCGTCATCCCAAGCTGTGCAAGGTCCTCATGAAAAATCCCGGTAAAATTGAAATGTGCAACACTTTTACTGTATTTCAGCAATACAGCCGGGTTGGCCCCCCACCAGAGCTGCGGGCCGAATGCCAGTTTAAAATCACTGAACATCTGCTTGCCTTCCATTTCAAATCCAAATGGCGCAATACCATTGTAGATGTCGATATTGGGACCGTAGTTGGCTTCGGGGTAAAGGCCAAAAAAGTCGCCTTCATACCCCCAGTGATAATGACCCGTGCGATAAAATCCCTTAAGGTCGAACAATTTGTGATCCCAATGATAACTGGCTTTGTAAACCTGAACCCGGTTGACAGAACCCAGGGTTACATTTCCGTTGCTCCCGCTTACTTCTACAGGACGCCCGCGGTTTTCATAAAATATCTGATCAATCGGGTTCAGCGCCACATTGCCCAGCACATTAAATTCCACATCGGCGCTGAAATTGCTTGACGGATTCGCCGCTACGCCAACATAGAATGACTGCATGTGGTCGAATCCCAGCTGATTCGGGAAGACCGGATTATTCGGATCGGCAACATCGGGCGTGGAAATCAGGCTGCCGCCGGTATTAAACGTTGTATTTTGTGCACTTAAACGGCTCAGGCTGATTTTTTTGGGTATTTCAGTAATTGATGTG
>DJGZ01000067.1 GCA_002433025.1 Bacteroidales bacterium UBA5833
TCAGTGTTTTGGTGGCTTCTTTTCAATGCCAGAGTCGCCATAATATGTCCAGCACATCAAATAACGAATTACCCGTTTTTGCTTTTTTAACAGTCTTTAACAGGCTGATTTTGATAATTCCCTGAATTATTTTTTTGTACCTTTGCACCCGCGTTTGCGCGGAGTTAACCTGCAATGAATCAAGCTTTGATATTACTAACATTAATTCAATAAAACAAAGAAAAATGGCAAAAGAGAAGACCAGAAAATCGGTTTATACTTTCGGCAACAAGAAAGCCGAAGGTGATGCCCGCATGAAGAACCTGCTGGGTGGTAAAGGTGCCAACCTTGCCGAGATGAACCTTATCGGGGTTCCCGTACCTCCGGGATTCACCATCACCACCGAAGTGTGCACCGATTACAACAAATACGGCCGTGAGAAAGTAGTAGAAATGATCCGCCCCGAGGTGGAAGCCGCTGTAAAATATGTTGAAAAGATTATGGGTTCAGGTTTTGGGGACAAAAAGAACCCCCTGCTGCTTTCCGTACGTTCCGGTGCCCGCGCTTCGATGCCCGGCATGATGGATACTGTATTGAATCTTGGTCTTAACGATGAAGCCGTTGAAAGCATTGCAAAAAAATCAGGCAACGAGCGTTTTGCATGGGACTCATACCGCCGTTTCGTCCAGATGTTCGGCGATGTGGTACTTGGCATGAAACCCGCTTCGAAGGAAGATATTGATCCGTTCGAGGAGATCATGGAGCACATGAAAGAGGAGAAGGGCATTCACCTGGATACCGAGTTCACCGTTGCAGATCTCAAAGAGCTGGTAAAACGCTTTAAGAAGGCTGTGAAAAAAGTAACCGGCCATGACTTCCCCACCGATCCGTGGGAGCAGCTCTGGGGCTCCGTAATGGCTGTTTTCGACAGCTGGATGAACGAACGGGCTGTTTATTACCGCAAGCTGAACAATATCCCCGCCGAATGGGGAACTGCCGTGAATGTACAGGCGATGGTTTTCGGAAACATGGGCCAGAATTCGGGAACAGGTGTAGCCTTTACCCGCGATGCCGCTACCGGCGAGGATATCTTCAACGGCGAATACCTGATCGACGCCCAGGGCGAAGACGTGGTAGCCGGTATCCGTACCCCTCAGCAGATTACCAAAGAAGGTTCAAAACGTTGGGCAAAACTGGCCAATGTAACTGAAAAAGAGCGTGCTTCGAAATACCCTTCACTCGAAGAAGCAATGCCTGCCATTTATAAGGAATTGATCGAAATCCAGCAGAAACTTGAAGACCACTACCGTGATATGCAGGACCTCGAGTTTACCATTCAGGATGGCAAACTGTGGATGCTGCAGACCCGTAACGGAAAGCGCACCGGTGCTGCCATGGTGAAAATCGCGATGGACATGCTGAAACAGGGGATACTTACCGAGAAAGAAGCCCTGCTCCGCTGCGAGCCGGCCAAGCTCGACGAGCTGTTGCATCCCGTATTCGATCCCGCTGCCGTTACTAAAGCAAAAGTACTGGCTAAAGGTCTCCCCGCATCTCCCGGAGCTGCAACCGGTCAGGTTGTGTTCCATGCCGATGAAGCCGAGAAATGGGTGGAAAAAGGACATAAAGTGGTGCTGGTGCGTATCGAAACATCACCTGAAGACCTCAAGGGGATGAATGTAGCAGAAGGAATCCTTACCGCACGTGGCGGCATGACCTCGCACGCCGCCGTTGTTGCCCGCGGAATGGGCAAGTGTTGTGTTTCAGGTGCCGGTAACCTTAAGATTGATTATAAAGCCCGCACCCTCACAATCGACGGAGTTAAACATAAGGAAGGCGACTGGATTTCGCTCAACGGCAGCACCGGCGAGGTGTATGACGGAAAGATCGAAACACGCGATCCGGAACTGAGTGGTGATTTTGGCAAGTTGATGAAACTGGCCGACAAATATTCACGGATGCTGGTGCGTACCAATGCCGATACTCCGCGCGATTCTCAGGTTGCCCGTAATTTCGGAGCAAAAGGGATCGGCCTTTGCCGCACCGAACATATGTTCTTCGAAGGTGACCGCATCAAGGCCATGCGGGAAATGATCCTGGCCAACGACGAAGAAGGCCGCCGCAAAGCGCTTAAGAAGCTGCTCCCGATCCAGCGTGCCGACTTTGAAGGTATTTTCGAAGCCATGCAGGACCTGCCGGTGACCGTTCGTTTGCTCGATCCGCCTTTGCATGAATTCGTGCCTCACGAAGAAGCAAACCAGAAGGAAATGGCAAAAGAGATGGGCATTTCTGTGGAGGAAGTAAAACAGAAGGTGCACGACCTTGCAGAGTTCAATCCCATGCTTGGCCACCGCGGATGCCGTCTTGGAAATACCTATCCCGAAATTTCGGAAATGCAGGCCCGTGCGATTATCGAGGCCGCGCTGAATCTGAAGAAGAAGGGAATCAAGGCTATTCCCGAAATTATGATCCCACTCACGGGAACGCTCGAAGAGATGAAGTTGCAGGAAAAGATCGTTCGCGAAACAGCCGAACAGGTGTTTGCAGAGCGCAAGGAGAAGATCGATTACCTGGTAGGTACCATGATCGAAATCCCGCGCGCAGCGCTGATCGCTGACCGTATCGCCGAATCGGCCGAGTTCTTCTCGTTCGGAACCAACGACCTCACCCAGATGACTTTTGGTTATTCACGCGATGACGCCGGAAAATTCCTTCCTGTATATTATGAAAAGGGAATCCTGAAACACGATCCCTTCCAGATTCTTGACCAGGAAGGTGTCGGGCAGCTTGTACACATGGGCGTAGAGCGTGGCCGGAGCACCCGTCCCAACCTGAAAGTCGGTATCTGCGGCGAGCACGGCGGAGAGCCTTCATCGGTTGAGTTCTGCCACTCTGTGGGCATGAACTACGTAAGCTGCTCACCTTACCGTGTGCCCATTGCCCGACTGGCTGCAGCACAGGCCGTAATCAAGGAGGAAGCCGCAACAGTAAAAACCGGTAAGGCTGAATCCAAGGTTAAGAAAAGTAAAAAGGAAGATGGGAAAGGCAAAAAGGCCGCTAAAAAGAAAAAGTAGTCCCCTTTTCTGACAACTGAAATTTAAGGAGGCAGCCAAATTTTGGGCTGCCTCTTTTGTATTTATTTTTAACTTTGCAATCGTTTGAAATAACCCCTATGGATTGAACTGTCATATTTAGATGAATTAATATAACCGCTTAATATCAAACCACCAAAACAATGACCAACCAACCAAACAGTGTGCCGGCAGAAATCGTGAAATCGATTGATCTTTCCCGATACGGGATCACAGATGTAAAGGAGATTATTTACAATCCTTCCTATGAATTATTGTTTGAGCATGAAATGGATCCTGCGCTTGAAGGATTTGAGCGTGGAGTGCTTACCAAATCGGGGGCCGTTTCCGTGGATACCGGTGTATTTACAGGGCGTTCACCCAAGGACAAGTATATTGTCCGTGATGAGGTAAGCGAAGATACCGTCTGGTGGTCAACCATCGGGAAGAACGACAACCGGCCGCTAGACCCTGCCATCTGGGATCACCTCAAGGGGATTGTGGTCAGGCAGTTGTCGGGTAAAAAGTTGTATGTACTGGATGCTTTTGCCGGCGCCAATCCCGATTCAAGACTCAGCATCCGTTTTATCGTTGAGGTTGCATGGCAGGCGCATTTTATAAAAAATATGTTTATCCGCCCCAGCGAAGAGGAACTGAAGGTTTTCAAGCCTGATTTTGTCCTGATGAACGGATCAAAGGCCATCAATCCCCAATGGAAGGAGCAGGGGATGCATTCCGAGAACTTCGTGGTTTTCAACCTGAAAGAACGCATGCAGATCATCGGTGGTTCCTGGTATGGAGGAGAGATTAAGAAAGGCATCTTCACCATGATGAACTACTATCTTCCTTTGAAGGGCATTGCCGCCATGCATTGTTCCGCCAATATGGGTAAGGAGGGGGATGTAGCGATCTTTTTCGGGCTTTCCGGAACCGGGAAAACAACCCTTTCGGCCGATCCCAAGCGCGCCCTGATCGGCGATGATGAGCACGGGTGGGATGATGACGGCGTGTTTAACTTCGAGGGCGGTTGTTATGCGAAGTGCATCAACCTGAGCGAGGAAAATGAGCCGGATATTTACCATGCCATACGCCGCGACGCGCTGCTTGAGAACCTGGTGGTTTTGCCTGATGGCACCATCGATTTCGCGGATGCTTCCAAAACGGAAAATACCAGGGTATCCTATCCCATTTATCATATTGATAATATCGTAAAACCGGTATCCAAGGGCGGGCACGCCTCAAAGGTTATCTTCCTTACGGCGGATGCTTTCGGTGTTCTGCCTCCGGTTTCAAAACTTACCCCTGACCAGACTGAGTATCACTTCCTTTCAGGGTTTACTGCAAAACTTGCCGGAACCGAACGTGGCGTTACCACCCCACAGCCTACTTTTTCAGCCTGCTTTGGCAATGCGTTTCTTGCACTCCACCCGACAAAGTATGCCCTTGAACTTGTAAAACGGATGAAACAGGTTGATGCCAGGGCATATCTGGTCAATACCGGCTGGAACGGCACCGGCAAGCGAATTTCAATTAAAGATACGCGCGCCATCATCGATGCCATTCTCGACGGATCCATTGATCATGCACCGACAAAGATGATTCCTTATTTTAACCTGGAAGTGCCCACGGAACTGCACGGGGTAAATCCCGGCGTACTGGATCCGCGCGACACCTACCCTTCGGCAGAGATCTGGAATGAAAAGGCCGGAGACCTCGCGAAAAAGTTTATCGATAATTTTGATAAATATACAGACCACGAGGAGGGCAAACGCCTGGTTGCAGCAGGGCCGGAGTTGTAGCCAGCGGTTTATCTGAAGCCGGTTTTCTTGTTTTTATGCGCTTACCATTATTTAAAGTACTGAATAAAATAAGAGGCTGACCTTTTTCGGGTCAGCCTCTTATTTTTAAGTGGAATCGCGTTTATCTGATATTCTCGCTTTCCGGAAGTCCGTATTCTTCTTCCATGCGGATATCCAGCTTTTCCAGGGCGTCGAGCACCGGGTTGTAGATTTCGGGGATTACCGGGCGGAAAACGCCTTTTACGCCGATTTCACCGTTCAGGATCATTTCCACGCCGATGGCGGCCGGAAGGGCTACGGTACGGGCAATGGACGTGTCGGTAGCCGGGGTGCCGAAATCGAGCATGCGGGAGCGGATCACCTCCTTGCTGCCATCGGGGTAAGCGGCCAGGAAGGTGTGCTGCATCACCACCATGTCGCGTTCTGTATGACCCAGTTCCATCCTGCCGATCATCAGGTCGCTGGTGACTTCAAACGGGGAGTCTTCACCGCGTCCCATGGGCTTGTCTTCAAACAGGCCCAGCCATTCCATGGCTTTGATGGCATGTGCGTTGACATCGGTTTTCAGGAAGCCTGCAACTTTCTCTTTGATGTTTGTGGCATCGGCAGCGCCAATCTGGCGGGCGATGAAACCGGCGTAGGTCATCCCGCTCATGTCGAACTTGTCGTATGAGATAAGGTTCAGCTGCTTCATGGCATCAATGCTTTCGCACCATCCCGGGAAGCGGAAAGTGCCACGCATCATGGTCTTTGTTTCCGGGATGCCGTAGATGTCGATGTAAGAAATCGAATCGCGGTTGGGGTAAACCTCCAGCATCCCGACATTGGTAAAATCGACCTTAAGCGGATTTTTAAAGAGGTCCTGTGTCGGCACTTCTATCACTTTTCCGTAGCGCAGGTATTTGCCGTCGTTGTTACCGGCCATTACCACGCCCTTGGGGCTCCAGGAGAACTTGTACTTAAACGGGTTGTCGGCAGCTTCGGGTGCCGGCAGCGCGCCGCAGATGGAGTAAAACTCCTCGATTTTGCCGTTGCGGTCGCGTACATTGTCGATGATGCGCATAGCCGACATATGGTCAATACCCGGATCGAGGCCCAGCTCATTCAGGATAATGATGCCGGCTTCCTTTGCCTGTGCATCCAGCGCCTGCATTTCGGGTTTCACATAGGAGGTGGTCACCATATTCTTCTTGTGCTTCAGGCAGTATTTTGCCACCAGCAGGTGATGGGCGTAGGGGAGGAGGCTTACGGAGAGGTCGTGCCCGGCCACCATGGTGTCGAGGACTGCTTCATCTTCTACCGTCCAGGCGATGGCCGTGCCGTTGGGATGGCCCGAGATCATGGCTTCGGCTTTTGATTTGGTGCGCGTGGCAACTGTTACGTGAATTCCTTTGCTCAGCAGGTGATTTACAATGGGCTTTACCACAAGGCCGGCGCCCAGGATCAGAACTTTCTTCATTTGTGTCAGTAGTTAAGGGTTGTTGTTGATCTTTTATAAAAAAACCTGCACCGGGTTGATTTCAGGCAGGTCTGTAAATTTATCCGAGGTATGTTTCGAGGTATTTATAGTCATTGGTAAGCGCGCCGTTGTGCAGGATCAGCGCTTTTTTGATGGCCCTGGGAAGATCCAGGTCCTCAAAAGCCTCCGAGAAATCGCAGTCGGCAATGGGCTTGATAAAATTGATCAGGGCGTCGGCAAAGCCGTTGCTTGAATCGCGGGGCAGCTCGCTGGGCAGGATGTCCACCGCCATCACCAGCATCCCTTCCCCCTTGTGACCCATCATAGGTTCGCGGGTGGTCGGGTTGTAAACAAAAATGGGGTCTTCAATTTCGGTGCCCTTATGGGTGATTTCGATGCTACCGTCCGGATCGCAGGTAACGTCGCCGATAACGGTAAGCTTAGGCCTGCCTTCGCTGAAAGCCTTTTCGAGATATTCTTTGGTTACAATCCTCGGGTAGCGTGCATCCCAGTACATGCAGTTCATCAGCACACTAAGGTGCGGGATGTACTGCTCAAACACGCTGTGGTAGTTTTCGGGATGCGCGTAATAATCGTGCAGGTCGAAACTGCGGCCGTCTTTGTGGGCCGAGAGGTGCTCCTCTTTAAACACTACCTTGTAAATCAGATTGTTCGGCAGGTAATCACGTTGGCTGAGTTCGGTCAGTTTGTCCGGCGAAATTTCCTTCACCGGCAATAAGCCTAGGATTTCCTGGGCACCCTGCGAAACATTGCCATAGCCGGTAAAGCCCACCGTGAACGGACGGAGATCGGCAGGCAGTCCTTTTTCGGCAATTTCCTGACCTACTTCCGAAATTATTTTTTTGGCTTCATCGAGTGATGAATAATGATGGGCCTGTGAAATTTTCAGGAAAGGGGTGTCAAAACCATACTCTTTCAATCGCAGTCCCAGCGACCACAGGGAGTTAATCATCCCGGCAAGGCCGGCGTAGCGTCCGAAAAAGATCAGGCGGCGTCCCTGTTCATCCACGATCTTTTCATAGTCAATCAGGTTGCAGCCCAATTCCATCATGCGTTTCAGCATGGGCATGTTGTATGCCTGCCCCTTGATTACATGAGAGAAGAAAACATAGGTTTTATCCGGTTCGAAAAAAGATTCCGGCATTTCCTTAACCCCCAGGATTACCGAGCATTCACCGAGGTTATCGGCAATGCGGGCGCCCGCCTGCCGGTACTCCTCATCGGTAAAAACCCGCTTGGGGGAGGTCTGCACCACGATGTCGAGTTGCTTTCCCCTGATTAATCTTTCCACATGGCGCGGGGTAAGGGGCGCGCGCCTTTCCATTACATACTTGTCCTCGTGCCTGATTCCGATAAACTTACTCATGATTTCCTGTATTGATTAAGTGTTTCGCTGCTGAAACGCAGCGTGGCAAACTTAAAAAAATTAGTTCATTTTGTTGATCTGATTGGCAGGATTTATTTTTCACCGGGGAAATGAATACAAAAGCCCCCGGGCCGGAGCATCAGTTACCGACCGGCCCCAATCTTCAGGTGGAAAAGGCAGACTATTTCAGGTTTTTATTACAGGTGGCCCTGTTCAGCCGCCCAGCAGTTCAAAGTGGCCTGATTCAGCATCGAACTGATAAATTTCTCCGGAATGAATCATGTAATGCCATCCAAAGAGCTGAAGGGTCTTGTTCTCCACCTTTTCGCGGATGTAGGGATAGGTCATCAGATGCGTCAGTTGCTCCGTAACATTGATCTGCTCGGTAAGCCATTCACGCGCGGCATGGTCGGAGGATTTCAGCGTAATGTTGACTTTGTCTTTGACTGAAGCGGCCAGTTCCAGCCATTTCCGGGTATGCGGAATATGGGAGAGGTTTTCGGGTTTTTCCCACAAAGCAGCGCAGCCCCCGCAGTTGGAATGACCGCACACGATAATATTTTTAACATTCAGTACCTGCACGGCATACTCAATGGCAGAGGTGGTGGCAAGAAATTCAACCGATTCGCGGTACATGGGCACCAGGTTGGCGATATTTCTGACGATAAACAACTCGCCGGGCATGGTCTGGGTGATCAGCGAAGGCACTACCCTGGAGTCGGAACACCCGATAAACAGGGTGTGCGGGTTCTGTTTGCGTCCGAGTTTGCCAAAATGTTCGCGGTTGGCTTCAAAGTCTTTTTCCCTGAAACGTTTTACATCATCTTCAAAACCGGGCATAACTTTTATTTTGCATTATTAACAGTTTTCCGGCAACTATGTTGGAAATATCCCCGATCAGGATATTTATTTTTGACATGCGTTAGTTTGCAGGTTTCACTACATTTACATGGTCAACAAAAAAGATAAATTTCTAAAATCAAGTCTTTATGGGCATAATAATTCTAGGTATCATTGTACTATCAGCCGGATTTTTCCTGAGTAAAATGGATTCTCCGGTCAAACCATACACCGGAATAATCAGGGTTGTGGGTATCGTCATTTTGCTGATTGGAACAGCTTTCTCAGCGGTTTACCAGATAGAGCCCGGGGAGGTAGGCGTGCAGAAGCTATTTGGAAAAGTCAATAATCGCACGCTGGAAAGCGGCCTGAATATTATCAACCCTTTGGTTGAAGTGGTAACTTTTGATATCCGCACTCAGAATTACACGATGTCCGGTGTGAACGATGAAGGCGATAAAGCGAGCGACGATGCCATCCGCGTGCTTTCGGCCGACGGTCTTGAGGTTGTGATTGACCTTACGGTACTTTATAAGGTTACCCCTTCGCAGGCTCCCCGTATCTTAAAGGAATTGGGAACCGATTATAAAAATAAAATTGTAAGGCCGCTTTGCCGTACAAAAATCAGGGACAACGCGGTGTATTATGATGCCGTGGCTTTATATTCTACGAAAAGAGATGAGTTTCAGGACCGAATTTTTAAATCAATTGAAGCCGATTTCAGCGCCCGGGGACTTGAACTGGAGCAGTTACTGGTTCGCAATATCACCCTGCCCGAATCGGTAAAAACCACCATTGAATCTAAAATCAATGCTGAGCAGGAAGCTCAGAAAATGACTTTTGTGCTGCAAAAGGAAAAGCAGGAAGCCGAACGTAAAAGGGTGGAAGCCCAGGGAATCGCCGATTATCAGACGATCCTGAGCACCGGACTGAGCGATAAGCAGCTGCAATATGAGATGATCAAAGCCATTGCCACTTCGCCCAACGCTAAGCTTATTTTCATGGATGCCAAAAAGCCGGCTTCGATTATTGTGGATGGGAAGTAGCCTTCTTTGCAGATAATTTGTTAAGATTTTCAAACAGTATTGCAACTATAATTGCTCATTATAAGTTGTTTACATATATTTTTAATCCTGGAATTACTTCGATTGGCGAAAATTGAAATTTTTTCTTTCGATTTCTTGTGTTATACGAAAAAGTCTCTATCTTTGCATCCTCATTTGAGAAACGTTCTTAAAATATTGGTCCGGTAGTTCAGTTGGTTAGAATACGTGCCTGTCACGCACGGGGTCGCGGGTTCGAGTCCCGTCCGGACCGCAGAAAGCTCCTCAAAAGGGAGCTTTTTTCATTATTTACTATACTTTTTGTCCGCCAGGCATCTGTGTGAGGGTTCAATGACAAAAGTGTCAATATTCCACAAAAGCTGATTTGAAAAACTACATTTGAATTTTCCTTCAGTAACCCGCGTAACTCCAATCAATTTTAGTTAGACGGTCTTTCGACATCTGTGTTTGTTAGGTCTTTGTATCTTGAAGCACTAGCTATTTCTTTCCTATTGTCTGTGTTTTTTTGTTGGTGAGAAAAACAAAATACATCGCAGGTCAGTCAAAAAGATGAATTTCTATTTGTGTTAACGAAAAGTACACTTTATTACAAGCTATGGGGCGCGCTTTGACTTTTGCGGCTCGCAAATGATGGTGTTTAATTGTGTATGCTTCTCATGCTAATAGTTTCTCCAATTTCATTTTCCACTTTTCCCAGTCTTTCATTTCCTTAGTTTGTAAATCAATAAATTTTTGAGTGTGATCATGATGTAATAAATGGCAGAGTTCATGTATAATTACATATTCAATGCAGCCTTTCGGGGCTTTTATCAACTCGGGATTTAAAATAATTTTTCCTTTTGGAGTGCAACTTCCCCATCGTGTAGGCATGTCGCGCAAAACAACAGAACCTGGTTTCACATTGTACTTTTTAAATCTTTCAATTAGTGGCTCAGCAATAGAATGAAATTTATTCTTTGCATGTTCAAGATACCATTGATTTAATAAATCTTTTGCTTTGGACTTATCCGGTACTGTTACTTCAATAAATTTTCCCTTTAGTTTTACTGACTCACTCAGGCCCACATGGATTTGCAAGCGGTATTGTCTACCCAAATACAGATGTGTTTCTCCGCTTACAAACTTTCTTTCTGGTGTTCTTGGTTGAAAAGAAAGAAAGAAGTTTTGTTGTTTAATTATCCAGGGAGCTTTCTTTTTAACCTTTTCTTTTATTCTTTCAATAGTTGCATCAAAAGGGGCTCGTACCTTAACTTCCATTTCAGGCGTTATGGTAATGCCAAGAGATTTTCTGTTTGAAAACTCCAACTGAAAAGCTATTGTTATGCTCCCGAATTGTACCGCCTCCTTCATTATTTATATCTGATTTTGGCTACATCAATACAGTCCGCAGCAATCTTATCCATTTCCTCAAAAGAGAGGTTAATATTATATTTATCCCGAACCTCATCAATAAGATAGTCGCCTATATCAATGAGTAGTTTTCCGGTAATATTTGTTTTAAATTGCCAGTCTATGACAGGTTTACCATTGTCTAAAACTATTTGTCGTGTCAGGTCATCAATATGCAGTGCAGCCTGTATTGAAACTTCCTTCAGTATCAGAAAGTCTTGTATTTTTTCTGAAAGAGCCTCAATAGTTAACCCATAAAATGCTTTAGCAACGTCTCTGTCGCGCAGTTGCACAGGAATATCATTGTCAGTCCGTGTCAGCACATTATTCATTATTTCCTCTACTCTGTTCAGGTATTGAGCCTCGTTAATTCTTTTAGCTTCATATTCGGCAATGGTTTCTTTCAGCATTTGTGAAAACTTCTTATAAAATGCCGGATCTTCTTCCATTTTCTCGGTTATATGTCGGGCTGTTCTGCTGGCAATCTTATCAGCTTTTGCAGCTTTACCAATGGTATTTTCAACTTCCTGTTGAAATTTATCCTTGTCGAAAATATTAACCAACTCTGTTATGGTTTCAATTTTCTCGGTAGTAATGTGTGTGTCAATTAATTTTTGAATCTGTCCTTCAAATTGCTTGTAATCAATCTCATCACTGTACCTTTCAACTACTGCTGAACGAAGTTTCAGGAACATTGCCAAATCAGATTTATAGCGGTCAATATTTTTCTCATCCACATCTTTGTGGAATTGAATAGAAGATAATGCAAGCTTTAAGCCTTTGGCAAATGCTGCCAGTTTATGGTAAAACAAAACTCGTATCGCTTCATCTTTAAGTAATACCTGGTAGGCTTCGGCATCGCGTTTATTGGCAATGGCTTTAAAGATATCCCATAGGTCCGAATGCTTTTGCGGAAGTTTTTTTATTTCTTCTGAAATGTTGATCAGTGTTCCAGCCAATTCTTCTTCATCAAAATCTTCAAATGAAGAATACAGTTGCAACGCATCATCTAAATTTTCAATAACACCATAATAGTCAATGATGTATCCAAATTCTTTGTCAGGATAAATACGGTTTACCCTTGCAATAGCCTGTAAAAGTTTATGGCCCTGCAGATTCCTGGTAAGGTAAAGAACGGTGTTTTTAGGTTCATCAAAACCTGTCAGGAGTTTATCTACTACTATGATGATTTCCGGGTCTTTTTGATTCTTGAATCTGTTGATGATGTTCTTTTCATAGGTTTTTGAATTACCATGTTCGTCCATCATCTTTTTCCAGAACTGGTTTTCTTTTTCTGTTGACTTTTCATAAGCACTATCCTCTCCTTCCCGCTCGTCAATAGGAGAAATCAATACCTCACTGCTTATGATACCTATTTCATCGAGGTATTCCTTATATTTAACAGCATTCACTTTCTTATCGCATACCAGCTGACCTTTAAAAGGTGTTCTGCCTTGCCAGTTGTTACGATAATGATAACTAATATCCCAGGCAATCATTCTCATTTTTTGCTCAGCCGAATTCAGGTGGTCGTACCGGGCAAACTTCTTTTTAATATCAGCTTTCTGGTATTCGTTTAATGGCTCTGAAATCATTCCGAAAAAAGTGTCAACAGGACTGGCATTCACGTCCTGCAAAGCCAGTCTTCCTTCATACAGCAAAGGAACAACGGCTTTGTCGCTCACAGCCTGGTCAACAGTGTATGCATCAATAATACCGCCAAACTTAGCAGCAGTACTTTTCTCTTTTTTAAATAACGGAGTACCGGTCATGGCAATAAAACATGCATTAGGCAATGTTTTCTGCATGTCAATGTTAAATATTCCGTGTTGTGTTCTGTGACCTTCATCTACCAAAACAAAAATATCATGACTTTCCAATGGCTTGCTGATCTTCTTTACAGCTGCCATAAATTTGTTGATGATGGTTGTAACTATTGCATCACTTTTGCATTCCAACAGCTCAACCAGGCGCTGACCTGTTGTTGCATTGTCAACAAATCTTCCGCATTTTCGGAATGTCTTTGTAATCTGATCATCCAAATCGGTTCTATCCGTTACCAATACAATTTTGGGATTGCGTATGTCAGGTTCCATAGCAATGGCCTGTGCCAGCATTACCATGGTTAAAGACTTTCCGCTACCCTGGGTATGCCATATTACACCTCCTGTTCTTTTACCGTGTTCAATTTGTTTGATTCTTTGCATAGTTTTTTTGATTGCAAAAAACTGCTGATAGCGCGAAACTTTCTTCTCGCCATTATCAAACAAAATAAAGTTGAAGGTTATGTCCAACAATCTGTCAGGACGACATAAACCATACAAATAATGGTCTTGCACTGTTGGCAGAATTTCTGCCTGCTCCAACGCATCAAAATATTGTTTTACATACTTAAAGCGGCCTGCAAATAGATGCTCTTTTGCGAAATCAGGGAGCTTCTGGTTTTTCAGCTCCAGTAAGCAGGTATTGTATTTTTTTTCATCTTCCGCATTGATGAATTTCTCCTGCCACTTTGCCCAGAATTTTTCAGGAGTGCCGTTGGTAGCATAAGCGGCTTCCTGTGCAGCAATGCTCAATAAAAGTTGAGAATACACATACAGATTACGGATACCATCTTCCTGCTGATTGCGCAGATGCTGACTGATGGCCTGTTTCAGCGGCTCTTTCATATCAGGGCGTTTACACTCAATAATGCAAAGCGGAATACCATTCACAAACAACACCAGATCAGGTCGGTAATGCTCTTTGCTGGTGCTTCGCATTACACTGAACTCTTCAGTTACATGAAAAACATTGTTGCCGATGTTTTTCCAATCAATGTATTGCAGCGTAAAACTCTTTTTGTCTCCATCTACACTTTGCTCCAATGCCTGACCTAATGTGAGCAGGTTGTAAGCCCTTTCACTGGCTGCAATGTAGCCTTCGTTCATGGGCAGATTTTTCAATGCAAGCAAGCCCCGCTCAATATTTTCATCGGTGAAAATGCTGGTTTTGCTGGCACTAACCCGAATGCTGTTGATCTCTTTCAGCTGTTTCCGCAGCACATCTTCCAACAACACATTGGTAGTTTTGCCACCTCTCAGGCGTTCCGCTTCTGCCGGACTCAAATATGAATAACCCAGATTCACAAGCATCTGCAATGCCGGAATCTGACTGATGTGGTCTTCTTTGAAACTTGGTGTGTCCATTACTTTTTCATTTCGTTGGTGTCATGCATAGAAAAGTGTGGTTATCTATGCATGTTATTTTGAAATGTAAAGATTTACGGCATTTTCTTTACACGTTTTCATCTCGCATTTGTTAACCTTCATTTTTACTTACTTTGAATGTTTTTTTGAACTGCTCAAATACGTTGGTCGGGTCAATATTGCTCAATCCCATTTCTTTAAAAATGGCTTTTTCTGGTAAATCGCCAGCCGTCAATTCAGCAAACTGATTCACGTGTTCTTGAATGGTTTTAGGCAAATCAAATTCTGATTCAGGCGTGAGCATTACTGTTAAACGAAATACGTCTGCTTTGTGCTTTTTCAAATGCTTTGCATCTTCATTACTTCCGTTTTCAATCCTTTCCTTGATTTCCAAAAATGCCTTTGCTTTCAAACATATCAATGCTTCAATATTCGCACAATGCAAGCCATCTTCCATCTGACTGTGTTCAATCATGTAATTGTAATAGTCATCATTCAACAAGATGGCTGACAAACTGGACAAGTCATCATCAGCCGGAATTGGAGTTAGATGTGCTTCTCCTTCTAAAACAATTACATCGGGAGTTCTTGAAAACAGTTCTATCTGATGCGGAAATTCGGTGTTTCTTGGTTTTTTAAATCGATAATATTGTCTTTCATCATTGCTCTTTTCCTGGTCGCCATAATCACCATCTTTGATGAATTGCCAAAACTGTTTTACAAAATCAGAGCTAAGAGCTTCAACCACCAAAATAATATCTATATCCTTGGTGGCTCTCGGAGTAAAGCCCGCTTCATCTATTATAATATCACAAGCAGTGCCGCCAATAATCACATAATTATCGGAATACTGTTCAAAGTATTTTTTGAAAATGTCTAATCCTCTTACCATATAAATTTCTCTAAAATTTGTTCCAATGCCATTTCAATGCGTTCATCTCTGCTGTCCTTTACACTTAGGTATAAAGAAAGCGGATCTACAACCGCCATGTCATTTGGCAATTCGTCCACCAATGTCAATGGGTTATATTTCCATACCTCTAAAGCATACCTGCCTTCATATTCATTCGGATTCACCAATGCATTGCTTTTTTGCAAACCATAAAAAACGGTTTTTTCAATAGCGAAATATTCTTGCCTGCTTGGATTCAAATCGGTGTATTCAGGCAAGGCAGATGCATTGCTTTGCAGCAGAAACAGGTCTTTTGGTTTTTCATCTACATACACCGTTTTAATGACAGGATTTACCAAAAGGTTTTGTTTTTGGGCTATGTTCCATAACTCATGCCTCTCATATTGAAAGTGGATGAATTTTTCTTTTTCGCCCTTGACTTCTATCAACTCATGGTATTTCAAATTGTCTATGGCATTCGTGATTGCCATAGGTGTGTAACCTAGTTTCTTGGCTATCTTTTTAAAGGGATGTTCTTCCAGTTTCCATTGCTGGTTTCTTTGGATGATGTGGTAAATCAGTAAAAATTGTGCAGAAGGAAGTAATGTCTCATTTTTTTGCCTGGTCTTTGGGTGAACAAAGTTTTCCCGCAGGTCAATGAACAAATCAGGCATATAGAGCTGTTTCCCCGGTACTATAAAGTTGATGCCTTTTTCAATCAATCGTTTGCGGCTGAAGGCTTGTACATTTTCCAAGACTATCACTACTTTTTGGTTAAGCAGGTTTTTTATTTGTTGTACCTGTTTTTCGGTTTGCTGAATGCTTAGTTCATCACCGTTTTTCAGCTCAGCCAAAATGATTTCCGTGTTGAATATATCTGTTCGGTACAGCCTGAATGTTTCATGGATATACATAGGAAGCCTGTCCAAAAGGCTTTTGGCTATTTGGGTTACAGTTGGCTGTATGCCCAGCGTTTCCTCAATATATGTTAGCGTTTTCCTCATTTTATTTTCCATAATAAACCAGTTTATGCTTGATAAAGCGATTGACTTTATTGTGCAAATATAGGTTTATTATTCTGATTTTCATACCTAAATCACTTTATTTAGTTCAAAAAGCCGATGTTCGTTTCGTTGCACATACCCCAACTGATTGGTTATGAGTTTGGTATTGCCAATGGTGAACTCAGGGGTATTGGTGTGATGATGTCCATACACCCAAGAGGCAATTTCGGAAGCTTCAATCAGGTCATGCAATTCCACTGCAAAAGCTTCATTGAGTATATCGCCCTTGTATTGTTCGGGATAATTGAGAAAAGTAGGGCAATGGTGGGTAAAAACGGCTGTTTGTCCATTCTGATTATTGATTAGCTCATTTTGAATAAATGCCAAGCTCTCCGCATGCAGTTGGTTATATTGCTCTGCCGAAAATCGATAGCCTTTGTGTTTGATTACATGAAAATCACTCAAACTCCGTTCAATCTGCCATTGGTAGCCGGGACTGATGCGGCTCCACAGGGTAGAGAAAACCAACTTTACATGTTCATGCAACACCGAAGTATTGTTAACCCAAAACACATTGCTTCTAATGGCCTCATTTAGTACACCGCTTTTTTCGGCGATATCAAAATGGTAGTATTCATGATTACCTGGCAGCCAATAGGTGGTTTTAAAGTTATCTGCCAAAAAACTGAAAAAATCCTGGTGCTTATCCATCACTGCAAACGGAACAATATCGCCTGCCAATACCAAAACATCACCCACAGGCTGCAATGGATGCTGCTTTAGAAATTCCTTGTTACCAGGAAATTCTAAGTGCAGGTCGGAAGCGTATTGGATTTTGAGTGGCATATTTTATCTCTTTTTATCCTTTGGTGGATTGGGATCATTTCCATAACTGTTTGGGTTCTGAATTTTTCCATCTTTTCCATGTGGAATCAATTCAGATTTTTCCTGTTTTGCCTTTTCCCGGCTTCAGTCCATAGCTTCCTTTTTGGTCTCAAAATGCTTGGATGACCTTTCTGCATTTTCTCGTTTTGAATCCCAGCCGCCTTTTTCAGCATTGGGTACTACGTGTCTTTCTTTGCGTACCATATTTTCAGAATTTATTGATTATTAAATTTATCATTATCCCAATATTTGGGATTGTTGGTGATGTATTCTGTAATTCGTTCATATGATCGTTCATCACGAATAATGTGTTCCCAATAATTGCGTTGCCACAATTTTCGGTTGAATGGTCCCCACCCCAATTGTTTAACACCCCGGATGTATTCAACCGTTACCATGGATTGAAACGCACCAACCATGTCGCCAACGGTTTTTGGTTTGGTAGGGGCAATCCCTTGTGGTTGCCCCGATTCAATATTTTGGGCGACCGTTTCGTTTTGGGCGACCACAAGGGTCGCCCCTGCGATTTCCATGATGGCGTGAAAATGGTTGGGCATTACAACAAATTCGTGCAATTCGATATTGGTATATCGTTGTGGCAATTTCAACCATTCATTTTCAACCATTCGGCCTGCATCATTCAACATCATTTCAACATTTTTCACATTGCCAAACAAACACAATCTATCCTGCACGCATATGGTAATAAAATACAATCCCGCCTGTGAATAATCGTAACCTTTCAGGCGGAAAGATTTACGTTGGTGTATATTGGAATTGTATGCCATATTAAAAAATCATTCTTTTTTTCCCCGTCAACAACACCTGCATCAACCCCTTCTTCAACTCCCGCAACTTCTCTGCCTTGGTTTTGAGCAGGCTGATTTCTTTACCTGCCGCTTGCAATACTTGGGCTATTGCGGTTTGTTCTTCGATGGATGGATATGGAATTTTCACAATGCAAAAATCATCGTAACTAATTTGCTTGCCATCTCGAATACCAATTACAGCAGTTGCTAATCGACCAATAAATTCATAGCTCTTGAAATATTGTTTATAAAACTCTTCATTGATAGGTTTCTTTGGTTTGAGAACTGTGTACGCTGGACTTACCAAACCTCTGTAATAAGAATACTCCAACCCACCCTGAAATGAACGTAAGCTGATAACAAAATCACCAATCTCAACTAACTTGAAACCCTCCGTTCCAGTTGTAGGCATGGTAACTCTTCCTTCAAGCATTGTTCTTGGTATCATTCCCCTATCTTGAGTGGCAGAAAGCAGTTCTTCGTCTGCAAAACCCTTTTTTGTAATGCTTTTAAAAATCTCACCTGCTCCAAGTTTTTTCCACTCCCCACCAAACCCCTTCAACCGTTTCTTCCCCGTAAGCAATTGCTGCATGAGCCATTTTTTGCGGAGTTCTTTTTGGGCAATAAGTTTTTCGGTGGTGTGGATGGCGGCATCTGCGGTGCTCAGCACCTGGGCTATGGCTTTTTGCTCGGGGGGTGTGGGGAGTGGGATTTTTAGCTTCTTAACATCAGAAGAATTAATAGCAGGATAATTTGAACCAACTAATAATTGGTAAAACTGTCTTTCAATTCCAGAGCTGAATAGATATTGAAACAAATATTCATTACTGCATTTTTTTGCTGTAATTACTGCAAAACCTGTTGAAGCGATCAAGTCTTTAACTTCATTCCTAATCAATGAAAATCCCTGAAGATTCGGGCGCACAGTTGACATCAAGATGTCACCCTTCTTTACAATTCTTCTTGCCCGTGAAGGAGCTGAAGCAAATACTTGTCTTGTTGTTTCTATTTTAAAATCATCTGAATCTACATCAGATAAAGAGATATAATCAAATTTATAATCCTTTGGAGTACTTCCATTCAAACTATCCCTATCAATATCTGCCACATCTTCGAAATGCTTGACCTCCCAATCACTCGGAATTTCCGTATTGTAAAACGCTTTGGTATTTTTTGTTTCTGCCATTATTTTTTCTTTTTACAGGTTTTGTTCACAATATTTGCCTTCACCATTTTGCCGCATCCGGCAAAATGGTTTTGCAAACAAACAAGCAAAGGCGATTTTATTAAAAGCCTCATTTGAAGCAAGTTCACGTTCGCAAAGTGCTAAAAGAACTGCTGGAACCTGCAAACAATTCGATGCGCTAAGTTGGCAATATTGCAAACGGTTTTGCAAACGGGTAAAGGGTAAATCCTTGAAATACAAGCTGTTTTCGTTTGCAACAGCAGCTATAATGCTTTGCATTCGCAAGCAGAATGAATTGCATAACCTTGTCGAAGTTGAGATTTTTGCAAACGAACTTGCAAACGAAAATGTGCTCAAAGCATTGATTATCAATTGTTTTATCGTTTGCAAAACTTCTATTTTTTTCTTCCGTACCATACTTTTCTGTTGTCTTTTCTGATTTCTTCAATCAAACCATTGACTTTCATTTCGGCAAAAAGGCGACTTACTGCATAAATATCACTATCGTTCAAAAGCAAAAGCTTTCTTGCTCCTTCATTGTCTATTTCATCCACCGCATCCAAAAACCTTAAAATGGCTTCAATTTGTCTTGCCTTTTCCTGTTTTTTATACTTCGTATAACCTATCTTGTCTTCGTCACTGATGAGCTTACTTCTGTGAATGATGTATTTCACCCCAGAAGTCCTGCCGGTGGTTTCAATAAATTCAATCTCCTGCAATTCGGCTAAAATTTTCCGCAATTGATAGTGGTTTACAAAAGGTAATTGCTCCAACTGCTGAAAAGTGAGTTTTTGACCCGTATAGATATGATTGAGTACAATCAGTTTTTCCAGATCAATATCTTTTTTGGCGGTTTGCTTATACAGTAAACTCAATTCTGCTAGTTTTTCTGAATAGACATCTGCCTCCACCCTTAGTAAAATTGAGTTATCCGTTTGTATTGGCTGTGGTAGTTTCTTGCCTTTTGAGAGTAAAGCCGTAAATATTTTATCAAATCCGCTGCCTGCTTTTTCAGCATAATTGATTTCACGCAACACATCCATAATTCCCGGATTTCGCGGATTGGTTTTGCGTAAAAAATTGGTTTCATCAATACCTTGAGGAAAATGTCCGGGACTTTCAAACTCTAAACAATTGGGGTATTTTCTGATTTCGATGATTTGTTGTCGGCTGTAGTCCCGGTGGGCAATAGCATTGATCAAAAGTTCCCTGAGTACCACATCAGGGTAATCTTCAATATATTCCCTAAACAAGCCAAAATGAAACTCCTTTACTTTGGTTTCCGATTTCAGTTGCTGAAAGCAGGCATCAGCCATTTCAATCAAATTGCCGCTGTATTCAAATGGAGTATAAGTGCCATCCTCATAATAGCGTATGTATTTGATTTGATTGTAGGGTAGCTCTTTTAATGCTTTGGTGTTTCCAATGAAAAGTATTCCTGTTATGGTGGGAAGAGATTTGCCGTTTACTTCTTTTATCAGTCCCAGGGTTTCGGTAAACTCAGGAGAATTGTTTTTAAGATAAGGGCTTTGTGGTTTTTCTCTTTGAATTCGTAAAAACAAATCTCTTGTTTTTTCTATATCCTGCCAGCCGGGAATCGGATTTCCTTGTTTATCATTGCCTCTGCCATCAAGAGGTAAATCCCAGGTTTTCTGGTCGAAAACAATTAAGCCTTTTTCAGCCTGAACAGTCGCCATTTCATAGGTTTCTATCGGCCTGTTACCATCATTACTTCTAATCAAATATTCACTTTTCGAAGTTCTATGGAGTTGAGCAGTAAATGGAACTTCAAGCACCAATACATCTAGTCCATTAACATTTACTTTATGTGGTTTGATGGTTATGGAAGGAACTGTTCTATCCTGAATTTGTCGGATAAGCTCAAAAACCTTGCTGTCTGAATATTCAAATTCAGGATTAATTTCTTTAGTTTTATCTTCTATCCCGACAAATAAAAAGCCCCCTTTTTTATTGGCAAACGCGACCACATCTTTGGCCAATTCATCATACTTAGGCGCAAAATTTTTTAAAGACTTACCAAAAGCAATTTTGTCTTCCAGTTGTTCTTTGAAATCAAGTATTTCACATTCTCCTTTTGCCAATAGGTTGTAAAACCATTGAATGCTATGTCGGGTGAGCTTTTCCATAATTAGGTAATTAGCTGTTTCAGATAAACTTCAATCTCTCCCTGCACCTTCACCAATTCCCCTTCCAGCAACTCAATCTCCTTCTGCACGGCAGCAATATCCACTTCGGCTTCTTCTTCAAAAGTGTCCACATATCGGGGGATGTTCAGGTTGTAGTCGTTTTCCTGTATTTCTTCAGGAGAGGCTATATAGCTGTATTTATCTTCCACCACTCCGGGCTGTAGTTTGCCGGCAGCAAAATCACGGTAAGTAGTTACAATGTGTTCAATATCGCTTGCCCGCAGCTTGTTTTGATTTTTGGCACTTTCGTAGTGTTTGCTGGCATCAATAAACAATACATTGTTGCTGCTCTTTTGCTTGTTAAAAACCAATATGGCAGCCGGAATGCCTGTACCAAAAAACAGGTTGGCAGGTAAACCGATTACTGCCTCCAACAGGTTTTCTTCAATGGTTTTCTGCCTGATTTTCCCTTCGCTGCTGCCCCGGAACAACACACCATGCGGCACTACCACACCTGCTTTGCCGTGTTCATTCAGCGTTTCAATCATGTGGCTGATAAATGCCCAGTCGCCTTTGCTTTTGGGTGGCACACCCCGCCAAAAACGGTTGTATTTATCGCTTTCGGGGTCGTAGCTTACGGTGGTTTTTTCTCCGTCCTTGTCTTCTATTTTGCCCCATTTGTCTAAGGAGAATGGCGGATTGGCCACCACTGTATCAAACTTCATTAAGGCATCGCCTTCTTTCAGTTTGGGGTTGCGGATGGTATCGCCCCAGCGGATGTTGGCATTGTCAAAACCATGCAAAAACATGTTCATCACTGCCAATGCCCAGGTGCTGCCATTGGCTTCCTGTCCAAACAATGAAAAATTGCCGGAGCCTACCTCGTTACCGGCTTTGATAAGCAATGAACCAGAACCACAGGTTGGATCGCAAATGCGCGAACCGGGCTTGCTTTTGGTGAGTTTGGCCAATAAAGTTGAAACTTCGGAAGGTGTAAAAAACTCCCCGGCTTTTTTCCCGGCATCACTTGCAAAATTGGAAATCAGAAATTCGTAGGCGCCGCCAATTATATCTGCCCCGCCCAGGTGCGATGGACGCAAATTGAGTTTTTCATTGTTAAAATCAATCAACAGGGTTTTGAGCCGTTGATTCTTATCTTTTGGCTCACCCAGCTTACTGCTGTTAAAATCAATGTTTTGGAAAATGCCTGCACCGTCTTCGCTGTATAATTTCTCACGGTTGGCTTCTTCCAGATCAGTCAACGCAATGTTTATGAGTTCACCAATGTTGGCTTCATTTCTGGAATCATACAGAAATTTGAAATGGCTTTGCTCCGGCACAATGAAGCGTTCGTGCAGCATGGAACGTTTGGCACGATCTAAATCACCATTGTATTTAGTTAAGTAGCCTTCCATTTTATCGTCATGCACATCGCTGAGATACTTCAGGAACAGCATGGTAAGCACATAGTCTTTGTAAACGCTGGGATCAATGCTCCCTCTGAAGGTATCGCAGGCTTTCCAAACAGCATCGTTGATGTCTTTCTGAGTAATTCTAACCATTGTAATTATTTTAAAGCGTTGATGAGTTGTTGTTGGATTTGTTTTTCACGGAGCAGTTCAATTTTTTGCTTCAGCAATTTTTCCTTGTTTCTGAGTTTAATGATATGCAGAATCGCCTCTTGTCTTTCAATGTCCGGAACTGAGATTTCAAGATTTTCCAAAACCTGTTTTGATATGGACGGAATAGCGGTACCTATGGCCTGAGTTTTTAAAAGTGCTTGTGTGACCTGAATATTCAGAAACCATGCCAGGTATTGTGGCAGTATATTGTTGTAAGATGTTCTCAGCACAAAGAAAGAAGTAGATGCTACGGAAGGTTCGTTGTGGTTCTCAAAAACGGTGGCAAAATTCTTGGTTCCCTTGGCTGCAAAAAGCACATCACCGTCTTTCAGTATATGCTTTTCAGAGATGTCTTCAGCCGGCAGGTCGGGATACAATTCAGTATTCAATTGTCCGTTTTCATCAAAATGTTTGGATTGCAAATACACCAATTCACCAGAGCCGGTGGGTTTGGCAAAAAGTCCGGTTTGGATACTTGTGATATTTTTTAAAGGTGTTTTCAAAAAATTTCCTTTGTAGTGGTGCTACAAAAGTACATTAAATTTTCTGATAATCAAATTTATCTTGAAAAAAAATTAAGTAGACGCTCTACAAATTGAAATGATTTGTCTTTGCTTTCTTTTGAGTGTAGTCTGTTGGTAGCTAATTTGGCTTTACTGAAACGTTGGTTTGCGAGAAAAAATAGGTCAAATGTGCTATTTGTGCGGTTAGGAGTTTCATTTTTTTCGGGGCGATCCGGAAATTTTTTGTAAAGTCTCCAGGTTATTCTGTCATTATAAGATGATTTATTGGGAAATTCTCTGCAGAGTTTACCGATGTCTGATAAGGCTGGTCAGGATATAGAATGATGGTTTTAATATCCCTATGTTGGATAAATTGTTGTCTTTTAGGCTTTGATTCAATCATATACCATTTTCTGGCACCTTCGATATCTGCTTCAAAGGGATAACTGAAAATCCTGATCAAAGGTTAAGGGAGTATAATTGGGGTAAGAACACATTTTCAACTGGTACAGATCGGGTAACGGAAACCGTAAAGGCGGCTCCGGTTATCCTCTTGGCTTCATCAATGGCCTTGTTTACCTGTATTTCGGTAATCACGACTTTTAGTGACTGACAGATGAAGGAATCTGTTGATCCTGATTTCTTGTCCTGATGAACATATTAGTTAAGAAAAGCAGAGCTTGTCACCTTTTGACAAACCCCGCTTTGTGAAGGATGATAATAATAAGATATTATCCTTTATTCAATACTCCGTTGAGAATTTTTTATGAATAGACTTGCAGTGAATTATGGAAACTTGTTTAAAGATGCCAAATCATTCATAATCATACCGCCGCTGCCTGCCCCGCCACTTTTGCGGTGTCTTTGCGTCTTGCCCCGCTGTGGCGGGATCCTTGCGTGATTCTTAAATTTAGCGGACTAATGTTATTATAAACTCCGGCTTTTTATTCAATCACTACCTTCCCGGAAACCCTGAATTCATCATTTTTTACTTCCAGGATATAGAGCCCTTTCCGTGCGTTCAGATTGGCAAACACCTGATTCCAGATAAACGTCTGCATGCCCGGAGTGCTGATTGGTAAGCGATTGTACGCTACTTTTTTGCCGGCAAGGTCGTATAAACTGAGTTCGGCGGTGCCTGAGCCGGGCGCATTAAAACCAAGGGTGCCTGATGCGTTAACCGGATTGGGGAAGATATTCAGCTGTGAAGCGAACAATGGATCCTGCTGATCTGTACCGGTATGGAAATCTATAGGTTGGTGAGATTCAACAAGTAGATAGCCTGAAGATTGGGTATTTCTCACGTAAAAGCAGAACAGGGTGTCATTGCCAATGACCAATACCGGGAAGCCGGGAGCTGACGTTGAAGTGCCTGCCTCAATCAGGTTATGTTCCCAGGTTCCGTTTTGATATGTATGATGATACAGGTCCCCGCCTGAGGGTGATAGTGTAGTTCCCGCCATATTAAGCACATTATTCGGATCACATAGCCCCGTGGCATTTCTGAAGTGGGGGTCCGCGGTATTCTGGCCCGGTGACCAGCTGCTGTTTTGCATAATACTGAACTGTCCGATACCTGACATAGAGGCTACCCATAAAGCAAATGTCTCGTTGCTGCTGTTCGATAAGAGAACGATCGGCATCTCATCCTGAATGCTGCTTCCCTGTCCGCTGTTCGCGAGTTTTGTGGTTGGCCCCCAGGCGGTTCCATCGAAGGATGCTGTTGAAATATTGCTTGCGCCTCCCTCACTGTCGTGCCATACACAATGAAGCATCCCGTTGGCGTCCGCAACCACCGAAGACTGATTTGCCAGCAGGTCGGGCGATGTCTGGGGCACTGGTTGAAGCACCGGGTTGTCTGTATTCTGCTGATCTATAAGGGCATGTTTTAGGTAATAGAATGCATTTTCTCCCGAGAAGTCCGCGGCGGTGTAGAAAAGACGGATATTTCCGGCATTATCGACCACAAGTTGCGGATAGGTATTCAAAAGCAATTCCGGGTCTGATACCACTACAGGAGACTCCCAATTCTCCCCTGAAAATTTGCGGGAATAGGAAATCAGGAAGTTAAAGTTGAAATCCATGGTAACCCAGGCGCAATGCAGTGTTCCGTTTTCGTCAATAATCAGGGACGGCATAACTGAATATGGGTTTTCGGATGAAATGGTGGTGATTTCGCTCCACGCTCCGTTTTGGCGGGAGGCATGAACCATGGTGGACATACCCTGGTTATCATTGCTCCAGACAAGGTGGATGGTCCCGGCGGGATCACTTGCTGCTGCTATAAACGGAGAGACATCCTCATCTCCGAATTGCGCGGGAACCGCTTCCCAGGGTAAAATAACCTCAGGCTGCGACCATTGGGCGGATAACCGGGCCGGAGTAAAAAGTAAGGCCGTGAATAATGCTGATAATAAGTAAAGGGTGCGTTTCATGGTTTTTGTTTTTTAGGTTTAATAATCCGTGTTTGCAGACTTATTATAACAATTGTGCCAAACTATTGAAACTATCGTCAATATTAGGTTTCAGGAGCATGTGATTTTAAATACAAATATCTATACATGTAAATATGTGTACATTAACGGACATCTTTTTGTCCGGAATTGACATCAACGGATGGCTGGGCCGGGGTAATAGCCGGGATGGGGATGAAAGGGGGCGAAATGCATCGTGCATGCGCGGAGACTTATAGACGTCGCCGGGTAAACAGGTTCAGAAAAATCTTACTGCTGCCGTAGTAAAGAGAATCAAACGGAAAGCGATTTCACCATGGCTTCAGCTCGTCCCTGTTACAGATGGCCCTGTAGGGGCAGTTGCTGCAATGCTCCCTGAAGGAAGTCTGTGCGAAGGGAACCCCGGGATCGAACAGTTCTTCCAGCAACCCGGTCAGCTCATTTTCAAAGGCCTCCAATGCAGCCTGATTGCCGGCATCTGTTACCAACAACGGCAGATACCCGTCTTTAAGCGAACGGAAAGTAATGATCCCGGCACTGAAGTCAGCTGTCGCGATATTTTCTTTTCCTGCAAGGTAGAGGTAGAAAAATAACTGAAGCGCTTTTTCCTTAATCTCTTTGGCGGGCATAAAAACTGCCGCTACATCTTTGATTTTTAACGATCTTGCCTCAACTTTCCCGGTTTTGTAGTCGATGATACGGGTGTGTCCGTTTACGCGGTCGATGCGGTCGGCGGTGCCTTTCAGCGTTACAGTGATTTTTCCTTGTCCGGGGACATCGATGGTCAGGGGGGCCGTCAGTTGTTTTTCCAGCGCGATCAGATGGTCCCCGTTGGCCGGATTATATCCGGCTTCAGCTTCCATTTCGAGGAAACGCCTGATCCATACCTCGGCGACTTTGATGATCAGCAGGTTGCGTCCTTTGGTGGTTTCTCCTCCCGGGAAGTGTTTCTGCAGTGCTCCGGCTATGGCCTCTCCCGCCTGTTGCTGCATCTGACGGTAGTCATGCTCCGTCGGGAAACTCCCCACAAACGGTTCAAGGAAGCGCTGAACCACTTCATGGATGATGGTTCCCAAAGTGCGGAAGTCCATGGTTTCTTCAACCTCCTCCGTTTCTCCAAGCCCCAGCACATAATTGAAGTAATACTTCAGGGAGCAGTTCAGGTATTGGGTAATCGCGGTAGGGGAGATGCCTTTCCGGGAAATACTGATCAGCTTTTCAATAACAGCTTCATCTTTGTCTACTGTAATTTCACCGGGAGTGCCCAGTTTCGCGTCGAAAGCGGGTTTGATTTCGCTGATCCGGTTCAGCGGGCTGTAAGCCGGTAATTCATGCATGATCTGACTCAGAAACCTGCTCTTTTCTCCCCCTCCAAGTTCGTCGGATTCCGCGTTGTATATAAGCCAGGCATTGGTGCAACGTTGCAGCAGCCGGTAAAAATGGTAGGCGAAAACGGCCTGTTGTTCGTGGTGTGTCGGCAGTCCGAACTCTCGTCTGATTTCGAACGGTATAAAGGAGTTGTGATTCCTGGCGGATGGCAGAATGTCTTCGTTGGCAGAAACCAGGATGATGTTTTCGAAATCCAGCACCCGGGTTTCAAGCATTCCCATTACCTGAATCCCCTTCAATGGTTCACCGTAAAAGGCTACCGGACTGGCTGCCGCCGATTCCCTGAACAGGGTGTGCAGCGTACGCAGTTCACCTATATAATCGGCCTTGCCGGTAAATATTTGTAATCTGTAGATTATTAATGCAATATTATAGAGTATTTCATTCTCGGCCTGATTTATCTTGCGTTCTTTCTCAGCGCCGGTCGTCAGCCCGTTTTTCAGCGTATTGATGATTCCGGCAAGTTGTTGCGTGAAACCGTAAACAGAGTCGGGCTTTTTCATGAGCAGATGCAGCAGTTCGCCCGGGCTGTCTGGTTCTCCGCTGATCGCCTTCAGGTCCGGGATGCCGACAAAGGGCTTGTTGCTGTTCCGGATGTGTGCAATGATGGACGCCAGCGCCTGCTGTCCGGCCAGGTACTGTATGTAGCTGTGCTGCAATACTGCCAGCAGATGACGGAAGTAAAACCGGGGTTCGCCGGCTGTTTTTCCTTCAGTTGCATGTACATGCATTTCAAAAATGCTGTCGAACAGGTTGTAAACCGGCGATTGTTGCAGCGGGAAACCCATGGTGATGTTGAAATCGCCTGCCTCCGGAGGAATGGCGTTGAGCAGGGGAAGCAGCAGGGATTCGTCGGCCAGCACCACTGCCGTTTTATTCAGGATGGCGGGGTCTCCTTTTTCCGTCAGATTTCTGAGAATGCTTCCGGCCAGGTTGGCCTGGGCGGTGAAACGCGGCACCCCTGCTATGGTGATATTCCGTGCGGATGTTTTAAAATGATCGGTGATTTCATGAAATCCGCCCAGGCTTCGGTCTTCCTTGTATTTTCTGAGAAACAGTCCGGCTTCCTGATGGGTATTTTCCAGGTAGTAAGCATCTGCATCCCACAGGGTTTCAGCTTTTTCAGCTTTGATAAAATACCGGATCATCGTGCGTTGCGCAGGCGTTAGTGCATTGAATCCGGCAAAGATGATATGGTCCCATTGAACAGCATCGCAGTATGCTTCAGGCGCTTCAGCAATGGTACGGCAGGCAAGTCCGTGATAGGCATTTTTTCTTCCGGTCAGATCCCGGGTGTATTCTTTGTAATAAGCCGTCAGCGAATTGAAGAACCTGAGGTATTTTGTTTCAAAATCCGTGAGCGGGCGCTGATCCATGTTCCAGAGCGTCATGGCTTTGGATTCGCTCAGGTAGGTAAACAATGTTTCCGGTTTGATCAGGTATTGGTCAATGTCATCGAAATCACGGATCAGCCCTCGTCCCCATCCGTAAAACCCGTCGAAGTCCGAAGCGGCACTGCCTTCGGTTTTCCGGTGTGCTTCATACAGCGTGGTCATCAGTTCCAGCGGGTCGGCTACCTGGAGTCGGGAGAGTCTGGCGGCAAAATCCTCCATCGAAAAGATGGATGGTGCCCACACCGGAGCCCCTCCGGCCGGGATCAGATGACGTTTCAGGAAAAGTCCGGCCCGGCGGTTGGGGAGGACGATACACAGGCGCCGCCCCATGGCAGGGTACTTTTCGCGGATATGCAGGGCAAGTTTTTCAAGAAACGGTTGATGCATCATGCTGGTTTTCTGTCGCTAAAAGTAATCAGTTTTGCAATCTCACCGGCCTGCTCCAGGCTTTCCGGTTTTCCGGCGTCCGCCCATAGCGGACTGTCGTCAAGGTAACCGGTAATCAGATTACTCCCGGCCAGCGCAAGATAGGTGTCGATGATGGAGAATCTGCCTTTTGTTTGTATAAGCGGGAATATTACCGGGCTAATCACATGTATGCCGCTGAAAGCCAGTTGTGTAAGCGGGTCAGCGCTTGGGCGTGCCATGCGTTGTTCACCGGTATTCACGTTTTCCCATCCGCAGAGCCGCATTTCCGCGTCAAACAGCAGGTAACGGCTTGTTTTCCTTTCGCGCACCACCAGCGTGGCAAGGCCCTGCTGTTCAAGATGGCGGGCATAAAGTGTGCCGAGGTCGAGGTCGCCGATGATATCGGCGTTATACACCAGGAATGGTTTTCCGTCGTTAAAGAACCATGATGCTTGCTGAATCCCCCCGCCGGTGTCCAGCAACTGATCCGACTCGTCTGAAATGCTGATCCGGCAGCCGAAGTTCCGGTTTCGTTCCAGGTAACTGATGATCATGGGTGCATGGTGATGCACATTGATGATCAGTTCATCAAATCCGGCGGCTTTAAGTTTGCGGATGGCAAATTCGAGCAGGGTGTAAGGGCCGGCCTTCAGAAGCGCCTTCGGGCAGTGGTCGGTCAGCGGTTTCAGCCTGGTGCCCAGTCCGGCTGCCAGAATCATCGCTTTCATTCTGCGGGGGAATCGTCCAGTTTATAATGCTTATAATAATTCCTGAAAATCACCTTTTTAAGTTCGCGATAAATCACCAGTTCAGCGATTACCTGCGAATGGGAAAATTCCGGATGGGTTTCCCAGGCTTTCAGAATGTTCTGCTCGGGAATGTCAATCTGGTAGAGCAAAGCCATCAGTTTCTGCACATTTCCTGTCAACAGCCCTGATATATGGAAATCCAACTGCCTGAATAGCTCGGAATACACCATATCCATGTTCAGCGGAAAATCCACATCAAGTCCGAACATGGCAAAATCCTTTCTGATCTGCTCGATGGTTTGCCTGATGACTTCGGCTTCGGCCTTAAAAGGCTCAATATCGAATGGTTCTTTCATTCCTGGATAAGTTCGGAATTATAACTCCTTTGGTTTACAGACCTGCTTCTCTTTTTTAACCAATGCGCCGCATTTTTTGCATTTGTACTTTGGTTCACTGGTATCTTTTTCTCCCTTTTTCCCTCTTTCACACATGGTCTTGCTCATGATCTATGGTATTTTCTATCTGTTGTTGTCCTTTATTATGAAAAGTCACGTGCTGACTGACTATGGATAAACAGATTTTATGCAATCCAGTTTGCGCGTTGGGTATGATCGGGTTGTATTTTCATGTTGAATCTTTTATTCAGGTGTTTGGCAAGTTGCCCGGCGCAGTAAACCGAGCGGTGCTGTCCGCCGGTGCAGCCGAAGCTTACCATCAGGTGCTGAAATCCGCGCGAAATGTAATTCTCCACGGCCTGGTCAACCAGGGTAAAGACACTTGCAAGGAAAATGCCGGTTTCCGGCTGAGCGCTGAGGTAACGCATCACCGGATCATCCAAACCGCTGAGGTTTTTGTATTCATCGAGTCTGCCGGGGTTGGGCAGGGCCCGGCAGTCGAAAACAAAACCGCCGCCGTTGCCTGTGGGGTCTTCAGGAATATTGTTTCTGTATGAAAAACTGTTCACACTGACTTTCAGGGATGGTTTTGCATGGCTCCTCAGTGTTTCGCTGGAGATAAACCTTTGCAACAGTTTCTCCAGGGCCGGTATTTCAATTTCGGGCCGGTGATGGATCAGCAGATGGTCGAGATTGTCAAGTGCAAAGGGAATGCTCTGCAGAAAATGTTCCTTTTTCTGATAAAAGCCCCTGAATCCATAAGCCCCCAGTGCCTGAAGGATACGGATAAGCACGAATCCGTAATAATACTTCAGAAATACTTCCTGATTAATCTCTTTCAGTACGGATGCTTCCTGAATGTAAAGGTTGAGCAGCTCATCCCTGAAATCGTTGGGCAGATTGGCTTTGGCGTCAAAAAGCAGGGAAGCGATGTCGTATTGCAATGGCCCTCTGCGGCCTCCCTGAAAGTCGATGAAGAACGGGTTGCCGCCGGTAATCATGATGTTGCGCGACTGAAAGTCCCGGTAAAGGAAATAATCTGAATCAGCCTGAAGCAGAAAGGATGTCAGCCGGTCGAAATCATCTTCAAGCGCCTGTTCATCAAAATTGAAACCTGAAAGCCTGACAAAATAGTATTTGAAATAATTCAGGTCCCACATCATGCTTTGCCGGTCAAATGACTGACGGGGATAGCAGAGTGAATAATCGAGGCCGTCGCCGCCGCTTATCTGAAAACGCGGGAGCCAGCGGACCACCTGACGGTATAGTCCCTTCACGCGTTCGGAAAGGCCTTCTTCGCTTAGTATCCCGAAAAGGTTCTGATCGCCCAGGTCGGTTTGCAGGTAAGCCATGCCCGATTCATCATTCAGATAGACTTCGGGTACCGGTAAATCTTTCGCGGCAAAGTGGCGCGAAAAGGCTGTAAAAGCTTTATTTTCACGTTTGTCAGGATTCCATGCGCCAATGGCGGTAATGTTGTGAGCTGAAATGCGGTAATAAACACGGTCAGAACCCGAAGCCGGTAAAACTTCTGACTTGGTGGCTTCCTTTCCGCTCCATTGCCTGAAAAGGGCATTCAGTATACTGATATTTCCGCGCATGCCATTTTATGATTGCTTATCCTGATGGTAACAGAATCAGGACGGTTATGCAAATTTAGGGATTAATTCCGGCTCCCGTCCAAACTTTATTCGGGCCTTCATGTTTTTTATAAGGGTAATTTTGTAGGTTTGTAAGGGATTGCCTTTTGCTGCGAAACATCAAATACAATATAGTTATGGAGAACAAAAAATCTACCGAAATCCTCAAGACGGCCATTCTGATGGAGAAGAGGGGAAAGGCATTTTATGAGAAAGTTGCCGAACAGGCATCGAGTGAAGAGGTAAAGAAAATTTTCAGTATGATGGCTGAAGAGGAACAAACCCATGTGGAGTTCCTTTCAAAGCAGTTTGCAAGCTACAGCAAGGATCAGAAATTCGGGAAAATCGACCTGAAAGCCGATCCCGGGGTAGTGGAGTTGATCCTGTCGGACAATATCCGGAAGCAGATCAGTGCGGCCAGTTTTGAAGCCGCAGCCATTTCGGCAGCCATTGATATGGAAACCAAAGCCATTGAGGTATATTCGAGGCAGGCTGCAGAAGCGTCAGATCCTAACGAAAAGGAGTTGTATTCCTGGCTTGCCGACTGGGAGAAGGGGCACCACAAAATTCTGCATGAACTGAATGAACAGCTGAAGGAAGACATCTGGTACGACAACCAGTTCTGGCCTTTCTGAGACTCAGGTGGTATCAGCGGAGAGGAAAGCCCTCTCTTCTTTGTGGTGCAGATCAAACCTTCACTTGATAATTTCCGGGCGATATAATTTACCGGTGAACTCAGGGCTGTAAATTGATGATTATAGAAAATGCCTGACGGGATAGTGTCCGGAGGCATTTTTTGTTTTGTCCGATTATCGGTTTCTTAAATTAAATGCAGCGATCACTCCGGCAGTCATCAGCCAGGCGCCGGCGCCCGCCGCCGGGCCACCCCAAAGCGCTGCAGCGATAATGGCAGTAAACATCAGGGCAAACTCCCACCAGGCGGGCTTGATTTTCTGATAGGTGTCCCCGTAACTTCTGAAGAGGGGCGTAGTGCCGTTTTGTATCAGGAGATGTTTGTCGGAGCGGAATTCTGCATCCTTTTCCGGCCATACGATCATTCCGGCGCTGGGGATTCCGTATTTAAAAAGGTATAGCCATCCGCTTTCCCTGTTCTGCAGGTAGTGCCCGTATTCATGCCTGAGCAGCCTGAGCAGGGGAGATTGCCGGCCTGGAATCAGTATGTTGTCTACTACCGGCCCGCCCATATCGTTAACCAGTATGAAGGATCCGAATGTGACGCCATTGGCCATGGGGACTTTTCCCTGCATAAAAGTTGCCCCGCCTCCAGCAATGGTTTTATCGGATAACCACACACTGTTCAGCAATTGGGCAATGGCACTGCCGATCAGGGTCTGGGGTTGCTCCCAGAATTGCCGGCCTAGTCCCTGCAGGATGCCCCTTAAAAAGGTCTGCCCGGGTTCTATATAAAAGTTGCCTGCCATAATGCGCAAGGCATTGTCCATGACATTCCATTTGCCGGTTGCGAGTTTTCTGAGTAAGCCGCTGAGGAACCCCAGCAGTGCAGGCACCAGGATGATCCACAGCCATCCATATACCACAACCGGTGCAATGGCAAAAATCACTCCTGTGAGAAATGCGCTTATTACTCCGGAAAAAAGTCCCTGAAGCATCAGGTTTTGTTTCAGTTTGCCGGCTTCAGCCTGGTCCTTACCGGGAAAGTAAAAAGGCAGAAAGAGCAGGTATAACGATACCCAACAGGCTATTATAAATACCCAGGGGGTATCAGCCAGGTCGTGCCTGAATAATCTCAGCCATTGCTGCGCATCGGTCAGCATTTCCGTAAAATCGATCATATCCCTTATTTTACCCTTACCTCTCCCGATCCGTGATAGGAGTAGTACTGTCCGTTATACATGGCATCCGCGCTTACCGGTCCCTGCTTAAAGGTTCCTTTGGCGGTTGCCCTCACCATATAATAAAACTTCTGCTGTTTGCCGCCTGCATTGACAAACAGATTAACCCTGTCGTCCCTGATATCGGTGTAGTCGGGAACCGACCGGTCTTTGGCCCAGTCAATACCCCTGTCGGCAGTGAGGCGGGTGTTTTCCACTTCGAAACAGGCCGGCAGGATATCGGTGACCACAACATTTTCCACGGCGCTGTTGTCGTTGGTCGAAAGGGTGATTTCAACCACGATCAGGTCATTCTGCCTGATTTCTTGCGGGTTGACCTGAGCGCCGTTTCGGTCGAGCATACGCCGTCTGACGGATAATACCCTGTCTTCTTCCCTGTTAACAGGCGATGAAGGGATTCCCTCTGATTCGAGATAATAGTATAGCATACCCGGGCCGCTTGTGGTAATCGTTGCCGCTGAGCCGGATATGTCCAGCAGAAGGTCTTCTCCCTTGAAAGATACTGTTTGCCGGTTTTTTACAGCGATACTGGCGGAAATGTTTTCAGATTTTGCTTGTCCGGCCAGTCTGCCTAATGCCAGCAGGGAGAATGCCCTTTCCTGGGTGGACATCCAGCGGGAGGCGTTCATCATTTCACCCACCTGCCGTGCAAGCATGGCAACCATGGGGTGGGCGGGGTCGGCATTTACCAATGTATAGAGGGCAATGGCCCTGTCGCGCAGGGGCGAGCTGTAACTGCCACCGTTCATCACGGCAGGTTCGGTGCTGTTGTCCCAGGAGTTGGGTAAAAGTTCATCGAAACTTCTCCGGTCACCTGCCAGGGCATAAGCGCAGGCGAGCATAAAGCGGCTGTCGGTGCTCAGCTCTCCCGCCCTTGCCTTGTAGTAGTTCATGGTCGGCAAATGCTGCTTTCCTGCCAGTGCCAGTACATAAAGCGAATAGAAGGTTTCGCGGTTAGGCTGGTTTCTCCGCTGCCATTGGTTGCTGCCTCCGGTTTTATAGAAATATTCTGTCACCGGTTTCTGTTTGATTTTTTCAGTGAGGTAGCGGTAGATGTTGCCGGCCACAACAGGGTTGACGCTATAGCCGGCATTCGCGGCTTCATAAAGGAAGTGGGCAGCATAGGCAGAGTTCCACCAATGCGCTTCTCCGCCCGAAGGCCAGGAGACAAGGCCGCCGTTGTATTGCTGAAGGGCAGCTATTTTCAGGACGGCCTCGTTGACATTTTCCGAAGTATTGAATTTTCCGGCTAGATGTCCCTGCTTCAGCATCCCGGCGAGGTCGTCGAAATAGAGCTGGGGGAAGGCCGCAGAAATGGTCTGCTCAAGGCAACCATAAGGATAATTGACCAATTCACTCAGGTCGCGGGCATAACGCCCGGCCGGTGAACGGGTGAGCAGCAGCTTTGCCGAGGCAGTTCCCTCCATAAACTCTGTAGCCGGTTCAAGTGCAACTTTCTGCCCGCCTTTTATACTGCCTGCCTCCGCAGTTTTCTCCAGACCAACAGCCGGCCTTACGCCGATTTCTGTAGATTCGGTAAAGGTTTCGCCTGCCGCTGCCGCACTTACTATGACTTCAGCCTTGCCGGTAGCCTCACCGGCTGTGAGGGGATAGAACAGCTGTTTTTCGCTGTTGGGCGGTATGCTGATTTCCGGTTCACTGAGCTTTCCGGCTTTCAGCGGGCCTGAAACCTTAATGGCCGGTTTTACGGTCATCGGTTTATCTGTGGTATTGGTAAAGGTTACCATAATCCCTGCCTCGTCAGCGGGACTGAGAAAGCGGGGCAGCGAACTGCTGATCACCAGCGGGTCGGCAATCCTGATCTGCTTTTCGCCGGATCCAAACTGCTTTTCAGTGTAGGCGAGGGCCATCACCCTGACCGCTCCTGAAAACTGCGGAATGCTGATGTTAAAAACCACCTCACCTTTTGCATTTGCTTTTTTTACACCACTCCAGAGCGAGAGCAGTTTAACCCGTTTCGAGGTAAGCGGGTTCAGCCGTTTACCCAGGTCAAAGCCCCGGTCGCCGCCGCTTGATGATCTGCCGCCTGACAATTCGGGAAACAGTTCGTCAAAAAGGTCGTAAGGGGTTACTTCGAGCGCCCTTTTCTGATAAAAATAGTGATAAGGGTCGGGCGTTTTATAGTCCGTTATCTGCAAAATTCCCTCATCCACCACAGCAATGGTAACTTCGGCATGGGGGGAGGTTTTTATCTTAACCGTCTGTTTAACTTTTGAACGCAATTTCGCGGGTGCCTCAATGGAAACGCTTAACCTGCGGTTGGGCAGGTCAACCTTTACACTTGAATATCCGTGCGCAACGGTAAGCGGCAGACCCGAATTGTCGGTTTTTCTGATCAGTGTTGCGCTGATATAGACATTGGGCATAAATGCCTCCCCGATTTTCAGGTTAAGGGTAGCGCCCCCGCCGGAGGCTTGCAGGGAATGGTGCTCCAGTACTTTGTCCTGTTCGACGGTTACCAGCAACTCACCGTCAAACGGTGTTTTGAAAAGCACCTTTGCCAGATCTCCCGGTTTGTAATTTTCCAGGTCGGTCTCTATGCCGATTTCGCCTTCGCGGTTCACATAAAAGGATGAACTGCCTGCATCACCCCACCCATAGGCGTAAAAGCCCTCGGCTACATAGTTCGGGCTGCCGGTAATGCTGACCCTGACCTGATACTCTCCGGAAAGCGGCGGCGAATACTGGAATGTATAGCCTTGTGGTGAAATGGTGACTTCCCTGGAAAATACAATACTTTCTTTTTTCTGTGAGCGGTAACTGGTCTGGCCATAATTGCGCTCGAGCACTGTTTCCCATTTCAGGTGAACGATTTCAATCCTGACCCCGCCACTGGCAGGCTTTTCGGCACGGTTGAGCGACAGCAGGCTGATGTTGACGGGCTTTTGCGTTGATACCCAGCCGGGTAAGCGTTTAATGCCGGGGAAATAATCCTGGGTGTAGATATCTGCGCGTGTGTAACGGTTGACAGGCCGGCCGGTTTCATCAAAAACGGTTGTGAACAGTCTTGCTTCGAGAATACCAATGTTCAGGTGGCCGGGCAGGCTGAACTGCTGTGCAAGTTTCCCATCGGGTCCTGTAGCCCCTTCATTCACCTGGTTTTCAATATAAATGTCAGCCGGTGTGAAGATGTTGAAGTTGAAATCAGGATATTTTGCAGGGTTGAAAGCCTTGCGGCTGATGCGCAATTCATTTTCCACCTTGCGGCCGGAAGCCGGAGGGCCGAACAGATTGGTTGCTGTTACATCGGCAGTAAGCCTTTGCCCCGGTTTGTAAGCATTTTTATCTGTTTTAACGTCGACCCTGATCCTGTCGGGCATAAAGTCTTCGACCGCGATCCGGTAGCTGCCCATCAACACATCGTTCGATGCAAGCATCTCAATAACATAAGTTCCGGTGAGCGCGGCGGCCGGCAGGCTGAAATTCAGTGTTGCCGCCCCGTTTTTATTGAGTTGGGCGCGCCTTACCATAAAATCGCGGCCATCAGGAGCCAGTATCCTGAATTTTACCGGAAGTTCTGCTATGGTTTCCCATTTGAAACTGCGGACAATTGCATTGCAGAAAACCGAATCACCGGGCCGGTAAAGGTTACGGTCGCCATAGAAGAATGCATCGTATTTCAGTCCGGCAGTTCTTTTCCCCCCGGCATCGAAACGCGAGGTTTCAACGGCAGAGCGGTCAAAGAGCAATACATTGAAGTCCTGGTCCTTCCTGGCAGAGATCATGGTGACGGTGTAGCCGGGGATGGTTTTCTGCATATCCCTGAAGATGGCGGTACCATCGGCACCGGTAGTAACCTGGTGTACCATCTGATTGTTGCGGCTGATAAAACGGATGGTGACCCCCTCAACCGGACCGGCGGTGGAAATGGATCGGGCAGCCACAAAAATTTCATCAACACCCTGGCGGACGATAAGGCCGATGTCTGATACCGACACCAGCTGAACATCGCTCAGCCACGATTTTTCAACAGATTCGGCTTTGATCAGGTAAAGCCCTTTGGCATCGGCCGATAATTCCAGTTCTTCCGGCTTCAGATTGAGCAGCCTGATGTTGCCTTTACGGGGAAGTGCGCGGGTGTCAATCTCGCGGGTTGAAATTACCTTCCCGTAATTTTCATCCAGGCTGTAACCGTAGGAGTCGTAATAATTATCGTCCTCATAATACCAGTTCCAGCTTTTTCCGTTGCGCATAAAATGCTGGATGTTGTTCTCAAATACTTTAAATACGGTAACCTTGATTTTCGGGATATTGATGATGTTCAGCCCGAGGTTGCGCGCGCCTGCAGGGGTCAGGTAAAGGCTGTTCTGGTCGCTGAATGCGAGGTAGGGCTGCAGGGCGCCGAATGTGACGGTGTATTTCTGATCGTTACCCAGTTCCGGTCCGAAAATACCCCTGACCTTACCCGACACGGAGAGCTCAACGGCGGCACCGTCGGCGAAGTTGCCCTTAAGCGCAAAGCCGTTGCCGATAGATTTCAATTCAAAGGGGATTTCCGGACTTATCTTCAGAAGCCCCTTCATGCCCTGCAACACCACCGGCTGGGAGGTGAATACACGGATCACTCCTTCGCCTTCTTCATAATCAGCGACAACATCAGAAATTTCCAGCCTGTCGCGGGGAGGTACGGCCAGGGCTACCGAAAGCTCTTCCGGATTGATGCGGTCTGAACCTTTGCATTGTATGCCTTTGCCCATAACGATGGTAATTTCACCTTCAGGCGCTGTGCCGTTGTTGACAGGTATGGCCAGTTCCGCTTCTGCCGGATTTCCCCTGCTGATCAGATCATACATCAGTGATTTGTCGTTATTTCGGACCGAAAGGAAGCTGCGGATGTTGCCCGGCTCAATCTCATAATTGAAAACTATGATCATCCGGAGCTGAACCTGTCCGGGGTCCGCCTCACTCACCCCCCAGTAGGCATAGGCCTGATCAATGGTAAGGTATGGGGTGTGAAACCTGATGCCCCCGGTTTCAGGTTGGTATTTCTTTCCGCTGAGCTCCGACAATTTTTTGGTAAGCGTGGCCGTGTAGTCGGTGTTTGGTGCAAACGGCACTGCGGGCGAAAACACCAGTTGCCGCGCCGAAGTCCATTTGAACCGCCCGGGAATAGCGGGGGTAATCTTTATGTATTCCGCAGAGTCCCACCGGTTGAATACGGAATCAACTGCCATGTCGCGGTTAAAATTGAATTCCAGATTCTGGAACTGATCGATCTGCTGATCGAAATTCATCGATTCAACCCTGAGCAGGTTGGCCGGCCCGCAGGCTGAAATCAGGATTAAGACTGACCAGAAAAAATGGCGGAGAATACTGTTGGTTAAGGACATATCCGGAATATTTTTAGTAAGACCTTACAGATATAGTTGAGTTTATATCTAAAAATACGGCAATTGGCTAATTTACAACAAAATTTTTCTGGTAGTGTGATTTTTCAGCAGCGTAATTTTATGCTGGTTATAACCTCTGAAACCTGACCATTACTTCCGCAGCCATGAAATTAAAGCCGGCGGGTTTCTTTAGTGCCATCAATCCCCTTGCCCGAAAATTGCATAACAAACCAGATCTTTATATGCTCCCCAGTGAAGGATATGTGATTTCAGCGTTGCTTCGTAATGCATGCCGGCTTTTTCCATTACGCGTCCTGAAGCCGGATTGCCGGCAAAATGGTTTGCTGTTACCTTATGCAGGTGCAATGAATTTAAAGCATAATCCAGGACTGCCTTTGCCGCTTCTGTGCAATAACCATGATTCCAGAACTCTTCACCGACCCAGTAGCCAAGCTCTGCAAGTTTGTACTGCAATTGCATTGAAAGACCGGCGGCACCTATCAGTTGGCCGCTGCCCTTGAGCGTGATGGCGAAAATGACCGACTTCCCTTCTTCAAATTCTTTGACATGCGTAGCGATCCAGGCTTCGGCCATCCCGTCGAGATAGGGGAAAGGCATGGCAAGGGTATTGGATGCAACGGCTTCCCTGCCGGCCATGCGCTGAACATCTTTTGCATCCCCTGTGTTGAATTTTCTGAGAATCAGTCTTTCGGTTGTAATCTCCGGATATTCCCTGTTCAGCATGGCTTATCGTTATCTATAGATAGAGTGTCTTATCTGATTACAGATTTTCCTGTTTGTGCTGCAATTCCTCTGCTATTCAAAATTTCAGCCTCCCTCGCTGCATCCTGCCGCGTATGGAAGTATCCGAGCCTGACTTTATAGAAACCCTTCTCCCTGATGATTCCGCAGGGGGCTTCCGTAAGACTGCATACTTTCATCTTTAACTTTTTTGCACTGTCGGGGTTGGTAAAAGCACCGCACTGAACATAAAAAACGCCTGCGGATAGATTGATATTCCCTTCTATAACTTCAGGCTGCGGTTCTGCGGATGCTTCTGCAGGCTGTGCTGAATCCTGCCTGACGGATATTTTTTCAGGTTCTGAAATTAATGGAATGTTATCAGTCTGGCTGACAGTGACATCAGGCGATACTGCAAGATCTTCATCATCAGGGATATGCCCGGCGGCCCCGCTTTCTTCGCCTGCCGGGAATGGCAAGGCTGAGGTGAGCGTAAAGCTGATATCGTCGGCAATGTCTCCGTATTTGTATGGGGCTATTTCAAACTCAATATCGGGCGGATTGCTGATGAATCCGAGCCGGCTTAGCTGCAGTGAGTCGACGGATGCGGTATATCTTCCCGGAGCCAGGCCCAGGAAAGCATAAAATCCGTCCTGTTCCGAAAGGACTCTGCCCGCTGTTTTTCCGGCTGAACCGGTGATGTTGATGATTATCCTGCCCAACCCTTTTTCCTGTGCGCCGTCTTTCAGGTAAACCATTCCGTTGACTTCTCCCATGACCTTAACCGGAATAGACACCCTTTTAAACTGGTTGGGATCAGCATAGACGCTTAATTTCTTATCCTCAATCTGCCAGGCTACATTTTCAAGCGTATTGTCATCAATTTCGAGCAGGTAGGATGTGAAAGGTTCCAGTTCAATGATGCGGATAAGCGTATCGCCTCTGTCTATGAGAAGCCTGCCACCGTTAATCCTGACATTCAGGCCTTCTATGGCATCTTCTCCGGTATCGCGTTTTCCGTTGTGATTCACATCGAGGAAAGGCTCAACGGTAATGCCTCCGCGGCCGACTTTAGACCGGTTGTCGGCAAGCACTGCACCGTTTCCGCTGCCGAAGGCAAAGCCGCCCCTGGCGCTTTCGGTGGTGTACAGTCGCTTGTTGGCAATCCTTGCTGAAGCAGAGGTCTGTGCAAAACTAAAGTCGTATCTGAATGCCAGCTCCACACTGCGGTATACCGAACGGATATTCTCTTCATATATAAGTGAGAGATGTGCTTTCTGTGAGAAGGTATGTTCCAGCTCTGCCTTCACCGAAACCAGTTTCTTGTTTGTAATGTCAACCTGCGCCTGGGGCCTGAAGTTGGTGTTGCGCCCCATCCTGAATCCGAGCGAAAGATTGGAGTAAATGTACGGACTGCCTTTGGTGATCCAGGTCGCAAAACCTGAAATATTGGCATTTACCATTCCGAAATAGGATGACAACAATACCTCGGCTGATGAAAAGGTGAGTTGTTCCAGCACATTCTGCCTGAAGCCTACCCTTGCAAAGCTGCGAAAGGTTCCCAGCCTGACCGGCATGGATAGGCTTGCTTTACGTTCCTCAAGGTAATTGAAGCTGATGGCCTTTTGACCCGGCGTGTAATGAATGTAATCAAGTTCAAAAACCAGACTTGATGGAAGCCGGTAATTCAGCAGGCCACGGGTTCTGACTCCGTGGGCATATTCACCGGTGAACATGAAGTTGTTCAGGAAGCGTAATGAGGTATTCAGGAATGGGATGGAGCTGCCGCTCTTTATGGAAGAAAGGTACTCAATACCCCCGCCGACCGTTAAATTCCGGTGCAGCCCGACGCCTGCTTCGGTGCGGGTGTATAGCGCGTTGCTTGTGTCCCTTACGATTCCGCTGCTGACATTGTATTCCATCGTGCCTTTGGGCAGAAAGTTATAAGGAATGTTCAGCGTTTGTTCGCGCACCCGTTCTTCGCCCCATGGCCCGTAGAACTTCAGGGTAATCTCGGAAATGCCGTAAACCAGCGGAACTTCAAAGCTGAAGAATCCCGAAGCATCGGCCGTGGTAAAATCAACAATGACATTGTTGATGAATAATTCAACCGTCCATCCGGGTTCGGTATAATCGCTCAGCAGATAGCTGCCGAATGATTTTCTGAAAGAGGTAGGCGTATTTGTGGCTGTAACTCCAATTACCGGGGCGTAAATGGAGGAGATGGAGCGGGGCTGGATTTTCCCTGCCGCCACCTGCTTTACCACCCGTGCATCATTATTGGCCCAGCGCCATCTGTAATACTGCTGTCGTTCCTCGAACCCTGTGCGGCTGGAGTAGTTCAGCATGATGTTTGTTTCACCGCCCAGCAACTCCGCGCCCAGGCCCAGGCTGGCACGGGTGTCACTTCTTCCCCCTTCGCTCTGCGACGAGATAACCGACCAGTCAACCATCCCGCCCCTTGCCGGATGATATTGTCGTTTGAGGGTGGTATCCACCGTTACCTCACCCTTCAGCCGGCTCACATTTTTGCGCATCACAGCCAGCCTCAATTCCTTGATTACAGGTAATTCGTGGTGGGTCTTCAGTTCAATGGACATAGACCTGAAATTAAAACTCAGGTATAGGCCGAAAATTCTGCCAAAGACATCGTTACGCATGTACAGTCCGTTAGCTGTCCTCAAAAGGCTTGTTTTGTCAAGCGGGTATTTTTCGTTGCCGACGGTTGCGACTTGTCCTGTATGGGAAATGAGGTACCGGTTCTGCTCTTTCAGGAAAAAGCCGCTCACCGAGTCGTAATTTTTTGAAAGCTCGTGGTTAATTTTCAGAAAACCGAAAAGCTCGCCAACCGGAAGATACAACTTGTCATCCATGTAAACGGCATTCATTTCGAATCCGCCGACTCCCTGGATCATCAGGAATACACCGATCTCATCATATTCAGGTTCCTGTTGTGCCATGGCATTGACCATGGATGCACAGGTCAGCAACAGCGCAACCGCCGCCCTTTTCCATAAGGCCGGCCGGGATCGGGTATTTGTGACGTTGCGGGGTAGTGTCATTGCCGGATCAGCCTATCGTGTTTATTCCTGAATAAAGGTAATAAAGAACTGTCCGGTGTAATCCCCGGGAGGGTTTGCCAGAAAATTCCCCACCATCAGTGTACCACCCACCATGATTTGTGTTTTGAAAGGCGGATGGGTGGAATTGACAAAGGGTGAAACGGGCAGGCTTTGTCCGAGTTGTAACAGCATGCTGCCGCCGTTGTTGCCGGTAAGGGTGATGGCCGGGCCGTTTAATATGCTGATAACCACACCAGCGTTGGCTTCCACTTCAAAAATGGCCGGATGATACTGGTATCCATGGTAGACAGGTATAATGTCACCGGTGATGTTGCGTGATCCGCCCGGTTCGATGGTGATTGTTCCGCCGCCGCTTCCGTTAATAAATGCGCCAAAGTTCAGGTGCTGGTAGGTTGAAACCTTCATCGGACGGGGTGGATCTTCCTGCCCACTGGCATTGAAGGCGAGCAATAACAGCAAAAGCAGCTGAACGGATGCTTTATAAAAGGTTGTTATCTTCGGGTTTGTCATTGTACCAGAATCTTTTTCGAGATGGTTCCCATACCGGTGAATATACTCATGATGTAAACGCCCGGTGCGGGTGCCTGCCCCAGCCTGTGTTCGCCTTCCCCATATAGGGTGCGCTCCATAAGCAGCTGACCGGCCATATTGTGCAATCTGACTTCTACCTGCTCATCCCTGAGCCATATAATCGCATAGATTAATCCGTCCCTGACCTGTGCATCTGCGCTGCCACTGCCAAAGGTTTCCTGCGAGAGGTCAGAATCACTGAGAAGCAGCGCAAACCGCTCATTCACTTCACCCGCCGCCAGGCTGGTTTTATATGCTGATTTCAGCCTGAGGTCCTGAACCGTGCCGTTTGCCTTGTCTTTTAAATAAACCCGTTTCCCCTGCGGCAGGTTCTCTTCCGAAACCAGGCTAAAGGTAAGCATTCCCTGCTTCTCCGTTTTAATTCCCAACGGAATTTCATGGGTTTGTGACAGCGGCCATGCGCCTACGGAAAGTCTGCGGCTGCAGTCTGTAATGGCATAAAAATCAGGCACATCAGAGTCGGTGTTTTCGAGTTTGACGGCGTCGAGGCCGGGGTCAAACCCGGGTGTTGCGTTTTCAACAAAATACAAGGCAAGGTGATCAGTGTGTTTCCCGGCGCCCTCATATGCTGCGCTCAACCTGATCAGCGGCCCGTATTCAGTTTCAGTGTTTTTGTGATATGCCGCAGACAGGTCATTCACCCTAACCCGGTTGTCCATGCCAAACTGACCTTCAACCGGATAAGCGCCGTCACTCACATGCACAAAGAAACCCTGCATGGAAGCGATCAGTGGTCCGGCCGCGCCATTGCTCGATATGCCGTTGATGTAAGTGCTATAGGTTCCTGTATACCGGTCGGCACCGCCTGCATCGAAGAAATAAACGGCATCATCAATATTTGAGCGCACCCAGCCTTCAGCAGCATCCCAGTTGATGGGTGAAGGGTAAGGGTTCCCGACCAGATTGAAACCTCTGGTGTATGTTTTGTCATGATTGTAAAGGGCGACCGGCGTCAGCACTCCGTTGTTCACCCGGCCTGTAAGGCTCATCAGCAGCGGGGTGGCAACGGATCCTGTATTGGCACTGTAACCCGTCATGGGGGTTAAAGCCCCGCCTGGATCGGTATATCCGATCCATCCGGTAGCCTCGCGGTTTTCATCATAGCGGTAAAATTCTGCAAAGGATGCGGCCAGGTCGACTTCTTCGGCGAAACCTGCTACTGTCGCGTCTGAAAAGGGAGAACTCACGTATTTGTACCCGAAGGCCGATGCGAGGTATCGCTGCATGTGCACATCGCCGGTAACATCGCCGCTTCCGCTTCCGTCAATCAGGGCGGTTTGTGTTTCGGAGGAGATCAGGGTCAGGTAACCGTCGGCCGCCAGGTTGCCTTCCGCAGCCTTTACATACCCCAGTATGTTCAGTTCTCCTGACAGGGAAACACCCTGGCTGTTGCTGATGATCAGATCTTTAATGGTGTTGTTCAGGAAGGTGGCCGGAGGGATAACCTGCGATACAACCCCTTTCATTTCGACGCTTCCGCCCGTTGCGTCAAAAACTCCGCTGTTACTTATGGTTCCTGCAATCTGCAGGTTGTTGCCCGAAACACCGAGTGAGGCGCCTGCCTCAATGACCAGGTTCCTGACCATGCCATGGCTGCCTGCGGCCAGAACCGGATAGTTCGTTAATCCGCTGCCCAGTGCTACATCAGTGGTAAGATCGGGAATAAAGCAACTCCAGTTGCCCGGGTTGTTCCAGTCGTTATTGATGGCCCCTGTCCAGACGTTATGTCCCGAAACGGGAATCAGCAAAACCCTTGAAATATCAGAACACCCGGCTGAATAGACGGTGCGGCGGAACCAGGTTGTGGCATTCAGCGAACCGGGCGTATAGTGCTGCTGGTTGTTGACCCCCGGGGCAGGAGCGAATCCTGACAATGGTCCGGTGATGCTGCTTTCCCAGAGATAGGTGTAGTTCCCATCGCCGCCGGCAGGCATGGATCCGGTGATCTGACCGGGCGTGGACCCGATGCAGATGGATTCTCCATAGATCGCCTGAATGTAAAGTCTTTTGTAAGTTCCGACACAGGGGTCTCCGAAAACGGCATTGGTTGCCGGAATTACAGCGCTGTTGTTGCCCAGGAGGTAGGTTTCGGTTACATCGAAACTGGTATTTGCATGACAACTGCCATAAGTAAAGTTGTTGCAGTTGCCGTTGGGCGTGCCATAGCTGGCAAATTCAACATGCAGTATGACGGTTCCGGCCGGGGCGCTTACGTTGGCGCTTGAGTTTTCATTGGCTGTGGCGCATACTGATCCATAATTGCCGTAGCCTATGCTCAGGCTGTTGTTGCTGAGTGAAGCGGCGGCTGATAATACAATGGTATTTGAAGCGGCGGCATTTCCTCCGGAGCAGGGATCGTCGGATGTCATTTCGCAGTAAACGGCATCGCCGGGTTGCGGATTCTCAATGATCCAGACCGGGCTGTCCGGTCCGGCATTGATGCCGTTTCGCTTCCACTGAAAAACGGGATTTTGCCCGCCGTTTACCGGGGTGGCGGTAAAAGTAACGGCAGCGCCCGGACAGAAGGGGTTCGGATCGGCTGTGATGCTTACCGAAGCCGGCAGACTTTCAGTGATTTCCACCGTAGTGACAGCGGTCAGTCCCCCGCAACCAGCATAAAAATAAGTTACAGTATAAGTGCCGGGCAAACTTGCCGAAGGGGTGATGTCGCCGGTAATCGCATCAATTGCCAGTCCTGCCGGGCTGGCAGAAAAACTTCCGCCCGCGGGGCCGTTCATGACTACGGGCTGCGGATTGGATAGTCCGTTACAGTATGGATTTCCGGGATAAGTAATGGAGATGTCGGGCTGACCCGTAACTGTGAGCAGGGCGTCAGCTGAAACGATGCTGCAACCGGCTGCAGTACTAATCACCGCCCTGAAACGATAGCCATTCTGCCATAACTGGTTATTCAGAACTACCAGCAGGTTGGAAGAAGTGCCTGAATAATAGGTTCCGTCGCTGATGTTGTACCACGATCCGCCGAATGTCTGCCACTGATAGGTCAGGCTTTCACCGGTGGCGTTAACCTCAAATGTTGCATCACCGTTGATGCAGGATACGGTTGACTGAGGATCTGTAACAATCACCGGAAGGGCATTTACGGTAAGGGTAACTTCGCCGGAAACAACGGAACAGTTTCCGATGGAAACAATGACCCTGTAGAGATTGCCCGAGAGGGTTGCCGGGGTATTCGCCAGTTGAAGGGTACGGGTGTTTGATCCTGTATACGGTGGATCGTCGGTCACATCTGTCCACCCGATGCCGTCAATGTTTACCTGCCACTGAAAAGTCGTTCCTGAAGAATTGACATCGAAGGAGGTGTTCCCGTTTTCACACAGGATTTTGCTAACCGGTTGATTCCAGATGGAAGGCGAGGCATTCACCGTAAGGGTGGCTGCATCGGAAGTGGTCTGGCAGCCCGCGCCACGGCTTATTACCACGCGGAATTGCTGTCCGCTCATCCAGGTTGCCGCGTTGCTGATGATAAGCGAAGCCGTGCTGGTACCGGTGTAGTTCCCGCCATCGCTCAGCTGCCACCATCCTGCACCGCTGTTGGCCCACCACTGATAAAATAATCCGCTGCCGCTGGCCGACACTTCAAAAACAGCCTGATCGCCCTGGCATATAGTCTGATCTGCCGGCTGTTCAATGATTTCGGGCGGGCCGCTTACAGTTACAACTGCCGCATTGGATTCATTGACTGCAATGTAAGGATTGGGTGTTACATTGTTGGCACTTGCAAGACTTGCTGTGCGATAAATATAGTATGTGCCCGGCACATTAAATGGCGCGGCTGCCGTGTTGGGGGTAAAGACTGCTGCATTGGCACCGGTTATGGGTATACGCACGCCTTCGGGTGATGTGCTGTATGTCCATTGATAACCGGTACCCGAAAGTGAAATGCCTGAGGGCAGGGTTCCGAATGCATCGCCGCCAATGGCAACGCCTGACTCTCCGGTGCAAAGTGTCTGTTCTGTGTTGATGGTCAGGCTGTTTTCCAACAGTTGGGTGAGATTCTGGAAAACCACGCGGTTGGCGCCACCGTTTTCGTAAAATTCATAAGCCAGATTGCTGCTGCCGCTTAAACTGAACAGCACCCGGGGGCGGGAGCGGTATGAATGGTCGCTCCAGTCGTTGTAAACCTCCTGTCCATCCACATACAGGCGGCTTCCGTCGTCTGAACCAAAGTCGGCAATATAAAGTCCCTTTCTAGTTGAATTCATCCGGTAACGCACCGAGAAGGTTTCGGTGTAAACGGAGCGTACGGATGCGCCGGAGTTTACCTGAAAACAGTTAAGGTTTCCGCCGAAGTCCTGATCAAACAACTCCGCTTCATCGAAATGGCCCATATAGCTGTTGAAATTCGTCCCGTCATAAAGGTGTCCTTTCCAGACGTTGGTTCCCGCCGCGTTCTGGTCGTCGCCTGAGATGGCCGGGGTCGTAACGGATACAGATGTGCTTGCCAGGCAGTTTACCGCATCTCTTACGGTAATGGTATAATTTCCGGCCTGTAATCCGGTAAACAGTCCCGATGACTGGAAAGCGCCGCCATTGAGGCTGTACATATAGGGAGGTGTCCCGTCGGTGCCTTCGGCCGTAATGGTGCCGGTTCCGGAAGGTGAGCCCATGCACGTTTCGGTTGCAATTGCTGAAACGGAGAGCATACAGGCAAGGATATTTACATTGTAATCTTCTGCTTCACCATAAGAGTAGCTTGTGCATGGGTCCTGGTTACTGTTATTCCATACTTCGCGCACCCGCATACGGGTGGTGCCGGTGATTGCTCCGGCAGGAACAGTGAAATTGATGGCTCCCGTGGCAGGGGCAGCTCCCAGGGTTACATTGCCCAGTTTCTCCGTTGCTTCGAAAACACCGTTCTGGTTGTAATCAATCCATACCGTAATATTATTTGCAGAGGGATATGTTCCCGCACTCAGAGTAATGGTGTATGAATCACCTGCGGAGAGGTCGGTGGATAAATTGCTGTAATAGAAGTAGTATGGTGATGCAAGGCGGCCGGTAGCATTATTGATGCTGCCCAGCTGTACAAGTGAAATGTAATCTCCGTCGCTGGTCCCTGTGGAATATGCGGGGGTGCAATAAGCAGGAATGGTGTTGCCGGTAACGGCCACATCAAGGCTGGTACCACCTCCTGAATGGTTGATGGAGCCGTTATAAACCGTGTTGGATGCTGTGGGGGCGAATCTTACGTAAATGGTGGTGGATGCCAGCGTACTGCCTGTGAAAGGAATGTTCAGGGAAGACCCGAAGCCGGAAGCAGATGAAAGGGAAACTTCGAAACCTGAAGGTGCAGCAACTGAAATATTACCCGGGGCACCAATAAGGTAAGGGCTGCTGATAGAATAAGATATTACAGAAGAAATGGTTCCGACAGGGGTAAATCCAAAGTCGATATTTGAAAGAGATGAATTAATTGAAGGAGGCAGCGTCCAGCTTACGATCACCTGTCCGTTGGCACCGTTGCCGCCGTTGCGGTCGGTGGAGCTGTTCGACTTTCCCCCTGATCCGCCTCCGCCAAAAGTATTACCGGTAAGGCCGGGGGTACTGTTTCCGACGCCATTGGCACCATTGCCTCCGTGGAGGGATGTTCCGGAGCCTCCCGACCCGTTGGTTGCATTGCCGCCGGGCCCGGTTGACCCTGCGCCTCCGCCACCGGCGCCGCTGTATCCTGATCCGCTTGTATAATTGCCCTGAGAGCCGTTCCCTCCGGCGTGAATAATGTCTCCGTTACACCCGGTGGTTGATCCGAGACCCGGCGATCCGTTCGAATTGTTCACATTCCCATCACTCTGCCCTCCGGCACCGCCTTTGGCGATGATTGTTGAAACCGATCCAAACCAGCTGTCGCCTCCGGCGCTCCCATGCTGTGCTGTGGTTCCCGTGCCGTTTCCTCCGGTTCCGCCGGATCCTACAGTAACTGTATAGTTGTTTCCTGGGCTGACAGTCAGGATACTCCTCACATAGCTTCCGCCGGCGCCGCCTCCGCCTGTAGACGGATTGCCCCGGGATCGGCCGCCACCGCCACCGCCGCCCCAGCACTCCACCGTTACCTGCGTTACTCCTGCCGGGACAGTAAAACTTCCACCCGAGGTAAAGGTCTGCGATTGTGGCTGTGCCTGAATATTCCCGGAAAGGGACAAAAAGAAAAGCAGCGTCAGAAAGGCTGTTGCAGGAAAGAAATATTTTTTTCTGACTGGCAGAAAACAGGGGAAATTGTTAATTACATAGCCTTTCGCTGATGAATTGTGATGCCGTAAAGCAGTCCGTTCAGGCTTCTGGAAGTAAGTTATCGGTTTCTCGGCTCTTTTCGCAATTCCCATAGATCAATCTGGTGTTAATGTGCCGGCACCCCGGCCGCATTTATGCTATTGCAGGGATATTTCCCGCGTCGCGTACACCTCCGGCTTCAGGTCGCCCGGCGATTGGTAGCGTACCTGTAATTTGCCTTTGGCATAATCAATTCCTTCTTTTTTAAGCAGCTGCATTCTAAACCGGCGAACCTTGTTGGGTGTGTAAACGGCAATACCCCTGACAACCCCGACTTCAACGGCCGGTCCTTTATCTGGAATCCAGCTTACAATGATGTCTCCGTACACGGATTTATCGCCGGAACGGTCAAAAGTAACCGATAAATAAGGGATGGTATCCGATTTTGTATCCAGCACAATATCCCTGAGTTCGGTGGTTACCGAAAGTTCCGCCGGACGGATGATTACCGGGATGGTAATCCCGAATATCGGGATCAGCCGGATGCCGATGGATGTACTGTCTTGCTGCAGATCATCTCCCAATGCTGTTTCTTTGGGTACAGCCCTGAAATAGACATGCGAACGGTATTCTACGGGCTTCATATCCGGCATGCGCCTGAACTGCATCCTGACCACCTGCGATTCTCCCGGAGCCAGGGTGACCGATCTCGGGAAAAAGCGAAGATATTTATCGGCAAAATACTGTCCTGAATCCGGTTCTTCAATCTGCTCGAATGATCCGTTTTCATTCATGCGGTACTGCACAAAAGAAACATTATACCTGGCAGTATCCCTTCCGGTATTGGCAAGTGTCAGTTCCTGCGATTGTTTGCTTCCTTCAAATACCACCCGGCGGGGTGTGATCAGCAGATCGCCCTGGGCAAATGCAGCGGACGGAAGGATTGAAAGGACTGAGAAGGTCAGCATCAATAAAGACAGACAAATGCTTTTTAATCTTTTCATGGGTGTACGTTTTGAGGATTCAAACTTACGTTATTTGACTGAAACCGCCAAAGGAGTTTCTCAGTACATCCTGCATAACGTAAAATTGATTGTTGAGATAGTTGCCTGACTTTCCTTAAAAAAAGCGCAGGATTGGACTGCGCTTTTTGATAGTGCCTGCAATGGTTAGTTGTAGGCAAAGGTAAGACTGAATGAACCAGTGTACATACCTACGGGGTTATCTTCTATGGGGCCGACCTGGAGTGTTGCGCCGATGCTTACGGTTTCCTGTCCCTGTTGCAGGATGATGTTTCCGTTTCCGGCCGGCGGGTCAGAGGCCCATGCGTCCACGGTCATCGTTTTGTTGCTTCCCTGGTGCATGAGCAGGGCAGGTCCCTGTGGCAGCTGAATGGTGAAGGAGGCGTCGGGCGCCCCGGTAACGGTGAAGATACCGGGCTGTGCAAATCCGCCGTTCAGCATTACCGCTCCCTGGCTGATGCGCTCTCCCGAAGGGGAAAGGATTACCTGCCCTCCGTTCATCAGGGTGGAAAACCTGCCGAAGTTCATCTGGCTGGTTTCTGCAGCCGAAAGGGCTTCCATTACCTCGGCATAAGCCTGAGCTGTGACCGAAACCTGCGACCGGCCTGCAAGGGACAACAACAGGAATAAGGCCACTGCGGTTGAGATGCGGTTGATCATGGTTTTACTGGATTATGTAAAGAACTGAGAGGGTAATAAAAAAGGGTGAAGGAAACCAACACCCTTTTGTTTGAGCAGTTATTATTTATTCGTAGGTAACGGTAACATTGAAGTTTCCGGTGTATTGACCTGCAGCCTGACCGGCAGCAATGTTGAGCGTTGCGCCCACATAGAACTCTTTGGATCCGCCTGACAGGACAACGCCATTGGTTCCTTCGCTGCTGATGAAGTTGTCTATTGTCATCGAATGTGAGCCGTTGGTAATGGAAGCAGTTGAGGGAAGAGTAATGTCAAATGTGGCACCGTCCTGACCGTTGGCGGTAAATTTTGCTGCAGCGGTGGTTGCGGCAAGCTGAGCAGGAAGGCCGCTGTAATTAGGAGTTCCGGCTGAATTGGCGGGAATTGCCACGGTACCTCCGTCGGTGTCGGTGATGATGCCGCCGAAAGCGAGGTCAACGTTTTTCGAAAGTGAAAGATGCTGGTGAATGGTTGCAGTTGCCTGAGCGGATTCGGTGTCAGTGTTCTGGGCGTTAACGTTCATTGCGCTGATGGCCATCAGAATTACCCCCGTAAGAATGATAGTTACCTTTTTCATTGTTTTGTTGTTTTTTGTTGTTTATTTTTTGTTGATTGTTTCCGGTTCGGTTCCGGTGTTACCCGGTTTGTTTCCTGAAAGCATTAAGTCAGAAAATGTGCCAGCGAGCCGGATTGTGTCGTGCCAGAATTTAAAAAATTAAAATAAAATTTTGCAATAAGCAGATAATCAATGTTATAAAAAATTAGAATAGAATGATTATAAATTAATTCAGGGGCTGTCGTCTGGCTCTGAAATGAGAAAATAGCTTTATTATGGGACGCAATGTCCGGATATGGGACATATTTTTATATTCAGCAGTTGATTTCTGCCTGAAATCAGGGTTTATTGTATTGCACGAACAGTTGTTATTTTCCTTTTCCGATTCCTGAATGCTTCCATTTGTTGTTTTTTTACCCTGGTTGTATCCGTTTCAGGTGAAATTATCTTAAATTAGCCTATCCATCAGAATATTGAATTCTATGATTGATTTTATTGATGATCTCAGGGCTTTGAAAGAGGGCGGGCAGCCCGGAGTGCTCTGTATTGTTACGGCTACGTCCGGTTCAACACCCCGTAAGGCGGGTACCAGGATGCTTGTTTTTGCCGGTGGCACTTCAAAGGGTACCATCGGAGGCGGTGCCGTTGAGCATCAGGCAGTGGAAATTGCCCTGCAGGCACTTGATAAAGGGGTGCCGTTTACCAGGCACTTTGAGTTGCTTGACGACCTCAGCATGGAATGCGGCGGCACCATGGATATATATTTTGAACCCATCGGTGTGGCGCCCCGGCTTTATATCTTCGGTGCCGGCCATGTGGGCAAAGCCCTTGCATCATTTACTCCCGCATTCGGTTTCCGCACAACAGTGATTGATGACCGTGATGGCATATTCAGTAATTGGGATGTTCCGGATACAGAATTTCTGCTCGGCAATTACACCGGGCTTGTAAACGAAATCGAATACGGAGAGCATACCTATATTGTTGTAGTTACCCACAAACATGAGTACGACGAACAACTGATGGTTGCCTGTGCCCCGCGTGATTATGCCTACCTGGGGATGATCGGCAGCAAACGTAAAGTTGCGGAGATAAAAGCGCGCGCCCTTGATAAGCATCATCTCAGTCCGGAGGTGCTCGGAAAGGTGGATATGCCCGTCGGCATACCCTTTGCCGCTGAAACACCGGCCGAAATCGCGATCAGCATTCTGGCGCGGCTCATTGATGTTAAGAACAGACGAAATAATTGATGACTGCATCCGGTAACAAGGTCAGATTTCTGTTGAACAACCAGCTTATGGAGGTTGATTTCTCATGGGAGTCCACCTTGCTTCCGTCTGTCACTGTGCTGAATTATCTTCGTTCCCTGCCCGGTTACAAAGGGGTAAAGGAAGGTTGTGCCGAAGGCGACTGCGGCGCATGTACCGTGGTGATCGCTGAAGCGGTTGGGGGGGGACTGGTGTACAAAACATTGGATAGTTGCCTGCTTTTTCTGCCTGCCTTGCACAACAAGCAACTTATAACGGTTGAACATCTCGCTGACAACGACCATCTCCACCCGGTGCAGGCTGCAATGGTTGCGCACAACGGCAGTCAATGCGGATACTGCACGCCGGGAATTGTGATGTCCCTTTTCGGATTGTATAAAAACCACAGTGCCCCTGACAGGAAAGTGATTGAGCAGGCCCTGGCCGGGAACCTTTGCCGCTGCACGGGCTATCAGTCTATAATTTCCGCTGCTGCGGAAGTTTGTAAATCAAGAGATTACGATAAATTCGCGGCTTCCGCTTCCGGAATTACTGCGCGGCTTGAGGCCATGAAGACGGGTATACCGCTCGAACTGCTTACCAACAGGCAGCGTTATTACAAACCTTTCAACCTTGATGATGCACTGAGGTGCCGTCGTGAAGTTCCTGAAGCGCAGGTTGTCGCCGGCGCCACCGACCTCGCGCTCAGGCAAACAAAAAAAAGGGAGTTATTGCCGGTTTTGCTGGATATTTCAGATGTGGAGGCATTGAAGTATTTTACGGAATCACCGGAAGGCTATACCATTGGGGCGGGCCTGTCCATTGAATCACTCAGGCAATCCTGCGCGGCTGGTCTGCCGGCCCTTAAGAATATGCTGGACTGGTTTGGCTCCCTGCAAATCCGTAACGTGGCTACCCTTGGCGGGAACATCGCTTCGGCTTCGCCAATCGGCGACACCCTGCCATTGCTCTATGCTTATGATGTATGGGTAAAACTGCAATCGGCTTACTCGGAACGCATGGTTCCGGTCGGGGATTTTATAACCGGTTACCGGAAGACCTGCCTCAGGCCTGACGAACTGATTACTGCCGTGTTTATCCCAAAGCCTCGGCCGGGAACCATTGTCGCCTCTTATAAGGTTTCAAAACGCAGGGATATGGATATTTCAACCGTCAGCGCGGGGTTTTCATTGGATTCCCGAAACGGGACAGTGACGCAGATTGTACTTGCTTACGGAGGGATGGCGGCACAAACCGTCAGGGCGGTAAAGACAGAACAGTTTCTTACCGGGAGGGCATGGTCATTTCCGGTGATCAGAGAGGCGATGGCCATCCTTGAAAAGGAATTCACTCCCCTGAGCGATACACGGGCCGGTGCAGCCTATCGCAGCCTGACCGCCCGCAACCTGTTGCTGAAGTTTTATGAAGAAACGGAAGGAGAAGCGGGATGAAAGCGCATGACCCCGAACACGAGAGTGCGAAAAAACATGTCACCGGTCGTTCGGTATTTGTTAATGACATTGAAACAGGCCCCGGTCAGCTGCTTGCAAGGGTTGTTTACAGTAAGCACGCGCATGCCCGCATTAAATATATAGATGTCAGCGAAGCAGCGGGGGTGCCCGGCATTGCTGCAATTCTCACTGCAAAAGATATACCCGGTAAAAATCAGTTGGGGCCGGTTGTGCATGATGAACCCTGCCTGGCTCAGGGAGAAGTAACTTTTGCGGGGCAGGCGGTAGTACTGATCGCTGCAGATAATGAGAATGCTGCCCTTGAAGCTGAACGGTTTATCCGGATTGAATATTTACCGCTTGATGCGGTATTGACGCTCAGGGAAGCCATTGCGAAAGAAACCCTGATTGCACCGCCACGTTATATCCGCCGCGGGGATGCCGCCGGGATGATGGAGAAGGCTCCGCTGAAACTCGAAGGCATACTGGAGACCGGCGCGCAGGAGCACTGGTATCTCGAGACCCAGTCGGCGCTGGCGGTTCCGGGGGAGGGCAGGGAGATGACGATCTGTGCCTCCAGCCAGAACCCGTCCGAAACTCAGGCTTTTGTTGCGGAGGTATTGGGCATTCCCAGGCATGAGGTGGATGTGGAGGTGCGCCGCATGGGAGGCGCTTTCGGCGGGAAGGAAACGCAGGCAAATCACGTAGCCGCCTGGGCTGCCCTGCTTGCCAACGCCACCGGTCGCCCGGTAAAGATTCACCTGTTTCGCGACGATGATCAGATCATGACCGGAAAGCGGCACCGTTTTCTGTCAACATACCGCATAGGATTTAATGATGAAGGCAGGATACTGGCTTATGAAGTGGAGTTGAACAGCGATGCGGGCGCCGCCACCGACCTGAGCCTGGCCATACTCGAAAGGGCCATGTTCCATGCCGAAAATGCTTATTACATTCCGGATATCAATATTACTGGGAGGGCTTTCAGAACCAACCTGCCATCAAACACGGCCTTTCGCGGCTTTGGCGGCCCCCAGGGCATGGCGGTTATTGAAAATGCCATCGACCGGATTGCCCGTTTGCTGAAAAAGGATGCTGCCGCCATCAGGAAGCTGAACTTTTATGGCATCAATGAAAGCAACATTGCACCCTACGGAGCGCAGATTCTTAATAACCGCTTACATATTATTTATGACAGGCTGATGAAGTCATCGGGCTATGAAATACGCCGGCGTGAGGTTGAGGCATTTAACGAAATGAACCGCTGTAAAAAGCATGGATTGGCCCTGACCCCGGTCAAGTTCGGAATTTCCTTCACCACCGGGTTTCTGAATCAGGCCGGGGCTTTGGTGAATATTTACAAGGATGGTACCATACAGGTAAACCATGGCGGTACCGAAATGGGACAAGGTCTGCATACAAAAATTCTGGGGATTGCTGCTGCTGAATCAGGCGTTTCCGCAAAGCACATTAAAGTAAGCGCGACCAACACCTCAAAGGTGCCGAATACTTCCGCCACCGCAGCTTCTTCGGGCAGCGACCTGAACGGCATGGCGGTGAAAAACGCGTTTGATGCGCTTAAGGCAAGACTGAAACCCGTCGCCTGTGCTGAATTGCTGAAAGCAGGGGCGAAAGACCCGTATCATGACGGGATTGTTTTTGCTGAAGATGCTGTTTTTGCTGCAAATGAGCCTGAAATCAGGATATCTTTCCAGGAACTGGTTATGGCGGCCTACCTGGCCCAGGTAAGCCTGAGTGCCACCGGTTTTTATAAAACTCCGGGCATCCATTATAACCGGGAGACCGGCCGGGGAAATCCGTTTTATTATTATGCCTATGGAATGGCGGTTTCGGAGGTGGAAGTGGATGTACTCACAGGGATGTACCGGTTGCTGCGCAGCGATATCCTGCACGATGTGGGTGACTCGCTCAACGAAGCGATCGACATCGGGCAGATACAGGGCGGGTTTATTCAGGGGGTGGGATGGTGCACCACCGAGGAGATCAAATGGGACGACAAAGGGCGGCTGCTTTCCCACTCGCCGGATACCTATAAAATACCGACGGTTAGCGATATTCCGGAAGTTTTCAATGTGGAACTGCTCCGTGACCATCCCAACGAAGGCACCATCCGCAAGAGCAAGGCCGTGGGCGAACCTCCCTTTATGCTGGCTTTTTCGGTATGGCTGGCCATTAAGGACGCCATTTCGGCCACCGGCGGCCACCGGTTTGAGCCGCATTTTTCACTTCCGGCCACAGCCGAGGTGGTGCTGCTCAGTATTGAAGAGATCAGTAAAAAGATTGAAAACAGGAATGAAACAGACCCGTCACCTTTTATCAATGAGGAGAAAATACCATGAAAGAGATTTTTGACCAGATCATCATGCGCTCAAATAAATACAGGGATTACACTGCATCAAACCTCTCAAAACTTGTTCAGATCCGTTCGGTGAGCATGCACGAAAGGGAGGTGCAGGCGGAACTTAAACGGCAGATGGAAGAAGCCGGATTTGATGAGGTACGTATCGACGGGCTGGGGAATGTCATCGGCCGCATCGGCGACGGAAAGCACATCCTTGCTATCGACGGACACATGGATACCGTGGATGTGGGCAATGTCGCCAACTGGAGTTTTGACCCTTTCGGAGGGGAGATCAGGGATGGTTTTGTACATGGCCGGGGCAGCGTGGATCAGAAAGGAGGTCCGGCCGCAGCCGTGACAGCAGGACGTATCCTTAAAGAAACCGGCGTTCCGGACGATCTGACCCTTTATGTGGTTGGCAGCGTGATGGAAGAGGATTGCGATGGTTTGTGCTGGAAGTACCTGGTAGAGGAGGAGGGGCTGAAGCCGGATTTGGTGATCAGCACCGAGCCTACCAATCTGAATATTTACCGGGGGCATCGCGGCCGCATGGAGATCGCCGTATCGTTTAACGGGATTTCCTGTCACGGCAGCGCCCCGGAAAGGGGTAAAAACGCCATTTATGCCGCCGCCCGCGCCGCCCTGGAAATTGAGAAGCTCAACGGACGCCTGCCGGCAGATGAATTCCTCGGAAAGGGAAGTGTGACCATTTCGGAGATCAGATCGGGCAGCCCTTCGCTTTGCGCAGTGGCCGACTTTGCCCGCTTGCACCTCGACCGCCGCCTTACCTGGGGCGAAACCAAAGCTACGGCAGTCGCCGAAATTGAAGAGATCATCAAAGGAATGGATGCCCGGGCCGAAGTGCTTCATTATAATGAAGTGGCTTATACCGGACTACGTTACAGCATGGAGAAATATTATCCTACCTGGAAAATTCCCGCTGATCATCCGGCTGTGATGCAAGGTGTGAAGGCTTTCAGGGAGTTGTTTGGCAGGGAGCCGCTGGTTGATAAATGGACATTCTCAACCAACGGCGTGACCATCAATGGAATATACGGAATTCCGGTCATCGGGTTCGGGCCGGGCAACGAAATTCTGGCGCATGCACCCGATGAAAAAGTGCCCGTTGATCATTTGGAAACAGCAGCCGCGTTTTATGCCGCGTATGCCATCGCGTTTCAGGGATCATGAAATCCCGGCACAATGCAAAATATTGCTGAGAATAGCTGTACAATTATTAATATTGTATTCCGGCTAAAGCCTGCATGGCGAAATATGCGGCGGGCAATCCGGGATTAACTGCTGATCTATGAAATCATTTCAACAACTGACCAATGAACTGAACAGTTTGAAAACAGGACTGTTTGGAAGGGATTTTTTATTAACCTGGGACAAAACAGAAGATGATCTGCGTCAGACCCTGCTGGTGGCTGACGAGCTGAAATATCTGCGCGACCGGAACATCTCCACCCGTTGTTTTGATTCGGGACTGGCGGTGTCGAATTTCCGTGATAACTCAACCCGTACCCGTTTTTCTTTTGCTTCGGCCTGCAACCTGCTGGGTTTGGAAGTGCAGGACCTGGATGAAGCAAAGTCGCAGATCGCCCACGGGGAAACAGTCAGGGAAACGGCCAATATGATCAGTTTTCTTACTGATATTATCGGTATTCGTGATGACATGTTCCTCGGCGAGGGACATCGCTATATGCTGGAGATGGGGGCTGCCCTTGACGATGGTTTCAGCAACGGTGTGTTGCCGCAGCGGCCGGGGATCATCAACCTTCAATGCGACATCGACCATCCCACGCAATCCATGGCTGATTTGCTGCATCTTGTCAATTTTTACGGTGGCCTGGATAAACTGAAGGGGAAAAAGATCGCGATGACCTGGGCCTATTCGCCCAGTTACGGAAAGCCGCTTTCCGTGCCTCAGGGCATCATTGGTCTGATGACGCGGTTCGGCATGGAGGTTGACCTGGCCTTTCCCGAAGGCTATAACCTGATCCCGGAGGTGGTTGAAATGGCCGGGCGGCAGGCTGAAGCATCGGGCGGAAGTTTCAGGGTGGTGAACACCATGGAAGAGGCTTTCCGCGATGCCGACATTGTTTATCCGAAAAGCTGGGCGCCCTTTGCAGTGATGGAACAGCGCACCGGATTGCTGAAAACAGGTGATAAAGAAGGTCTGAAGGAGCTTGAACAGCAATGCCTGGCAAACAATGCCCGCTATACCGACTGGGAATGTGATGAGGAAATGATGAAACTTACCCGCAATGGCAATGCCCTTTACATGCATTGCCTTCCGGCTGATATTTCCGGGGTTTCCTGTGTCCGGGGAGAAGTATCGGCAGCGGTATTTGAGCGGTATCGCATACAGACTTATAAGGAAGCCGGCTTCAAGCCCTATATTATTGCCGCGATGATACTGAACAACCGCTTTGAACCGGCTGCAGAGATCCTTGAAGGTTTGTACAGGGAAGGCAGAAAAAGGGTAAAGCGGTTTTAGCCTGCCACTATGCAGGTATTTGGCAATGCCGGGGTTGTTTTTATACCTGATGCAGATTTTTATATTTTTCCTGATAACCAGTCTTTTATAAAAGCATTGTTCTTCGGATTATTCCCATCCGAAGAATTTTTATACCTCTGTTAAGCCGGGCTTCTTAGCTTTGCAGGATGAAACGGAAAGTCCATCAGCAGCGTCAGGCCGGGAGTTTGAAATTTTTCAGGAGTATTCACCGTGTGGCGGCAATTTATCTCTTTGTTGTATTTATCATTATTTCAGTCACCGGACTAATGCTGGGATGGAAAAAGCACAGCGGTGGATTGCTGCTTCCGGAATCCGTAAATGGGACTTCAACAGACCTGAAGGATTGGCTGCCGCTCGATAGTTTATACAGAAATGCATGCGGTATCCTCAGCGACTCGGTTTCTGCCGGACTATCGTGCAATCTTGAAAGAATTGATATAAGGAAAGAGCATGGAATGGTGAAGTTTGTGTTTGCTGATCATTTTTACGGCATTCAACTCGACGGGGCTACCGGACAGCTGTTGCAGATTGAGCGCCGGCGTTCCGACATCATCGAAAAGTTTCATGATGGTTCTATCCTTGATCATTTATTTGGTTTACGCGGGGAATATTTCAAACTGATTTATACCAGCCTTACCGGCCTCGCCCTGCTGGTGCTTACGATTACCGGATTCTGGATATGGTATGTGCCGGTCCGCATGCGTAATAAGGACTGATTTATTTTTATCCGGGTTAATTTGTTTCAGATGTGGTACTTGCGGCAGGAGTGAAAAAACTTTGCCCGAAATATTTGCATTCCTTTAATCAATCTTCATACTTTTGCAGGGCAATGGTTCCGGAAACGGATAATAGGGAAGGCCGTGCAATTCGGCTGCAGTTCCCGCTGCTGTAAGCTCTTTTAACGGTTTCAACAGAATGCCACTGTCTATCCCCAAACTGACGGGAAGGCGTTGAAAACAAACGGAGTAAGCCAGAAGACCTGCCATTTGCCTTGTGGATTTTGCAGTTTACGGAGAATGAACTGCTTGTCGGAAAGCCTGGCCGTATTCACATACTTTTCGGTCGTTTTTTAATCAGGTTTTCAGCTGTACTGCATAATCCATTTTTTTGAAATGATTCAAAGCCGGTAGTTGCATTCCGTGCAATGGTCCTGTTTGCTGCCCGCGCGGCGAGGATCATTTCAGGGAAAGCTTGCAGCCGGCGCTCCGGATTGCTGAATGATATTGCGTATTAATTAAAAAGACTGACCATGAACTCCCGAAAGATTACCCTGCAGTTTGCTGTAATCACAGCCCTGGTGCTGATGCTGGCCTTCAGCCGCTTGTTGCCGCATCCTTTCAACTTTTCGCCGGTGGCGGCCCTTGCGCTGTTCGGTGGTGCCCGCTACAAAAGCCGTTTTACTGCTTACCTCATCCCGATAACCGCGGTCTGGATCAGCGACCTGTTCCTGAACTACACATTCTTTGGCCGGCTGGTTATTTTTTACGATGGCGCCTTCTTTACCTACCTGGCATTTGCACTGATCGTGGTCCTTGGCTCCTTTGCCCTCCGGAAATTTTCAGCCGGAAGGCTGTTGATTGCCTCCCTGTCGGCTTCGGTCATTTTCTTCCTGGTTTCAAACTTCGGGGTTTGGCTCTATGGCGGGCTTTATCCGCCAACCGGCGGGGGACTTGCCGCCTGTTACGCTGCAGCAATTCCATTTTTCAGGAATACCCTGGCAGGTGACCTGGTTTACGGTTTCGCCATATTCTACCTTTATGAACTGGCGGCCAGCCGCATCCCCGCGCTGAAGACGGCATAAATGCATTTTCTCATAAACTGACTTTTCACCAAATTCTACTCATCATGATCAAAACCAGACTCATTGCTGTATTTACACTGCTAACTCTTGGAGCCTCTGCACAGGGGCCTTATCCGCCCGCCGCCGGGCAGGCCGGAAGTACTGCCATTTCCATGGACAGCAGCATTATCCGGTCATGGGCCACCGGGGCTGAAGTTGTACGTGGCTACATACAGGCGAACGACACCAGCGTCTATTATCTCGGCTCCAATAAAGCTTCATATGGAAAACATTTCAACGCTACGGGGCCGGCCGAAGGCAATGCAACGGAAGTGGTAAGTCTGGGTGACGGAGGTATGGCCACCCTTACCTTCGACCGCCTGATTGTGAACGGGCCCGGTCCTGATTTCGCGGTTTTCGAGAACTCATTCGGCGATACCTTTCTCGAACTTGCTTTTGTTGAAGTGAGTTCCGACGGGGTGCATTACAGCCGTTTTCCCTCAGTTTCACTGACACCTTCTGACGTTCAGAAAGGCGCATGGGATGAACTGGACCCTACAATGATCCACAACCTTGCCGGCAAGTACCGCCAGGGATTCGGAACCCCTTTCGATCTCAGCGACCTTGACCATGATCCGCTGGTGGACCTGTTTGCCGTCCGCTTTGTCAGAATTATTGATGTAGTTGGCTGTATTGATCCGCAATATGCATCTTTCGACGCAGAAGGCAACATTATCAACGAACCTTTTCCGACTCCCTTTAATTCGGGCGGATTTGACCTGGACGGGGTTGCCGTAATCAATTCCAATGTGCAGAATGAGGTTGCCGGCTTCGAAGGATTTATCCTGGAACCTGACAGTTACTTTTTGCCTGAATCTGCCGGCAGCTTTAGCAGCGGTTCCCTCAGCTTCCTTTACGAAGGTGGTTTTGGCTCATGGTCGGGATTTACCTGTTCGAACAGGGTAACGCTGAACGGATCGTACACCGATGATCAGTTTGTTGCCGTTCCCGGCGGAGGTGTTGAAGCCGATTCAACGACGTTTGCCATTTCCTACGTGAATTCCGACTGGATGACCGGAACCTACGATCCCATTCCTTCGGTGATTCAGACAACAGCCGGAGATGAGGCTGTTTTCAGCGGTTTTTACGTTACCAATACGAATATGGCTTACATCACCATGCGCGACGGAACCCTTTTCAACAAGAAATTCGGGGGCGTTTCAGGCAACGACCCGGATTGGTTCAGGTTGAAAGTGTGGGGGATAAGGACCGACAACAGCCTGACCCCGGAGATTACGCATTATCTGGCTGATTTCCGGAGCGATGACAATGCCCTTGATTATATTCAGGATGACTGGCGCTGGGTTGACCTGATGCCCCTGGGCGCGGTAAAATCGCTTCAGTTTATTCTTGAATCCTCCGATTCCGGTGATTTTGGCATCAACACCCCGGCTTATTTCTGCCTGGATCATCTAACCGTTCTGAGTACGCAGGGGCCTGTACTTACCGCCTGGCTTCCCGATCGTGAAGTGGCCGTAAATGCAGATCCCGTTGTGGTGGCGCTCGACAACTATTTTTATCACAGCAATGGCGCCATCACATACGAAGTGGCTGAAAATACAAATCCAGGATTAGTCTCAGCTTCGATCGGGGGCAACCAGCTTACACTGACTTTTACCGCGGATGAGACCGGCCCTGCAACGGTTACCATCGTGGCTTCCGCCTCCGGGGTGAGCGTAACCGACACTTTTGACGTAACGGTACGCTCAAATGTAGGGATCAATAATCCTGAAGCATTGGTTTTCAGGGCTTATCCCAACCCGGTATCAGGGTCGCTTTTTATTGAGCATGGCGGGCAAAGTGAATTGCAGCTGACAGGAATGAACGGAAATGTGATCCTGCAGACGAAGCTTCTGAACGGTAAGGCTGAAATTTCACTTCAGGACATGCAGCCCGGCATATACCTGCTGAAGCTGATCAACGAAAAAGGCGTTTCAGTGAAGAAGATCGTTAAACAGTAGCAAATTCATCAATAAACCCCTGCATACCCATGAAAAGCAACGTAACGGTAACCGTTTTGCTGCTGGCCTTCCTGATCAGCCGGGCAACGGCCCAGGAGCCGGTTACCGATACGCTTATGCTGAAAGGCGTTGAGATAGCGTCGGAGAAAATCAGCCGTAAGGAGCTAACGTCATTTCCACTCCAGAGTTTATCGGCCACGCAGATTGCTTCAGTTGCCGGAAATTCGGTCGCGGATGCCCTCAAGACATTTTCGGGGGTTACCCTGCGCGATTACGGCGGGGCAGGAGGGCTGAAGACCGTTATGGTCAGAAGCCTCGGCGCGCAGCATACCGGTGTTTTTATTGACGGGGCGCCGGTTTCGGACATCGCCAGCGGTCAGCCCGACCTGGGGAAGTTTCCGCTCGGAAATCTTGAGGAAGTCAGCCTTAATGTGGGCGTCGGAGGGAGTGAGCCCATGCCGGCAAGGGCGCGTTCAGGCGCCAGCGTCATCAATCTGAGGAGCATTAAACCAGACTTCGGAAAGTTTAAAACAAGGGGCAATGCTGGTATCAGGGGCGGATCGTTCGGGCTGATCAACCCTTTTCTCCGACTGGATCATAAAACCGGTACCGGCTCCTGGTTTGGGATTGAAATTAATCCGCTCTTTTCAAAAGGGGATTATCCATATCTGGTTGACAACGGGCCTGCCGGATCAGCGCGTCTGAAGCGCGGCAACGGTGACCTTACTTCGCTGGCGGCAAACCTCAGCTTCAGTGCAAAGGCCGGCGACAGCAGCGAGGTGCGGGTATTCGCGAGGTTTTATAACGCTGAGCGCGGATTGCCGGGCGCTGTGGTGTTTTATAACCCTCACAGCTCTCAGCGGCTGACCAACAAAGACCTGAGCCTGGGATTTCAGCTGATGTCAGACAGCAAGCGGACCTCCCTGCTGACCAATGCCTGCTGGTCGTACGCCTGGCTGCGTTACCTCGATCCTGACTATCTCGGTTACGACCACAGCCTTGATAACCGTTACCTTCAGCAGGAGCTCCACCTCTCCCAGGCAGGTACATTCAACATCAGCAGGCATTTCTCCGCTTCGCTGGCATCGGATTTTATCCTGAACGCCTTTTCGGGAAGTCAATACAATACTGATCCGTGGCGGGGCAGTTTTCTGTTGTCGGCAATATTGGCCCATCAAACGCGGAATACCGGCGCCGAAGCCGGATTTCTGGCAAGTGTCATCAAGGACAGCGGGAAGGATCCATCAGAAGAAGCCCTGACGCATAAAGTATCTCCGTACTTTTCACTGTCTGTCAGGATCGCTGATGTCCCTTCGCTGAGGCTCAGGATGATGTACAAGCACTCCTTCAGGATGCCGGCATTCAACGAAATGTACTATGCCCTTGTCGGGAATCCCGGACTTTTACCGGAAGCCGCGCAGCAGCTGAATACCGGCTTACTGGGATCATACGCGCCTTTCAAAGGCCTGCTGTTCAGGCTGAGCGCCGATGCTTTTTTCAACAGGGTTCATGAAAAAATCGTCGCCATTCCCACTCAAAACCTTTTTGTATGGTCGATGCAGAACATCGGCGAAGTGAGGACCCGGGGGCTGGACATTCAGCTTGACGCGTCTGCCGCATTGGGACGGCGCGGCAAAGCATCAGTGAACCTTGCCTATACTTACCAGGAAGCCAGCGACATCAGCGATAAGAATTCTTCAGACTATGGGAATCAGATCCCTTATATTCCCTGGGAAACTTTTTCTGCAATGTTTCAACTTGTTCACCGGTCATTTTCGATTGACTACAACCTTCTTTTCAACGGATACAGGTATGTGTCGTCCGAAAATATTCCCCAGAACCTGCTGCCCTCATGGTGGATCAGTGATGCCGGCCTTGCATGGAGCCCTGAGGCCGGAAGGTACAAATACAGGATAAAGGCAGGGGTAACCAATCTGTTTGATAAAGATTACGTGGTGATCAGGAGTTTTCCGATGCCCGGACGGGGCTTTGTAATCAGCGGCGCTTTTAATTTTTGATTTTTGATATGATGAAGTTTATCGGATTTTTGGCAATGAGTAAGAACCGGTTGAGCATAAGGCCGGTAATTGAGCCGTTCTGGCAGCAGTGTATGGTGGCGATGCTGCTCCTTTTAATCATGATGCATACATCCTGCCGCAAGGATCCTGATCAGCCCCGGCCTGTGTTAAATGATACCACGATTTATGCTGCCGGTATCTATGTGCTGAACGAGGGCTTGTTTAACCAGAACAATGCAGGGCTTACATTTTATAATTTCAGCGATTCTACTGCGGAAACGGATTACTTCTTCAATAAGAACGGCCGCGGACTGGGTGATACGGGAAGCGATGCCTGCATCTATGGCTCCAAACTATATATTGTGGTAAATGTTTCAAGTCAGCTCGAAGTAGTTGACGCGGCCTCGGGCATCAGCCTCAGCCGGATTCCGCTATTTAACGGCAGCAAGCCGCGGCAGCCCCGAAAAATTTCGCCTTACGGCAAGTATATCTTCGTGTGTAACTTTGATAACACTGTGGCTGTGATCGATACAGCCCGGCTTGAAGTGATCAGCCTGATCGAGGCCGGCAGAAACCCTGACGGAATAACCGCTGCCTACGGTAAAATCTGGGTTTCCAATTCCGGAGGCCTGGCATTTCCCGCTTACGACAATACCGTGTCGGTAATTGATCCGGAAACCTTTACGGAAGTATCGCGTTTTACGGTGGGCATCAACCCATATACCATCCGGCCCGATGGTCACGGCAACCTCTATCTCATCTCAAGAGGGAACTACGACGATGTGAAGAGCCGTTTACAGGTGCTTGACGCTTCGGGCAACCTGGTTAAAACATTCGGTGAATTTGAAGCCCTGGGCTTTGCAATTGCGGGCGATACCGCTTATGTGTATAATTACGACTGGAACAGCGGTAAAAGCAGCGTTATGGTGATAAATACCCTCACCATGCAACCGGAAGATACGGAGTTTATCAAAGACGGGACTCCCGTACGCGCAGTTTATGGCATAGCGCATGATCCTGCAACTGACCTGATTTACATTTCGGATGCCCTCAATTTTACCGGTACAGGTCGCGTACATGCATTTGATAAAGCCGGTAACCGGCAGTTTTCCTTCAATACCGGCATCAATCCGTCGGGTTTTGCTTTTCTTCACCGTATGAATATTCAGGGGAACTGACAAAGCTGCTTTTCCGGATGTATGAAAGCTCATTGTGACTGAAGGGACGCAGGCACTTTGGGCTTTCAGCCCCGGGCATGCTGATCGTAAGATGGCTTTTGGCCAGCTCAGATGGCTGATTTCGCAATATAAAATGATTTTAGGCTCTCTCCGGTAATTGTTGTCCGTGCGACGTAACTCAGGCAGTCATGCTTACATCACGCCGTTGCCGGAAGTGGATTCCCGGAAAGCGCGTTGCATTTAAGATGTTATGGGTGGAATTCAGGTAGCGACGACGGGGGGCTATAGTCCGAAGATGCCGATTTTGAAGGCAAACCGGCGTGGCCGCTCTTCCGGTGCAATGGAACGGATGGGGCGTGGCTCCTGATTGATGATATCGAAACGCGAGCAATGGATTACCTCGCCGGGCGTTGCATGGATATGCAGCACGTTGCAGTGGGGACTGCCTTTAGAAATCAGGGAGATATACTTCTGAACCGTGGTTTCTTCACCTTCCACGTGAATCAGTATGCGGTGCTCAGACCCCTGGTTCGAAATGGATCCGCATAATCCCATCTCCCTTCCCTTGTTCAGGGTGTAAAACCGGAATCCTTTGCAAACCTGGTCAATCGATAATCTGATGTCTACCGCAACACGCATCTGGCAAAGTGGATTAGGTTATTCGGCAGCATTTAACAATCCTGCTTCAGAGAATGAACGGCTGCCGGTAAGGAACAGCCGCTGAATTATTTCTGAAAAGATTTAACGCTTTCGAAGTGTAAAGTTAAATACAAAAATCAGAAATGCAATAGGTGTAAATACTGATTTTTTATCAAATTATTGTGAATTATCAATGCGTACAATCACTTATAAGGTGAAACACCTTTAAGCACAGGCCTTTAATTAAAGATTTCCTGTATTTGCAAATGTTTCGGGTGCATTTAAAATTCAAGTTGTTCAGGATTGGAAACCGGAGCCTGGCAGACTGTTCCGATGCATTGGTATATCATGGTTTTATCTTCATTAGCCCTGTTTTCGAAGACCGGGAGGGCAGATAATGCATTGGCGGCAGCAATCAGCACGTTTGCATTCAGTTTCGGGAAAAGAGATCTGGCATATTCAAAGGCTTCTGGGCCGGTGATCACCAGGGTGCGGATGCCTGAGGCAAGCAGCATGGCCGATGATGCCCAGCAGGCATAAGCCTGGGGATAGGCAAGTATCCGTGCCTGCATCCGCCGGACCATACTTTCGGCCCGGCTGATATAAGCATTATCCGAAAAGTAATGGCCCAGATAAAGCAACACCTTCGACATAACGGCATTGCCTGAAGGCTCAACCCCGTCGGTGGTCTCGATTACCCGCATTATTTCCGGCCCGCTTCCGTCATTTTCAGCTGAAAACCAGAAGAAGGGGGAGCCTTCATTGCCAAAAGCGCGCAGCACGGTGTCAGTCAGCCGTTTTGCCCTGTGCAGCCAATCTTCGTCAAAACATGCCTGGTACAGCGTGATATATGCTTCAGCCAGGTATGCATAGTCATTGAGCACTCCCGCGATTCTGGCGTTTCCGTTTTTCCATGTGCGCAGCAGGCTGCCATCTTGCTGAATCATTTCATCAGCGGTAAACCGGGCCGCTTTCAGCGCGGCATCGAGCCAGGGCTGGTGCAGCGTTACCCGGTATGCGTCGGTATAGGCCTTGATCATCAGGCTGTTCCATGAAGTCAGGATTTTATCGTCCAGCCCCGGCCTTACCCTTTCGCCCCGTTCTTTCAGCATTTGGGCCGAAGCCATGCGCACCAGCTGTTTCAACTCTTCTGCGCTGAGGTGCTGCCTTGAGGCAAAAACCTCATCGGTGAGCGGCCGCAGCAGGATGTTACGTCCGTTTTCCCACCGACCTTCCCGATCGATTCCCCAGTATTCCGACAGCAATTCACCGTATTCAGGCAGTATTTTCATGATTTCGTCCCTGGTCCATACATAATACCTTCCTTCTTCCCCTTCGCTGTCGGCATCGAGCGCTGCATAGAATGCACCTTCAGGTGAAGCGAGTTCGCGTTCCGCAAAGGTGAACGTTTGCCGGATGATGTCGGACAACTCTTCGCTGCCGCTGACGCGACAGGCTTTAGCATACAATGAAATAAGCTGGGCGTTGTCGTACAGCATTTTTTCAAAGTGGGGGACTTTCCAGTGCGCATCGGTGCTGTAGCGTGCGAATCCTCCGCCTATCTGATCGTAAATACCTCCGCTTGCCATGGCTTTCAGCGTTTTGAGTACATGGGCGAGGGCTTCTTTTCTGCGAGAGAGGTCGTAATAATCCAGCACAAATTGCCATACCCCTGGCATGGGAAATTTCGGGGCGCCTGTCATCCCGCCGTTTACGTCGTCGAACCGCAATGAAAGCTGCTCATAGGTCTCATCAAGAAAAGCACGGTCGATGCCGGAGAGGTTGGATGGCGCTTCCACCATGTTCTGTCCGCTGATGCCTTCCATAAGCCTTGAAGCCTGTACCTTTAGTTCGTCATGGTTTTTTTGATACAGGTCTGATATCTGGGTCAGCAGCTCGGTCCATTGCGCGGGCCTGAAGTAGGTTCCGCCCCAGAACGGACTGCCGTCGGGCAAAGCAAAGCAGTTGAGCGGCCATCCTCCGCTGTTGTGCAGCAACTGAACGGCATTCATGTAAAGCAGGTCCACATCCGGACGCTCCTCACGGTCAACCTTCACACACACAAACAGCCGGTTCATCACCTCCGCAATCTCAGGTTTGCTGAAACTCTCATGCTCCATTACATGACACCAATGGCAGGCCGAATAACCTATGCTGATCAGTAAAGGCCGGTTGCTGCGGCGTGCATCGGCAAACGCTTCCTCCCCGTAAGGATACCAGTTAACCGGATTGTGGGCATGCTGAAGCAGATAGGGGCTGGTTTCGTTGATCAGTCGGTTGGGCATAATTGTCAGAAGGTTGTATGGTGGCTGGTGTTATTAACAAGGTTTTACCCCCGAGTGTTTAATGGCTGGTGAGAAACGATTCAAATACATTCATTTCTTATCTCTGGAAGCATATGATCCGCCAATGGCGGGTAAATTACAAAATTTATGGCAATAATATAAATCCGGAGGATTCGGATGAGCGGAGAAAAGGATCAGCAATGTGAAACAGACGTGCCCGGACGGGCCGGTAATCCAGGTTCACTCTGTATTTCTATAGACATGCGACCCCTCCGGGGTCGGTAATCCTGGTTTACTCTGTATTTCTATAGATATGCGACCCCTCCGGGGTCGGTAATCCTGGTTTGCTCTGTATTTCTATAGACATGCGGCCCGCCGGGGTCGGTAAACCATGTTCA
>DJGZ01000049.1 GCA_002433025.1 Bacteroidales bacterium UBA5833
TTTGTCTTAGAATACTATCGGGACACACAAAAGAATTTTATCTCAGTTATTAAACCCCTGAAAAATTGAATAGCTGATTAGCCATCAAACTTTTTTTAGTATCCGGGATCTCTTTTCCTGCAATAATTTTGTGTTCTTCTGAGCCCCGATGGCGATCGGGATCGTGCTTCTGTGGCAAAAAAAACAAAAAGCACATCATATAATGAACTACCCCGGAGGGCCGTTTAGTTTCGTCAGTGATCACCGGCAGCAAAGCATCAGGGCAGAAAATGAAAAAAAAATGATGCTGCCGGGGCAGCATCACTTCAATGGGGTTGACAGGTGAACTAATTGTTGCACTTGCAACCGCCGCAATGATCACAGCATGCGTAAACACCTTTTTTCACGGTTTTTACCTTAAATACAACAGTAATCATGGCAGGATAACTTTTGATGATGCCTACTTCTTTTTACAGTAGTCGTTCGGCATGTTTCTACTCGTGTGCACCGGGGTGCCGCAGATGCAAATATCTGATAAAATTTACCGTTTGTCCAGCGAAACTTTAACTTTCAGGTTATTTATTCTGATTCTAAGTAAGGACTCCGGACGCTTACCCTGAAGTTGTTCCCGGCTCAACCAACGGAATAAACAGGTGAGATTTCATTTTCTCCTGCTGAAAGGATTTGCAGTATATCCTCACCATTTTTGCGGAAATGCCTGCGTTGCACCCTGCCGGTCAGTTCCCGGGCCACCAGTTCACGGGTAAAACCGCAGAGCACCTCCAGGCGGGCCTCATCATACAGATCGTTGGGGCACATGCAACCGCCGGCGCAGTACCATTTGGCAAAACAATGTTCACATTTGTTAAAACTGTAGACATTTTCGCTGCAGATGGCCGAGAATTTTTCCTGATCAAAACATAGCTTTCCCTGGTCGTCTGCCCGGCCATATACCCGTTTTTCAAAAGATTTTTCGAGGGGGGACGACACGCAATAGCAAATGGTAAGGTCGCCCCGGGGGGTAAGGGTAAGTTTGGGCGGGCAGCCGCGGTCGAGAATTTCCCCAACATTGTTAAGGATGCGGCACTCTATGATACAGCCCTTTTCGCGGGCCATCTGCCTTACGCGGAATATTTCCCGGGTGTATTTTACATAAAAACCGCGTAAATCCTGCGCTGTAGCGAATATTCCGGGATCCACCACCGGCTCAAAGATCATCAACTTTATATCGGGAAAACGCCTGAACATCAAACCGGCCATCTGATCCATCCTTTCCACGTTTTCAGGGGTGATGGTTGCATTCACCGAAGGCTGATGCCCGTTTCTGATCAGGCAATCGAGCGTGGCCATCACCTGATCGTAATGCCCGCGCTGTTTTTGCTGCACATCCTCCAGGATATCAAACGAAATATTTGGCAATACCCTGTGTGCTTTAAGGAAAGCGGCCATTTCATCATTCATCACGGTTCCATTGGTAATCAGGGTAATATCCACCCTGAAGCCCTGCTCTGCTGCCCTTTTCCCGGCATATTCAATCCCCTTTTTCACCATTTCCCACTCAAGCAGCGGCTCTCCACCCCCGATAAACGAAATGGTAAGGTAGCGGCTTTTCAGCCGGCCGGCATCGATGAAATACTCAAGCGTTCCTTTGAGCTTCTCCCAGCCAAGGCGATCTGCCGAACGGCCGGCCGCAGCGTAGCAGTATGAACACGAAAGGTTACACGCCTGGGTGGGCAGTATGGATAGTTTTTGCAGGTCCTGTGGGGCGGATATCCGGGCAATTCTGTCTCCGGCAGGGATAATGCGGCTTAGTGCTTCTGCGGCTGTGGCAAGTTGATGATTGACGTATCGGTTATTGTCCTGCCGGAGCAGAGAATCAAGCTGCTGCACCACATCGCCCTTTGCCAATAGCATAGCATTGGCCAGGGGTGACAATACCAGCCAGACATCCTCTTGCGTTTTAATAAAATAAACATCCCCCTGCTCCAGCGGGATAAAAAAATCTTTTATGTCATGAGCTGTGGTTTTCATCATCCGGGCATTCACAGGTGCTGGTTTTTCAGTTTCCGGATCAGCAGATTGTAAAGCATTTCGCGGTGAAAATTACAAACTTCGCGAAACTGCTCTTCACTGAAATGATCGCGGCAGGCCATGCAGCCGCCGCCGCAGTGCCAGCGTGCAAAACAGTCGTTGCATTCGCTGAAATGCGCGGCATTGTATTGAAGGAGCCGGTCAAATTTCGCCTGATCCATATCCGGCTTGCCCGATAAAGTCACGCTCCCGTAACAGTACCTGTCATAAGCCGGATCGGATGGTGATGAAACTTTATGACACAAACTCAGGGTACCTTCGGCCGTAAGGCAGAGGTATCCCGGGCAGAAACGGTCACGCAGCCGGCTGAACTTTTCCAGGATGGAATTTCCCGTTTCCAGTCCTTTGTCGCGGAAAGCCTCCATAGCCTCGAAATAATTCCGTGTAAAACTGCTATAGAAAGCCGACAGATCTTCAGTGCCCGCAAAAAGACGCTTATCCATCACCGGATCGAAATTCACTTTTTTGACTTCCGGGAAGGATTGATGCACCGCTTCCAGCATTTCCTCCATGCGTTCCACCCCGGCGGGAGTGATGGTGGCAAAGATTTCAGGGATAATCCCCCGGCCGATCAGCGATCGTATATGCTGATGTACCCGTTGATAGGCGCCCCTTTGCATTTGCTGAAGCTCTTCAAGGATTTCGAAAGAAACGCATACCCTGATCCGGTGGCGGAGCAATGTCCGGATAATTTCTTCATTCAGGATGCTGCCGTTGGTAATGATCCTGATGTAGAGTTTAAAGCCGTGCTCAGCTGCCAGCGTTGCGGCGTAGTCCAGTCCTCCGCTGATCAGGGGCCAGGAGAGCATGGGCTCGCCTCCTCCGGCAATCAGGATGTTCAGCTCACAGGGCTCAATGCGCGCAGGATCAATGAAGTACCTGAGCATCGCCCTGAGCGCTTCCGGGCTTAACTCGCTGTCGGAACGCCCTTTTGCCGAATAGCAGTATGAACAGGAAAAATTGCATTTCTGGTTGGGAAGGATGGAAAGGGTGTCGCCCTGGCCGGGCACTTTGTAATGATGCAGCACCTGTTCCCTGCCGAACGCGAACAGGCCTTCGGGCAACTGCGCTGCACCGGGTAACGTCGCGGCGGACATCCTGCCGGCGATCACTTCCTGCAGCATCCGTACATCCCCGCGCTCAACAACAGCAACATATCCCGACAAAGGAGAGAACAAAAGCATTCCGCCCCCGGCAGTAGCCAGATCCTCTTCCCTGACCGGAACCGCATACACGCCCGCTTCACTGAGTGTTAAATAATCTGACATAGCAAGGTCAAAGATGAAAAGGATTTCGGAATTATCACAGTTTTTCAGGGGTTTTTCATCAACCCCTTATTGAAAAAGGCTTTTCCACCTTACTATTTGCGAAAAATATTCCCTGATTTGCTGCACATGGCATTTCCGGCAGGTTTTAATACAGTATCCCGTTGAACGAAACTGTTTCTTTTGTTCATTCCTTTATTATCAACCATTTTCAGGGTTCGGTTGTTAATGCATGCGAAACATAAATTGCACACTCCACACCTTTGTGCAAACTGATTTACTTATTGCATCCGATGAATACAAAAACACTCCTCTTACTGATTGCAACACTTTCATGCCCCCCTTTGCTGAATGCCCAGGAGGAAAGGCATTCCGGACACGGCGGACATGCACATCACCACGACTACAGGCACGAAATCGGCGTTGTTAACTCCATTGCGTGGTTTCCGGATGAGAGTGAGCAGGCCTATTCCCTGCACCTGCACTATATGTATAGCCTGAGAAACGGGCGTTTTGGCATTGGTGCCGGGTATGAAAGAATTTTTGATGAACATGGTCATCACTGGCTTGGGCTGGCCGGAGCCTACCGGCCTTTCGGGCATTTCAGTATAATTCTGGCTCCGGGTCTGGCCTTTGAAGATGAACACCCCGACGAATTAAGGTTTACCACCCACCTGGAAGTATTGTATGAATTTCCGCTGGGTCCTTTCCATATCGGACCGGTGCTGAGTGCCGGCATCGACACCAGGCATCATCATTTCGGGGCAGGCCTGCACATTGCCATAGGCTTCTGAGTCGCTCCCGGAAATGAATCTCCGTCAGCATCTTTGTGAAACCGGCTTGTTAAATGATGAACATCAGAAAATCACTCCGGTAACCTATTTCTCCGCTTCCCTGAGTTGCTTAAGCAGCTGATCGCCAAGTCCGATGCGGTATCCTTCGGAGTGCCAGCTGATCTCTCCCCTGGCGTTGATCACGGCCACCACGGGCCACTGAGGAATTCCGTCGATTGAACAAACGGTGCTGACCGCGGCGGCCACCTCCCCTCCGGCATCATGCCCGAACAGCGCAGCGCCAGGCAAATCGCGGTAAACCGACGGCGAAAATGTGCGCGACAACTTATCAGCGGCCACCAGAAACAACACCCTGCCTCCCCACTGATCAAGGGCGGTTTTCACAGCCCTGATATCCTCCATCAGGTGTTTGGTCGGCTCCTTTGAGGGATCGATCAGCGCCACCACCAACCCCTTTTCACCCGACATGAAAGCGAGTTTTATGGTTTCTCCGCCTTCCAGCCCACGGAATGATGCACTCAGGTCGGCTTTACCCAGGATACCCGATTTTTCGGTGGCGGCAGCCAGGCTGATGTCTACCACCCGCGTCTTCCCTTCACTGACCCTGAAATATGAAATGCCTGCAACCACCTCTCCCCCGCTCTGCCGGTTGCCGGTGATCAGCCGGTAATAGCCGGTATCTACCGATACGGTGGCGGGAAACTTCAGCAGTGAAGCGTCATACTCATAATCCAGGGTTACAAAACGGCCCCTGTCGTAGCGGGCAATGGTGTAATGCACATAATAACGGGGCACAAAGTCTTTATCGTCCGAAAGATTGCGGAAGGTGACACTGCCGCGGGGAACAGAACCCTTACCGGACTGAGCGGCAAAAAACACATCGTGCCACTCACCGGAGTTAAAATATTGCGGCCGCCGGGTGGCTGGCTCCAGGCGGGCAGGGATGCCAAAACTGCGGCTGATAGCTACAAACAGCAGGTTGCGCGAATACTCATCAGCCCGGCCCAGCTGCAGCATTCCCTCAGGGATCAGCGGCACACCATAATAGTTGTTGATCGTATCCGGTAAAATGTTGGCTGCAATCCACTCCCTGATTTTGATGGGATCTGAACGGAATTCCTCAGCCACATCAGCCGGGAACACCCGCTGTATATAACTGCGCCAGCCGGTAACAAACTCCTTCCCGATGCGCGGCGAAAGGATGTAACGGTGGTAATCTTCTTCCGGAAGCGCCTGCACAGGCTGATAGGTCTTGAGCGCTTCCAGATGGTCAGTCAGCGTGGAAGCCTGAATATCATGAAGGTCCTTTTCCGAAATATTGGCCAGCAACGCCATGCCGGTTTCCCGGTCTCCGGGCTTCAGACTCCTGACAAAGTTGCTGATCTCAGGCCAGTTGCCACGGCTGAGCGAAAGAAATCTCCATAGTTCAGCAGGGTTAAGGTTATGACCGGTAGCCAGCTGCGCCCCGGCAATGGAATCAATAAAAGTCGCGATGTAGATGGCCCTGATGGAATCTTCCTGAAGCAGGCGGATATTGTTCCGGGCGGCAAGCAATGAATCTGCAGGAGGAACGGCTTGTCTCACCGGAGGATAAAGTGTATAAACCCCTTCCGGGAAGAATGTGGAAGCATCCCCCAGCCGCACCTCAACGGTATCCTTTTCATCGGCGCGCACCAGGGCGGAATTGGAAATTCCCTGATGGGAAATATGCAGCATCAGGTCGCCGAATCCGGTGGTGACGGCACAGGTGCCGTTCTCCGCTGTATATTGAGTTACGATGGGGTAAAACTCTGCATAATTATACAACCCAAACTCCACCCTGGCGCCCGGCACAGGTGCACCCTCAGTACCGGTCACTTTAACGGGAAGGGTTTTAACGCGGGTATAGTTCTTTAAAAGGTTAAGCCTGGCATAGCATTCCCGGCTCTCCACCACTTCCTCGCTGCCGTTGTATTTGCCAAAAACAAAGGTGTGGGTCATCATGGCGCGCTTCACGGGTTCGGCAAACCAGGCCAAATCGAGGGCCGGCTCCGGTTCGCAGGCGCCCAGGAAATGCCAGTTGCCGTCAATCCACACTTCCACCCAGGCATGATTGTCGTCGGTATGGGCCCAGCGCGGGGTATACACCTGACGGGCAGGGATACCCACGGAACGCATGGCCGACACAGTAAAGGTGGATTCCTCACCGCAACGCCCGAACGCGGTGCGCACGGTGGTCAACGGACCCGATGTCCGTTCATCGGTCGATTTGTAGATCACCTTTTCGTGACACCAGTGGTTGACTTCCAGGGCCGCTTCCGCCATCGCCATTCCGGCAATTCGGTCCTTCAGTTCCCTGAAAAACACCTGACGCGCGGTATCGGTATATTCATTGTTCACCCGGTAAGGCAATACAAAATGCAGAAAAATATCCTCAGGAACGGAAGCCCCCCAGCTGAAAAACGAGCGGGCTTCCAGCGCCGTCTTTACCTGCTTCAGGTAATAGGTGCCGTCGTGCATGGCCAGATCGCTCAGCGGCATAAAGGCATACAGAAATTCCAGCCCCTCTTTCTCTTCCAAACTCAGATCCTTTTCAAAAACGCTGAAAAGCACCGAATCGCGCCCTGCAGCCATGGACTTCCGGGTCAGGAAGTGGGAATGCACCGCCTCGCGGTAGGCCTTGTCCTGAATGAGATGGCTGCCCGAACCGGGGCCATTGCAGGATACTATGCTTAAGATCAGAAGAATAGGTAAAATCATCTGCTTCATATCAATTCGTTTTAATGGCGGTGAAAATTATAAATGTTTACCGAATGTGGGCCTGTTTTTCTGACAAAGATGCTTATTTCACTAGAAATTTCATCAGTGAAGTCCGCCAAAATCAAGGTATATTCAAACCTTCGCCATTTCCTTTTTTATAATCTTTCTAAACTGACAAAAAATATTGATTATTCTGAATTTCATGTCCAAATCCTTTTAATATTGCAAACCGGAATCAGTATTTAGCACAAAAGCCTTTCCCGGAATATAGCAGCGGTAAAGAATATAATGGATAAATTGCGGAAAAGGCATAGATATAAGAGCGGATAATTTTCATTTATTGAAGGATAAATTCCTGGATTTAAGTGGCTTCAGCTCCCAAAATATTTCTTATGCGAATGTCAAACAATGTCCGTATATATATGAAAAAGCCTATCCTGACTTCTCTTTTAGTTCTTGTTGTCTCCTTTTCTGTAATTTCCCAGACCAGACAGTCTGCCCTCGAACAGTCTACATCTCTGGTGGAACGCGGGATAGAATTATATGATAACAATGAGTATCACAAAGCAATAGAAGTTTTTGATTCAGTAAGTCCATGTGATCCCAACTATGCCTGGGCGATTTATGAGAAATCGCTCTGCAAGTGGCAACTTGACGAAAATGATGAAGCATACCGCCTGTGCAGGGAAGCCCATGCGCTGAATCCATCCGATGCCGCCATCGCGATAACCCTGGGCAGTATTCTTGATGATCTGGGTAAAACCCGTGAAGCCATTGATTCATTTCTTTCTTCACTGAAAAAATGGCCTTACAATTCCAATCTCAGGTTCAACCTTGGGGTCGCTTACCTCAGAAACAACCAGCCGGAGGAGGCGGAAGAAGTGCTGTTGCAGGGAATCCGCATCAAGCCCTTTCATGCGACAAGCCACCTCGCCCTGGCGCAGGCAAACTTTGTGATGGGCCGGCTCCCGGAGTCTTATCTGGCGTATAACATGGCCATCCTGATGAATCCTGAATTAATGCTTCTCACTGAATTTGAAAGCTGCATAACCGGAGCCCGCGACTCGCTCAATAAACAGCATATGTATCTCCGTCATAATGACGATAATGCTGAAAAATGGGAAGCGCTGGATCTGCTGATGAGGTCAGAGCTTGCTTTTAACGAGAAATTCAGGTTTCAGGGTGACCTCGATTTCCTGACTTCCAGACAATCCTACCTGCTCTTTACCAATATGAATTATGATGCCAGCGACACCTCCTTATACAACCAGCTATATGTCAGGTTCTTTGAAAGTATGATAAAGGAAAAGCTATTCAACACTTCCCTGTATTATTCCTACAATCAGCTTGAAAATGAGAAAATCAAAAAATGGATTCAGAACAATATTGAAGACCTCAGGTCATTTATAGAATGGTCAAAAACTACCATCCTCAGTTACCGTAACTATGGTTACAATCCGGTAAACGAAAAGGCGCAGCATAGAATGCTTCATTTTGATGAAAATGATGTTTTGCTGGGCATTGGCCGCATGCAGGAAGGGAACAATTCCATAAAGGACGGAAACTGGATTATCACCAGGGGCAACGGGTCAGTTTCGGAAAGAGGATTTTACAAAAATGATGCTTCTGACGGAGACTGGTATATCTACCATGAAGACGGCAATCCGGCACAACATCTGAAGTTCTCAGGTGGGGTGCTTGATGGGGAGTCGGGAACTTTCCACCCCAACGGGAGGCCTTCGGGGATTTATTCCAGGAAAGAGGGAGAAGCACATGGTGTTGACCGCGAATTTACCCTTTCGGGTTTTCCTTTGACGGAATTCTATGCCCGGGAAGGTAAGAAGGAGGGCACTGCAAAGGAATACTTTTACAGGCAGGGCTTTAGCAGATCGACTTCTTTTAAAAACAATAAGGCGGAAGGCCCGTATACCGAAACCTGGCTAAACGGCATCACCAAAACTACAGGAACATACCAGGACAGTATTCCGGAAGGTATTACCACTACCTGGTATCCGGATGGCTCAAAAGAATCGGAAGGCACACTTAAAAACGGACTTCCTTCCGGACCCTGGATAAAATATTACCCAAACGGCTCGAAGCAGGAAACATACGAATTTGATGAGAACGGATTGTTATCAGGAATCAAGCTGTTTTACAACAGAGAAGGTAAAATTATCCGGAATGACTCCATTTACAGCGGGGGATTTCTCAAAGGGATCAGGACAAATTATTATCCGGAAGGAAATATCAGCAGTACAGAAGAGATAGATCATGACACCCTGATCAGTTATAAGGCTTACGACCATAAAGGCCGGCTGCTGGCATCAGAAAAACTGGATCAGAACAAGTCGATTGTATACAGAACATTTTTTTACGACGGCTCGCCGGAGTCAGAGGGCATGATCAGAAACGGACTTTACGAAGGACAATGGAAGTTCTGGTACCCAAACGGAAACATTCAGAATCTTTTGAATTTTTCTGGTGGTCTGCAATCGGGCAGACAGATATCCTATCACATCAGCGGAGGCATCAAAGATGATTTTACATGCATTGATGGCTTGATAGAGGGGGAATTCAGATCATTTTATCCTTCCGGAAAACCAGAGAGAAAAGGAAACTTCTCAGAAAACGAATATGATGGCGAGTGGTTTGAATACTATGCCAATGATACCATTGAATCGAGGTCCTTTTACCATAAGGGTTTACGGAAAGGGCTCAGCATGAACTTTGCCCTCAGCGGCAGAAGATACTACGACGAGTTCTTTAACAATGAAGGAGATTCTTACCGGTTGATCCTGTATGATGCAGAAGGAAAACCCTCAGCAGATATTGATTACAGCCTCGACTCTATCCATTTTACCGATCACTACCCCTCAGGACAGATCAGGCGTCAAGGTTCGCTTTCCGATTATGTATTCCACGGAAGTCAGGAGTGGTACTACCCCAATGGCAGGCTGCAGCGGGTAAACAACATGCTTCACGGGCATCAGAACGGAATCATGAAGTATTGGGATCACCAGGGCAATCCTGAGATGGAGGTTCCCTATATAATGAACAAAACCCATGGCCTGATAAAACGTTATGAATACGGCCGCCTGAAATCGGTCGATCCATATGAAATGAATGTGAATCAGGGCGTTTTTATGGAATATCATGAAAATGGAAAGGTATACCGGAAAATGAATTACAGGAATGACCTGAAAAACGGTTACGCCTGGTATTATTCTCCCGATAGTATATTGATGTACCGGATGCTTTTCGTACAGGATGTAATCAGAGAGATCTCCTACCAAGACAAATCCGGCAAATATGTACCATCCATAGTTGCCACCCCGGAATTACAGGATGTTAAAACATACTACCCGGATGGCAGCTTATCGGCCGCATTCACCCTTGAGAACGGATTATTTCATGGCAAATTCACTTCTTTCTATCCGGGGGGCAGGCCTTTCAAGGAAATCTATTACCACAAGGGGGATAACGAGGGTTTGTCAATAACCTACTATCCAAACGGAAAATTGAAGGAAAAACTTATATTCAGCCAGGATATGCGGCATGGCGACTTCACGTATTATCATCCGGGCGGACAAAAATCAAAAGAGGGCCGGTATATGTTCAACCGTGAAGACGGGGAATGGCGGTATTATGATACCACAGGCCGCATGACCGGACAATTGTTCTACGATTCAGGAGACCTATATGAAATCAGGGAGTTGTAGTCTTTCAGGAGTATTCCTTTTACTGATGCTGATACCGGGTTTTTGCCGGGCTCAGGCCCCGGATGAATTTTCCGCATTCCGGGCGGCCTATCCCGGCCATTCAATCATTACCGAAATAAATGAAAAATCCGTTTCCTTTGAATTATTATCATCCGAAACTATCAGGATCCGGGAAAAGGATTACAATTCAAAATACATACTGACCGGAAACGCTTCGCTGTATTCCGCTTCGAAAGAATACTTCAATCCCAGGGCCGGCATGGAATCTTTCAGGGCTTATACCCGGGTACCTCAGGGAAAGGGCTTCCGGGATTATCCTGCAAAAGACCTGGTAAAGGGCACCGAAATCGATGACGGATTGTTTTACGACGACACCTACACGTATTCTTTCAATTTTCCGGCGGTTGCCGGGGGAACACGCCTGATCACCGAATCGGAAACGGTAATGGATGATCCTTATTTTCCGGTAATCTTTAACTTCGGTGATGCAATCCCGACGCACAAATCACGCCTGACCCTGACCTTTCCCCCATCTGTAAAAATCAGTTACAGGATGTACGGCATTGATACCAGCATGGTGCAATTCACTTCCGAAAAAAAAGGCAAACAAATGATTTATCGCTGGGAAGCCACCCAAACGCCTGCCCTTACCAGTGATGAATTTTCTCCCGGCATCCGGTACTACATTCCTCATGTGCTGATCCATATCAGTGAAATTCATTCAAAAGACCGGATTGAGCCTGTAATGGGGACCATCGCGGACCTGTTTAAATGGCATAAAACCAATGTCGGCAGGCTCAGAACGGAAACCGACCCTGCCATCAGAACACTCAGCGATTCACTTACAGCCCAACTGCGGCACGATGAAGAAAAAGCGGAAGCCATCTTCCGGTGGGTGCAGCAGTACATCCGGTATATCGCCATTGAAGACGGAGACAATAGTTTTATCCCCCGGGAGGCCGGAACAGTACTGAAAAACAGGTACGGAGACTGCAAGGACAAGTCAAACCTGCTGAAAGCCATGCTCGGATCAGCGGGGTTAAATGCCGGACTGGGATGGATAGGCACCAGGGATTTACCCTACCGTTACTCCGATTTTCCCTCAATTGCCAATGACAACCACATGATCTGCATCTGGTGGAAAGAGCCGGATAAACCGGTATTTCTGGATGGAACAACGCAATATCACAATATCGGCCAGATCCCTGCATTTATTCAGGGCAAGGAATGCCTCGCAGAAACAGCAGGTCACGAGTTTCAATTACTGGAGGTGCCAGTTGAAAGTGCTGATCTGAATATCATTCAGGACTCCCTCTTCCTCTCTTTCAGGCAGGGCCGGCTGACAGGTTCCGGTACCATGAGGGTAACCGGTGAAAACAAGGCGCAATTTACCGGACTGTTTAAACGCGCAGAGAAAAGCCGGTACAATGAACTTATGATGCGGATCAAACCATTTGCAAGCAATAAATTCATTGCCTCCGATATAAGTACTACTGAATCCACTTCATCATCCCAGCCTTTCATGCTGGCTTATCACCTCGATTTGCCCGACTATGCCGTTAAACATGGTGATAACATCTACCTGAATATGCATACCGAAAGGATACTGCAGAATTACAGAGTCAAAAACAAGCGTCTGACCCCGTTCATGAACGAAAGCTGTTTCAGCAGAAAAAGTACTGTCATTCTTGAAATTCCCGAAGATATGGAGGTTGTCTCCCTGCCTGAAAACAGTTCATTTCAACATCCTGACTTCGGGTTCAAAATACAATATCACAAAGAAGGATCCCGGATCTTAATGGTATCCGAAATAACGGTTAACCTGCTTCTGATTGAAGGGGGGACCCTTGCTGAATTCGATGAAATGATTGACAATCTGAAAAAAGCCTACCTGAATTCCATTGTACTGAATAAAATCTGAACTATGAAAAATCTGCTCACCCTGTTATTGGTATTTATATTTCAAGGCCTTTACAGCCAGACAGTATATGACAAATATACCTGGGATATAGTTCCTGCATCCGGCATAGCTGATACAATGACGCCTGTAAAAGGCGCCATTGTTGAACAGGAAAAAAGAATCACGGAAATCTACCTGAACCAGGATGACTATTTTGAAGAGATCAACGTCCTGCACAGGAAATTCAGGCTCGAAACCACCCCGGCTATTGACAACTACAATAAAATCTACATTCCCATCGACGATGTGCTGGAAACCATTGCGATAAAAGCAAGATTTATATCTCCTTCCGGAACCATAACCGAACTGCCCCGGGAAAGTATCCGCAAAATCGAGAACCTCGAAAACAAGGGAAATTTCAATGTCTTTGCCATTGAGGGTGCTGAAGCCGGTGGGCATCTTGAGTATTATTACATCCTCAGGAAGAAATTCGATCCCTTCGGTACGGTGTATATCCAGGAAGATATCCCGAAATCACACGTTGAAGTCATCTATTCATTTCCTGATAAACTTGGCTATCTGATAAAGAGTTACAATGGATTTCCCCCGTTCCGGCTATATAAAGGTGACAACCAGACCAGCATTATGAAATCGGTTGCCGGAAATATCCCTGCACTTGAAAGTGAGCCTTATTCATTTTACAGGGCTAACCTGATGCGGTATGAATTCACCCTCTCCTTTAACCGTTATATCAGCGCAATAAGGGTTAATTCATGGGCCAAGGCCTGCCGGAATGTATATTCAAACACGTTTCAGTTTGAGAAAAAGGAATTATCGGCAGCCAGGGCGCTGGTAAAGAAAATGAACATCCCTCAGGGATCCGAAGAGATGAAGATCAGGTATATTGAAAACAGGATAAAATCGGAAATCAGCATATCGGACGACAGCCGTTTCGATGCCAGTATTGATCAGATTATCCTCAACCTTTATACCGGTGAACATGGGGCCATCCGCTTGTTTGCTGCCCTGTTTGATGCTGCCGGTATCAATTATGAACTGGTGCTTACCAGCGACAATACAGATCACCCTTTCGATCCGGAGTTTAACGGGTACAACTTCCTTCAGAAACAACTGTTCTACTTCCCTGCCATTGATAAGTATCTGATGCCTGACAACGAAGGGTACCGCATAGGCCTTATCCCCGCTGAAATACAAGGTGCTTTTGCCCTGTTCACAAAAATTGTTAGCCCAAATGAAGAGCTCAGGACACTCTCATTCAAAATCGGGCAGATTCCGGTAGAAAAAAGCGCGAAGAACGCAGATACCCTTTTGCAAACCATAGGGGTAGATCTTGCATCTAATCAATTGAATATAAAGCTGAAAAGGATTTTTTCGGGTTTGAATGCCAGCCCGCTTCAGTCATTCTGGCATCTGATAGATCAAGACCGTAAGGAAGAAATTATCCAATCAATTTTTAATCTCGGAGTTGAAAACTCTACGATCAGTTCCTGGGAAGTTATCAATACCGAACCCGAAAACGCCGGGCTGAAACCGCTGGTATGGAACCTTGACATGACAGGAAACGCCCATGTTGAGTCGGCAGGGAGTGATTTGCTGATCAAAATCGGTGAAACCATCGGAACCCAGTCTGAACTCTACAAGGATAATCAGCGGAAACTGCCGGTTAACCTCGAATACCTCAGAAGCTACTACAGGGTACTGGATTTTGTTATTCCCGAAGGATATGAAGCAAAGAATGCGGATGACCTGAATATGAACATTGTGATGGATGGGCCGGAAGGCATTCACTGTGCATTCAGGTCAGCCGCTGTCAGAAACGGTAACGTTATCCGCATCACGATTGATGAATTTTACAATAATCCTTTCTATCCCGTTGAACAGTACGAAGAATACCGGAAGGTCATCAATGCAGCCGCGGATTTCAATAAGAAGACATTGTTGCTCACAAAAATTCTATAGGGCAGTAACATCCTTGCCTCCCAGCCGGTATTGAAAACAAACGCCGGGCAATCCGGGCACAAGATATTTCCCTTTGCAGCGTTATACTTTTTTCAGCGTTCCACCCAGGCATTCTGCAAGTAATGAGAATGATTTGCTCTACAATAACGGTATTACTAATCTGTGTTTTACCGGTAAAGGCCCAGATGAATTTTGCCGGAAAACTGTCTTCCGCGGCAATCAGCCTTACAAAGCAGGAAGTGGTTTATGACCCTGCATATTATGTACTGGATTACCCCGGCGGTGATGTGCCTGAAGGCAGGGGAGTATGCACGGATGTGGTTATCAGGGCTTACCGCAGGCTTGGGATCGACCTTCAAAAAGAAGTGCATGAAGATATGACGGCCTGCTTCAATCTGTATCCCAAAAACTGGGGCCTGTCAAAACCCGACAAAAATATTGACCACCGAAGGGTGCCCAACCTGATGACATTTTTCAGCAGGCACGGAGAAATCAGATCAATCACGAACAATACAGAAGATTACAGTCCCGGGGATATTGTTTGCTGGGACCTGGGACAGGGCCTTACCCATATCGGAATCGTAGTTGATAAAAAGTCTTCCGACGGCAAAAGGCCCCTGATCGTGCACAATATCGGCGGAGGGCAGGTGCTGGCCGATTGTCTGTTCAGGTATACCATAATCGGGCATTTCAAATATACTTACCCTCCCGGGGCAAAATAACCACCGGCTTTTAATCACAAAAACAAGGGCCCGGCGCAACAAAGAAAAAATTTACCGTGAACAAAATTTTCCGGTTTATGCACAATCATGAAGATAGTAGTATTTGAGATTTCAGGAAAGTGCTGCATATTTGCATAATGAAAAGATGGTAAATGAACTGTAAGAATTTCTTCAATATTAACATCTCATTTTTTTTGTGCCTGACTTGCTAATTGACCCTCAAGGATTAATTTGCTATTAGTCTGGCATATACACTATCCGGAAGCTATTCAGATAATATAATTATCATATTTTTTCCGGAAATCTGAATGTAAACAGATTACACAATCAATAATAGGCTATAAATCATGATAATCCGGGATTGTCAGGCCAGAAACTTTCATAAAAACCGGATCGAAAGATCTGATGCAAACATGAAGGCCCGCTTATATCCTTAAAAAAGGAAATCAATCTATCCGGACATGGTACAATTTCATTATGAAACTTTTAAACAAACAATGATAAATAATCCTATCCCTGCATGAAAAATTTTCTGACCGCATTTCTGTTGCTCTTCGTAACCACCGGGCTGTTTGCCCAGATTGATCTGAATAAAGTCGTAAACCGCAGCGCCAAAAAGGCCGAACGGAACGTTGAAAACCGTGTGGAACGCCGCCTTGACCGAGGCGTTGACAAAGTTCTCGACAAAACCGAGGAAGGTATTGATGAAACTGTAAAAGGCGACGGAAAGGATAAAAAGAAAGAGGATTCGCAATCCGAAAGCAAGAATAAAGAAAATAAATCTGATTCAAAACCAGATAAAAAGCAGGCTGCTGACAACACTGCTCCTGCAAAAGACGAAACTCCTGCTCCCCAGGAACCTGAAAAACCAAAACCTGTTCTGGAGTGGTCAAAATACGATTTTGTACCCGGCACTGAGATTATTTTTGAAGACAATCAGGAAGGGGAGCAAAACGGTGAGTTCCCGAGCAAATGGGATTTGGCAGGCGGGGTTGTTGAAAATGCCGGCTTTGGTGGTGAGAATGTGATCATGTTTCGTAAATGCAATATTAATGGCATTGATGGAATTGTGCCTCTATTAAAAAACCGGAAAGAAGACTATTTACCTGAGGAGTTTACTATTGAATTTGATGCTTATTATGAGAAACCTTCTCAAACCTACAGGATATATTTGTTGGATACAAAGAATCAGAAAACCCTCGATTCAGGCAATAATGTCAGCAAAAGGTTTTATCTCCGGTTTGATCAGAATTCTGCTGATGGAAAGGATATTTCAACTGGCTATTATCCGGGATTCAGTAACGCGAATGTAAACAGCAGCAAACCAGGATGGCGCCATATTTCAATCTCATTTAACAAAAGAGCCCTCAAAGCCTATATCGACGATGCACGGGTATTAAATATCCCAAATCTTGAAATAAATCCAGTGGGATTTACTTTGGGATTTCACAACCCTTCAGGTACTTTGAACGGATTTGTAAAAAACATCCGCATTGCCAAAGGTGCTGTTCCCCTGTATGATAAAGTACTTACAGATGGCAAATTTGTTACCACCGGCATAAAGTTCGATGTAAACAAAGCCACCATCAAAGCCGAATCTATGGGCACCATTAACTATGTAGTGAAAATGATGCAGGATAACCCTACGCTAAAGTTTTCGGTAGAAGGGCACACCGACAGCGATGGCGACGAGGCATCCAACCTTAAGCTTTCTGAAGCCCGTGCCAAAGCCGTAATGGATAAACTTACAGAACTCGGAATTGCCAAAGATCGCCTTACTTCAAAAGGACATGGCGAAAGCAAACCGATGGCAGCCAACGATTCGCCCGAAGGTAAAGCACAAAACCGCAGGGTGGAATTTGTTAAGTTCTAAACTTATAAACCTTTGATTATGAAAAGAATAATTATGGCTGTTTTGGCCATGGGTTTTGGTTTTTCTGCATTCGCCCAACCCATTGCTATAAGCTTCAGCGATTTTACTGAGATTGTTGGTTCAATGCAGATACAAGGCTTCTCCTCCCCATTTGAAATTACCGAAGAGGAGGATGAGTTTAATCGCTATGCAGCTACATTCCTGAATACCAAAGATTTTGTTTATGTAAAGCTTGATCCCCGCAAAGGCGGAGTAGTTTGGCAGGATGCCCCATATAAATTAGGCAAATGGGATGCAGAATATGCGTTTTTGCGAACTCAGGCTACTTTGGCAATAGATTTGCCTGCTATTGAAGCCGTCCTGAGGATAAGCAGCAACAAATTCACCGATCAGGCCGACCTTGAAGCCATTGCCTGGCAAACAGGACTTTTAGACCGGAATTTTGCAGCACTTCGCTGGCCCGATGAAATTCCTGAAGCATTTCGTCCTGAATGTGTAATTGTTGATGTTGAGCGTGTTGAATCTTCTACTGAAGGCTATACTACCGAATACTTTCTTACAGTTTTGATGAGCAAGGAGCTGAAACAATCGGTAAAAAGGCTTCGCAGTCAGTACGAAGACAATGGGCATTACATTGTTTTTTCCGATAAAACTGCTCTGACCTCGCAGTTTGGCCATCTCGATGATCTTGACACCTGTTGCCGGGATGATGAAAAGCTTGTCATTTCATTTCAAATACCATAAATCTGCAAAAGATGAACGTTGGAAAATACTTGATTGTACTGGCATTATCACTGATTCTTTTGCCTGATGTGAGCCTGGCAAACCGGGGAAAGATTAAAATTCTCGAAAAACTTTACACTGAAAAAGCCCCTCCGGATAAGATGAAAGCGGAGGTAGCTGACAAATGGATCAGGCACAATCAGATGGTTGACCTGGTGGAAGCTGGCTATTTATCACGGATTCAGGATCTTGCGTACAAAATTGGCAACAACCAGAATCTTGAAGTTGATCAGAATGCCGCCAATACAATGAAGAATTTTATTCTTTCGGCATCATTTCATTGTATTCCTGACGAACTACCTGACGGGGTTGAAAATGAAGACAGCCCGGGAATTAAGGCATCTTATTACTTTGTTTTCCACTTCGAGCTCAGCGATCCGCATACTAATGTAATTATTGGAATGTATAAAGTTGATGGAAAATTTACCTCTGCCACCCGACTGAGTGCGCATGAACAAGCCGAACTCGCTTTAAAATTGCTGGATGAGCCGGGTATTCCAACCATTGATCAGATTGAAGCCGATATTACAGCAAAAGCCGATTATCATGCTGCAAAAATCCGCTATGCGGGAACAGCTACTGCCAATGGTGAAAATACAGGAATGGTAACGGTTTCCGGCATCAGGAGTAATGTAATCGGGGAGGCAAAGAGTAATCCCATATCGGCGTTTGAACTCAGGTGCGAAAAAGGAAAGTTTAAAAAAACCAATGCCCGTTTTGTTCGCTTCGAAGGCAATGAATACTTTCACGGAGGTCCCAATTCCATAAGCTTTGATTACGAAACGTACAATTGTGCTGATTTTGAAGATGATAAAACCGAGGAAAAGTTCACATTGGTTCAGATAAGCCGCTTTGCAGGCCGAATTGACGAGAAGGTTGTGCAGGAAGAAACCATTGAGTTTAATTGCGGGTCATACAACATTACAGCGCATTATTCAGCCCCAGGATTTGCCGATGCCAAAGTGGTGTGGAAAAATGTTAGTGTACTCATTCCTGATGATTTCTCGAAAATTCCGGTATATAAGGCCAAAGATTTTGAAAATGATGATGTTCCGGAAGTAATAGTACCTTATGCCATTAATATTCCGGGTTATGGCCTGGAATACTACCTGAGTGAGTGTATGGAGGAGCTTGAAATACCTGAGATTATTAGTCTGAGGGCTGGTCAGCCCGGAGCAGTTCTCTGGATCGAAAAAGGAGAAGATGCGCTGAATAAATGTTCAGTCGAAAAAACTCCTGAAAATCCTTTTGTACATCTGGTGCTGCAGTTTGATCTTTATATAGGCGAAACTGAAGGCGATGGCGAACAAATTGCAGTGGGTACCGATTCGGAGTTTCCCAATGCCTATACATTTCCATGGAAGAGTATAGAGCCGGAAATACTTGAAAAACTACAGGCGGGGCAATTTGCCGGAAAGAAACTCAGCAACAGCGCCGGAGCAACACTTACCATAACATTTGATCCCAAATAGTTTGTGATAAATTTGCATTTAACCCTTAATCCAAACACAATGAAAACAAACAGAAAAACCGGAGTTGTGCTCATGGCAGCTGCTGCCTTATTCCTCACATCCTGTGGCGGAGGTGGCTCTAACATCAATCCCGACTCAAAAATGAGTGAAGTAGCCGGCGAAATGGCAGGTATGAAAACCTATATGATTGAGTACAAAAGCACACTCAGCTCTAATGAAATAAATAGTGTAACCAAAACCGTTCAGTGGGTTGACACCGAAAATGACCGTTACGCTTTTTTCTCAGAATCTGAAAGCAATTATATGGGAGAAAAACAGACTGATAATTCGCTGATGATCATGAAAGATGGTTATAGCTACATTATTAACCTCAAAGATAAAACAGGTTTTAAAACCAAGGATGGAGAACTCGAAGAAGATCCAACCGCCGATATTATGCCTGAAGATGATGTAACTTTCAGGCAGATGATTGAAGCTGAAGGAGGAAAAATTCTGGGCAATGAAAAATTCCTGGGAAGAGATTGTATTGTAGTGGAATTAAACCAGGCTGATGACAGCGGCGAGCCTCTTCTCACAAAAATGTGGTATTACAAGGGAATTATGCTAAAGATGCAGAATTCATTCACCACTATGGAAGCCGTTAAGTTTGAGGAAAATGCCCGCATTCCTGCCGAAAAGTTTGAAGTTCCCGCCGGAATTCAACTGATGGAGATGCCCGGGATGCCCTGATGGCACTCCCCCCTGAATAGCTTCACCAACCCTGCGGATCATCCATACCGCAGGGTTCATTGTTTTCTGCCGGGGGCTTGATTTTCACCGGGCATTTATCCGGCAGACGAATGCACTTCATCATATCATCGGCGGAGTTTGGCCTGAAGCATGTAGTTTTGTAAATTAGCCTGAGAAATTAAAGGAATGAAAAGCTGCAGGTCATATTCCGGCTATCTGTTTATACCGGCATTTCTGTTTCTGATAATCCCGTTGCTGGCCACCTGGTTCAATCCTGACATAATATCCGGCCAGGTATGGGTACTGTTGGTATGGCTTACTGCAATGGCCGGAATTTCTATTCTTTTACAGAATTTTTTCATAAAGACGGGCCGCAAATCCGGAAAGCTATGGCTTGTTATTCCGGGAGCCTTGCTGCTGCTGGCCCTGGCCTGGTTTTTTACCCTCCGCACGAGCAGTGAAATAGTCGGCCCTGCACAGGCCTGGGATGCGAAATGGATCAGTTTATTGATTGTATTGTGCTTTTTTGGCGGGGGATACCTGGTGAATTACCTGTTGGGGGAAGGGCAGCACAGGGCAGTTACGCTCGACAACCAACTTAGCATGAAAGAACTTGAACTCGACTTCATGAAAAACCAGCTTAACCCCCACTTTCTGTTCAACAGCCTGAATAATATCGCGGCGACCATCATGGTTGACAAGGAGATGGCGCTTGATTATACATTTAAACTTTCGGAACTGCTCCGTTACCAGGTTGGGATTTCCGGCCGCGAAACTGTTCCTCTGGAGGAAGAGATCGCTTTTATCCGTAACTTTCTTGATATAGAAAAATTCCGGCTGGGTGTCAGGTGTGACATTAACTTTTCGGCAGACACGGAGGACCGCCTTGTGGCTGTACCACCACTGTTGCTTCACCCGCTGATAGAGCATGCACTGCGTAAAAGTCTCGGTCTTAACGAAAAATCTGTCATTAATATCAGGTTGACTTCCGACAGCGAATTCGTAAAATTACAGATAGTCAATTCAGTGCCCGAAAACCCGGCTTATAAGAAACTGAGTGGTACCGGCATCGAAACACTGAAAAAACGGCTTGATATTCTCTTCCCCGGCAGTTACACGCTGAACACCGCTAAAAAAAAGACCGGATATGAACTCGGATTCGAAATCCGGCTCAAAAAAAACATATAATACAACCCGAAAGGTATGGAAAATATAAATGAAAAACTAAGTTGTCTGGTGGTTGATGATGAGCAACCGGCTCAATGGGTAATCACTTCGTACATCAGCGAAACGGCAAATCTTGAATTGGCAGCCTGCGCTTCCGACGCGGTGGAGGCGCTTGAGATTATGAAAACACGCGCCATTGATCTGCTTTTTCTCGACATCAACCTTCCCGGCCTCAATGGGCTTGAGATGCTCGACACCCTCGAATTTCAGCCCATGGTAATTTTCACCACCGCCTATGCGGCCTATGCTGCCGAAAGCTTTGAGTACAATGTGGTTGATTACCTGGTAAAACCGGTCACCAAACAGCATTTCGAAAGGGCTGTGGCAAGGGCTTTTGAAAAAGCAAGGCTTCGTGAAGTCATTGAAAATGCGGATACGCGTTACCCAACCGCATCCATTGAACTTAACCTGGGCGGTTCAACCGAAGTTATTGAAACTGAAAATATTGTCTATCTTCAGAGCTACGGGAATTATGTCAAGGTTTTTCTGGAAAACCGGATGATCCTTGCCACCTCCACCACCCACCAGCTTTTAAGCCAACTGCCGCAGAAATCATTTCTCAGGATCCATAAATCCTTTATTGTAAACCGGAAATATATAAAAGCATACTCCAACAATTCAGTGCTGGCAGGAAAAGAAAAACTGCCGATCGGGATATCCTACCGGCAATCCGTTGTTACAGCCCTGAATCATAAGAAAGAGGCTGGCTCTTAATCTGCTCAGGAAAGGTATTTGCCAATCACTTCGAAGAGGTCTTTCTGCTGGAAGGGCTTGTATAAATAATCGCTCACGCCGGCATCTTTCATTTGTTCGGTGGCTTCGGACGATACATTGCCGGTAATCATCACCAGCGGAGTCCCTGATTTTTCCGGATCCGGCAATGTTCTGATTCTCCTTGCAAGTTCCAGTCCATCCATGCGTGGCATATACATGTCACTCAGAATGATATCATACTTTGAGGATAAAATTTTATTCAACGCATCTTCACCATTGTCAGTAAATTCTGTTTTAGCCCCGGTCCGTTTAAAGATCGTTTTCAAAAGCAATACGTTGAAATAATCATCATCAGCAATTAAAATGCGGGCTTCAGGGGCATGAATAACGGCGCCGGCATCAAAGATCCTTGCCGGTAAAGCCCCGGCGTCCCCGGTTTCGTATGGAATCCTGACAATAAAGACTGACCCTTTCCCCACCTCGCTGCGCACCTCTATCCGCCCACCCATTTCCTCTACCAGTTTTTTTGTTACAGGCAGTCCCAGCCCTGTTCCGATCACCCAACGGGAAGAATTCCCGGTGCTGAACCTGGAATATTCGTCAAAAACAGTGTCAAGTTGTCCGGATGACATGCCAATTCCGGTATCCTTTACACTTATTTCAAGCATGGCCTTAATATCTCCCGGAATCAGGGAAGCATCGAGTGTAATAGTTCCTTTAAGGGTATATTTCACAGCATTGCTGATCAGGTTATTGAGCACCTGCCGCAACCGGATTTCATCCCCGATCAGCACGGCACCGGGTTTTATTGAATTAACCCTGATCCTGAGCTTCCTTTCCCTGATCATGCTTTCGAATGACCTTACCGATTGGCGTATCGTTTCTTCAGGACGGAAAGGGTTGTTGAGGAAGGTCATCTTCCCTGCCTCAAGTTTGGAAAGGTCCAGAATATCGTTTACCGTTGTAAGTAATATCTCCGATGATGACAGTATGCCCGACAGGTACTCCGTTTGTTCGCTGTTAAGGCCTGATTGCTCCAATTGCTCGGTAAATCCTATCACTGAAGAGAGCGGTGTTCTGAATTCATGGCTCATATAAGCAAGAAACCTCCTTTTCTCTTCTGCTTCTTCAATTGCTTTCTGCTTTGAGGCAATGAGCCGGAGCTGGTAACGGTGGTTTTCGCGAAGCATCCATGCCAGCGCCAGGGCAAGTAAAAACGCCCCGAATACCGATACAATCATTGAGGTATGAAGGATTCCCGCCGAACGGGTAATTGTTCTGGCGGACTGATCACGGAAAACATTCTCATTTACCACTGCTGTTTCCTTCAGGGCAAACAGTATTCCCCTGATCTCAGCCATCAGGGCATTGTTCAGCTTTACCAGCTTCAGCTCGCTTTGCCTTAACTCATTTCTGCGTTGCAATTGTCTTCGCATCTGGGTCTGGTAATAGGAGTTTGACCTGCTGATGATGTCATCGGCAAACCGGTGAAGCGAAAAAGTGGTATCTGAATCTTCCGCCACATCAGGTTGCGGGGGTGGAGTTTCCCCCTGCTTAACCACTACCTTGGCGTTGATGGTCTGTTGCTCTTCCTCCCCTACAAGAAATGTCTTTATTTTCCCGAACAGTCCCTTTTTCCTCAATCCTGTGGTCTGGCTGAAATCGATGGTATCAATATCAAGCCCTCCGGCACGGGCAGTAAACTTTCTGACAGTCAGGGGTCCGTCATGATTCTCAAAGGGAACAGATTCTATAGCTGCCGTAATGATCATCAGCGAGTCTGCCAGCCGTTTAAGCCTTATATATGATCCCGCTTCCCGGTCGCGCTCATCAATGATCTTTCTGGCTTCGGTCTTACCAGCTTCAGGATTAAAGGGCGCAATCATTGACTGAAGGGTATCGAGGTGGCTGATCAGCAGGCCAACCTGAAAACGGTAATTGCCGAAATGAACTTTGTTGTATCCCAACGCATACTCCTTGAATTCATTTTCGGCCATAAACAAGGCGGCAAGCGTATTCTCCACCTGGGTTACCGGTTGACGGCTATCTTTGAGAATTGCCAGGGCCGTTGAAATTTCATCCTTTTGCTTCTCCCTGATCAACAAAGCAATTACAGCCACTGCCACCATCATAATGAGCAGCGATACGGCCAGAAACGGCATTAATTTTTCTCTTCTGAACAGTCTCATAAAAAATGCAATACTCCATCCCGAACAAAGTTATCCATTCTTCCGAACCATGACAAATTTTATTCAACCAAATGTCGAATTCAAGTCATAACTTTTATTACCAGCCATTTCGCTGAAAAAGGAAACAGAAAACCAAACTGAAAATAACAGCCCGGCCCGGTGTTTCCTGATTATATTTTTCCTTAACCCGGATGCAAAATCTTTATTATAAAAATACATTAAAAGAATAAATGATAAAATTTATACAAATTCCAAACAGCAATTATTAAAATATTTAATAATTTTATCATCCCGATATGCTCATTATACTTACCCGTGGCACTATATATGGCAAATCCTTCGCACCATAACAAAGATTTCAGCAATAAGGAAGGAAGCCATTTGCCACCGGAGCTTCCGCAAAACATCATCGCCGCGGCAAAGGAAATACTGGATATTTCAAGACTGAATTTGTCGTGGGATTTTATGGAGGTGATCCCTGCCCCTGTTTTCGTAAAGGATCTTGAACACAGGTACATTGCCTGCAACAGGCAGTTTCTTGATATTTTAAGTTGTAAGGGATATGGCAGTGTGCTGGGAAAAACCACCGGTGAGTTAATCGGGAAAACCAATGCAGAAGATCATTTTACATCCGACAGGCAAGTTATTCTTTCCGGCAATGAAATAACTTATGAATCTTCATTTCCGGGTGATACTGAAAAAGTCAGGATTGCGCTGATTACCAAATCACCGCTGAAATTAAGTGACGGCAGCATCAGCGCCATCGCGGGGATCATCACTGACATCAGCAGACTCAAAGCCCTGCAGGTACAGCAGGCGTTTCACAACAGTCAGCTCGAAATCCAGGTAGCCAGGCGAACGGAAGAACTTGAACAGAAAAACTCCCGCCTGCTCAGCGAGATCGCTGAAAAAGTGAGCATTCAACAGGAAATGCTCCGCTTTGAAAACAGGCTTGAAGTGGCGCTGAAAGCCCTGAAAGCAGGCGCCTGGGAGTTGGAGCCACACTCCGGCAAACTTGAATGGAGCAGCAAATGTTATGAAATCTTCGACATTGAACCCGGCCCGGTAAGCCCGGAAAAATGGATGGGAAAAGTTCACCCTGAGGATATTGACCGTGTGAAAACCCAGTGGTCGAGAATCTCCGCCCGTATGGGCTGGTTCGAACTTGATTTCAGAATCATGGCTTACGGGAAACCCCACTGGATCAGGAAATCAGGATATTACCTGCCCGGATCGCATGAAAACGGGGAGAGAATCACCGGGGTGATGGCGGATATCTCGGAAGAAAAGTATTTCAACGACCGGCTGCTCGACAGTCAACGCTTTTTCAAAGCCATTGTCGAAGACCAGACTGAACTCATCTGCAGGATCCGGCCCGACGGCTCTTTTACTTTTGTAAACCAGGCCTTTGCCCGGTTTTTCGGGAAACCGGTCCCGACCCTGCTCACCCTTACCCTCAGGGAAATCATCATTCCGAAGGATTATGCAAAAATCCGCAGGCTGCTTAACCTGGTAAAGCCGGTAAGTACCGTGGTTAATTTCGACCACCAGCTCGAAAAACCAGGCTCGGGCCCTGCCATGATGCAGTGGACCATCAGGGCGATATATACCGAAGGCGATATCCTTTCGGAATACCAGTTTGTCGGCAGGGATGTCACCGAAGTGGAATCCTCGCGCGAGGCACTCCGCAGGAGCGAAGAGATGTTCCGGCTGATCGCGGAGAACTCCAATGACATCATTTCTATCCACCCGCACGACGGGACGGTGGAATACGTTTCGCCTTCAGTGAAAAATATCCTTGGCTATACGGCCGAAGAAATCACCGGCTCAAAGGCCGGAACGCTTATTTACGAAAAGGACCTGCCCGATATTTCCACGCTTGGCAAACGGCTTAAAAAATGCCCCAATCCAGTTTTGGCAGCTTTTCGCATTAAAGATCATGTAGGTAAGCTGATCTGGTTCGAAAGCATGATACAGCCACAGTATAACAGCCATGGTGAAGCAACCGGAAAAATAATCGCGGTAACGCGCGATATCAGCGCGAGAAAACAGGCCGAAGCACAACAGAAACTGGTTGAAAAGCAACTGAAGGAAGCCAACTTTGCCAAGGACAAATTTTTCTCCATTATTGCCCACGACCTGCGCAGCCCCTTCACGTCCATTCTCGGATTTTCGAGGTTGCTGAACGAGGAATACGATGACTTCAGCGATGAGGACCGCAAGACCATGGTGCAACAGATCCTTATTTCAACCGAACATACTTTTCAGTTGCTCGACAACCTGCTGGCATGGGCCAAAACGCAAATGGGCCACACCTGCGTGTACCCTGAAATTTTCAGACTTGATGGGCTGATCAACGAGACCGTTCAGCTTGCATCCGCCCAGGCGGAAAGTAAAAACATCAGCATCAAACAGTTAAGCAATCATCAATTTGAGGTGAAGGCTGATGTTAATATGACCAAAACAGTTATGCGCAACCTGCTCTCCAATGCGATCAAATACTCTTATGAGGGTGCGCAGATAGTGGTTGACAGCAAACGCGAGGGGGATATGGTCAGAATCACGGTTACTGACTATGGCACCGGTATTCATGCCGATACCCTGAGAATACTGTTCAGCCTGGATGAAAAAGTGATTTCGGCCAAAGGCACGGCCAACGAAAAGGGGACCGGCCTGGGGCTGATCCTGGTCAGGGAGTTTGTTGAAAGGAACGGAGGCACCATTTCGGTCGAAAGTGAATATGGCAAAGGGAGCAGGTTCAGCTTTACACTCCCCCTGAATCCTGATAAGTACCCGCCTCCGGCGCAAGACCCTTCCTGAAGGCAGCTGCGCTTGCCAATATATCAGCGGCAGCAGAAAGGAAAGAGCACCAATACTGAAAAAGAAACGGGCAATTTATATCCGGGTTTCATATCGGTTACAGAAGCATTCAGCCCTAAGTCTCCGTCAGGCTCCTTAACTACCTGGAACAGACCATTACCACCATTGGCCCAGCCAACAATAAATGCCTCAGCATCAGCCATTCCTTTGCCGCGAATACCTGGAAATAAGTGGCAGAACCATTACAGCCATAATTGAAACCGGAAAGGGAAGCGCGTTTGCAAGTATGCTCCCTTTAGATATTCACGGATTGTAAATCCGGAGTGAAACAAATCATTAATCTCTAACCCTGAAATTAA
>DJGZ01000058.1 GCA_002433025.1 Bacteroidales bacterium UBA5833
CACATCAATTACTGAAATACCCATCTAATTTTTAAGGGTTTTTAAAAGGAATTCATTATCCCAACCACAAATTTTGCGTCTGCTTTTTATGCCGACTTTTAAGTTGTTCTTTTTGAGAAGGTTAATTGCGATTCTGTTAAGTGATGAGAAATTTTGAGCTGCATTTCTATCTCTTTTCCTGCTAAGATCTTCTCCAAATGCCACATCTAATACCCAATGCACTTTATTTTCAATTCCCCAGTGCTTTCTGGCACTTTTTCCAATTATGGGTGCTTTTCTCAAAGTACTGATGTAATAGTTGATATCCTTTTCAACTTTACCAGTTGCTTTAAAAATTCTTTCACGTTCGATTTTCACCACTGATTTCAGTCCGGCCCATTTGTTGCTACAAAACATTAAACTAAGGTCTGTGATTATAGAACATTTGCGGTTCTCAATACGGCCATGACCATAATCTACTTCCTCATAATAGTCATTTATTGGTAACATTCTGAAGCTATCTACTATCTCTTCCAGTAATTCAGGTTGATTATCTTTAACAGACAGAACATAGTCAGCTTGTTTTTTGACGATTTGTCTTGCTATTGATTTTTGACAGCCCATTGCATCAATGGTTACCGTACTCCCTTTTATTAACAAGGAATCTAAAAGCAATGGTATTGCCGTGATCTCGTTTGACTTATCTTCCACCTTTATCTGCCCAAGTATAAGCTCATTTTGGTCGGCCCAGGCACTGACTATATGGGTTGCCGATTTGCAACCTTGCTTGCGCGAACCTCTCATCGTTTTTCCATCAATATGAATTGTTTCTCCTGAGGTTATGTCGACCAAAGAGGCAACCCATTTCAAAAACCTGCTTTCAAATTCATCTGGATCTAAAGCAGCAAAAAAGCGATTGAATGTGTCATGTGAGGGTATTCCGTTAGGTAATTCAAGAATGGTTGAAAGCCAGTGCTGCTTATTCTTTCCATACAGTTCCATTTCGTCCCATGATTCAACTCCACTTAAAACAGCCGCAATGGATATAAAAAGTATATCGTTCATCAGGTGACGTTTGGTTCTTTCAATTCTCGGGTCTTTCATGTCCGAAAAAGAAGACATTAATCCATTTCCTTGCATACGTTTATATTAGTCTGATTATCAGGCAAATATAAACATTTAATTTAGTAAAAACAAATTATTCTATTGATATTCAGTCACTTAAATGAAAAAATATTTAGATGCGTTTGCCCTGTGTTTTTTTGTGCCCGGTCGGAAAATATCGGGTCGTTCACTATTTGATGTGCCGGAGTTAAAGATGAACTTTGTAATCCGAAGGTAATTATGAGAGATTTTCATTTATAAGGTCACAGTGTTTTATAATCTTCTCTGTGTTGTTCTGTGATGCCTCGGTGACCTCCATGTAAATAATTGTTTCACAGAGATTCACGGAGTAGTCACAGAGGTTCACAGAGTATAGTATTCTTCACAGTAATGCCTCAGCAAGCTTTTTGAAACTGTTTATTTTACATAGATCCAACGAGTCACATTCTGAGGGACAAACCTTAACCCGACAGTATACTTTACCTCATACAAATATTTGGTTTTTATTTCCTGATGACATTCGTGATGGCATGAAACCAGCATAGCATTAAACGGATAACCCAAAGTGTCAACTTGTAAAGTTGTTTATTGTAATCAGGTGAATACATAGTTATCTGTATTTCAATATGAAGATTGACTGTAATGGACAGGTTGGCCGGTTTGTTTATTTTGCGGTGATAACTCCGGGGCCGCGTTTGGAATTTTGGCTTCTGAATTGTCTAACTTTGTCATGTCCTGAAGCCGGTGTTTTCCGGAACTCTTCCGGGCTTTGGTTGTTTGATATCAGCAACGGCCGGGCATGCGCTGCATGGCCGGTTTATCAGAATATTTTGTCATGGAAATGAAAAAGAAGCATGAAAAGGAGTCCTTTGATTCTGCCCTCAAGGTACAGGAAGGGATTCCACAGCCGCCGGTATTGAATGAATCGGCCGTTAAAAAGTTTAAGCGGACCCGAAAGCAACTTCCTTCTGTGGAAGCGTTTATGGAAGGGATCCTGAACTTTAACCGTACCATTTTCAGCCAGGCGATCACCCTTGTTGAAAGCGCCCTGCCAGAGCATCAGGCACTGGCCCAGGAGATTATCGCCCGCTGCCTGCCGCACGCCGGTAATTCGGTGCGTCTGGGTGTTACCGGGGTGCCGGGGGCAGGGAAGAGCACGTTTATCGAAGCACTGGGGACCTTCCTCACCAATAACGGTCACAAGCTGGCGGTACTGGCCATAGATCCCAGCAGCTCCCGTTCCAAAGGCAGTATTTTAGGTGACAAAACCCGGATGGAAGGGCTTTCGACCCACCCCAATGCATTTATCCGGCCTTCTCCCTCGGCCGGCTCACTGGGCGGTGTCGCGCGAAAAACCAGGGAAACCATTATTATCTGTGAAGCCGCCGGGTTTGACACCATTATCGTTGAGACCGTGGGAGTTGGCCAGTCAGAAATTGCCGTGCATTCCATGGTTGATTTCTTCCTGTTGCTGATGATTTCCGGTGCCGGCGACGAGCTGCAGGGCATCAAGCGCGGGATTATGGAAATGGCCGATGCCATTGCCGTTAATAAAGCCGATGGCGACAACAAAAGCAGGGCGCAGATTGCCTGTACACAAATTAAAAATGCGCTCCACCTGTTCCCCCTGCCCGAATCCGGCTGGTCACCTCCTGCAATCACCTGCTCTTCACTTACAGGCGATGGCATACCAGGGGTGTGGGATACCATCAAGGAATACAACCGTTTTACCCAGGCCAACGGCTATTTCCGCCTCAAGCGCCAGCAGCAGTCAAAGCAGATCATGATCGACAGCATAGACCACCGGTTGCATGATCATTTCTATCTTAATCCGGAAATAAAAACCGCCCTCCGGCAGGTTGAACATAGAATGCTGACTGATCAGGTGACGCCATATCAGGCGGCTGCGCAACTGCTCGAACTGTATTTCAGGGCAATGGGAAAGTAAACAGGGTGAACAATAATGAAAAAGCCTGCAACTTGTGTAAGTCAGGTTACAGGCTTTTTCAAATTTATGTAGAATCAGAGATTTTCGTTGTAGTAGGTGGCCAGTTTCCTGAACAGGTGCGCCCGGTCGATTCCCCTGACATTGTGTTCGTGGGTGGGGTAGACAAAATAATCCACCTGTTTCTGCTTTTCGACGGCTGTTTTCAGGAATTGAAGGCTGTGCTGCCACACCACGGTATTGTCCAGCGCGCCGTGAATGATCATCAGTTTGCCTTCCAGCTTTCCGATATGGTTCATCAGGCAGGCTTCGTTGTAACCGTCAGGATTCTGTTCAGGGGTGTCCATGTATCTTTCTCCGTACATTACTTCGTAGTATTTCCAGTCGGTAACGGGTCCGCCGGCGGTGGCAACCCTGAATACCCCCGGGTTTTTCAGCTTCAGGGTGATGGCCATAAAGCCGCCGTAACTCCATCCGTCGACGCCGATGCGCGTGGAATCTACGAAAGGCAGTGATTTCAGGTATTCAACCCCTTTCATCTGGTCAGCCATTTCAAGAACTCCCAGACGGCGGTGGATGGCACTTTCAAATTCAAATCCCCGGTTGGCCGAGCCGCGGTTGTCGAGTGTAAATACCACATACCCCTGCTGCGCCATATAGTTGAGGAAGTGCCCGGCGCCACCCAGCCAGCTTTCGGTAACCAGCTGGGCATGCGGCCCTCCGTAAACATAGATAAAGACCGGGTATTTCTTTGCCGGATCAAAGCCGGCGGGCTTGATCATCCTGCACCAGAGGTCGGTGCCGTCGTCCGCTTTCAGCGTAAAAAGGCTGGTTTCGCCCAGCAGGTAATCTTTCAGCGGATCGGGAGAGGTGAACAGGCTTTTCACTTCTTTGCCTTTCAGGTCGCCGGCAAAGATGCGGGCAGGCGTTTCCAGGTTGCTGTAACGGCTGATGAAAAACCTGCCATCGGGCCGGATGTTGACGTTGTGTGTTCCCTTTTGCCCTGTGAGCAGGGTGGTTTTTCCGGAAGAGATGTCCAGATAATAAAGCCGGTTTTCGAGCGGACTGGCGGCCGTTGAGGTATAGAAAAGGCCTCTGCCGGAAGCGTCGAAACCTTCCAAACCGGTAACCACCCAGGGGCCTTTGGTCAGTTGTGTGGCCAGTTTCCCGTCAATATTGTAAAGATAGAGATGGTTGTAACCGTCGCGCTGGCTTTGCCAGATAAACTGCCCGGGATTGTCCGGAAGGAAGGTCATGGGGTTGAGCGGCTCGACATAGCGGTCGTTTTGCTCTTCAAACAGCGTCCTGATGAAATCGCCGGTACCGGCATCATACTGGTTCAGCCACATATGGTTCTGGTCGCGGTTCAGCACGGCGATGTAAATGGTTTTTTCGTCGGGGCTCCACGCGATATTGGTAAGGTACTGTTCTTCAGGGGTGCCGGTTTTTACAAAAATGGTTTTTCCGGTTGTGGTATTGAAAATGCCCAGGGTTACATGATGACTTTTCATGCCGGCCATAGGGTAACGGATATTGTCTGCTTCAGCCACCCTTGCGGTGATGTCCACAAGGGGATATCCGGTTACCATGGTTTCATCCATTCTGTAAAATGCCAGCAACCTGCCGCGCGGCGACCAGAAGGTGCCTTTGCTGATGCCGAACTCGTTGCGGTGCACCGATTGCCCGTTCACGATGCCTTTGTCGGTATCGTTGGTTACAGCAATCTGAGCTGTGCCTGTGGCTATATAAAGGTTATTTCCGATGGTATAGGCGATAGATCGGGTTTTGGGGGCGGGATCGGTATTTTCGGCCAGGGTATCCACGGTATTAACTACCTGTAACTGTTTACCGGTGGTCTGATATTCAACCCACTGATTGCCATGGGTGAAACTGAGGGTGGTTTCATCTTTCCACGAGAAGAAGGGCAGGCGTTTGATTGTTTTTAATCCGGCTTTTTCGAGAATATCATTGAATTCATTGGTCTTGAGCAGGGTGTCGGTTGTTTCGTTTTTCAGGTTGCCCTGCAGGAGGTTATTTCCGTCCTGCCAGGTATAAAAACCTGAATTTCCTTTCCATTGCAGGTTGGAGAGGCCTGCCGGGTAAAGATTTCGGTTCGACATAATCTCTTCGGGGACAAGCATTTTATCCTGAGCAAAGAGAAGTGAACTAAAGAGCAGCAGTGAGAAAAGGGGTAGTTTTCTAAAAAGCATGGGATTGAAAAATTTGAGTGACGGATTTTTTATTTACCAATGGCACTGCACATTTCGGCAATAAGTGATGGATTGTGTTCGGTGGCATTGCCGATGATCAGGAGGTCGGCGCCTGCATTGGCACTGGCTGCTGCTTTTTCAGGTGTGCGGATACCGCCTCCGACAAGCAGAGGGATAGAGAGGCTTTGTTTTACCTGGCTGATCATACTTTCCGAAACGGCATTCAGGGCCCCGCTGCCGGCATCCATAAAGATCAGTTTCAGTCCCAGCATTTCGCCGGCCATGGCAGTGCAGATGGCGATGTCGTTTTTGTCGGAAGGGATGGGGTCGGAATTGCTCATATAGGAAACCGCGGTGGGGCGGCCGCTTTCTATCAGCATATAGCCCGTGGGAATGACCTCAAGATTGCTGAGTTTCAGATAAGGTGCAGCTATGACATGCCTGCCGATCAGCATCTCGGCGTTACGCCCCGAAATCAGCGATAAAAACAAAATGGCGTCTGCCTTGTTACTCATCTGAAGGGTATTGCCCGGAAACAGAATCACCGGAATATTTCCGGCTTGTTTCAGGATTTTAATACAATCGTCCATTCTGTTGTTGATGAGTAAACTGCCGCCGACAAAAAAGTAATCAACTCCTGCTTCTGACGATCTGGCCGCGATTTCTTCAAGTGTTTTATTGTCGGATTTATCAGGATCAATCAGCACGGCAAGTTGTTTTCTGCCCTGCAGCATCCTCTGGTTTATCTGTTCATATACTGTCATAGTAATAAGGTAATAACGGCCTGCAATGATACATAAATATCACGGATGATGGTGGAGGCTTTGTGTTATTTCGTTGTGGATTGGTATTTATCTTGTTCATCTTGAATAAAAAGAATGTTTAACTTTGCACCCCCGAATAAATTTAAAATTGAATCTATGAAAGAAATGATTGCCGGGATACTTCCTTATAAAGTTAAAGATATATCCCTTGCAGTGTTTGGTCGCAAGGAAATTGAGATTGCCGAGAAGGAAATGCCGGGTTTGATGTCGATCCGGAGGAAATATGCCGTTGAGAAACCTTTAAAGGGTGCCCGCATCACCGGCTCCCTGCACATGACCATACAAACGGCTGTCCTGATTGAAACATTGGTTGACCTGGGCGCTGATGTGCGCTGGGCAAGTTGCAATATTTTCTCTACCCAGGATCATGCGGCGGCAGCCATTGCAAGCCGGGGCATTCCTGTTTTTGCATGGAAGGGAGAGACCCTGGAAGAATATTGGTGGTGTACATTACAGGCCTTGTCATTTCCAGATGGCAAGGGGCCGAATCTTATCGTGGATGACGGCGGCGATGCCACCTTGCTGGTTCATAAAGGTTTTGCTGCAGAGAAAAATCCTTCGTTACTTGAAGCAGAAACCTCAAATGCAGAAGAAGCTGCTATTCTCAGGATTTTAAGGGAAGCATATGTGGAAGACAACCGCCGCTGGCACAGGATCGTTCCTGAATTAAAAGGGGTATCGGAAGAAACAACTACCGGCGTCCACCGGCTTTATCAAATGATGGAAGCTGGCGAACTGCTTTTCCCGGCCATTAATGTAAATGATTCAGTAACCAAGTCTAAATTCGACAATCTTTATGGCTGTCACGAGTCCCTGGCCGATGGTATCAAGCGGGCTACTGACGTGATGATTGCCGGAAAGGTGGTGGTAGTTCTGGGCTTTGGCGATGTAGGCAAAGGTTGTGCCCGTTCTATGCGTTCATATGGTGCCAGGGTGATCGTTACCGAGATCGATCCCATCTGTGCGTTGCAGGCAGCCATGGAAGGATTTGAGGTCTCCACCCTTGAAGATGCACTGAAGGAAGGCAATATTTATGTAACTGCCACCGGTAACCGCGATGTGATCACCTTTGATCATATGCAGCAGATGAAGGATCAGAGTATTGTTTGCAATATCGGGCATTTCGACAACGAAATACAGGTTGACAGGCTGAGTACCACTACCGGGGTTAAGCATACCAATATTAAACCCCAGGTGGATAAATATACTTTCGCTGCAGGCAACGCCATCTTTTTGCTGGCCGAAGGCCGCCTGGTGAACCTGGGCTGCGCCACAGGGCATCCCTCGTTTGTAATGAGCAATTCATTCTCAAACCAAACCCTGGCTCAGCTCGATCTGTGGAAAAACAATTATGAAACAGGCGTTTACCGTCTGCCGAAAAAACTGGATGAGGAAGTTGCCAGGTTGCACCTGGACCAGCTGGGTGTTAAACTGACCAGATTGACACCGGAACAGTCGGCGTATATCGGTGTGCCTGTGGAAGGCCCGTTCAAACCGGAGCACTACCGCTACTAAGAATAACAGATTAGCATCAGAAGTTCAGGGCTGTCTCAAAAGGGCAGCCCTTTCTTTCATACGATAATGCCGGCTGAATGCTGTCCGGAATATACCAGGCTGATCGGGACCTAATTCATCACCTGCAGGGAGAACCCGTCGTATCGCGTCCGGTATTGTTTCAACCCGATGGTTGCCGGACCTTCAATGGGCGACCCGTCGGTGAGCAGGAACCTGGAACCGCAAACACTGTCAGTAGCTATAATGCCGGATGTTTCAACATATACCCTTGCATTTTCAACGAGGGGATCATGGGGACAGGCCCTCTCATAAACTTTAAAATCGTCGCTGAGCTGACGGTAGATAATTATCCCCTTATATCCGCCGCTGAAATATGCATAACCCCCAACGGGGATAAAGTCCAGCGTGTTGGGATAAACCACGAAATTTACGTAAACATAGGGAATTTCATCCCTGTCATTCTCTTTGCCGCACGAGCCCAATAGTAAAGTTGTCATTAGTACAGCGGAGATCATCAGCATTTTTTTCACTTCAGCGAGATTAGGATCTAATAATAACGGAACTGTAAAATTAATATTTTACATAACCCGGGATCGGAATGAAGACAAATAGTTGCCATTCTCGGGCAGGTATAAGATTTTTGAACCTAATTTATTCTGATTCGGAAAACGTATGATTTTTTAACTAATTTTACAGGTTATAAAGCGTTAAACCGGTTTGCGATGGATGATTTTCTTTATATTATAATAGGTATACTCTGGGTAGTTTACTCTCTTTATACCAATAAACAAAAGCAGCAGAAGAAGCGTATGATGGAGGAGCAGCGCAGGCAGGGCGGGAGCCCTGAGGCCGTTCCGCGCAGGTCATTGCTCGAGGAGCTGCTTGATGCAGAGGTGAAACTGCCGGAGCCTGTGGCTGAGGCGGCAGAGGAGCAGTATATACCTGAGTACACCAGTACTGTTGAAGACCGGAGTGCCGAGAGTATAGTGCCCGAAAATGAATCGCTCGAAAAAATTGAAGAAGAGGTCTCCGCTTCTTATTTTGAACAACAATACAATCTCAGGGCCAGGGTTGATACTGTAAAGCCTGACCGCGTGCATCCTGCATTTGTGGAAGAGGAAGAGGCGATCGCAGATATCGATGAGGATTTTGACCTGCGAAAAGCGGTGATCTATGCGGAAATCCTGAATCCACGCTACATTTAGGCGAAATCAAATTTTGTTCAACCGTGCTCTAAAAAGTTTTGGAGCGTAAAATATTTTATTATTACCTTTACCCGCTTTTAACGGCACACGCAACACACACAGAAAATCTAACATAAAAATTCAATGGTATGATCAGAAATCTACTGTTAACTATTGGGTTAGTGCTCGCGACAACCACGCTTGTATTCTCCCAGTCGGGAACCCTCAGGGGAAAAGTGATCGATAAAACAACAAAGGAACCCATCCCCTTTGTGAATATTATCGTGGAACTCGGAGGAACACAGGCTGGCGGCACGACCTCTGACTTTGATGGGAACTACACGATCAAGCCAATTACTCCGGGCAGGTATAACCTGAAAGCAACTTTTGTTGGTTTTAAACCCGTGATGATTCAGGGGCTTATTGTTAAATCGGATCAGATTACCTTCCAGAATGTGGAGATGGAATCGACCATGATTGAGATACAGACCTTCGAGGTTGTGGATTACAAGGTTCCCCTGATTGATAAGGACAAGACTTCAGTTGGCGCTACGGTGACATCCGAGGAAATTGCCAAGATGCCCAACAGGTCAGCCAATGCCATTGCCACCACTGTCGGAGGTGTGTTTTCTGCCGATGGTGAACGCGGCAGTGTGCGTGGCCAGCGTTCCGAAGGTACCGTTATGTATATTGACGGTATCAGGGTTCGTGGTTCGTCATCACTTCCTGAATCAGCCATTGAACAGGTATCCGTGATCCTCTCAGGGGTTCCCGCCCAGTACGGGGATGCTACCGGGGGAATCATCAACGTTACCACAAAGGGCCCCAGCCGGGAATTCGGCGCCGGTATCGAGTTGCAGACTTCCCAGTATCTGGATGCATTCGGTTACAACAGGGCCGGTTTGAATATGCAGGGCCCGCTGCTTTGGAATAAAGAAAAAACCAGTTCATTGCTGGGATATTTTATTGCCGGTGAAGTTGTTTACAACCAGGATAGCAGGCCTACCGCAACAGGGATATATAAAGTAAAAGATGATGTTCTGCGGCAGCTCGAAGCAACTCCGCTTCGTCTTTCCGGAACCGGTTTTGGTACTTACTACAATACCAATTTTATCCGTACGAGCGATCTTGAATTTGTAAAAGCCACCCCTAACACGGAGAACATTGACATCAATGCATCCGGAAAGATAGATGTTAAAACCGGGCCTAATATCAACCTTTCACTCGGGGGCTCGATCAATTATAGTGATGGCAGAAACTTCAACTATGCCCAGTCGATGTTTAATTATGACAAGAATATTCAGGTTATTGACAATACCTGGAGGGTTTTTGCCCGTTTCACCCAGCGCTTCCCCGCGGACAAGGAAAGCAAATCGCTGATTAAGAATGTATTTTATACCATACAGGCCGACTATACAAAATACGATCAAATAGCTCAGGATCCTGATCATCAGGATAATCTCTTTAACTATGGTTATCTTGGTAAGTATGAAACCCATAAAGTAAGGTCTTATGAATATGGATTCGATACCATTAGCCAGAAGACAGCGTTTATTCACAATGGTTTTCAGGATATAGCGGTTGATTTTACCGCCGGTACTGCTAATCCGGCCATTTCGAATTACACCCGTCAGTATTATGAACTCTATCCTGAGGACATTTACCATAACAACCTGAATAACATTATTTCAGGTGGTGGATTGCTGAACGGAATGACAGCGCCGGCTATATACGGTTTATGGGGCTCACCTGGGGCCAGTCAGGCAGTTGTTGGTAATCAAGCAGGCTATCAGCGAATCGATAATGAGCAGTATGCCATCAATGCCAATGCTTCTGCCGATATCGGCAACCACGCCCTTCAATTCGGGTTTATTTACGAACAACGGGTTGACAGATACTATAATTACACTCCAATCGGATTGTGGAGCCTGATGCGCGGTTTGACCAATGCACACATTGAACAGCTTGACGTGATGAACCCGAAAATGGTTTATCTCGATGGTGTTTTCATGGATACCATATATTATGACCGCAAATACGATGCCTTGTCGCAGCGCTATTTCGACAAGAGCCTGCGTAGCCGGATCGGCCTTCCGGTGGACGGAACCGATTGGATTGACATAGACTCCTATGATGTGAACGCGCTGACCATCAATTATTATGATGCCAATGGCAAGATGCACACAGCCAGCCTGAGCAACTCCCTGTCCATTGACATGTTTTCACCTGACGAGTTGTTCAACAACGGTGAGAATCTTGCCACTTACAGTGGGTACACCTATGATGGCAAAAGAATTAAGATGAAGGACAGCCCCAGTTTTGATGATTTCTTCAATAAAAGGGATGCCAATGGTAATTATACCAGGGAAATTGCTCCTTTCTCTCCAATATATATGGCCGGTTATATACAGGATAAATTTGCTTTTGATGATCTTATCTTTAATATTGGGGTCAGGGTTGACCGTTTCGACGCCAACCAGCAGGTACTCACCGACCCGTACACCATTTATCCCGCCCTTACGGTTAAGGAAGTTAGTGACCTCGGACAACATCCCCAGAACATGGGCAGCGATTATGTTGTTTATGTCGATAACCTCCGCAATCCAACCAGTATTATGGGATACCGCAACGGAGATACCTGGTATAATGCTGATGGTCTTGTGGTTACCGACCCATCGATTTCTCTCGATGCCGGCAACGGAGTAACCCCTTATCTGGCAGACAGGAACAATGTTACAGTGAGTTCAAAGGCATTCAGCGATTATGAGCCTCAGATTTCCGTGATGCCCCGTATTTCATTCTCATTCCCGATTTCGGACGAAGCGCTGTTTTTTGCCCACTACGATGTGCTTACTCAGCGTCCCACTTACGCGTTGCGCATGAATCCCCTGGATTATTTCTTCCTTCCGGTTCTGGGAAGTCCGACCATCAACAATCCAAACCTGAAACCTGAGAAGACCATTGACTATGAACTCGGATTCCAGCAGCGTCTGACCAACAGTTCTTCGCTCACATTGTCAGCATATTACCGTGAAATCAGGGATCAGATCCAGGCTTACCGTTATACGGCTGCTTATCCAAAGACATATTATTCATACAACAATATTGACTTTTCAACTGTAAAGGGACTTACCGTGACTTATGACCTGCGCCGTACATCCAACGCCAGGGTCAGGGCCAGCTATACCCTGCAGTTTGCCAACGGTACCGGTTCGGATCCCGAATTCGCAAAGGGATTGATCCAGACAGGACAGCCTAACCTGCGTACACTGTTCCCGTTGAGTTTCGACCGCCGCCATGCACTTAACCTTATGCTTGACTATCGTTTTGCTGAAGGTAAGGAATACAACGGACCCGTTATCCGCCGCAAGAAAACTGACGCCGCCGGAGCGGAAGTGGTTAAAACCACCCAGCTGCTTAAAAACACCGGGGTGAACTTTACCATTTTCGGTGGCTCCGGTACCCCATACACTAAATCAAGCAAGATTGTTCAACTCGGACAGTCCGGTATTATTGACGGTTCTGTGAACGGATCCAGGTTGCCCTGGCAGTTCAGGATTGATGGCCGCGTTGATAAGGATATCAATGTCAGCTGGGGTGAGGGCAAACGCCAGTCGTATCTGAATGTTTACCTGCAGGTGTTAAATATTCTTGATTCCAAGAATATCATGAATGTTTATGCAGCCACCGGTAACCCCGATGATGACGGATATCTTGCAGCTGCTGAATATCAGGCACAGATAAATGCTCAGCTCAGTCCGGATGCGTACCGTGAGCTCTATAGCCTCCGGATCAACAGTCCGGGCAATTACAGCTCGCCGCGCCAGATCCGTCTGGGATTGATCTTTAACTTCTAAACCGCACTGAAAAATCCCTAATACGAAAAGAAACGCACATACTATAAAATTTCCGATTATGAAAAATATTGTCCGTTTGTCTCTTGTAACTTTAATCTGTGCTCTTTTGGCTATGCCGGGTTACGCAGATTATAACAAGCAAGCCAGAAAGTCCGGGAGGGCCGATGTGAAGTCCACTGCGGCTGGCTGTCTCCCGGGAGCAGGGTTCAAGTACCTTGAGATTAATAATGTCCGTACCCGGATCAATACCGGGGGTGATATGTGGTGGGACTTTGAAGTTGCCCAGTATGAGATTCCCAAGGGCTCCAGGAAGACTTCCATGTTTTCCGCTGCTTTGTGGATCGGGGGTATCGACGTGAACGACCAGCTTAAACTGGCTGCTTTGCGTTTCCGTCAGGGCCCCAGCTCCGGAAGCCCCGGTACTGGTAACGATTTCTGGCCTGGTCCGCTTACCATTGATGGTACTGCGGCAATCAGTGAAGAAACCTGTGCCCAGTATGATAAATTGTTTCCCATCACCCGTGCCGAGATCGATGAATACCTGGCATGGTGGGACAACAGGGCCGCTTTTCCTGGTTACCAGATACCCCAGTCGATCCTCGACTGGCCGGCCCATGGTGATGTTTCCAAAAAGCAGAGTTATTACCTGGCGCCGTTTTTCGACAGGTCGGGTGATGGCACTTACGATCCTGAAGACGGAGATTATCCCTATTATGACCTTTCTAACGAGCTCTGCCACTCCACCGTTCAGACCAAAGAGGGTGAAGAAGGCATTGTACGCGGCGGTCTGCTGGCTGACCAGGTAATCAAAGGCGACGCCACGTTGTGGTGGGTGTTTAACGATAAGGGAAATATTCATACCGAAACCCAGGGTACCCCGATTGGATTGGAAATCAGGGCCCAGGCCTTTGGTTTTGCCACCAACGATGAAATCAATAACATGACTTTCTACAGTTATGAAATTATAAACCGTTCAACCTACCGCCTTACCGGAACTTATTTCAGCCAGTGGGTGGATACTGACCTTGGATACCATCTCGATGATTATATCGGGTGTGATGTTAGCAGAGGTTTAGGGTATTCATATAATGGCAAACCTAAAGATGGTGACGGGCAGTTCTGGGCATACGGCGACCAGCCTCCTGCAATAGGTGTTGACTTTTTCCAGGGGCCTTATATGGACCCCGATGGCTCTGATAACCCTTCATTTAAAGGTGATGGAATTCTGGGACCCTCTTTTAACGGCGACTGCAGCATTGTAAGTCTGAACGGTTCTTACCTCGATATGAATTATGGAGAAGAAGGTAATATACTGACAGGAAGTTTTCTAGTACGTGCCGAAGCTATTAATGGTGTTAACTTCGGTAACGGAATTGTTGATGACGAGCGTTTCGGCATGCGCCGCTTTGTTTATCACAACAACAGCGGTGTGCCTGATTATATGACCGACCCGGATTATGCCCCTGAGTATTACAACCTGCTCCGTGGTATATGGAAGGACAATACGAAGATGATGTATGGCGGTAACGCGCATTCCTCCTCCGGCGCTTACGGGCCTGCCTGTGATTTTATGTTTCCAGGCGACACGGATGTGTGCGACTGGGGTACAGGTGGAATCCCCCCCTCAGGGCCAAAGAACTGGACGGAAGAGATTGCCCAGAACCAACCGCACGACCGTCGTTTTATGCAGTCGGCCGGACCTTTCGTTCTTGAACCGGGTGCAGTTAACTATATTACTGTTGGTATTCCCTGGGCTCGAGCTGCTTCGGGAGGCCCCTGGGCTTCTGTGAAACTGCTTCAGGTGGTTGATGACAAGTGCCAGTTGCTCTTTGATAACTGTTTTGCTGTTGTAAGCGGCCCGAATGCCCCTGATCTTACCATCCGTGAACTGGATAAGGAATTTATTTTTTATATCACAAACCGCAGGACCAACGATGCCGGTAATAATTTCAATGAATCATACACTGAACTGGATCCTGCAATTCTTGCTGTAGCAAACAGTACAGGATTTAACTTTGATCCTTACTACCGTTTCGAAGGATACCAGGTGTTCCAGTTAAAGAACGCCAATGTATCCGTAGCCGATATTCATGACCAGTCTCTTGCCCGCCTTGTTTACCAATGTGACGTTAAAAACGGCGTCACCCAATTGGTGAATCATAATTTTGATCAATCGGTCAACGCCAATGTTCCTGTTGAAGAGGTTTATGGTGCCGATCTGGGGATTTCCCATACTTTCAGGTTGCGCGAGGATGCTTTCAGCGGACAGCGCCTGGTTAACCACAAGCAGTACTATTATCTGGCGCTTGCCTATGGCTACAATGAGTACATGAAGTACAGCGCGGATCCGGGCTCACAGGAAGCCGGGATTATCGGTTTAACCGGACAAAAAAAGACATACCTGGCCGGTCGTAAGAATATCAAGGTTTATACCGGAATCCCGCACATTCCCGTAGGGACCATTCAGGCAAACGCTCCATACGGTGCAGGTGTGGAGATTACCCGCCTTCAGGGACAGGGAAATGGTGGTAACATTTTGGATATGAAAGATGAAACCATTGCTGAGATACTGTCTAAAAAACCGGTTGATTCTGCTAATCAAACCGGTAATCCTGATTACCCGATAGCTTATCAGGCTCAATATAAAGCCGGTCGTGGACCTATTGATATTAAGGTGATCGATCCGTTGAATGTTAAGAATTCTGAGTATATCATAACTTTTGACTCTTTGGCTCCTTATTTTTTGAAAATTGGTTTAGATAGTACTCTGAGTACCCGTTCGTCATGGAAGTTGACCGACTTATCAACTAACATTACTTACAGATCTGATACGCTGATTTCTTTTAACAATGAGCAACTTTTCCCGGAATTGGGTTTATCCATCAGAATAGGTCAAATTCTTGATCCCGGACCATATCTTGTTAACAGATATCTTGATGGAAATGGACAGGAGGTAACGGTTTATGAAGTTATCTCTGAGAACAATGGTGTATTGGAATCCTCCATTACATTTGCTGATAGTTCGAAAATTTGGCTAACGGGTTTACCTGATATAGATGGAACTGCTTTTAACTGGATTCGTTCTGGTGTGGTAAATGATGCTACTACGCCTGCCAACAACGATTGGTATATGCCAAATATACCTCATGATCCTAGCGGGAATTTTGAGAAAATTGTTAACGCTACCTGGGCTCCGTATCTTATGACTGCTTCTACTGAACAAGATGCTATATACGGTCCTGCATTCAGAATTGCTTCAAAAACCGGATCCAGGTATTCTGATCTTTCCAGCATTGATGTTGTATTTACTTCTGATAAAAGTAAATGGACACGTTGCCCAGTAATAGAAATGTGCGCTGATAAAACTTTGTCGGAGGGCGGCGTTGAGCGTTTCAAAATCAGGGCCGGCCGGTCTGTTGATAAGAATGGCAATCCTGCTCCTGCAGGCAGTGGCGCCAGCAATAATCCTGAAGATCCTAACTACATCGCCGAAACGGGGATGGGATGGTTTCCCGGATATGTGATAAATATAGAAACCGGAGAGAGATTAAATGTGGCATTTGGAGAAAATTCCTGGCTTGTTGGAGAAAACGGCAGGGATATGGTGTTTAATCCTTCTTCAAATATTGTTTCCGGAAACACTTTAGTTTATGGCGGGATGCATTATTTATATGTTTTCAGTCATACAACGGGCAAACCCATTGAAGGGGCGAATATTCCTGCGTATGATGCCGGAAGGAAAATCAGAAACAGTATTCCGCAATTTAATCAAAATCAGCTAGCTTTAGTCTATTCCAGCGCGATGTGGGTTAATATCCCCCTTGCCGTAGCTGGTCAGGAATGGCTGTCGAATGAGGCTAAGGTTCGTATCCGTATTGCAAAACCATATTGCCGTTATTACAGTACTTCAGAAATGGACAGCGTTTATATGGCTGATCACTCCGATAACCGGAACTTCCCGAAATATAAATTCTCGACGGAGAGTGTAGCAACCACGACAAACAATATTGCCAAGGCCCAGTCTGAACTGGATCTGATTGCGGTGGTCCCCAATCCCTATTACGCTTATTCAACGTATGAGACAAACCAGCTTGACAACAGGGTTAAGATTATCAATCTGCCCAGAAAGTGCACGGTTTCAATTTATACCACCAATGGAATGCTTATCAGGCAGTTCACCAAGGATGAAGAAGGAACCGCGATTCAGTGGGATCTGAAAAATTTTGCCGGTATTCCGATCTCCGGCGGCGTTTATCTGGTGCACGTGAAAGCTGACGGAATCGGTGAGAAGATCGTTAAGTGGTTCGGGGCACTCCGGCCGGTTGACCTTAATGCCTTCTGATATTCCTGACAGTAAGAATCTGAAATAACGAAAAACACTCAAAATATTGATTATGAACAAGATCTATAAATACTTCGCTGCCATTTTGCTGACCGGGGCATTGCTGACTCCTTTCGCACAATTGTCCGCCGGTAATAAGGACAGGTCAGGTCAGGCTGGTGCATCCGAACTGCTCATCAATCCCTGGGCGCGCAGTTCAGGTTGGGGAGGGGCCAATGTAGCCAGTGTAAAAGGGCTGGAAGGACTTTTCGGAAACGTGGCAGGTACCGCCCACACCAAGGGGACTGAGTTGATCTTCGCAAATACCCAGTGGCTGAAAGGCAGTGAGATTAGTATCAATGCTTTTGGTTTAACCCAGAAAATCGGACAATCCGGCGTCATCGGACTGGGAATTATGTCGATGAATTTCGGTGATATTCCCATCAGAACCGAAGACCTGCCTGAAGGAGGTATCGGAAATTATTCACCCAGCTACATGAACATTAATATATCTTATGCCAAAGCCTTTTCGAGCAGCATCTATGGAGGTATTAATATCAAGATTATTTCTGAAGTGATTTCTGACGTAAGTGCGCAGGGAATCGGCATTGATGCCGGTATCCAATATGTTACCGGGCCCCGTGAAAACGTACGGTTTGGCATCACACTGCGTAATGTCGGGCCTACCATGAGTTTCAGCGGTGATGGTTTGTCAATCCGGAGTCTGCTGCCCGGCCAGGAAAGTTATTTCACCCTGGAACAGCGGTCTGCCGATTTTGAATTGCCTACCCAACTCGCGATAGGCGCATCTTACGATTTTTACATCTCCGAAATGCACCGGTTGAGCCTGGCGGGTAACTTTGTGTCAAACTCCTTCAACAAAGACCAGTTCATCGTGGGAGCAGAGTATGAGTTGAAATCATATCTTATGCTGCGTGGCGGATATACCTACGAAGAAGGAATCACTGAAAAAAGCGAACGAACGACTGCCTTTACAGGGCCAAGTGCAGGCTTTACCGTTGCAGTGCCGCTTGACAAAGAGAAGGGATCCTCCATTGCTATTGACTATTCATACAGGGCCACTGATCCATTCAACGGAACCCACAGCATAGGCGCACGGATTAACCTCTGATTTTCAGGTCCGGTTTATACCGGCCTGTTCTAAAAAACTGAAAGGACCCTTGTATAAGGGTCTTTTCTTCTTATTATCCCGGATTATAATTTAAGATTTTCGTTATGTATTACACTTTGGAAGGACTGAATAAATTAAAGGCCGAGCTTGATCAGTTGGTTTCTGTTGAGCGTCCGGCCATTTCACAGCAGATTGCGGAGGCCCGTGATAAGGGTGACCTTTCTGAGAATGCGGAATACGATGCAGCCAAGAATGCACAGGGAATGCTTGAACTGAAAATAGCGAAACTGCAGGAAGTTATCCGGAATGCAAAAATTATAGATGAGAGTAAACTGGATAATTCCAAGGTGCTGATTCTTTCCACCGTGCGGATTAAGAATACAAAGAACAATGCCTCAATGACCTATACCCTCGTTCCGGAGAACGAAGCCGATCTCAAAGCAGGAAAAATTTCCGTAAACTCTCCGATCGCCAAAGGCCTGCTGGGCAAATCGGTCGGCGAAACTGTTGAGATACAGGTGCCGGCTGGTAAGATGAATTTTGAAATTGTTGAAATCGTCAGATAATAAACCTTAAAGCTATGGCAAGCATATTTTCCCGAATTGTAAATGGTGAAATTCCGGCCTGGAAAGTTGCCGAAAATGATAAATTCCTGGCCTTTCTTGACATCAACCCTTTGGCAGAAGGGCACACCCTTGTAATCCCGAAAGAGGAAGTGGATTACATCTTTGATATTGAAGATCCCCTGTATGCCGAGTACTTTACTTTTGCAAAGAAAGTGGCCAAAGGTATCAGGAAGGTTATCCCCTGCACAAAGGTTGGTATCGCGGTGATCGGTCTCGAAGTTGCGCACGCCCACATCCACCTGATCCCGATCAATTCTATCTATGATATTGATTTCAGCAGGCCCAAACTTAAATTTTCGCCGGAGCAGTTTAAACACACCGCTGATGCGATCGCCGCGCAGATTGAAATTTAGTTATTGATGAAAGATTGTCTGACGGGTGTTCTATAAATGAATGCCCGTTTTTTGTATTCATAGGGTGTCATATTTTTCAGGATAATAAATCAAACGGAGTCAATATTGTAAGTAAGCCGGAGAATTCACTATCTTTATCTTTGATAGAAGAACTATTGTTTTTACGGATTTAAACCCTGTGTTATGATAACATTCAATGCAAATCAGTCACGTTACGATACCATGTGTTATAACCGCTGCGGGAAGAGTGGGCTGAAGTTGCCGGCTGTTTCGTTGGGCCTCTGGCATAACTTCGGTGGTGTGGACATCCTGCAGGTAAGCCGGAGTATGTTGTTGCATGCTTTCGACAGGGGGATTACCCATTTTGATCTGGCCAACAACTACGGCCCGCCGGCTGGATCAGCCGAAGAAACTATGGGACAGGTAATCCGCACAGATCTTGGCCGGTACCGCGACGAACTGATTATATCGACCAAAGCGGGGTATTATATGTGGCCCGGCCCCTATGGTGACCTTGGTTCAAAGAAATACCTGATCGCCAGCCTCGATCAAAGTCTGAAGCGGATGGGTCTTGAGTACGTGGATATTTTTTATTCACACCGCCCCGACCCTGACACTCCCATGGAGGAAACCATGGGTGCCCTGGAACAGGTTGTGAAGCAGGGAAAGGCTTTGTATGTCGGACTTTCAAATTACTCAGCCCGGCAAACCCGCGAAGCAGTAGAAATTCTTAAAAGCGTGGGAATCCGTTGTCTTATTCATCAGCCCAGTTACTCCATGTTCGACCGGTGGGTAGAAGATGGCCTGCTTAATGTTCTCGAGGAAGAAGGGATGGGTTGTATCGCCTTTTCACCTTTGGCCCAGGGATTGCTTACCGATAAATACCTGGAAGGCATTCCGGCCGGATCGAGGGCTGCGAAAGAACATGGCTTTCTTCAGGTAAGCCAGATTACATCCGAAAAAGTTGAAAAAGTCAGGCGTCTAAACGAGATTGCCATATCCAGGGGACAAAAGCTGGCGCAGATGGCATTGGCCTGGGTGCTCCGCGACAAACGGATTACCTCAGTGCTGATTGGTGCCAGCAGCGTGGAACAAATGGACGATAACATCAGTTGTCTCGAAAACATCGCTTTCTCCGACGATGAACTACGGGCAATAGAAGAAATTCTCCGGTAAGCGGTTGATCGCTGTAGTTGAACAGCCGTTAATATTTTACTTTAACTTCAGGGAATCAGGAAAATCAAAGTGCCTGAGGATGAGTGTATACATTCACCGGGCAGGCGTATGCGGATGTATAACCACTGTTTTACTATCTTTGGAGACGTTTTTAGCTCCGCACATGTATATCAGCAATAAGCCTGTTTCTTACTTTTTTGCTGTTGCCCAAAAGCTTATGCTGCTGGCTGTTCCGCTTATTTTATTTTTCTCATCACAGCGCACCATTTACGAAAGGGATAAAGTATGGTATGGCGGGGGATATGACCCGGAGTATGCCTATCTCTTTAATTCTATGAATATGGCAAACCTCCGGCTGGTGGGCCATTTCGACCATCCGGGAACCCCCATGCAGGTTTTCGGGGCCCTCGTGCTAAGGGCAACCTGGCTTATTGAACCCGTCAACGGGAATGAGGAAGCAGTTTTGCTTAATCCGGAACACTACCTCCGTATACTCAACATCTCGACTGCGGTGCTGGCGGCACTGATGGTTTTAGTTTTTGGATTCATTGTTTTACGAAGGACCGGAAACCCAGGGTATGCGCTGATCGTGCAATTAGCCCCATTCGTCTCAGGCTTTGTGCTTTTCAACGGTTTTACCAGGTTCACGCAGGAAGCGATGCTGATGATTGCATCACTCGGTTTTGCCTCGGCCCTGATCACCCGCATAACCGCCGGAGCAGCAACTGACGATGCGCGTGACTTCAGGTTGCTGGGGTGGATTGCCGGTTTTGGGCTGGCTTCGAAAATTCTGTTCGCCCCCCTGATGATCATCCCGCTGATGATCGCTCAGAACAACCGGCTCAGAAAGCGTTTTCTCTTTTTTTCGGGTGTCTCTTTCCTGCTTTTTACGCTTCCGGTAATACTGCTTTATCCACGCATGGCCTATTGGATGGTCAAATTACTGATTTTTTCGGGCCAATACGGTAGCGGACCAGTAGGAATCATCGATACAGCAACATACCCTCAGAATCTTGTCTGGATCATTCAATCCAATCCGGTTCTGGCTGGATTACTTGTTTTGGGTCTGATTTATGTGATATCCTTTGCATATCTCCACTTCGTGAAGAAGCATGATTTTCCCGGATCTGAGTTCCGGCTGATGCTGGCTGTGATTGCCACCATAGTGGCCGGCTATCTTATTGTTGCCAAGTCGCCGAAAGAATCATACCTGCTTCCCTATGAAATGCTGGGGCCAGTGATAGCAGTCATTTTTTTGAAGCAGATCTCAACGATAAGAATATTCCGCGGAAAGGCCAAAGCGCTTGCCTTCGCAGTGGCAGCCGGCTTGTCGCTAATCCTTATTCCAAACGGGATAGCCAGGAAAACAGCGCTATATTCTTCCGATAAGAATCCCCTCTGGGATACTTTCTCGCAGGCTGCTTCAAGTATGGAAGGCGGGCTGGTTTTTGTACATCCGGCCTCTTCACCGGTGGCAGCCCTGTATTTCGGAAATGCATACAGCCGCTGGAATTACACCGCAAAGTTGCGCGAATTGTATCCGGACACTTACGTGTATAATCTGGCATCAAACAGCATAACACAGATGGACAGCGTTTCAATACCTGTTCAGGAACTCCTGAAGAGGCACAGAAAACTATATATTCCGGGCCCGCTTGAATCAGCGCAGCAGATCAGGGAAACACTGACTGCAAAGGGCGTTGCTGTTCAGGAATCTTTTTACTATAAAGACGAAAAGCAGATGATCCTGTTGGCAGGTAACCCGGATATTATAAATGAAGCAACGCGTACCCTGATTTTCAGCTCTGCCGAAACCCATCAGGGAGTGGCAGGTGATGAACCTTTGGCGGAGGGGATCAGCCGGCATGGCAAGCCTGATCAGGCCAGGGCGATGATGGGCAATGGTTGTATCCAGACTGATCAGGACTCGCCTTTTGCCTTTACGACTATTCCGCTTATCCTGAATTCCGGTGACAGTTTATCTCTCAGGATTTTTGCAACGGGGATGCTGAACGATGCCAGGCTTGTGATTGCCGACGCCGATTCCGGCGATGTATTGGTGATGGAGTCTCCTCCGGAAAAGACTGCGAGGAGTGAGCACATGATTGAGATTCAAACGGGTTTTGGCAACAGGGAAAAGATGCCGAAAAAGGTAGTTGCCTATGGATGGAATAGTGGTGAAGGTACAGTTTGGTTCGATTTTTTTTCGGCGGAGACTAAGCGGAGAAATAAAAATTAGCGGTGGCGATGGAAGAATATTCAGTGAACAAGGCTAAGGTGGTGGAAGCGATGGACCGCATCGCTGCTAAGCGCGATTCTTATATAAAGCGAAACCGGTATTATTACCGGAACCTTATCAGTTATTTCAGGTTTGCAATTCCCGTCAGCGCCAGGGTAGCTGAAATCGGCTGCGGAACCGGTTATTTGCTGAACGCCCTCAGGCCTTCCGAAGGGCTGGGGATTGATATATCGCCTGAAATGATTGCCATAGCCCGGAATAAATATCCCCACCTGCGTTTTGAGGTCATGGACGCCGAGCAGATCAGCCTTGATGAAAAATTCGATTATGTCATTATTTCCGATACCCTTGGTTATCTTGAAGATATACAGAAAGCTTTCCGCGAGATTAAGAAAATAGTCCATCCCGGAACCCGGGTACTTATTACCTACCACAGTTTTCTCTGGGAACCTTTGTTCTGGCTGGTACAGAAGGCAGGACTGAAGATGCCTCACCGCAGGCTCAACTGGCTGGGGCGCGGTGACCTGATCAACCTGCTTCAGCTTGAAGGTTATGATGTGGTCAAGTCGGGCCGGAGGTTTCTTTTTCCCGTTTATATCCCTGTATTATCCTGGCTGCTCAACAAATACCTGGCGCATCTGCCGCTGTTTAACGCCTTGTGCCTCACCGGAACCATTGTTGCACGTCAACCACAGAATCTGATTGAATCAGGCAGGGAAATGAGCGTGAGTGTGATCATCCCGGCCCGGAACGAACAGGGCAACATCGAAGATGCGGTCAGGCGGGTACCGGATATGGGCAGTCATACGGAGATAATTTTTGTAGAGGGAAATTCAAATGACGATACCCTTGAAGAGATTAAACGGGTGGCCGGAGCTTACGAAGAACAGCGGGATATAAAATGGATGGTTCAGGATGGAAAAGGCAAGGGTGATGCCGTGAGAAAAGGTTTTGAGCATGCTTCGGGCGATATCCTGATGATTCTGGATGCTGACCTTACAGTGCCGCCTGAGGACCTGCCCAAGTTCTACGATGCCATTGCCTGCGGAAGGGGAGAGTATATCAACGGAACCCGGCTGGTGTATCCGATGGAGCAGGAGGCCATGCGCACCCTCAATATGATGGGAAATAAATTCTTCTCGGTAATGTTTTCCTGGTTGCTGGGTCAGCGCATTAAAGATACCCTCTGCGGTACGAAAGTGTTAACAGCGGAGAATTACAGGAAACTGGCCGCCAACCGTTCTTACTTTGGTAACTTTGATCCTTTCGGCGATTTTGACCTTATCTTTGGTTCAGCCAAACTGAACCTGAAACTGGTTGAGGTGCCCATACGCTACCGTGCCCGCAAATACGGCGAAACCAATATTTCCAGGTTCCGGCATGGATGGCTGCTGCTGAAAATGGTGTTTTACGCCATGAACAAGATTAAATTCCTGAATTAGATCTTTCCTGTTTTTCTGAATTAACCCGTCGCCTTCAGCAGTGCCTGAGGAATGAATTATTTTATTTCGGCTCAAAAACATCAGCCCTGATGTTGTCGATCAGGGCAGCCTGATTGCCGCGGTGCCACACGTAAATTTTGAAGAAATCGCTGGTGCTCCTTACGTGCGGGCTCATCAGGTCGACACTGATACTGCCCCAGGTGCCCGGTTTATAAGTGTTTGTATCCACCGCAAAGGAATGGTAGTAATACCCTCCGCCTTTGCGGTCAAAGGACAATACCAGCAAGGGAAGCTCATCACGGTAATCTGCCGGAATAAATACATCGGCACTGGCCCTTACCCAGAAATAATCTTTGGTAGTCAGTCCCCTGAAGGTGTTTCTGATTTCCGGTGAAAACCTCAGGGTGCTGTCCATTTTCAGCATGGTATTGCCGGTTGAATCTGTATAGTAGTGATCCTTATAGTTGACATCCGTTACTTCAAAGTCGTAGAAGCCAAAGTTTCTCCGGTGGTAGGCCGCCTCATCAGTCAGTTTGGCATCCTGGTTGAACGTAAGATCAGGCGCCAGCAGCTTCCGTTCTTCTTCCGTTACTTTTGTTTTCCCGAAAATGGCAAAATAGTATTTTTTCGTCATGCGGTAAGGCTCGATGATGTAATTATTCATCTGCCAGGTCTGAAACAGGTTCAGCAGCACGAAGAAAATCACAAGTATTGATATCCCGGCACGGGCCGGCCATTTTTTTGTGCTGATGGCAGAAAGAAAACTGCCCAGGGTGATGGCAAGCAGCGGATACAGGGTGATCATCGGGCGGATGCTGAACGATGCGCCGTACCACCACTCAGTCCAGCTGGCCAGCAGGTAGAATGCCACCAGGCAGTAAATCAGTACCGGGGCGAAAACCGCCTTATCCCTACGGTAAAGCTGCACAAAGCCGATCACCGAGAAAATCATTACCGGGGTATAGATAAACCACCCTTTCTTAAAGCTGAAGAGCACATTCAGGATGTGGGGAGAAGCGAGGTCGAGTCCGACCCCCGGATTTTTATAACTGTCGAACAGAATATGGCCTGTCTCCGTGTACCAGTAAATCATCTGCGGAAGCGCAACCACAAGCCCGGCGGCTATGGCTGCAAGCACCTGGCTTCGCTTGTCCCAGAAAAGCTGAAGTTTTGCCATCAGGGTTTCGCGGTTGTACACACCCCAGAAGAACGGGATCAGCGCAACCAGCACCTCGCTGGGTTTGGCAAGGGCCGTCAGAACAGTGAATGCGCCGATAGCCGCCAGGTTAATCAGTTTATAATGCTTGTGCCACTGAATGGTGTTCCAGGTAATCAGGGTTACCATCATAAAAAGTATATTGGCCGTTTCGAGATTCTTCACGGTCATAAAATGCAGGTAGTTGGTGCCCAGCACCACGATAAGCAATACCGTGGCGGAAGTTTTATCGCTGAAAAAGTTCAGCAGTATTTTCCTCAGGTAAATCAGCCCGATGATGGTGTATGTAATAACTCCGACAGCCATGGTGTACTGATAGGGAAGGCTGAACCCGTCGGCAGGGTAGCCTGAAAATGAAGCGAGCAGGTGTGCAAGCAGAAACCAGGGGAGATAGAAAAACGACATCCCCATCAGGAAAAAGAAAATGGGATTTCCATCAGGCCCTGTACTGATCTGGTAAAGAGAGCCTGTAAGCGGATAAAGTTCGAGCAGCCGGTGAATCCAGCCGAGGTCGCTTAAGCCGTAGTCCCTGTAGATGAACATGGCTGGTAAATGGATATAATATCCCAGGACATCCCAGCTTAATTCGTTGTCGATCAGGGTTATCAGTCTGATCGCGATGATGATTACTGTCAGCACCAGCACACTAAAAAATGATATCCTGTTGCTTTTCGGAAGGATGCTAAAGCCCATTTCTCTTTTTTTTTACAAAATAACACATAAATGGCTGTATTTTAAAAAATTAATTGCATGAGAGACTTGAATTGCGTTGAATATAATAAAATGAATGCTCCAATTGCCGATGCAATCTGCTACCTTTGAGCTTGTTACACCGGTGATGGTAAGGTTATAAAAAACCCGAATGAAAGATAACGTTGAAAACTTAGGGACAATTTTAACCAATTAAAAGCATTAAAAAAGTAACTTTGCTAATTAACTTTGGACAAAGAAAATGAAAGTAAAACAGCCATTATTTGACTACGTAAGCCCGGACATCGACTATACAATCAAAAACGGTGACTGCTTAACCGTTCTCAAGAAAATTGAAGACAGCAAATTTGATCTAATTTTGACATCTCCCCCTTACAATGTGGGGAAATCTTATGAGACAAAAACAAGTATTGAGAAATACCTTGAAACACAGGAAGAGATAATTTCTGAACTTGTAAGAACACTATCCAACAAAGGAAATCTTTGTTGGCAGGTTGGCAATTACGTTGATAAAGGTGAGATTTTTCCGCTTGATATATTTTATTATCAAATCTTTAAAAAGCACGGACTGAAACTCCGCAATCGGATCGTTTGGCATTTCGGACATGGACTTCATGCAAGCAACCGTTTTAGTGGACGTTACGAAACTTTACTTTGGTTTAGCAAGACAGACGATTATATTTTCAATCTTGATAATGTTAGAATTCCTTCAAAGTATCCGGGGAAAAGACATTTTAAAGGTCCCAAAAAAGGACAGCCATCGGGAAATCCATTAGGTAAAAACCCAAGTGACATATGGGAAATAATTGAACAGGATTGGGATAAGGCAATGTGGGACATACCTAACGTGAAATCAAATCATCCCGAAAAAACAGAACATCCTTGCCAGTTTCCTATTGAATTAGTTGAGCGTTGCGTTTTAGCATTAACGGATGAGAATAGTTGGGTTCTTGACCCATTTGCAGGTGTTGGCTCAACAGTGATCGGAGCGATAAAAAACAAACGCAATGGAATGGGAATTGAAAAGGAGAAGGAATACTGTATAATTGCCAACAAGCGAATTGAAGACCTCAAAGAAGGGATGTTAAAAATTAGACCAATAAATAAACCTATCCACAAACCGACAGGGAAAGATAAGGTTGCTCAAATTCCAAAAGAGTGGGCTGAACTTGAATTTACAAATGGCAATGGAATAAACGCAAATAAATGAAAATAGCACAAAAATATTCTCATCTTAACGGAGAAGAATACCTTATTGTTCATCACAATAACTTATACAAAGAAATTAAACAAGTTATTGCAAGTGTTGACGCTGAACAATTTAGAACGAAAATCAGCAAGGAGAAAAGAAAAAGTGGGAACAGCCTTTTATCTCCAATAGACTTAAATAAAGCCTTTAACACGGAGTTTTACAAAAGAAATTGGGCAGAAAGCAGATACAACTATTACATTACTCTTAACAGAGAATTAATGGAAAAAAGCGTTCTAATGTCTGCTAAAGATCAAAAGGAATTTCTTATTGCTAACGGAGATAAAGAACCAATTTATAGTTACAACCAAACTGACTTTGTAAAGGACAAAATTGCAGTTGAAGTTCAATTTGGAAAATATGCTTTTGTTGCGTTTGATTTGTTTGTAAAACATATGCTTTTCTACTCTGGTGGTGTTATTAACTTAGGTATTGAAATTCTTCCGACAAAGAAAATGCAAGCACAAATGAGTAGTGGCGTAGCATATTACGAAGGCGAAGTATATAACGTAATGCGGCAAGGACGCAATAGCCCCCCAGTTCCTTTATTGATTTTGGGTATTGAACCTTAAGACAAAGGATTGATGCCCCGCCAGTAGCATTGTTTATAAAACATTTGGCTATCAGTGGTTTATTGGATATTTCAGTTGGTAGCAAAAGTAATTGGAACTTGACAGGAAGATGCTTATGAATGCAATGCTTTTCATATACGTATTTGTGATAGCATATTGATAATTATAAATCTGATTTCAGCTATTAACTGATCTGTGAATTATTAGTGGACTCAGTATTTGTTTTACATTTTCAACAGCTGAGCAAGTATTGAGATTATCAGAAAGTGAGGTTTAATAAAAAATCTTGTGGCTAACCTTAAAGGACATAAAAGGCTGCGTTAAGTTTTCGCAATTCGACTCCAGAGCTATATGCAAAAAGTGGATTATCAGAAATTCTTCCGGCTGATCAGGTAGTTGGGCCTTCTTTTATTCTCAATAAACAATTTGCCAAGGTAGATGCCGATGATTCCCAGCATAATAAGCTGAATGCCGCCGATAAACAAAACACTTGCTGTAATGGATGTCCATCCCGGCAAGGCGCTTTCCGTGAAAAAGTGAATATAAACAGCATACAATCCGTACAGAAAGGCAACCGCGGCAATCAGCGATCCTATGAAAATCGACAGATACAATGGCTTGTTGCTGAACGAAGTAACCCCGTCCAATCCGAGTTTGAGCATGCGTGAGAAGCGATATTTCGTAGTGCCGGAATTTCTTTCCGCCGGCTGAAAATTTACGGCTGTCTGATTAAATCCAAGCCATGGAATCAAGCCTCTCAGAAACAGGTAATTTTCGTTGAAGTGCTTCAGGGCATCCACTACTTTGCGGTCGAGCAGCCTGAAATCAGCCATTCCGGCATTAATTTCGACCGAAGAGAGTTTATTGATGATTTTGTAAAACAGCCCTGAAGTAATCCTTTTTAAAAGGGGAAGTGATTTTAATTCGCCCCTGATGGTATTCACAACGTCATAACCCTGTTGCCATTTCGCAATTAGTTCAGGGATCAGTGACGGCGGGTGCTGAAGATCGGCATCAAGGCTGATGACGCAGTCGCCGGAAGCGTGGTCGAGGCCTGCTTTCAGCGCCTGCTGATGGCCGAAATTGCGTGAAAGGGATAAATAATGAATCCGGGGGTCGGTTTCAGCCAGTGAAATAACCTTCTGTAGTGTCAGGTCACTGCTGCCGTCATCCACAAACAGGAGTTCATACTGCTCATAACTAGCCAATACTTCTGTAAGTTTGCTGTAAATGCTGCCGATATTTTCCTGCTCATTGTAGCAGGGAATTACGACCGAAACGGAGAACGACATAGCGGATTTGTTAATCAGTGGCTAAGTTAGCAATATTTTATTGTTCGGAATCTGCTTATTTTCTCCTTACTTTCGTTGCATAAAGCCTTTCGGATAAGATGATGCAAAACCGCCCGCCGACATACCGGGTATATCTGGTCTTTCTTGCTGTCACTGCATTGGCGTACTGGCAGGTGGCCCTGATGCAGAACAGCCTCAAATGGGATGTGATGGATTGTTATCTTCCATGGCGGTATCATGTGGGCGAATGTCTGCAAAACGGCATATTCCCCTTCTGGAATCCATATACCCACTGCGGTTACCCGATTCATGCCGACCTGCGGTCTGTATGGTATCCCGAAGCTTTTTTGATCGGGTTATCCACCGGGTACACCAATCTGCATCTTCACTTTTTGTTTGTATTTTATCTTTCGCTGGCCGGGCTGGGTATGTACCTGCTGAGTACCCATTTTGTCCGTGACTGGAGGGCCTCTTTTATGGCGGGCAGCGCTTATCTGCTCTCAGGTTTCTTTACCGGTCATGGCCAGGAGATGTTCGGAATCATTGCCGCCACATGGATTCCCTTTGTACTTTATTATTACATCAGGCTCTTGAAATACCAGCAGTTTAACGATGTGCTGAGAACTTCGGTTTTTGTGTTTCTGCTTGTTACGGGAGGCTACCAGGCTTTGTGGGCGATTTTGTTTTATCTCCTCCTTGCTGTTTTTGTTGTCAGGATGATTCGCCTGCTCAGGTTGCGAAAGGCCGGAGAAGCTGTTCAGCTTTTGAAACTTAACGTTTTACTTTTACTGATTTCAGTTTTAAGCCTTACGGTGATAGCCGTCAGCTATTTTCAGGTCGCCCCTCACCTGGGGAGGTTGTCGGGCGTGTCACTGGAGGATGCCTGGTTTATGCCATTCTCGCCACGATCGGTTTTGTCGTTTCTGATTCCATTCGCGACGGTTAAAGATGCCGCATGGTATGATACCGACCTTTCGATGAACAACGCCTATGCTGGGCTGATTGTATTGGTTTTCTTCGTTTTCAGCCTGTTCAGAAAGCGAAGCTCCCTGCTCAATACTTTTCTGATTTTTGGATTGATTGCCTTGCTGGCCTCTTTCGGGAGGTATACCCCTGTCAGATCAGTGCTGTTTCACACCCTGCCAATGATGGATTTATTCAGGCATTCCAGCTTCTTCAGTTATTTTGCATTATTGGCCATAATATTGTCGGCAGCGGCCGGATTCAGCAGCTTTCTTAAACATCCGGAAGCAGGCCGCTGTTTGCTGTACCGCATTTCTCTGGTTACAGGTGCCGGCCTGCTGATACTCCTCATTTATGGGCTAAAGCATGCCGGCGCTGAACCATTTCAGTTTCTGAATAAGATTGTCAATTTTCAGGAATGGCTGATGCATCCATCGCGCTACGAGCATGTTGTGATACATGCAATGATTCAGATTTTTCTGCTGTCCCTTTTTGCATTGCTTATTTCAAATTGCAAACGGAGAATATATCCGGCACTTATGCTGCTGATAATTCTTGAAATGACATTGGCTGTCCAGTTAAATACTTATTATACGGTTGTTTCCGCCGGGGTCCGTCCCATGGATCTTGCAGTAAACCTTAAACAAAGGGCCCCTGCTTTCCCGCTGCCTCAGACAGATATTCCTGTTTCCGATCATACAGATGCAAGCACTTCATACGCTGTATTGTGGCGTAATACTTCCATATACAGCAAGGTGGTTTCCTTCGGCGGATTTAATTCGTTCAGGTTGCAGGGTTGTGTGAGTCTTACCGATTCCTTCCCGCAACTGGCTGAGAAAGTACTGCAGAATCCGGTTATTTTTCTTTCCGATAGCCTTAAGCAATTTTCTCCGGAAATTGATTTTTCTGCTTCCGGTGACAACTCAATACTTTATACAGAAAGGGATGTGCTGAAGACTATTCCATTTCAGTTGGAGAAATCCGGGGATGATTCAATAAGACTGACTGATTTCCACCCTGGGTTTGCCGGTGCAGAAGTAAACCTGAAGAATCCGGTTGCTATAACCCTTTTGCAGGCATGGTATCCCGGTTGGAAGGCGCTGATAGACGGTAACGAGGCGGAGATATTTGTTTCTGACCGGATGTTCATGAGTGTGCTTTGCGGTCCGGGTAACCACCGCATTGAATTTGTTTACAGCAACAAGCTGATTATAGCGGCATTTCTAGTTTCGGGTATAGTAATTCTTTTGATTTTATCAAGGTTGATTGTCGTTGCTTTCAGCGGCAGGAAGAGATTGGCTGTTGCAGGCATTGTATTCCTCTGGATTGTGACAGCTGCTGCTTTTCTGTTACGCTTTAATCCAACCGAACCATATACCGTCAAAAGGGAAAATGCATACCTGGATGTTGCGCAAAAAGTTGCCGGCTCCGGGGTAAGACACGCCATCTTCAATGTTGACAATGAGTCCCTCATGCGTAAGTACCTCAGTGAAGCCGGTTTTAACGGGGAGGGCTATTTTTACAATCATTCCCGGAAGTCAGATATGAGTCTGATGCTGAATTATTTGGATTCAATTGACAGACAAGGGGTTGTAAATCTTGCCAGGGTCAGCTTGTTTGCTCCGTTCTCGCCCGAAGAAACATTTATACTTTCCTCCTGGGATTGCATTGCTGAAGATAACCTGAATGGTTTCGGAAATATGAGCCATCTGAAGAGAGGCAGTGACCGTCGTTTTTTTAAGACATTTAACGACTTTGAACAAGCGGTCCCGGGGTGGAGTGGTCATGTTAAGGCACTCGACAGCCTGAATCCTTTCAGCGGAAGATTCTCAAACAGGATTGACGGCGATTCACCGGGAAGTTATGCATGCAGGCTGAAGTTCGGTGAAGGGACTGTGCCCGGATTGCCGGACGGAAAGATCACTGCCCTGGCAAGGGCAAGAATTAAAGGCAATGCAGAAGGTGCATCGCTGATCATCCAGAAGCGCCGCGACGATCAGGTTATGGAAACATTCCCGCTATCCCTCGCCGGATTAACCAAACCGGGAGATGGCTGGGTTCAGGTTGCGAAGGCCGGCACATTTAATAAAGATTTCCAGCAGGATGATGAACTGATCGTTTATATCTGGGGGTCTGAAAAAACGAAACTTTATGCGGATGATTTCAGCCTTGAAATTATCTCCGGGGAAGTAAGTCAGAAATAGGGCCGGCGCATGAATACTTGAATAACCGTTGCCTCTTCAACGGCCTGTGATGTTTTGAGGTCCGGTTTTATTGTATTCGGCGAGTAAAGCAGGCATTGTGCCACAGATCAGGCTGTCAGTTGTCTTAGAATACTTACCTGCTGAAAACGTTGTATTTCAGAATGCAATAGATGGCCCTGAAACCATCTTTTGCGCCGATTTTTTTGCCTTCATCGTAGGTTCTGCCATAATATGAGATGCCGACTTCATAAATACGAATTCCGGGGATGCGCGAAATACGGGCGGTGACCTCTGGTTCAAAGCCGAACCGGTTTTCCCTTAACCTCACACGCTTGATGATTTCCGCCCTGAACATCTTGTAACAGGTTTCCATATCGGTAAGGTTCAGGTTGGTAAACATATTTGAAAGGAAGGTAAGGAACTGATTGCCGATGGAGTGCCAGAAGAAAAGTATCCTGTGCGGGCCTATTCCCATAAAGCGCGATCCGTAAACAACATCGGCAACACCGGCCATCAGGGGTTTCAGCAGGAGGTTATAGTCGGCAGGGTCATATTCGAGGTCGGCATCCTGAATCACAATAAAATCACCGGTGGCCAGTTCGATCCCCTTATGGATGGCGGCACCCTTGCCCTTGTTGACCGGCTGGTTGAAAAGTATTATACCGGTTTCGGAATGGACCGAGGTATATTCGGCCAGAACCGCGGCTGTATTGTCGGTAGAACAGTCGTTGACAACAATAAGCTCTTTTTCGATATCGTATTCAAGCCTTGTTTCTATGATCTTGTTGAGGATAAGATGAATGGTCTTCGCTTCATTATAAGCAGGAATGACGATGGAGAGACGTTTCATATGCGATAGCAGTATTCAAAGATTCAAAGATTCAAAGATTCAAGGATTCAAGGATTCAAGGATTAGCTTCGCTGAGCTCTCCCGATAGTCCCGATAGCTTTCGGGATCGGGATCGGTTCAAGGATTCAAAAATCCGGCCCCTTATGAAAGGGGATAATGATTAATCTCTACCGTTGTTGGAGGGGCCAGGCACTGAACACTCCGCCTCAGGCAGACCGGTCCGGAAGTTGCAAAATGGCCTTCCTCCGCTTTCAGCCTTGAACAGACTCCTGTTAACTGGCCGGCCGGGGAGTAAAAGTATGTAAAACAACGATATTAAGCAATGTTAAACTTGTCGTTCAGTTATTCCTGGAAATAAACGCGTTTTACCCTGCGCGAAATACCTGTCAGGATTTCGTAAGGGATGGTATCCATGGCTTGTGCCAGCCGGGTGATGGGCATTTCGCTGCCGAAAACCACTACTTCATCGCCTTCGTTGGCGTAAACACCCGTAATGTCGAGCATGGTCATGTCCATGCAGATGTTTCCGGCAACCGGTACAATATGTCCATTGACCATCATCTTTCCACGTCCGTTACCCAGCCTGCGGCTGAGGCCATCGGCGTATCCGACGGGAATTGTGGCAATTACCGATTCTTTTTCTGCTTTCCATCTCCGGTTGTAGCCTACAGTATCCCCTTTTCTGATTTTTTTAATCTGGGAAATGCTGGTTTTAAGGCTGCTTACCGTTTCAAGTGATTTCTGCACTATGGGATCTGATGAAATACCATAGAGTGAGATGCCGAGCCTGACCATCTCGAACTGGCTTTCGGGGAAGCGGCTGATCCCGGCCGAGTTAAGAATGTGTCGCAGCACAGGATATCCAAGCCGTTTTGTAAGTTCATCAGTCATTCTGCGGAAACAGTCAATCTGTTGCCGGGTGAATTCATCCATTCCGGGGTCTTCGCTGCCGGCCAGGTGAGAAAAGACCGATTGTACGGTGATTTCTTTTATGGCGCACAGCTGTTCAGCAAGAGGCTCAATGTCGGTTTTTTCAAACCCGAGACGGTGCATGCCGGTATCAAGTTTCAGGTGGATCTTTACTGCGGCGGGCTGGTTATCAGATCTCCGTTTGATTGCCCTGGCAAGCATGGTCAGGGTTCTGAAATTATAGATTTCAGGCTCAAGATTGTATCTGAGCAAGGCATCCATCCCGTTCTCCTCGGGATTCATAACCATGATGGGTAAACTGATGCCGGCCTTTCTCAACTCGACGCCCTCATCTGCATAGGCAACGGTCAGGTAGTCGGCCCGGTGCCACTCAAGGGTGTTGGCAATTTCGAAACTCCCGCTCCCATATGAAAAAGCCTTAACCATTGCCATCATTTTAGTGCCGGGGTTAAGCCTGGATCTGAAGTAGTTGAGGTTATGTACCAGGGCATTCAGGTTGACTTCAAGAACCGTTTCATGTGAACGCTGCTGAAGGAGTTTGTTAATCCGTTCAAAACCGAAAACCCTGGCGCCTTTGAGCAGTATGCTTTCATCGTGGAAATCGCCCGGATGAAAGCTTTTCAGGAATTCATCGGTGCCGGGATGGAATTCCCCCGGAATCACGAACAGGCTTTTATTTTTACAGAGGGCCGGGCCGATCCCGATTAGCCGCGTAATGCCTTTGTTGATGAGCATACGGGCGATTTGCCCGTAGAGATATTCTTCAGCTCCGGCGTTCTGGAGCATATCGCTCAGAATCACCGTGCGCCGTTCATGCTGGTTCTGCTGAACAAGAAAATCAAGGGCAATGGCAAGGGATTCGGGATCAGAGCTGTAAGCGTCGTTGATAACGGAGCACCCGTTGATTCCTTCCTTCATTTCGAGGCGCATGGCTACCGGTAGAAGCCTGAGCATACGGTTGGCCGTAACATCAGGGCCATAGCCCATCAGCAGCATGAAGGCCCAGCAATGCATGGCGTTTTCGAAAGAGGCGGAATCGGAAAACGGAATGGAAATCTCCATGGTACGGTGCTGATAAACTGCCGTTATCCGGGTATTCGATTTCCCTGTTTCCGTGGTTATGATCCTGAGTCTTGCATTTTCATTGCTGCCCCAGTCGAAAAGGTCTTTGATTCCGTATGGGTTGTTTCTTACAGCGTTATCAATTTCTTTGTGGTCGCTGCAAAAGATCAGGGTTTTACAATTGCGGAAAAGCTTTAATTTTTCTTCGGTTTTTTGCTGTGCGGATACGAAATACTGATCATGCGCATGGCCGATATTGGTAAATATACCGATATCGGGGCGTATGATGCGCTCAAGATGCTCCATTTCGCCCGGTTCAGAGATGCCGGCTTCAAAGATGGCCAGGTTGTGCCAGTCGTTCATCTGCCACACCGATAACGGGACGCCGATCTGCGAATTGTAACTCTTTGGGCTGCGAACGATGGTTTTTTCCTGCGAAATCAGCTGCCACAGCCATTCCTTAACGATGGTCTTGCCATTGCTGCCCGTAATTCCTATTACCGGAAAATTAAATTCTGCCCTGTGATGGGCTGCCAGTTTTTGCAGGGCTCCGAGCGGATTGCTGATGACAAGGAAGTTTGCTCCGGCAAAGTTATCCGGCGGCAAAGAGGAGACAACAAAATACCTTACCCCTTTTTCGTAAAGTTCCCTGATGTAGCGGTGTCCGTCGTTGCGCGCAGTAGTAAGGGCGAAGAAGAGGGTGTGCAGGGGGCCGGAGAGTTTACGGCTATCGGTCAGCAATTCTTTTATCAGCCCGTTTCCACCGGCTCCGGTACATTCGCCACCAAGCAGTTTAACGATTTCGCTGAAAAAGTATCCCGGTTTTCCCATAATTTCTGCAAACCATCGAAGGGTTATTTTTCCGTCTCCTGTTTACTCAACTGAAGCGGGTTTGCTGTAATTTCTTTGTATTGACGGCGGTTATTGTAAATGTCGGCTGCCAGATAAAGTGCAGCCCTGAAGGAATCGGGGGAAGCCATGTCCTTCCCGGCGATTTCATAGGCAGTTCCATGGGCAGGTGAAGTACGAACGACGGGCAGCCCTGCCGTAAAGTTCACGCCCGAGTCGAACGAAAGGGTTTTAAAAGGCAGCATGCCCTGGTCATGGTACATGGCAAGAATGCCATCAAACTGGGTGTAATTTGAAGAGCCAAAAAATCCGTCGGCCGGGAATGGCCCGAAAACCATCATGCCCGAACCGAAAGCTTTCTGAATGGCCGGTGTGATCACATTCGTTTCTTCAGAACCTAACAGACCATTGTCGCCGGCATGCGGATTAATACCCAGCAGGGCGATACGCGGGCTCTGTATTGCAAAATCCTGTACCAGCGACTGATGTAATATCCTGATTTTACGCAGCAGCAACTCTTCGGTTATTTGACCGGCTACTTCGCGCAGGGGGATATGACCGGTGACAACACCGATTCTGAGTTTATTGCTTACCATCAGCATCAGATAATCCGTGGCGCCGAATTTATTGGCCAGATATTCTGTGTGGCCGGGGAAATGAAAATCCTTTGACTGAATATTCTGCTTGTTGATGGGGGCGGTGACCAAGACATCGATCAGCCCTTTCTTCAGGTCTTCGGTGGCGTTTTCAAGGGCCAGCAGGGCCAGTTCGCCGGCTATCTGCGTGGATTTGCCCATTTCAATTTTAACCTCCTGGTCGTGAATATTGACGATATTGGCCCGCTTGGGATTTGACATATCGGCTTTTTTGATCAGGTTGAAACTGAAATCGCTTACATTTAGCATCTTACGATGATAGGAAGCGATTTTTGAAGACCCGTAAACAACAGGGGTGATGAGTTCAAATATCCTGTTATCAACAAATGATTTTATGATGATCTCGTAACTGATGCTGTTGATATCGCCATGGGTAATCCCCACAACGGGTCTTTTATCGTTTTCCGACATTTTTTGGATTGTTTGTCAATAATTATCCGCAAAGATAAGATTTTGCTAATTTAGCAGTGTGATGCGTCACAGTTAATTCGTTGACCGGACCATAACTTTTCGGACATGATAAACAGTATTGTTTTGCAGCGTTTGAAGGAGCGGGAGAAGGAGCTGAACACCCTTTACCGGCTGGGCAGCCTGTTGTCGGATCCTGAGCTGGATCCCGGCGCCATCTTCAGTGAACTGATCAGGTTCATACCACTCGGGTTTCAGTATACAACCATCTGTGAATCAAAAATCACATTTGAAGGGAAAAGCTGGGAAAGTGACGATTACCGGGAGACGCCCTGGCAGTTGGCTTCTGAAATCGTGGTTGATAACAATACTTCCGGTGAAATCAGGATTGCCTATACCCAGTTGATTGAAATGCAACACGGAAGCCAGTTTCTGCCCGAGGAACAGAAGCTGCTGAATACGATCGCCGAAAGGATAGGGGACTATTTTTTTCAGCAGCGGCTGAAAAATTCGCTCAGGCTGCTTGAGACCGGCAATGAGAATGGCAATGGGAATGGCAAGGTCTTGCTGAAAACTGATCCTGACCAGCACTGGAAATGGCGCTTCAGGATGGCTGAACGCATCAGTGATCTGATGGATATGCAACGTTTCGGGGTGAAGGCCATTTACCTGATAGGCAGTACAAAAAATGCCACAGCAGGCCCGGCCAGCGATATTGACCTGCTTGTTTATCATCAATCTGATGAACAGCAACTCAATTGCCTGAGATCATGGCTCGACGGATGGAGCTTATGCCTGTCGGAAGAGAACCTGCATCTAACCGGTTATCAGACCAGCGGATTGATTGACCTCCATCTGATTACCGATGAAGATATCAGTAAAGGCAGTAGTTTTGCCGTGATGATCGGGGCAGTAAATGATCCTGCAAGGCTGTTGCGCAAGGCGGATTAATCTTAACCCTAAGACTGCCTATGACTACCTGCTACTTTGTCAGTGACCTCCATGGGAATTTGCGGAAATATGAACTGCTTTTCGCTGAGGTCCTCCGGAATAAACCTTCTTTTTTATTTATCGGCGGGGATTTGCTACCGCACATTCACCGTTCAGTAAGGCAAAGCGGCAAGTTGGTGCCGGATTTTGCGCGTGATTTCATTATTCCGGGCTTTAAAAATTTGAGCCGGCAGTTGGGATGCAATTATCCTGAGGTTTTCATCATTTTGGGCAATGATGATCACAGAGTAGAGGAACAGGCTTTTCTGGAAGGTGAATCGCTGGAATTATGGAAGTACCTTAACAGGCAGAAGTTCAGGTTTGGGCCTTACACGATTTACGGATATCCTTTCGTGCCGCCAACCCCCTTTCTGCTGAAAGACTGGGAAAAATACGACGTTTCGCGGTTTACCGATCCCGGTTGCATTCCCCCCGCCGAAGGATACCGGACCGTAGATCCTGATTATGATACTGAGTACGATACCATCGAAAAGGACCTGAATGAACTTACCGTTAACGATGATATGGATAAAGCCATTTTTCTGTTCCACTCCCCGCCTTATCAGACCCATTTTGACAGGGCAGCCCTTGACGGACAAATGATTGAACATGTTCCGCTTGACCTGCACGTTGGAAGCATAGCCATTAAACGGTTTATCGAAGCGCGGCAGCCTTATATCACCCTTCACGGGCATATTCACGAGTCAGCAGCGATTACCGGCCACTGGGAACAGAAGTTCGGGCGCACCTGTGCTTTTACAGCGGCACACGACGGTCCGGAACTTGCGTTGGTAAGGTTTGAAATTGATAATCCCGGTAATTCTGAGCGAAAATTGCTCATGCCCTGATCTGAACCTGTAATCCTATCTACTGAACTGTTAATACCTCGACTATGAAAAGAATTTCATTACTTGCTCCTGTATTGCTGGCATTAGTCTTTTGTGGCCATATAAGGGCACAGCACCCTGCTGTGATCGACCGGATTATCGCTGAGGGTAAAACAAATAACCAGACCATGCAGCACCTGGATATCTTGTGTAACCGATTCGGCGGCCGGCTTGTGGGCTCTGATGCCTATGAAAATGCTGCGGAATGGGCTGCTTCCAGATTCAGGGAATGGGGGATGCAGGTGGAAATGGATGAGGCCGGAAGCGTACCGGTGGGTTTCAACCGTGGCCCATGGTTTGGGCGGATGATGGGTGAGCAGTCCATGACACTCCATTTTGTAACTCCGTCATATACTTCCGGCACAAAAGGTGTTCAGACCGGTCATGTGCTGCCGGAGCCCAAAACCCGTGAGGAGTTTGAGCGGATGAAGGGAGCCCTCAGGGGCGCCTGGGTACTGATAACCGGCGTAAGCAATGGCTTCCCGATCGATTACTCGGCAGCGGCTGATGCCCGTCGCGACAGTATTATTCAGGAAAATGTGGAGATCAGAAAACAGATTCGTGAAATATCAAGGGAGAATGAGAAATCGGAAAACAAACAACAACTTCCCGAACTGAAAGATGAACCGGCGCTCTTTTACAGGGAGATGCGCGAAGCCGGTATTCTCGGGATCATACAGTCGGCCCCGGTACCCCTGGTTGCCCTTTACGACCGAAAGAACATCAACAATATGACATTTGAGCGTCTGCCTTCCGTGCCTGATATTAAGCTTGATGAGCATCAGTTTGCCATAATAGAGCAGATGGTTAAAGAGCGGAGAGCGGTGTTGCTTGAGTTTGATATCCGCAACCACTTTAAACCGGGCCCGGTAAAGTTCCATAATGTGATCGGAATCATTCCCGGAACACAGTATCCTGAGGAGTATGTAATCATGGGTGGTCATCTTGACGCTTATGATGTGGCTACCGGTGGTGTTGATGACGGATCGGGCGTTTCACCAACGATGGAAGCGGCCCGGCTGATTATGAAAGCCGGGGGAAAGCCGAAGCGTACCATACTTGTTTGCCTTTGGGCAGGCGAGGAATTCGGATTGCTTGGGTCGCAAAGCTGGGTAAACCGGAATAAGGAGAAACTGCCGTATATCTCAAACATGTTTAATCGCGACTCAGGGCCACTGGCACCGGTAAGTATCAGTGTTTCCGAAGCGATGTGGGCAGAAATGGAAAAGGTTTGCGCTCCTGTTAAGGATATCAACCCTGATTTTCCTTTTGAGATGAAAAAGCGGGAACCTTCGGCACGTCCGCTGAAGCCATGGGGAACCGACAGCGGGCCGCTTGCCGTTGAAGGGGTGCCGGTGATGAGTTTCGGGCTGGAGGATGTGAAGGGGTATAACTTTAGTTACCGGGAGATCTGGCACACCGAAAGGGATACCTACAATAAAAGTATTCCTGAATATCAGGAGCATGCAGCGGTAGTTACAGCGGTGGTTGTTTATGGCATCGCCGGCCTGAAACGCCTGTTGCCGCGCGAAGGATATTTCATGGAGTAGTGGGGTAGCCGGCGGTTCAGATTGTCGTCCCGGCTGGTTTTCAGGTATTCAGGACTGGTGCAGGCCGTGGTTGCTGATGTGTTTCCGGAGTTCATCCATGATTGTACGGGTGGCCCCTGTCCTTTCCGTTACATAGGATCCGGCTTTGTGCGCAGCGGTTTCCAGCGCATGCTGATCTGTAAGCAGCTGAATGACTTTGTCGCAGAACTCTGTTGCCAGGCTCACCGGGAATGCTGTGCCCTCAGCAGCCATTTCACGTGCCTCCCTGAACCGGTGGTAATTCGGCCCGAAGAATACAGGATTTCCATAAGCAGCGGCTTCAAGTATGTTATGGATTCCGGCACCGAATCCACCGCCGATGTATGCAATACTTGCAAACCTGTACAATTGTGAAAGGATGCCGATGGAATCTATAATAAGGAACTGCTTGTTTTCAAGATTGGTTCCCGGAGCCTGACTGTAGAAAACAGCCTTATTGCCCAACTTCTGTGACAATTCTCTAAGCCGGCCCTGATTGGTTTCGTGGGGTGCAATAATAAATTTAACGTTCCCGCCGGTTTTCTTGCTGAGTGCTTCGATCAGCTCATCATCGGGAGGCCAGGTGCTCCCGGCTACAACCACGTGTTGTCCTGCAACAAACTTATCGATCAGCGGGAAGGGCTTCTGCTGCTCTTTGATGGCAGCTACCCTGTCGAACCGGGTATCTCCGCTGATTACGATGTTGCTGACATCAACCATCCGGAGCAATTCAGCCGATTCTTCATCCTGTACAAAAATCATATTGATTTTCCTCAGATGGGTGCGGAACCAGCCACCGTACCATTTGAAAAAATGTTGGTTGGGCCTGAATATGGCGGAAACAGTAAATACCGGAACGTGATTGAGGAAGAGTTCGTTCAGATAATTAAACCAGAATTCATATTTGACAAAGACAGCAACTGATGGCCGTGTAATTTTTATAAAACGCCGGGCATTCCGCCTTGTATCAATGGGGAGATAGAATACATGGTCAATATAGTCATAATTCTGGTGATGGTTATAGCCCGATGGGGAGAAAAATGTCAGTAGGATGGTATAGGAAGGGTATTCTCTTCTGAAAGCTTCAATTACAGGTTTCCCCTGCTCAAATTCGCCCAGTGACGCACAATGGAACCATATCACAGGAGCCGGGTTTTCTGAATTATAATGAGAGGTAAAAACTTCCCCGAGCTTGTCGAAGAGCGATTTCCGGCCATAATGCCACGATCTGGCTTTGGGGCTGAAAATGCCGGCCAGTCGCAGGAACAGGTAATAAAGTGCAATGGAGGTGCTGTAGAGAAGCCTCATGACCCGGATGTGTTGATGAATATTTCTTTCACAGCAGGTTATAAATTTTAATAATAATAGAATTCTTTCGGTGCCCTCCGGTAAACAGGAATGAACCAGCCGAACCTGATACCGGCAAAGGTATCAATAAAACTACCTTCATGGTACTTTCTTTCCGCAAAACTATAAGGTCTCACCCAGGTGGTTTTTGCTACTGAAAAATCCAGGCCTGTGTAGAAATTGACCTTGTTGTTGTTGCCCAGGTAAAGATAGCCCAGAAAGATATTGGAAACAAACCCGTTTTTGAGTTCATCATAACCTTTTACATAATCACCGGTAATCTGCGGTGCGGTTTTGTCCCGGTGTTCGATGTAAATTTTATGCTGAAGATATCCTCCGGCCAGCGTCAGCAGTATGCCGGAGTTGCGGTTTGGCCCCCAGGCAGGTATCACTTTTCCTGCTCTGGCCATCGCGTTAAATCCGCGCATGTAGAAATGAAAATCGGCGTATGTGCCTTCCAGGTCAATAATATTGCCATCAGAGGTGGCAATGCTTTGCAGGATGTTCTCACTGTTTTTTACAACCCCGCCAAAGATAAAGTTGCTTTCAATTCCAAATATCCAGTTAGTCCTGGTTTTGAACATATAGCCGGGGCCTACCTGGGCAAACTGACCGAACCTTCCGGCAAGATCATTGCCCGGCAGTTGCAGCGACAAACTGCCGTGAATAAGATGTGTGAATATGGCAGAATCGCTGATGCTTTTTTGCGCAAACAGATTGGGCGTTGCCAGTAAAATGAGAAGGATCAGTTTAAATGAGTGTTTCATTTACGGAGTTTTTTTCAATATTCGGATAGGTGTACAATCTTTTGCAGCGCACAGTCAAAATCCGGTCTGTCGTTATTATGAGCACCTGAACAACCTGCCGGAAGGGCGGCGTTTTGCCATGCAAGTATAGATGCTTCTTCCTGATACAACTCCCGGAGTTGATTTTTCAGCTCAGTCAGCCTGAGTAAAACATTATGGCAAAGATATGAAATTGAATTATCGGAAGGCATTCCTTTTAAGCGGTTACCGTTAAGTATTTATAAAAAACTCATGTTTGTTTGCGGCATATTTTTCTATGAACAGCCGAGTTATTGTATCTTTGCCGCGCACAGAATTTGACAGGTATTTGCCTGGCAAATAACACAACCTCACTAAATCTGCAGCCGATGAACAAGATTGCCATGGTTGACCTTAAGCGTCAGTATGAAAAAATCAAACCTGAGATAGATCAGGCCATCAGTGAAGTCATTAATTCTACTGCCTTTATTAACGGGCCGGCAGTAAAAGCTTTTCAGGAAAACCTGGAGAAATACCTTGATGTGAAGCATGTTATCCCGTGCGCAAACGGAACAGATGCGTTGCAGGTTGCCATGATGGCTCTGGGGATCAAGCCCGGCGATGAAGTGATCACAACCAACTTTACATTTATTGCAACAGCCGAAGTGATTGCCCTGCTCGGTTTTACGCCTGTGGTTGTGGATGTTGATCCTGATACATTTAACATTGATCCTGAAGCCGTTCGCCGTGCCATCACCCCTAAAACAAAGGCAGTGGTTCCGGTCCACCTTTTCGGGCAGTGCGCCGATATGGAAGCCATGCTTGAGATCGCGAAGGAACATAATCTGTATGTAATTGAAGATGCCTGTCAGGCCATCGGTGCTGACTATATTTTTGCCGATGGCAGCCGTAAAAAGGCAGGGACAATAGGCCATGTGGGTTGTACTTCATTTTTCCCGAGCAAAAACCTTGGCTGCTACGGAGATGGAGGCGCGATTTTTACCAACGACGATGAACTTGCCAGGCAACTGCGGGTGGTGGTAAATCATGGAATGACAGTAAGGTACTATCATGATTATGTAGGTGTTAACAGCCGGCTCGACAGCATACAGGCCGCTGTGCTGAAGGTGAAACTGGCCAGGCTGGATGAGTATGCCGCCGCCCGCAACCGCGCGGCATCCTTTTATGACAAGGCCTTTGGCGATCACCCGAAGCTGAAGATCCCTGCCAGGTTTGAACGCTCAACCCATGTATTTCATCAATATACGCTGGTCACAGATGGTATCGACAGGGCTGCCCTGATCGATTTTCTGGCTAAGCGCGATATTCCTGCCATGATTTATTATCCGGTTCCGCTTCACATGCAGAAAGCATATATTGATCCCCGGTATCGTGAAGGTGACTTTCCGGTTACTGAACACCTTTGCCAAACAGTGGTTTCGCTTCCCATGCACACTGAACTGGATGAAGATCAACTGAATTACATTACAGGTTCGGTGCTGGAGTTCGTTAATCAATAGCGCTGAATCCTGGTAAATGCACAGGCCGGTTTTTCCCCGGCCGTTTTTGTTATTTAATCACAGAATAAGTAAATTTACATTTGCATATTGCCAGCCCTGTGATGGCAATGGTATAAAACCGGCTTATTATGGAAAATGATTTTTTTGTACACGAAACAGCCGTGGTCGACAAAGGCTGCATAATCGGAAAAGGAACCAGGATCTGGCATTTCTCGCACCTGATGACAGGCTGCAGGTTGGGTGAAAACTGCAACCTTGGACAGAATGTTGTGGTATCGCCGGACGTTGTGCTCGGAAATAATGTCAAGGTGCAGAACAATGTCTCCATTTATACCGGCGTTATTTGTAAAGATGATGTTTTTCTTGGTCCTTCCATGGTTTTTACCAATATTGTAAATCCCCGGAGTGCAGTGGTCAGAAAGGGTCAGTATGCGGTAACAACGGTTCACAAGGGGGCGTCCATCGGGGCAAATGCCACTATTGTCTGCGGGCATGATATAGGCGAGTACGCATTTATCGGGGCCGGTGCTGTGGTGACGCGGTCGGTTCCTGCCTATGCACTGGTAGTAGGGAATCCTGCCCGGCAGATCGGATGGATGAGTGAATACGGGCACCGGCTTAATTTTAATGCAGACGGAATCGCCATTTGTCCGGAAAGCGGCGAGAAGTACCGGCTCGAAAGCAATAAAGTCACTAAATTGCAGGAAAATTAATATTCAGGCATGAGGATACTCGTAACAGGCGGCACTGGGTATATCGGCTCGCATACAGTTGTGGAACTGTTGCAGCAGGGGTATGAGGTTATCATTGCGGATAACCTTTCCAATTCCCGCGCAGAAGTGGTTGACAGGATTGAAGAAATTTGCGGAAAACGACCGGAATTCTGCAAAATTGATCTTGCCGGCCGGGATGAAAGCAGGGATTTCTTTGCCGCACACCAGGAGCTTGATGGAATTATACATTTTGCCGCTTTCAAAGCTGTAGGCGAATCCATGATTAAACCCCTGAATTATTATCGCAACAACCTGGATTCGCTGCTAAATGTCCTGGAAGGAATGAAGGAGCATCATATCCCCAACCTGGTTTTTTCTTCGTCGTGCACGGTTTACGGCCAACCCGACGAGTTGCCGGTGCGCGAAGCTTCCCCTGTGAAAGAGGCCTGGTCGCCTTACGGAAATACCAAGCAGATGTCGGAACAGATTCTGCGCTTCACAGTAGAAGCCCACGGGCTTAAAACCATTGCCCTCAGATATTTTAATCCCATCGGGGCTCATGAATCGGCGCTGATTGGTGAATTGCCGCTGGGCGTACCCAACAATCTGGTGCCCTTTATTACCCAGACGGCTATCGGGTTGAGACCTGTACTGAACGTTTTCGGGAACGATTACGATACTCCTGACGGTACAGCCATCCGCGACTACATTCATGTGGTTGACCTTGCCAGGGCCCATGTAGTTGCCGTTGACAGAATGATCTCAGGCGCATCAGCGTCTGCGTTCGAAATCTTTAATCTGGGAACGGGCAATGGTTTCAGTGTGCTGGAAGTGATACATTCTTTTGAGAAAGTGAGTGGTGAAAAACTCAATTATCAGATCGTTGACCGCCGGCCGGGCGATGTGGAAAAAGTATGGGCCGATACTTCATGCGCCAACAGGGAGCTGGGTTGGAAAGCCGAAAAGACACTGGATGAAATGATGCTTTCGGCCTGGAAATGGGAAAAAGCCCTGGCAGTTAGGAAATAACTTTAAAATTATAATTATGAAAACCATCCTGATCACGGGAGGAGCCGGCTTTATCGGTTCTCATGTTGTACGACTGTTTGTAAACAAATATCCTGATTACAGGATCGTTAATCTCGACAAGCTGACTTATGCCGGCAACCTGGCCAATCTGAAGGATGTTGAAAATTGTCCCAATTACATTTTTGAAAAAGCCGATATTACCGATGGCGGGCGTATGCTGGAGTTATTCTCAGCATACAGGTTCGACGGAGTAATCCATCTTGCGGCCGAATCGCATGTTGACCGCTCCATTTTGAATCCGATGGAGTTTATCCATACCAATATCGTTGGCACTGTTAACCTTCTGAATGCCGCGAAGGCTACCTGGGGGGAGGATTGTTCGGGAAAACGGTTTTATCATATTTCTACGGATGAAGTTTATGGCTCGCTGGGCGATGAAGGCAAATTTCTTGAAACCACCGCTTACGATCCGCGAAGCCCTTACTCTGCCAGCAAGGCCAGCAGCGATCACCTGGTTAGGGCTTATTTTCATACCTACCACCTTCCGGTAGTGCTTTCAAACTGTTCAAACAACTACGGGCCTTACCAGTTCCCCGAAAAGCTTATTCCGTTGTTTATTCACAACATCCGCAACAATAAGTCCCTGCCGGTTTACGGAAAAGGTGAAAATGTCCGCGACTGGCTGTATGTGGTTGATCATGCGAAGGCAATAGATATTATTTTCCATAAAGGCAGGGAAGGGGAGACTTACAACATAGGCGGGAATAACGAGTGGCAGAACATTCAGCTGATCAGGAAGCTATGTGAAATCATGGACCGCAAACTCGGGCGGGAAACCGGGGAGTCGGAAAAACTGATTACCTTCGTTAAAGACCGTGCCGGGCACGATCTCCGGTATGCCATTGATGCTACAAAAATTAAAAATGAACTAGGGTGGGAGCCTTCCGTCAGATTTACCGAAGGATTTGAAACCACCGTTGAATGGTATCTGGCCAATGAGGCATGGCTCAACAACGTGACTTCGGGCGGCTACCTGAAATATTACGAAGAGCAATACGGGAAAAGGGTCTGAAGATTATTAATGGTTAGAAAACAATATGTTCAGAAGTGCATACGGCAGGGGGGAGCAATGATTCCGGCTTTCCCGTTGCCGGATAAAAGTTATATTGATTGCTATGTCAAAAGAAGATAATCTGGTTTTTATTGATGCAGGTGCAGAGGACGCATCTGAAAAGGGGATCTGCTGCAGCAAGGATCATAAATCAGCGGCCTATCACTGCAAAGTGGCCTGGCTTCAGTTGCCGCATAACAAAGAGGTCCGGCTTCTTTTGGTTAACAAGGGTGTTGATGGCATTATCGGCTTTGCCGAATACATGCCTTCCGAAGCTGCATGGCGGCCGGTTGCAGCCGGAAATTACCTGTTTATCCAATGCATTGCCATATACCAAAAGGCATCCCGTAGCCAGGGCCTTGCCGGTAAAATGCTTGCAATTATCGAAGAAAAGGCTTTGTCGCAGGGCATGAACGGGGTTTGCTCAATGTGCAGCAGCGGGACCTGGATGGCCGGCAAGGACCTGTTTGAGAAAAATGGATATGCAGTTTGTGATCAGCTCGGACGTTTTGAACTGCTTTACAAAGCCTTCCGGGACGGTGCGCCGGTACCTTCGCTGATTGACTGGAATCGCCAACTTGAAAAGTATCAGGGCTGGCATCTTCTCTATGCCGATCAGTGCCCCTGGCATCAAAAAGCCGTCAGCGACCTGAAGGAGGCTGCTGTCGAAAATCATCTTGAGCTTTGCGTTACACGGCTCGAAACCCCGGAACAGGCCAGGCATGCGCCAACCGGTTACGGAACCTTCGGGTTGATCAAAGACGGAAAACTGCTTGCCGATCACTACATCAGTAAAACTCGGTTCCTGAATATCCTGAGGAAGGAAATATAAATATTTTAACTTTCGCAAGCTCAGTTT
>DJGZ01000071.1 GCA_002433025.1 Bacteroidales bacterium UBA5833
ATTCGAACATTCTTACATTCGTGTCCCGATCGCTATCGGGATCGTGGCATCTGATTCAAGGTTTAGCTTAGTTGAACTCCCCGCCCAAGCAGCAGGGCAAGCTACTGAATTTCGAAAGGGATCAGGAATTCAACCCATTCAATGCAGGGCATTATTTGCCCCTGCCCTGGGCTACGATCAGCATGGTATAGATCAGGATTTTGAAATCCATAGCCAGGGACATATTTTCGATATAGAGGATATCGAATTTCAGGCGTTCTACCATCTGATCCACATTTTCGGCATAGCCATATTTTACCTGGCCCCATGAAGTGATGCCGGGTTTTACTTTCTGCAGCAAGCGGTAATGGGGCGCGCGCTGAATGATCTGGTCAATAAAATACTGTCTTTCGGGCCGGGGGCCTACCAGCGACATATCGCCTTTGAGCACTGACCAGAACTGGGGAATCTCATCGAGCCTTACTTTCCGGAGAAACCGGCCGAAAGGGGTAATCCGCGGATCGTGTTTCGAGGAAAGCTGGGGCACTCCGCCCTTCTCGGCATCCACATACATACTCCTGAACTTTACCATATTAAAAGGCTTTCCGTGCAGACCAATACGCGGTTGCCTGTAAAAAACCGGGCCTTTCGAAGTAAGCTTTATGCCAATAGCCACCCCGAGATATGCAGGGATTAGTATAATCATGGCAATAATGGATGCCACAATGTCAATGATGCGTTTAAGCGATTGCTGCCATGCCGGCATCAGATCCGGGGAGATCTGAAGCAGCGGCGTGTGAAAGATTGAGGTTGATTTCAGGGTTCCCAAAAGGTAGTCCTGCATATCAGGAATCACTTTGATCACCACATTGGTATCTTCTACCTCCGTGATAATCTGCTCAATGGTCTTTACCTCCGAGCGCTCAATGGCTATCACAACTTCTTCCACGCTGTAGTCTTTTATCACCTGTTTCAAATCACTGATCTGGCCGAGATGTTTCAGGAATTTCTCAAGCTTGTAATCCTTGTAAGGAGCCGCATTCACGAAACCCACAAAACGGTTTCCGCTTGATTTTTCCTGATTTTCGATCTCGTTATATATAGATATGGCATTCCCGTTGCTTCCGACAATGATGGTATTGAATCCGATAAGTTTATGATGGATTTTATAGGCAGTGATCGAAGTAAGTATCAGGCGCAGGAGGTAGGTAGGGACAAAGTGCAGGGCAAAAAGCACCAGCACCGACTGATAGTAATTCTTATATGAAACGATGGTATCGTCAAGGATCAGGGCAAAAAACAGGATCATGACGCCGATAACGGTGATCAGCAGGGTTTGTCCGAGTTCTCTCAAACGGGATTTCCTGTATATCCGACGGTAGGTTCCCATCATCACGTACAGGCACAACCAGAAGAGGGGAATAAAGAGCAGTCCGTACAAGAGGTTGGCATCCTGGTAGATAACTTCAGGATAATCAAATACATTGGGGTCAGCGGCATACTTACGGTAAACAAAAAAAGCTCCCCAGGCCAGCAAGGCTGAAATGAAATCTGCTATGACGTAACGAGCGACCTGTAGTTTTCTATTCATTTCGAAGTATTAAAATATATCAGTTTCAGGTTATCAAGATAAATATTGGCCTGTTCCGAACCTTCATCCGTCTGTGCCCCGAAGAATATCCTGAAGTCTGTTGCATTCGGGGTATCATACTTGGGTACCGTCAGGTTAACATAAACTTTATTCCAGTTTTCACTTTTATTGAGAATCAGCAAAGGGCGCTGCACCTGCATCGATGAAGAAAGGTAAAAAACGCCGACAACCAGTGCGTTATCGGTTTTATAGTTCATCTCCAGAAATACTTCGGAGCCGGCAGCAGGAAAGTCGTAGGCCTCTTTGGTTACAGCCTCAAAAATGGAGGTATCTGCCGGCATGCGCACAAATCCTGAGTATTCACCGGCCTCTCCGGCCATGGTGAAACGCAGTGCCGGATCATTGGTCCGCTGCAACCTCACCGTACTCTTTGCGGTTGTGTCGAGCGTCATGCTGCTCAGTTCAAAAGTCTCCATCCATGGGAACATTACCCCCTGACGGTATGAAGTAATCGTATCTTTGAGTTGGATTACACTGTCCCTGACCAGGGCAATATCTTTAACGATAGGGGTAAAATAAGGATAAATGGCCCTTGTGTTTGAGATGCCGTTCAGCTTGATACCGGGCCTGATGGTGATTTTTTTCAGTCCTTCTGTCAGGATGGGGATGGTAGCCGGCAGTTCAAAAGCGCCGATCAGGGTTTCATCCACATACACCCATGCATCCGTGATCTTATGCGAAGCGGTGCCCTGCTCGTACTGCGTATTTAAACCGATTTTCTCAATATAGAGATAGGAAGGCACCAGCGAAGCATCATCCTTCTTTTCGCAACCACCTGAAAGTGCGGCTATCACAATAATTAAAAAAAATACCCTTGATAATGGTAACTTTCCCCTCATAAATTCCCGGTTTTCGCTGGCTTCACCTTATGCAGGAATGAACGCTTCCGGCATACAATTATTGCCTGCAATGCTGATTTTGAAAAAAAAATTTTTCTGAATTTTAAATCCCTTCCGGATCAGATCAGGTTTGCTGCACTGTTCATCTTTCCGATAATCCTGTAAGCCAGTTCCAGCGCGGCATAGCCATCGTTGATGGTGACCGGAGGCGGCGTGTTGTTGTTGATGGCATCGGCAAAACTCTCAAGTTCGGTCTGAATGGCATTCAGCGGTTTCACTTCGGGCTGGTCGAACAGTATCTGTTTGGGCAGTTTGCCGGGACCCAGGTCAAGGATCATGGCCATGGGATCGGCGGTGGCAGGGTCAACCCCGCGCATTCGGATAATTTCGGTCTTTTTATCGAGAAAATCAACGGCAATATATGCATCGCGCTGAAAGAACCTTGATTTCCGCATATTCTTCATGGATATCCTGCTGGCGGTCAGGTTTGCCACGCAGCCATTGTCGAATTCAATGCGTGCATTGGCAATATCCGGCGTATCGCTCACCACCGCCACACCGCTGGCGCTAACTTTCCGGATATTTGCCTTCACAATGCTCAGCACAATGTCCAGGTCATGGATCATCAGGTCAAGAATTACCGGCACATCAGTACCCCGCGGATTAAACTGGGCCAGGCGGTGTGTTTCGATGAACATGGGATTGTCGATGTACGGGGTAGCCGCGATAAAGGCAGGATTAAACCTTTCCACATGTCCTACCTGAACTTTTACACCGGCCTCCTCAGCCAGGTCAACCAGCAGGCGAGCCTCCTCCGGGGTGGTAACCACCGGCTTTTCAATAAAAACATGCCTGAATTTTTTCAGTGCTTTTGACGCGCAGTCGAAATGCGACAGGGTAGGTGTAACGATGTCCACCACATCTACCTGGTCGATCAGCTCATCAATGCTGCTGTAAGATTTCACCGATAAGTCCGTTTCCACCATGCGGGCGTTCTCCGCATCGGCATCGTAAAAACCCACAAGTTCATAACTGTCGGTCTGTTTGATACATTTCAGGTGAATTTTTCCCAGGTGCCCCGCACCCAACACGCCGATTTTAAGCATATTCAGAAGTTGAGAATGAAGAATTAGTAAAACCCTGCGAAATTAGTAATTTTGACCACAATTTATCATAAGCTGGGCAATTCGATGAGCGGGAATAAATTTACCGATACATTCCGACATAAAGGACTGAGAAAGAAACTGACAGAGACCGTAAGGCAAAAGGGAATATCCGATGAAAATGTACTCAGGGCAATGGAGGCTGTACCCCGCCACTGGTTTTTCGACAGCGGGTTTCTGGAATTTGCATACGAGGACAAGGCATTCCCGATAGCGGCAGGACAAACCATCTCACAACCCTTTACCGTTGCTTTTCAAACCCAGCTGCTGCAGGTTAAGAAAGGGGATAAAATTCTGGAAGTCGGCACCGGTTCGGGCTATCAGGCCAGTATTCTTTACCAGATGGGCGCCAAGGTTTTCTCGGTAGAAAGGCAGCGTGCCCTGTATTCAAAAGCAAAAGAGATGCTTCCGGCTGCCGGTTACCTGATCAAAACTTTCTTCGGCGACGGCTACAAAGGCCTGCCCGCTTTTGCACCCTTCGATAAGATTATCGTGACTGCCGGCGCCCCCTATATCCCTGACGCCCTGAAAGATCAGCTGAAGCCGGGCGGTATCCTGGTTATTCCCGTAGATGATGGCGACTACCAGGTTATGACCTCTGTTAAAAGAAATTCCAATGGCGCCTTCGAAACCATGCAGCATGGCAGGTTCAGGTTTGTTCCCCTGCTGGGTGACAAGGCGCATGATTAGGATTTGAGAATGTGAGAATGTGGAAATGCAATAAATCTGTTAACGGCAAAATGGACGGGGCAAGCTCCCTGCAGAGATGCCGGGACAAGTTGTGCCTGTTGTGGTTTTTTCATTCACTAAGCCAGGTCCGTGGCACGTCCCGCCTCTTGGCGGGAAAGACGCGCGCTAGCCGGTGAAAAAGAAGACCTGACAAGTTGGAAGAAAACTTGTCTGGTCAGGCTCAAATCGGGATGAAAGCACTTAACTCCTGATAAAACTCAATTTTTTTCTTTGTAATCCCAGTACAGTCAGGCAGTGGGAAAAACATTCAGCATTCGCATCACCCCAACTTA
>DJGZ01000076.1 GCA_002433025.1 Bacteroidales bacterium UBA5833
GCGCATCAAATAACGAAATTGTCAAATTCATTTATGTAATATATTTCAGGGTTAGAATATTTAACAAGTTATGGATTTTTGATTAAATTTGAATTTTCAGATGAAAAAATTACGTTTTTTTGCCTGAGTAATTATTATGGGTTTGAAAAGATTGATTTCCGTGTTTTTAATGTCTGTATTGGTATTTGTTATGCATTTTGCCTTTGCGCAGGAAAGTGCTGTAGTGGTGGAACAGGGATTTGGTAAATCAACCGCCGGTTCTGATGGCATCGTATTTATACGGCCGTTTGATAAAGAAAAAGCTGATGTATTCAGCATAGGCATGAATTATTATTTCCGGCCGGAGCGGGCTTTCTTCAGGCTTAACAGTGGGCTTTCTTATTATTCCATTTTTGATACTGATGCCGGATTCAAATATCTCCGGCTACCGGTTGGGATTGAGTTATGTCTGGGGCGGAGACTGCAGGTTTTACCAGCTGCTGGTTTATCCGGCAGTTACCTGCTTGATTATAATCCGGACGCTGTTTCTGATGATTTTGTAAAGAGCAGGTCGCTTTTTCAGCTGGGTTGGTATGGAAGGCTGGGGGTTGGATTCCTGATGAAGGATCAGTACATGATCAATCTGGCATGGCAGCAAAATTTTGATCTTACGCATTTATACAGAGTCAGCCTAATATCGCCGGGAGGGGCGCCCTACAGCCTGGATGTCAAAGGTTATGAGGGGATGCTGATGCTGGGGGTCAGGTGCAATATTTTCAGAAACAGCAATGTGCCTCAACGGCCGCCTGACTAAAATCTGTTCATCTTCCTGATTCTGGCCGGGCGTTCAGGTCCTTCCGGTCTGTATACTGTCTCAGTCTGAAAACCATTTTCCTGATTGAACACCCCAGGTTGTATATTGTTAATAATTTCATGGATTTTACTATTTTTGTTACCTGAATTCGGAATTAACTCCCAGAAAATCTGACTCTTATTTAACAAGCTGGCCAATATGACGACCAACTCCAGAACTTCTTTGTTTTCGCGATTCTTAAACATTGTTGAAAAAGGGGGTAACGCCCTGCCCAACCCGGCAACGCTTTTTGCGTTGTTTGCCATTGCCGTGCTGATTTTTTCATGGATAGGTCAGCTTTTGGGCTGGCAGGCATCGCATCCTGCAACCGGGGAAATCATACAGGTACACAATCTCCTTTCGAACGAAGGATTCAGGAGAATTGTGCTTGAGATGGTTGAAAATTATACCGGATTTGCCCCGCTTGGGATTGTCATGGTTGCATTGCTGGGAATCGGCATTGCGGAAAGCAGTGGTCTTGTTGGGGCGGTCATCAGGCTGCTGGTGCTCAAATCGCCGAAGAAAATGCTCACGTTTGTGCTTGTTTTTTCCGGAATTGTATCCAATGTAGCCAGTGATCTGGGATATGTGCTGCTGATTCCCATGGCAGGCGTGATATTTCATTCTGTGGGGCGGCACCCTGTGGCAGGCATGGCTGCCGCATTTGCCGGTGTTTCGGGCGGCTTCAGCGCCAACCTTTTCATAGGTACCATCGACCCTTTGCTTGCGGGGCTTTCAACCGAAGCCGCCCGGATACTCGATGCAGAATACTATGTGCTGCCGACAGCCAACTATTATTTCATGGTGGTGTCAACCCTGCTGATTTCGTTGCTGGGTACCTGGGTTACAGAAAGAATTGTAGAGCCCCGGTTGGGAAAATATACTGGTGATGTTATACCGGAATCAATGGAAAAGCTTAATCCCCGTGAGCGTAAGGCTCTGCGCTGGGTAATGGTTACAGCAGTTGCCTGGGTTTTGCTTTTTGCAGCGGGACTGCTGCCTGATCAGGGTTTTTTAAGGGGTACTGACAATACCATCCTGCATTCGCCGCTGATCAAAGGGTTCATTGCCTTTCTTTTCTTTATGGCTGCCAGTCTTGGTATCGTTTATGGGGCTGTAACCGGTAAATTTAAGAACGATTCAGATGTTGTTAAAGGTATGGCCGACAGTTTCAAGACACTTTCAGCTTTCCTTGTGCTGGTGTTTTTTGCGGCCCAGTTTGTTGCCTATTTCAAGTGGAGCAACCTGGGGCTTGTGATAGCCGTAAAAGGAGCTGCGTTTCTCCATCAGGCCGATCTTGGGCTAATACCCCTGATAATCCTTTTTGTGATGCTGTCAGGGTTTATCAACCTGTTTATGGGCAGCGCTTCTGCCAAATGGGCCATTATGGGGCCTGTTTTCATCCCTATGTTCATGCTGCTCGGATACTCGCCCGAGCTTTCGCAGGCCATCTTCAGGGTGGGTGATTCCGTTACCAACATCATTTCTCCCATGATGAGCTTTTTTGCTTTGATCATCATCTACTTTGAAAAGTATCAGAAAAACTCTGGCCTGGGAACCCTGATCTCAACCATGCTGCCTTATACCATCGTATTTACCGTATTCTGGACCATACTGCTGATTGGCTGGGTAATGCTCGACCTGCCCCTGGGTCCCGAGGCACCCACCTTGTATATCAGGTAAGAAGGTCCGGTATGAGGAATAGAATACTTTACCCTTTTACCTGGTTCAGTTTTTATTAGGTTCTTTTAAGGTTTCCTGGCGGGCAAATGTCAACTTCAGTAAACTGCTTGTTTTTTCGATTGGTGTTTTTGAGTATTGAAGTTATCCGCCTGGAAAAATACAGACCTGACAAGTTTTGTTCCGGCTTGTCAGGTCTGATACGCTAATGCTATTGAAATATGGCGACGGTCTTTGGCATGCCTGTCCGCCAAGGCAGTTTTATCTGATTACAATCTTTTTCACCGTTGAAAATCCGGGGCTGACAACCTGCAGGAAATACATGCCGCTGCCATGGGTGCTCAGGTCAAGGGTCAAAGCGTCACCATTCCATGGGATGAATTTCACCGGGCGGCTCAGATTATCATAGATGATGATCTCGCCGTTCTTCAGATTGATGGTTTTTTCGAGAGATATTTCGAAGATGCCGTTTGAAGGATTCGGAAAAACCAGCAACGCGTTTTCAGTAACTGGTTTTGGTTCTGACTTTACAACAATCATTGGGCTGGTGGCATATGAAATCACGTAACTGGCAACATCAAGCACCGGGTTAAAACCATCGTTGCAATCGGAGCAGGTAACACCGGTTTGACAGTTGGGATGATTGGGGTGGCAGTAATCTACATAGTTTTCGAAGAATTTATATCCGAGGGTAATATTCCCTGCGTTTACATATTCATTCAGGCTGAAATTGAACCATGGCGCAATACTTCCCGGACACCACCCGGCGCGGTTGTGGTACCATGTGCCATTCTGCGGCTGACAGCCATCGGGATTCGGATTACAGGTATTCCAGTTTATCTGAGAATACTTCTTTGCTCCGTTTACATAGATGTCATGGGTTGCATTATAAAATTCCGCGGCATTGCTGGTATTGAGGTCACCCCAACCATGTCCGGTCGAAACCAGTTTAAGCCTCGAAGCAACTGTATTCTCGGGATATTCATACTGGAAATCAGAAACCGGCTGCAGGTTGGCATAATCGCCAAAGGGGAATATTTCGCGCCAAACTTCTTTTACCCTGCTGTATAGGTAGGCCGGGGTACCAGAGCGGTAGTCGAGAGTGAGGTCATACAAAAAACCGTTGTCCAGGGTCGGACAGGTTGCCCTGAAAGCAGTTTTTCCCTGTAGTATACTCATGTAGTCGGTAAGGTCAATTGAGTGGGAACAGGCCACTCCGTATGGAGTGATGTAGCGGATAATCTCCACCCAGTTGCCTTCCTTGTCCTGTGCTTCAAAATAGGCTACACGGTCCCATTCTCCGCAGCCACCGGTGGGGCAGTGCACATTGAGGGTTGCAATTATCTGATCATAAGCCCCGAGGAATGAAGGCAGATTGGCTTCAGCTGTTTGAGTGATCTGCGTCGGATTGAGCCAGATATCCTTGAAAGCCTGTGCCGAAGAATTGCTTGCGGCCGGCTGAATGCTTATGCTCACGGTTTCTGTTTTTACTGCGCCGAAATTGTTGGCCGAAAGCACTTCAACGTTGTAGTTTCCGTATCCGGGGGGTGTCCACCATCCGGTAAAATGACCGTTCCAGAAGTTCTGGGCATCAACGGTCTGTCCGTTGATCCTGAATTTTACCCACGCAACGGAAAACAGTTCCGGAAAATCAATGGTAGAAATGGCTGCCAACTGAATGGGTGAGAGCACCGGCACATATACATTCCCCGCTAAAGGATTGCGTATGTCAATGTCGGGGACGTGGGTTTGGGGATCGAGCACATTAAAGCGCTGAATTACAGGTTCGGCCGGATTATACTGCCCGCCTCCCGGTTGAGTGGCTTCCACTTCAACAAGGCCTGGCGCTCCGGTCAGGGTAATTATATTTCCTTCAACAGTGGCCGGACCTGAAAGTATGTTAAAAAATACCGGCAAGCCGGAGGTGGCTGTTGCTTCAATGGCGAAAGGGGGTTCGTTGTTAAGCTTGTTTGGGATAGGGGCGAAGGCAATGGCCTGATATGTAGGATCAAGGGTGCCATTGAAGTTTGAGGTTTCTCCTGTCATCCTGAAGTTGATCAGGTCGGCATCACGGGCAGGTGAATCAACCTGTGAAGTTAGCATGGTAATTGAAGTGTTGTTGCCTCCCGGAACACCCTGGTTGAATTTGTAATACATTTCAAGGCCGGGTTCCTGTCCGGTGAGTTCGTTGTCCATCATATCCTGAACCTCTGCCTGCGTAAGGGCTTTCGACCAAACACTTACCTCGTCGGTGCGACCGCACCAGTAAAAGTCAAGTCCGGCCAGTATGCTGCGCCCTATGGCAAAAGCGATGTTGGTGGCAGTGAAAGTTCCGCTGGCTGGTTTGCTTCCTTTCAGGATCCCGTTTACATATAGTTTGATGGCGCTCCCGTCGTACATCCAGGCAAAATGCTGCCACACTTGCGGAATTACGGTATTGGCCGGGGCCACATATTCAAAAAGGGTGCCGGCTGAGTTCTGGAAACGGCATTCTACCTTGCCATCAGCAAGCTGTATCATGTAGAATCCCTGTGTGCCCCTGAAACCCATCAGTCCTTGTCCGTAACCAAGCTGATCGTCGTAAAACCAACCGGCAATGGTAATTCCGGGTTTATTGGCAATGTACTGGGACGCGTTTTCGAGTACAACGTAGTCGCGGTTGGCGCAATCGTAATGCAGGTATTGGTTTGTTTGTGCCCTGAGGCCTGAAAGTGCCGTAAACAGCAGGGCCATCGTTATCAGGGTTAATTTCAGGTAATTGTTTTTCATAACTCAGGATTTTGGTTGTGATTTTATTGCTGACTTCTGTTTCAAATAACTATTTTTCCGGAACCCACCATACTTTTACCGAAGGTTCATCGCCCCCCTGTTTCAGCCTGGCGGTATTAAGATTGGCCTGATTGTATTGGCTTTCAGAAGGGGGGTAGGGCATTCTGAAGTGGGCTATCGGATCGCCTTCCCTGGGAGTCAAGCCAGTGCGCCTTGCTTCGGCATAGGCTTCCCATGGTTGCCTGAAAGCATCAATCCATCGCTGGGTATAGATAAAGCGAAGCTTTTCCTCATCGCTGGTGGCATTCCAGGAGCCAAATTTCATCAATACTGAAGCTGCACTCAGATTCTGTGGAATGGTGATTTTGTCGGTAAACTTCACCCCGGAGACGGGGAGCCGTAACCTGTCGGCAAGGTTCATCCACCATCCAACCGAGGCATTGATGCCGTTCATATATTCGATGTCGGCAGCCATTTTGTCTTCGGCAACCCCAATGCCCCTGAAGTATGCTTCTGCTTTAATAAAATGCGCTTCAGCGCCAGTCATCAGAATAACCGGCATATTGTTTTCGTCGGCAATGATAAAGAAATTGAAAGGGGAGTAGTTTACGTTGTTTTTAATATGGTAGTTACCATTATCGTCGCGGTGGCTGCCATACGGTATGCCCTGTGCTGAAGGGGTTCCCTGATCGGGAATCTGTGGAAAGGGGACCCATTGGCCGTTCTGGTCTCCTTCGAAGAAAATATATGCCCTGGGATCAAAAATGCCGGAGCCGGCGGGATCGTCTGTGGCGGATAACTGATGCCAGACGTTTGATCCCATCCGGAGGCCATTGTGCTCGCGGAAAGACCAGCTTACACTTTCGTTTGAGAAACCATTGGCCCCGGGCCAGATGCAGGCGCTTTCCAGTACAGGGGTGATAAAATCGTATCCGTAGATTACAGGCAGATTGTTTTCAATAATTTCACCTATAACAGCTGAAGCTACCAGAGGCTCCTTCTCTGCCATGCGCATGGCATGGCGCAGCCTGAGTGAATTGGCGAATTTGCGCCACATGTCGCGCCTTCCGTTAAACAGCTTGTCGAAGTTGGCAAAGGTGGTGAATGGCTCCGCAACTGCCTCCGTATCATTGATGTTTTCGGCTGCCCATGCAAGGTCATCGAGCAACGACAGATATATGTCGCGCTGATCATCGTAAACCGGATAGAGTTTGCTGAGGTCCTGGTATCCGTAGCCTGCTTCGGAGTATGGAATGTCACCGAATATATCCGTAAGTTTAAAGGTTTTATAGGCCCTTACAATCATCAGCATGGCCTTCATATTGATGGTGGCCGGCGTTTCCGGATAGGTTTCAAAACGTTTCTCTAACTCCCTGATTGCCGGAAGGGTTTTGTAATAGTTTGACCACATATCTTCAGTCCCTAGCGTAAAATTACCCCAGGCGGCTTTGGTTAGTGCAGCCTGCTGGGTCTGTGCATACAGTATTTCGTTGTTGATGTAGAATTGTTCGTTCCAGGTTGGTAAAAGCGACTGGATTATGCCGTTGAATAAAGAACCGTCACTTGCTGTGGTGAATCCCTGCGGATTGTTGTCAATCTCCTCGAAGTCCTTTCGGCAGGAACCCAGAATAATGACTGAACTTAAGAACAGTAGAAAATATTTGAGTTTCATATTGAAGTTTTTTCTTGATTTAAAGTATCCCGTTTGAATTACATCCGGATTAAAAGGATTATTTGTCAGGTTTAGAAAGTGGCGCTCGCGCCGAATGTAAATGACCTGACTCCCGGGAATGATGCCCATTCAAAACCCTGGGCATTTCCTGAGCCCATAATCCCTTCAGGATTTATTTTATCGGGCAGCGTGGTATAGATATAGAACAGGTCGCGGCCGGTAACCGAAAGGGTAAGGCTCTGGAATACCCTGGTTTTCTTTAGTATTGAAGACGGCAAGGAATAACTGACAGAGATTTCGCGCATTTTCACCCAGGTATTTTCCAGTATGCCCGGAGTGGAGACGAATTTGCCCCATCCGCCGGCATTGGGCAGGTATTTGTAGTAATAATGAACAACTTTGTCATTAACGGTTCCGTCTTCATAAACACCTTCAAGAATAACTCCGACATTTCGTGTAATCCCGTCCGGATCAGTATAAGGAAGGCCGCCCCCGTCGCGTTCAAGCAGCGTTGACGGGCTTTGTCCGGTTTGCTGTGCAATTACCCACGAGCCGCAGTAGATATCGCCACCCCATTTTGTATCTATCAGGGTGCTGATTTTGATATTCCTGAATATAAAATCAGTAGTAAAGCCACCGGTAAAGTCCGGTGAGGCATTGCCGATGGGCACCCGGGTGTCGGTGATTTTGTAATGTGTGCCTGCATCGTTCAGGATACGGTTGCCGTTGGCATCATAAACATAATCATATCCGGTGATGGTTCCGTACTCACTGCCTTCATACAACTCCATTGCCGGCCCGTTAAGTCCCCAGATGTCGGCCAGGTGATAGGTGTCGGAATATCCACCAAGGCTGAGAATGCGGTTACGGTTTCGTGCAAGGTTCAATCCGGCCTTCAGAATGAAATTCCTGGTCTGAAGGGGAACGGTATTGAGTATTATTTCAAATCCTTTATTCGAGAGTTCGCCCCGGTTTATGGTGATATTATATGATCCCGAACTCACCGGAACAGGCAGGCTGAGTATCTGGTCAAAGGAATATTGATAGTACCAGGTAAAATCAACATCAATTTTGTTATCGAAGAGTCCAAGTGTGACACCCGATTCGTATCCTGTGACGAATTGAGGTTTCAACTCAAACGGCGGAATCACATCCGGCAAAAAACTGGCTTGCTGTCCGCCAAAAAGGCTGCTGTTGTAATAGAAATTCTTCTGGTATGCCATCGCCGGACTTGCCGTTTGTGCAATGCCTCCCCTGATTTTCATAAAGTTGAGCCAGGGTAGTTTATTTTCAAATCTGAAGGCTTCGCTGGCGATAAAACTAAGCGATGCTGACGGATAAAAATAGGAGTTATTGTTTGATGGCAGGGTAGAAGACCAGTCATTCCGGCCTGTCAGTTCAAGAAACAGATAGTTTTTATATGACAAATTCAGGAAAGAGAACATTGAATTCGTACGCTGTCTGAGGATGGTTTCGGAAGGGATCAGCTGAGAACCGGCATCACCGCTGCCAGGATTGATTACCATGGTGTTGCCATCGTCATCGGTTTCGAAGATGTAATCGGTAAAGTTGAAAAAAGTATACATGTTGGGATAGTACCAGGTGCCGGATTTCCCTGCAATGCCGTATGCATTGTAGTCCCAGCGGCTACCGCCTGCGCTCAGCCTAACATTGATTCCTGAGCCCAGGATTTCCTTCTTTTCAGCGGTGAGCAGTACCTCCATGTTGTCGTTGGTATTCCGGGCAAGGCTGTTGCTGTAACCGCCTCCTAGCATTCCAATAAAATCAACAGGTTTATTCTTTGAGGTGAATTGTTCTACTGTGTAATCTCTTCCGATGCGGCCGGTGGCATTCAGCCATGAAGTTATGTCCCAGGTTAAAGCTACCGCACCGGTATATTTGTCGCGGTCCTGCCAGGTATTGTTGTTGTAATAATTCCACCAGATATACCGGTCCACATATAAAAACGGATAGTCATCAAGCAGGTTGCGCGATCCGTCAGACATCTGGTATGTATCCCGGTCGATGCCCTGGTAACTGCGCGGCCATGAATAGAGAAAGCCTTTACTGAATGAGTTGCCGTCTTCACCGATCATCGGGCTGTTTTTGCGTTTAAATTTCACGTAAGTAAGTGTTGCGTCGGCCTTCAGCTTTTCTGATATTTTGATGTTTGTTCCGAAATTAATGGTGGTTCTGTTGTAGTTACTGTTGTCAATGATAGGGGTGTGGTCCTGGTTTGTCATCGAAAGCCGGATGGTTCCCTTGTCATTGCCTCCCTGCACCGAAACATTGTGCGTTTGGGTGATGCCCTGCCTGAAGGGCATCGAGAGGTTATCCGGCTGAGGTGCGTAATTCCGCATTTCACCGTCCCACCATTTGATCAGTTGTCCTTTCATTTCGGGCCCCCATGAAACAGCAGAGCCATAATATCCGAATTCCTGAGAGGTAGTGGAGGTTGTTCCGTCCTGATCAAGAACCAGTTGGTCGTTGCCATAGATTCCCGGATATAGAAGGGTTCCGTCTTCATCCACCGGGAATACCGGTTCAGTGAGGGAAACGGGCCCGCCGTGGCCGTATTTGTTCTGCACTTCACGGTAACGGTAAGGATCGCTCATCTTGATGGTGTAATTATAGGTAACACCCAATCCCTGTTGCTTTTTGCCCCTTTTGGTGGTGATGAGTATGACACCGTTGGCTCCGCGTTCTCCATAGAGCGCCGAAGCGGCACCGCCTTTCAGAACTGTATAATCTTCAATATCAAATGGGTTGATATCGGCAATGCCATTTCCCCAGTCTACGCCCCGGCCGATATTGTCAAGTCCCGGATTATTGTCAAGCGGTACATTGTCAACCACAATCAACGGCTGATTGTTGCGGGCCAGGTTGTTGTTTCCGCGGATTACAATGCGTGTGGAGCCGCCTTCAACGCCGTCGCCCTGCGATATCTGTACCCCTGCGCTACGGCCTGCCAGGGCACCGATTACATTGGGGGTGGACGATCGCAGGATATCATCGGAATTCATCTTTTCTGAAGAATAGCCGATCTCCCGTTTCTCCCGCTTAACCCCAAGGGCAGTCACCACCACTTCTTCCAACCTCCTGGCCTCCGGAGCAAGTAAAACATCAATAGTGGCGCGGTTGCCTACCTGAAGCTCGGTGGTGCTGTAGCCGATAAAACTGAATATCAGTACGGTCTGTTTCCCCGGCACGTCGATGTTGTACCGGCCATTCACATCGGTGGCTGTGCCCTGAGATGTACCTTTGATCAATATGCTTACCCCGGGAAGTGTCTGCCCGTCGTCGGCCCCTCTCACAACACCGGAAATGGTTTGCGCACGGATTGAAGTAATCAGAAATGTCAGGAACAACAATAATATAAGCTTAGCGATACGTGTCATTGGTCAGGGGTTGAGTTTGAAACGTTTGAATCGACCTGGAATGATGAACATCATTGATTAAGGATGTAAACTTAATAAAAATATTATTTAAGTATACTGTTGACAGGATTTTTTTTCAATGATGCCTGAAATTTTTTAAACGAAAACGAGAAATTCAATTCAGTCCATAATTTACCGGATGATCATTTCGTCATACAAATAGAAACGGCCAGATTCATTGCTGAAAATGGCCGCCGGAAAAAATCAGATATCTGTTGCTAAAGCACCACAATTTTGCGGTTAGCAAGACCGTCGGGGGTGTAAATCCTTAATATGTAGGTTCCTTGCGGAAGCTGATGGTTCAGCATAAGATGACTGCTTCCGGATCCGCTGAATTGTTCCACGCCTGCACCGGTGAAACTGCCCGAAAGGGTATAAATGCCGGCTTTGACGACTCCAGGCTTATTCAGATCAAAATCAAGGTAAACCGATGCTGAGCCGGGATTCGGATATATTCTGGAAATACCTGCTTGTGTTTCGCTGATGCCGACTGAATAATTCTCACTGAGCAACAAAGATGACAGCCTGACATTCGGCTGGGATATCACCCCTGCTATGTACATGGTAACATTGCCTGTTCCGGGAACCACCGGGGCTGTCCACTGGAAATTCCAGGTTGCCGTCTGCGTATTCTGGGCTATCGAATGGGTTACGTATTTATTATTGAATCCAACCAGTTGATTCCCGGCGCCTGCTGTAAGGGTGCCCAGCAGAGTTCCGGTCTGGTTCTGAGGGGATGCCTGGAACCCCTTGCGGCCTGTCCCTGCGAGGGTTACTGTAAAGTTATAGGTTTGTCCTGCAAGGTATCCTGAAGCGGGCACATCGGAGGTCAGGATGCCGCTGACCTGGGTGGCGGTGCCTCCATGGCAGACCGTGCAGTTCTGGCCGTCACCTGGTGATCCGGTATGACCTGCAGGTGCTCCGGTCGGAGTTCTGGTCCCGTGTTCACCTCCCGAAAACGACTGGGTCAGTCCAAGCAGGAGCACGGCAAAAGGTATAGATAATAAATAGTAAGATTTTTTCATAGTTTGAAGGATTGGTGTGTCATTAATCAGAATTATTCTAAATAACAAACCGGAAGCCTTAAAGTTTTTAGACTCAAACCTTAAAAAATATGTTTGATAATGACGGAATAACTGATTGAAAGCCTGTATGAATGATTGTATGTTCTCTACCTGAACTTTTCAGCGCTTTCCGGCCTAAATGAAATCTTCATATGGTTGGGTATTCGTTGATTAAAAAGACACACGGAACGATTTTTTGCTGACTGATGCAATTAGTCTTAAATCCGCTCCGGTAAATGAATCGCAGCCATATTTATATAAGATGGAGCACAGACTCAATAGCAATGGTTGAACTGTGACAATAATAATATAGCATTAAACACGTGCCGGATGTGGTAGCCATGAAACTGAAAGCGAAGGCAGGGGAGCAGCCTGCCTGGAAAAATACAGATTGTGGAAGAGTTGCAGAAAAATCCTGACAATGCTTAAAACTTAACCTAAATCAGACTTTCGCAGAATACCTCCACCGGGTGTAGCGCCTTCCGTCCGGTACCATCGCTGATCTGATGACGGCAGCTTGTACCGGGGGCAGTAATAATGGTATCCGAACCTGTTTTACGCACCTCTGGAAACAGCACCAGTTCCCCGACCTTCATGGAAATTTCATAATGCTCAGCCTCATATCCAAACGAACCGGCCATGCCACAGCAGCCCGACTTGATTTCGTCAACGTTGTAATTTTCAGGCAAAGAAAGCATTTGCCTGGTAGATGCCGTTCCGGCCAGCGATTTCTGGTGACAGTGTCCGTGCAGCCTGATTTTTTCAGCAGCGGTTGTAAATGCAGTTTTGCTGATGCGGCCGGCGTTGACTTCCCGCATAATGAAGTCTTCAAACAACAGGCAGTTCGTGCCAAGGGCTGTTGCCTTTTCCTTTGTCGCCCCCCGTGTGAGGTCGGGGTACTCATCCCTGAAGGTAAGAATTGCGGATGGTTCAATTCCGATCAGCGGGGTTTCGGCTGAAATGACCGGTGAGAGTAATGCAATATTTTTTTCTGCCAGTTTCCTTGCTTTGCGCAGCAGGCCTTTGCTCAGGAATGTGCGCCCGCTTTCGGCATGTTCCGGAATTTCAACCCTGTAACCCAGTTTATTCAGGGCGCGAATGGCGCTGATGCCGACCTCAACATCGTTGTAGTTCGTAAACTCATCAGCAAAAAGATAAACCAGCTTTCCATCGGCCGGATTATTCCGGTTTTTCCGCTGCCATGCCCTGAGCGTAGTCTTGTAAAGCAATGGGATGGACCTTTTGGGTGCAAAACCAAGTACTTTTTTAAGCATCCCCGATAAAGCGGGATTCTTCATGAAGAAATTATAAATTCCCGGAACCAGGCTTCCAAGCCTGTTGAAAGCTGTGATGTATGCGATCATTAGTGTGCGCAGCGGAATGCCATTGGCATCGTAATAATGCTGAAGAAATTCCGCTTTGTACTTGGCTATATCCACATTCGACGGGCATTCCGATTTACATCCTTTGCACGACAGGCACAGATTCATAATTTCATAGATCTCCCGGTGGTCAAAGGGATTTTCTTTGTTACTGCGCGTCAGAAATTCCCTGAGTATATTGGCCCTGGCACGGGTGGTGGTATTTTCATCCCGGCTAGCCTGATAACTCGGGCACATGGTGCCGGCAAATATCTCCGATTTGCGGCAATCGCCAGATCCGTTGCACTGTTCGGCCGCGCGCAGTATGCCCTGATTTGCTGAAAAGTCAAGAATGGTATCAATCTTTCTTGTTACTTGTCCCGGTTCATAGCGCAGGTTGGTATTCATGCGCGGGGTGTCGGTGATTTTTCCCGGATTGAAGATTTCATTGGGATCCCATGCTTGCTTAACTTGTTTAAGCAGCCGGTAATTGTGTTCTCCAAGTATCAGCGGGATAAATTCACCGCGCAGACGGCCGTCACCGTGTTCGCCGCTGAGCGAACCCCGGTATTTTTTTACCAGCTTTGCCGTTTCAAGGGCAACAGTATGAAACATTTCCACATCTCCCGGATCCTTGAGGTTGAGCACCGGCCGCAGGTGCAACTCGCCGGTGGCGATATGGGCGTAGTAAACACATTCAAGTCCCAGTTGATCAAGCATCAGCTGAAAGTCATGCATGTAATCGGGCAGTACGGCCGGATTCACCGCGGTATCTTCGATCACGGCCACCGGTTTTGCATCACCCGGGACGTTGGAGAGCAGTCCCAGCCCGGCTTTCCGAAGGGCCCACACTTTATTTATGTCATTGCCGTAAACCACCGGAAAATGATATCCGTAACCTTCCTTACGCATATCGGCTTCAAGTGCTGCAGCCAGGCTGTCTATGGCTTCGCGGGATTCAAGCGCCAGTTCCACCACCAGGATGGCGGCCGGCTCACCCTGGATGAAAAACCGGTTTTTACGCTGTTCAATGTTGTCTTTGGTGCGCTCCAGAATGTAGTTGTCGATCAGTTCCACGGCAACCGGATTGTGCCTGAGGGCGATCAGGTTGCCCTTGAAGGCGTCTTCCAGCTTTTCGCAATGAATGCAGATCAGGGCTTTCTCTTTGGGCGGCAGCGGAACCAGGTTAAGTTTGATCTCGGTGCTGAATGCCAGGGTGCCCTCCGAGCCGGCCAGTAACCGGCAAAAGTTAAAGGTTTGCGCGCCGGGGGTGAAAGGTTCGGAATCAAGCAGCAGATCGAGCGCATAGCCCGTGTTTCTTCTTTCTATCTGAGGATCAGGATACTGCGAACGGATTTCCTGCTGATTTACCGGATCCGCCAGCATGTCGCGCACAGAGCGGTAGATTTTTCCTTCCAGATTGCCGGGCGAGCACTTTTGGTTAAACGCTTCCGGGCTCAAGGGGCCGAAGGTTGCTTCTGAACCGTCGCTGAGCAGGGCTTTGATTTCGAGGGTGTGATCGCGGGTGCTGCCATAAACCAGGGAGTGGGAGCCACAGGAGTTGTTGCCGACCATGCCGCCGATCATACAGCGGTTTGAGGTGGAGGTTTCAGGGCCGAAAAAAAGTCCGTAAGGTTCAACCATCTTATTCAGTTCGTCAAGTACCACGCCGGGCTGAACCCTGACCCAACGCTCTTCCACATTCAGCTCGATGACCTCTGTCATGTATTTGGAGACATCCACTACCAGTCCGCTGCCCACCACCTGCCCGGCAAGAGATGTACCCGCAGTCCTGGGAATCAGGGGCATCTTCATCTTCGCGGCGAAGTCAATCAGCAACCTGAGGTCGTCCTCGTCTTTTGGCCTGCAGACCCCGGCTGGCAGTTCGCGGTAGGCCGAAGCATCGGTAGCATAGAGAAGCCGCATGCTGTCGCCTGTAAATAAATCGCCTTTAAGCCTGGACCTTAATTCATTCCATTTGTTAACCGGGATCATGCTGATGTTTCAGGTTTTAGGGTTTGCTGGTGGATTTTGATAAATTCCTGGTATTCCTCGTCAAAAGTATGAATTTTATGGTGTTCCGGTTATTTCAGAATGTAGTTGCATTTTTTTTACGTCTTATTTTGAAACGGAGAAAGCAGCGCAACTTTGTTGCCAGGCGAATATACCCTGACAGAAATTGGTTTTGTTGATGAAATCAGAAGATATACCGGCAATGGTTTCATCCTGACCTGAGTATCCGGAAGCATAATCCTTCTTATGTCCTGTAAATAAAAATCCCGGCTTTTCAACCAGGATTTACAATGTTACACAGATTCGATGGAAGATATTATTTCTTGTAGAAGTCGGTGCTTTCAAAGATTTTATCCGCCGATTTAGCAATAAAACCAGAATAAAGTTTGCCATCAGAATCCGGGTATCTCATGGCAAATTCATAGTAGCAGGAGGGAATTTCAAAGGTCCCTTCTTTAAACTTCACCGGAAGAATACCTGCCATAATGCTTGACTGTTCCAGCAACTCTCCGGGGGTGCCTTTTACCTCGCCGCCCGAAGCGTTGATGATAAATCCATTGTCTTTCAGGAACTGGTTTACCTTGCGGATGGTATCATACTTTTTCAGTCCATTGATACTAACAGTAAAATGGTTGGCCCTGAACCCATATACATAAACCCAGGCAGCGTATTCCGATTCCTTGCGCAGGGCTTCGTAAACTTCGAAGGAAGGGGTTCCCCAGAGGTTTCCGGCATAAATCAACTCACTTTTTCCGGTCATCCCTGAAGGGATGGCGTCAATAATTCCTTTTACCGTCTCCTGAAGAAACGGAGAAAACTCTTCGGTTCGCAACTCGCTGATAAAAACGCGGGGGGCATCCTTAAAGGTTTTGTGTTCAAAGTGTTTGGCATTTAATTTCTTCTGCTCGAAATTATAGGAGCCTTTGTATTCATAACCCACTTTCAGAAACTCCTGTGAAAGGACCTCGATGTTGATGCGGGGATCGTTGAAAGTGCGGAAGGCGATGTGATCGTTGTAAACGGTTTCGCCTTCGGCGGTAAAGAGGTCATACACTCTTTTGGCTGCGGGATTCTGCGAAATATAGTCGGCCCAGAGCCTGTCAAATACCTGTTGTGCTTCCATTAGTCCTGGTTGATTTTTTATGTTAAGCCTGAGTTAAACAATCGGCCACGGCTAATGTTCAGCGTTTATCTGCGCTTTCAGAAAAGAGAGGTAATCAGTTCTTCGCTGTTTATTTTCAGGAAGTAATCCGGGATTTCAAAATCTTTCAGCCGCTCCCTGATGGCCGCTTCGTTATGCAGGGTTCCGGTGAGGGCCTGCTCAATATCTACCGGGTCAAGTTTATTAAAGTAATCCCCGAAGAATCTGGCTTTTTCAATGGTTCCGTTCACCACTTCCAGCGTGACTTCGAGTTTACCGCCGTTGGTTTTTACCGTTTTCCGGAAGTTGTATTTCGGCGAATAACCGAAATTCCATTCCCAGGTAATGTATTTCTCATCCCTGAGCCTGCTGATGGCGGCGATATCATCCTGTGTAAAACTGTATAGCTCAGCGCCGGGGGTGCTTTCCATTACATGCTTCAGAACCAGGTCCCTGAATTCAAGTACGGAGAGCGGGGTTTTCAGGTGCTCGCTGATGTTGGTTACCCGGCTTCTGACCGATTTCACCGCTTTGTCCTGAAATTTATCCGGATCAACTTTCAGTGCACTGGAGAGGTCTGCCATCTGAGATGAGAAAAGCAGGGTTCCATGGTGTAATACCCTGTTTTTGTGTACATGCTCTGCATTGCCCGAGAATTTACGTCCATCGATTGTAAGATCGTTCCGTCCTTCAAATCTGGCTTCGATCTTTAGTTTTTGAAGTACTTCCAGAATGGGTTGAGTGAATTTCCGGAAGTCAACCAGCTGGTGGTTCTCGCCCGAAGCGATAAAGGTGAAGTTCAGATTTCCCAGATCGTGAAATACCGCTCCGCCTCCCGATAATCTTCTGACGACCTTAATCATGTTTTCTTTGACATACTCCTGATTAATTTCAGCCAGGGTGTTCTGATGCTTGCCGACGATGATGGCAGGCTCGTTACGCCAGAGCATAAAGCTGTCGCGTTCGAAGTTTTTAAGCACGTATTCTTCAGCGGCCAGGTTAAAGTAAGGATCGGTTTCGTGATGGATAATGCAAAGCATAAGAATGGTTTTTGGATCGCAAAATTAGTATTTTGGCATGGATAACAGCAGACTTACGGAAATGTTTTGAACTATTGAACCGGTTATAAACAATCAACTGCTTCCCGGATTATTGGTATGGTTATGAAAGAAAAAGCCCTCCGGTGGATTCCCGGAAGGCTTTGACAGAAGCTGATTTCAATCTGCTAATTATTCATTTTTGCTTCCCTTTCAGCTGCTTTGGCTACCCATTGGGGAACAACATTGGTAAGCAGTTCTCTTTTGGTTTGCTGCATTTCGGCAATATTCAGACCGATGTATTCCTGGGCTTTTTCTTTGGTTGAAATATCAGGAATTTCCACAGGGGTTCTGATTCCTTTTTTTACAAAGATCTCGGTAAGCAGAATGCGGGCTTCATTGACTTTTTGAATAGACGTTCCCAGCACCCTGAGCGCCTCGGCGGGGGAGTGAAAGCCTACGCCGTTGGCTGCTGCCACCCAATCCCAGCGCCACTGCGCATGACGGATAAACTGCAGTACCGGTTTCATCTCTTCTTCCGTTGCGCCGTTGTCCCAGGCTATTTTTGCTTCAATATGCACCCTGGCAAGGTTCTTTTCTGTGATCCTGCGTAGTTCTTCTACCTTGTGCTGACGATCAAGCACATTGGCCAGCAGTTTGGCTTCGCTTTCACGGTGGCATACCTGGCAGGAGCCTGAGATATTTGCCAGCGGGCTTTGGATTTTATGGTCGGTAAACTTCATTCCGCCATCGCGTTTATACGGCATATGGCAATCGGCACAGGCTACGCCACGGTCGGCATGAATCCCGGTCATATAAAGTTCATAGTCAGGGTGCTGGGCTTTCAGCATGGGTGTTCTGCTCAGCTTGTGCACCCAGTCAACATGTTCCACTTCGTCGTAATAGGTTTCCATCTCGTCTGCACTGAATCCCTTGTCCCACGGGAAGGTGAGGTATTTTCCGTCGCCTTTGAAATAATATTCAACATGGCACTGGGCGCATACGAGGGAGCGCATTTCCTGATGGGTAGCCTCATTCACATCTTTGCCCATGCGCTGAAACGCTTCTGCCAGCGCAGGGCGGGTAATGCGCAGATTCATGGTTTTAGGATCGTGACAATCCTGGCAGCCGATGTTGTTCACAATTTCATGTCCAAGGTCAGACCATTTGGCTGCATAAAAGTTCTCAACACCGATCTCGTTCATGACCCTTGGTACATCGGTACTTTTACAGGTCCAGCAGGTGCCCGGCTGAGGTACATCAGTCCTCAATGTTTGGCGGATATCCTGCACCGCATAATAATGGCCGCGGCCCTGGTTGTAATCACGTGAGAATGCATACCCTGCCCACATCACGACCAGTTCGGGGTATTTTTCCAGGTAGTCGATCATGGCTGATCCGCCGTGTGGACTCTGAAAAGAAGTGTCAAGGGTGCTTTTGTAGGTTTCAAATTCCCTGGGGAAGTTCTCTCCCCACACTTCGTTGCGGGGCTCCCATTCCGGGATTTCGGAGACCATCTGGAAATAGAGTTTTGATTCGCTGCGGCGCTCAATCACCGAATTGGCCAGCAGGCCAAGCAGAAAGACAACGATTACGGTTGCGATAAACAATAACCAGTTTACCCATGGTTTACGTTTAGTTGAAGTGTTTGTTTCCATGTGTGTGCGTTTTGCTATTTTTCTTCTTTAAGATACTTATTAATCCATTCAGGGGTTGCTGATTTCAGTTGGGGAACCAGTGAATGCGGGAATGAAGCCAGACTGCGGACCGTTCCGTGCGGGGTTTCGCGATGGCAGTCCCAGCAGCGGAATCCGGCTCCGGTCTTGTGGTTTTCCCCCGTTACCCGGATGACCTCTACCATGCTGACAAGATCCTGGTGGCAGCGGATGCAGTTTTCCTGTACAACGTTTATCCCCGCCTGCTTGATCCTGATAACCTGAGGCTCAGCCCTGGCCGTAAAGATGGTTGCATGCCTGAGACCGTCCATCGCTTTGAAATAATACTTCCTGAAGAAGTTGTCCTGCGGTACATGACAGTCGTTGCAGGTTGCAACTTCCCTGTGGCTGCTGTGGTTCCATGATGCATACTGCGAATACATCACATGGCAGTTGATGCAGGTTTCCGGTTTGTCCGAAAGGTATGAATGCGCATTCGATGCCCTGAAAAGAAGCAACACAATCCCGGTCATCACCCCGAGAATAATGATCACGGGCAGTTGCCATCGGCCTGGCGGTTTCAGCATTCTCAATATTTTCATTATCATCGGATAGTGTGTTATTTGATTATGTTAATATGGCAATGCGGTACTTAAATAGTAATATCATTACAAATATATAGCTAATCGGGCTATTACACAATACCTGACAGCAAAAAAAAAATAAATTAGAATTCTTATAAATAAGAGAGTTGTCGGACCGGGAGGAACTTCGGGTTGTGTTTACCTCGCGATCACAACCTTCTGACTCGCGATGGTTTCATCGTCTGCTAAAAGTTTAAAAAGATAAAGGCCTGACCTGAGTCCGCTGGTATTGATCAGTATCTGTGAATAAGGTTCCCGGAGATTTATTTCCATTGCCAGACTACCGGTGCTGGTGTAGATGCGCAGCAGGCACTTCCTGAAATTCCTTTCGGTGAAATAATCGAGTACCACAAAATCGCCGGCGGGAACCGGAAAAATCCTGAATCCGTTGCCTTTTATCACTACCGCGGGAAGTCCCGGAATGGTATCGGCAACGGGCTCACCCGGAAGTATATAGGGTTCGTTGTAATCAACCATGCCGAAGAACCTGAGCATGTTCAGGGCATGTATGCCTGCGGGTCCGTTAAGAAGCTGAACAATGGCCGTGCTGTCGCCGGAGGCAGGCAGATCAGTCCAGTATCCCGGGTAAAAATATTGCTGGTTCAGTCGCAGCAACGTTTTAAAGTCCTCTGATTGTTCAGGCTCCGTTTCCGGAAATCTGAGAGCCAGCTGATCTGATATTTCCAGCGCATCCGAATGATTTCCTTTATTCTGGGCTAAGGAAGCTGCCATCATCATTGAAACCGGTCTGTCATCACTTATCAGGAAATGCATCAGTGAATCCTGATTGCCGCTAACGTTGGCGGATTCAGAAAGCCCGGCTGTAATTCCGGAGAATATTTCATCCCTGGCTGCCCTCAGGTAATCTGCCGAGGATGAAAGCTGTTCATATGCTGAATAGATATTATATACTTCAGCCAATGGGGCGTAAAGATAAGGTTGAATTTCCGGCTTGCGCTGTTCCAGTTTTTGGAGTATTCCAGGGATTCTGAAGAAATGAGGATTTCTTTTCAGTATATCTGTCAGCAGATTATTCGGAAAGTTTCCGTTAAGCGTCAGCGCGATGATGGCTTCATCCGACAGATAAGGAGAAATCCGTTTCAGCTTCGAATACAAAGCCGGTGCATCAAATCCGGTATGATGCCTGATTTCGTTGATCAGGCTGAATGAATCCCCTTCATCGGTAAGGCTTTCAATTAATTCTCTGGCAATATCTGCCCTTTCACTCCATTTTGCGAAGGCATCCTGCAGGTCAGGTGTTGCATCCCTCAGAAATTCAGGCTTATAGCTGCTGTCGGTTGTGATCGCTGTCAGGTCGGGAACAGCATAAACTCCGTAAGAAGTAATGCGTGGCTGGCGGTTTAATCCCTCAGGGCCTGGCGGATAGTGATAATATAAACGTTTACCGGCATTGTGTATGTCGCCGTCGCGGTGAAATCTGCTGTAGCTGAAGCGGTTGCCGGCCACCTCTGCGCCCTCCCGGCCCGATGCGCCCTGGTGGCGGGCGATGCCGTTATGTGATGAAAGCGAATCGTGTGTAACACAAAAATCATATTCATTACCCGTAAACCAGTTATTCAGGACACGAAGGCCGCTGTTGCCTTTGCTGTTCAGGTTCTGATTCTGGGCAAGAATGCCGTAATTCAGATTCCTGATTGAATTGGAGATGATCATATTGTTGTGAATGCCGCTTTCATGCACAACAATCCCGGCCGATTTTGATTGCGGCATTATGCTACCCACCGGACCTGTAAATGTATTATCGCTGATCCTGAAAAGATTGCAATGGTCTAGATAAAGTCCGGCGCTCAGCGGCTTAATTGCGTATGGAACATTGGTTGAGCCCATAATAAAGTACGACCCTGTTACACTGAACAATCCGGCCCCGGCAGTGTAGATACCTGTTAGGTTTCTGTCGAACCTGGTTTTGCTGATATTGATAAAGTGTCCTGGTAAAGTATTGATGCTGCTGATTCCGGTTGACAGCTGTTTGAAAACCGGGTCGGCATTCAGGCCAAACGGAATTGAGTCAGTACTGTGACGGTTTACCTGTAAGGATGAATTGAAACTGCGGATTCCTGCACCTCGTTTCCAATAAGGCAATACAGTGACCTGAATATTGTTCTCGAACTGACAACTGCTGAAGGTGATTCCTTCGTTTCCAAGCACCGTTACCATGTCGCCGGGAGATGAGCCTTCAGTTGGCATCGCATCGGTAATAAACTTCGACAGTCTGAAAACAGACGGATTAGTTCCGGATGCCGGATTAAATACAACGGCTTTGAGGTTGTTGACAAAAAGGGCGTTGGTGGAAAATATTCTTCCGCCGCCCGCGCCTGGGACGGGGTTCCCCTGTTCATCCATTCCGAAGGTTTCCACACCGGTAATGGCATTCCTGACGCTGCCGCCATACCGGATATTCAGGGTAGCCTGTTGTCCGGAAGGTGATGAGTAGTCAGGGTCGCCATACAGTCTGATACCAGCCCAGCGGTCGGTACAGTCGTTGATAAGCATTCCGCCGTCAATATTAAGTGTCCCACCCGGCATTACCTTGATGGTTCTTCCCCGGCCCATTTCCACGCGCCTGCTGATGGTGAGTTTTGCACCGGGATTCACGATTACATCCTGCAGCATTTTCCGGTCGTTGTCCCATTTGATAGAATCGCTGATAATCAACGCGCTTTCAGTAACCGGCAGGCACAGATCGGTTTCCCAAAGGCCCCGTCCGAAGGTTCCCGCGATGATTTTTTTACGTGAATAGCTGATGGCAAGATCCGCGACAATGGTAAGTGGTAACCCTTCGCCGAAAGGAACCCATTGCGCGAGGTTTGCATCCCGGTAATAAACTCCGTTATCCGTTGCGGCAAGGAGAATATCATAACCTGCACCCTTAACGTATTTTATGGTATTAACCGGAAGATTGGGAAGTCCCTCGGAGAAGTTTGTCCATGTTGCTCCTGCATCTTCCGATACATATACATGCCTGTTCTGCCACATTCTGTCGAGCGAAAGCCATATTTTCTGCGGATTTCCGGGGTGCACGGCAACATCACTGATTCCTGTATAATTAAGGTTCAGCTGCCCGCGGGGAGTAATGTCGAACCACCGGTTTCCTCCATCCGGGGTTACGAACAATTTGGGTTGTGACGCATCGCCCCAGTCGGGATTCTGAAAAGCGGCATAAATCACTGAATTGTTTGACGGAGCCACCCTGATGGTGATCAGTTTGGGGTCGCCCTCGGCGGGGAAATCGCTGATTCTTGTGAAACTATTAGCCCCGTCTGTTGTTTTCCACACATTCCTCACGCCAAGGTAAAGTATTTCCGGATTCAGAGGATCCATTTCGAGCGGTTTATCCCAACGGCCTGCTTCTGTGCTGTCAGGGATGCCCAGGGTAGTGAAATTGAGTCCGCCGTCTGTTGACTTTTTCAGGAATATGTGGGGCTGGGTGTATTTCGGTGGCACCCCTACCAGGTAAACAATATTCGGATCATTGAAGTTGATGGCACCATCGTAGGCGTCGCTTATCCTTGCATTTCTGGACCATTCGCCGGTTTTGAAATTGTAAAAAGAGAGATTGGCATCCTGCGGGCCCCCGAACATCATGTCGCTGTTTTCACCGATGGTGATGTTATGTAGCTGAAGGATCTGCATCCCGTTCCGGGTGATGTCCTGCCAGGACTCTGCACCGGTGTTGGATAAACTGACTCCTCCGTCGTTGGCCATATACAGCAGGTCTTTTTCCCCTGTTGCATATACGTGCAGGTCGCGCACGTCAATGTGATATTTGTGGTCGCTGCATTCAATATACTTAGCCGAATCACCTTCGATCCGGTATTTGAAAAGCCATACTCCGCCAAGATAGAACTCCTCGTTGTCGGCCGGCGATATGGCAAACTGCATCTTCCAGTAGCCGGCAAAGGGGTCCACTTTCATTTTCAGGGTTTCGAAGGTGGCTCCTTCGTCAAAGGACCGGAGAAGGTATTTCCTTGTTCCTCCGTTGGTCCCGGTGCTGTCATAAGCATCGCAGAAAGCGAGCATCAGTCCTGGTGTTTGCGCAGATAGCGAAATGGCGACCCTGCTGAGAACAAAATTGGTATCCAGCGGAAGTATTTGGGTGATATCGCTCCAGGTTGCTCCAGCATCGGTGCTTTTCAACAGGTGATTGCCACAGGCATAGACTGTATTGGGTTCGCCGGGTTTGTAATTCAACGAGAACAACTCGGCTTTGTGTTTGCTATAAACCTCTTCCCAGCTTGCGGTGCCGTCGGTGGTGCGGTAAATATATCCCCGGCCCGAGAATTCCGTATTTAGCAGGGCCAGCATGGTGTCCGGAGACGCCGGGTGCATTCCTGTTTTCTGAACGACAAATGAGGCAGATATTATATCGTTGTCCAGCGATGTTTGTTCCCAGGTGTTTCCCCCGTCGTTGCTGATCATCACGCCCATGCCATAGGAGCGGTTAAAACCGTAATGGCCGGTGCCGATAATGATCCTGTCTTTATTGCGGGGGTCCACATGTATGGATAAAACGCCGGTAGTGAATGTATTGTGCGAGAGGGGTTGCCAGTTTTCACCTCCGTCGCGCGTCCTGAAAATACCGCCGGTATTACTGCCGGCATATATTGTTTTAAAATCGGAGGTATCGACCCATATAGCACTGACCAGACCCAGGTATGCCGACACCGGATGCGTGGTTGTTGACGGACCAAGGGGAACCCATTGAGCGTACCTGTGGTTGTCCGGATTATCGCGTTCAGCAGATTTGAGCAGATGTTCCTGCATGGCCCTGGTGTAGGCCTTAAGGCTGCCGTGTTGATCGGCGCGGGCAGCAGCAAACCATTCCGAGCGGATAAATTCCTTTCCGGTATATGCCGGATGCCATGGCCCCTGAGGATAGGGTGTCTGGGCTGAAAGTGTCAGCGGGGCAATGAATAATATAGTGATGAGTCTGTATAGGGTCTTTGCTGAAAAATACATAGCCGGTGTAGTTTGGGATTCCGTGAAGGTGGGACTCCTATGCAGAATTTAAACAACCACGCTGTTAGTGTCTGATTGCTTTCTCACTGCATGGAGAAACCAGTCCTGCCAGGGAAGATTTATATCCCAAAGTTAGATAAAAACGGAATATGCTTGTGATACAGGCTGTTTTTTCAGCCCGGCTGAAGGGGTTAACGGCGGATATTTAGAAAATTGCAGTTAATGTTACTGCTTAAGTTTAATCACCATGACCCTGAAATCAGAAACCGAGATATTGTCGAAACCCCTGCTGGTGCCTCCTTCAACGAAGATGCACTGGTCTTTTTGCACGAGCACCTTTTCGTCATCGGTTTCAATCATGGATTTCCCTTCCAGCACAAAAAAGAAGACATCGTTGGGATTGATGTGTTTAGCGATCTGCCGGCCTGGTTTCAGGGTAAGGTGGATAATTTCGACACAGGATGACTGAGCTATGATATGACCATCCAGATCATAAGGTACTTTCGGGGCCTGATGCAGCTTTGTGATTTTCATGATTTTGTCCTCCCTGAATTTTTTTATTTGATTTTTTATTTCTGATTTTCAGCCAGATCCATACGCCTGTGATCAGGATCAGCAGTGTGGTAAGACCCATCAGCGGGACGTAAAGGATATAAAAATCACCTAAAATTACGGAGAAAATTCTTCCTGTATGTACTTCCAGGGCCAGATTCCACAATGAAACAGGCAATTTTGCGATGAATCCCGGCATTTCCGGTTTTTTGATATCTTTTACCAGCGGAATCCATCCGGCATTGTAATCAAGTATGGCCACGGGCTTATCCTCCTGATTGATTACACCGGCCACGGCTACCGAGCCAAAGGGATTTCCCCTTCCTGAAGATACGGCAGGCAATCCGGTGATGTAATTCAAAACCAGATTACGGTGCGGAAACCATTGGTAAATCCCGCTGAAGGAACTCACGGTAAAGCTGCTGTCATTCAGGTCCTGAAATGCCGTGATACCCATAACACTGACTTCAGGCTGAACGCCATAAGGATAGGCAATCGTATCTTTGCCCGGCACAAAGCGGTAAAATCCTTCGCTGGTTGACAGGATCAATTCTCCTGAAGCCGGGTCTGAGACCATATCCCTGAACTTATCATGCCAGCGGTTGGAGTGGTCAAGCACATATCCCGGGATGGGGTTTACCCTGGCATATGCAACCGGGATCAGCAGGGGAGGGCGCAGAAACATTCCGGTAATGGTGGTAATCGTCAGAAACAGGATACCATAAACCCCCAGGTTGTTGTGCCAGTTGATGGAAAACCGGTTGATGCGCCTGAGTTTTTTCCTGAGTTTTTCGCCTGCGCGGCGCGCCATCGAAGGCAAAAAAGTATAATAATATCCGCTGAGTACGATAAATATCAGCGCAAGCCCCACGAGGTCAACCACAATTTTGCCTGGCAACCCCATCAGCTCGCCGCTGTGGATGATCCAGAGCGTGCGGAAAAGGCCCGCTTTCCCGTCATCATCGCCGGCGCGTGGAACAGGTATTTCCGTTGCAACTTCGGATTGGCTTCCACGGTCAGGGAAAGTGTACAAATGTGAGCGGGTAAGGATAAGGAGATTCTCTCCGTTCTGCGCAATCTTAACTACCCGCGGCGATTCTTCAGGCAGCGCTATCTGCTCCCATTTTTTGATGCCTTCATTATAGAAGTAAAGACCGAAAAGCGTTCCGGCATAGAGGTTTCCGGCTTCGGAATGCAGCAGGGTAAATACTTTCCGCTGATCCATGCCAGCGCCGAACCCCGCGTTAAAGTCGCTGAAACTACTGAATGACTTATCGGTTTTCCAGATGCCGATGTTTCCGTAAATCAGCTGATTGTTGTCATCCAACGGCACATTGCCTTTTACAGCCGCAAGGTTCCAATTCCGATAGCTGTATTCCGGCGGCATGAGTTGCCGGGGAAAGTTCACTCCGGAAAACCAGTTGCGGTGATTCATCACAATACCGGAAGCGGCGAAAAGGATCAGGAAAAATCCAATGATAAGGGAGGGCCATTTGTGGTATTTACGGATGCGCTTCATTCCCTGATGTTTAGTTTGGTGTAGCGGTGGTAGCTGTAGCAGGATAGAACCATTGCAACTGTAAGGTTTCCGGAATTAAAGTTCAGATAGATTCCGGGAGACAGCTGCAATGGTCTTCGGTAAACAGTCCGGTTATGCTTTGATCATGGTGAGCACCATTTTGAAGCGGGAAGTTGCATTTACGGCATGCGGCACATTGGCCGGCATGATGATGGTCTGCCCGGCTACCAGGTGGTTGATGATACCGCCGATGACGATTTCAGCTTCCCCTTCGGTCACCTGTATCATGGCATCAAAGGGCGCCGTATGTTCGCTAAGCTTCTGGCCTTTGTCGAAAGCGAAAAGACTTACATTCCCCGCGCTCTTCTCCAGCACCCGCATACTCACGATTCCGCCGTCGGAATAGGTTATCGATTCATTGAAACTGAACGCCCTGGCGTTATTGAACTTATTATTTTCCATGATCTGATTTTAGTTTTGAGTTGCAATGAAATAAATGGTGTAACTGCCGTCGTCCTCTTTTTTCATCCAGTGTGCATAATTCATGCTGCTGGCTTTGTCGATGAGGGGAGCCGGCAAAAACGGAGCGGTCAGTTTGTAGATTTTTCCGTTATCAAGTACTTTCAGGTCTTCCATTACCTGGTTTACCGGGTGTTCTCCGGCTGCAAGCATGGGCCTGGCGTCCAGTTCAGCCGCAATCAGCGATTCGCTATACCAGGCAGGTGTTTCGGTTACATACATGTGGCTGTCATTTTGAGTGAAAAGGTCCTGGCCGATTTCAGCCCGCAGGCGGTTGATCAGGTCTTCGACCTTAACATTGCCGATTGCGGCAGCCTGCTGAAGGGTGGCAATTTTTGCAACGGTACGCCGCAAAACGGGATTCTTCAGCTTTTCAAAAGCCGGGACATAACTGATCAGGATGCCTTCGAGCTGCGGATAGGCTTCGATGGCCTGCAACACTTTGGTTTTGGGAGTTATGATGAGTTGGTCGTTCATTGCGTTGATCGTTAGGTATATGAAAGAATTCTCTGCTCGCCCTGTAGTTCGCGGTAGCGGTTAACATCGTGCGATACTTCAAGCACACCGAGGTATTCACCCTGTTCGCCGCGGAGTGCAAAATATTCAATATGAATCATTTTCCCACCCATATTGATCCAGAAGGGGGCACGGTTCTGACGGCCCGATTTGAAATCGTCGATGATTTTATCAACGATGTGCGCGCTTGCGGGCGGGTGACAGAGCCTTACATCGCGGTTCAGGATGGCGCGGTTGCGCTGAAATACGCGTTCGGCACCCTGGGTAAAGTATTTAACCTTATCGTCTTTATCCACAAAGGTCATGTCAACGGGAATGGTATTCAGGATGGCCAGCAATTCGGCAGCGCTGAAACTCCCGGAAGGTAACTGAATGTGGCTTCCCGATTTCTGGGCTTCATTTACGTCTGTTTCGGCGGCCCAGGCCGGTTTCCAGTTTACTTTCGGGTCGTAAAGGCAGAATCCGACTTCAATGGACTGCTTGCTGATTTCGTACCACTCGGTGTCGGTGAGTTTATCCATGGCCATGGGCAAGAGGATCTGCTCTTCTTTCACCGTCATATCGTCGATTCCGGAAAGAGCCTGTTCAAGAACGATTTCTGCCGAAGCAAGCAGCTCTTCGCGGGTAATGTCTTTCTGTTGCAAAATTTCAATGCTACCCCTGATAAGTTCCCTGATCTCGTCCTGCTTGCCCCACATCACCTTAGGAGGCCCGGTAATCCCTTTGTTTTCCAGATAAGGAAACAACAGGTATTCCTTGCGCTGGTAATGCTTGTCGGCATCATACAGGTTGTTGAACAATCCCCTGAGTTTCAGCACGGAAGCCGCGGAGAATTCTGCGCTGCCATCCTTTAATTCCTTAAGTATGGCTCTGGCTGCTGCAGTGGTCTTGAGCAGTTCTTCATTTTCTTTTTTGAATACATCCACCGGATGACCTTCGGGGATTTCCTTGGATCCGCTCAGGTCGATGTTGCCCTGTAAAACGGCAGAGTGAGCGTCGCACAAGCGAAGTACTTCCTCTTCAGGCAGTCCTTCGGCGATCAGTTCCTGTTCCACTTCCACCACTTCCCCGTAAGGGATCTGGCTGAGGGTTTCCATCAGCTCGCGGCGAACCTCTTCCTGATGGCCGCCTTTATGCAGTTTGAGGATAATTTCCTTGAGTTGTGATTTCCGTTGTTCCGAGTTGTTGATCAATTCGCTCATGGTTGCAGGTTTTTCAGTTTGTGATTGGTTGCTCCCGGATGCGCCTGCCGGCTTTTATCAGGCCGGCAGGCATCACGGGATTCTGGTATTGATTAATTCAGGAAAAGCTTCATGTCTTCGTCCACGGTTCCTATCCCTGCGATTCCGAAGGTCTCAACCAGCACTTTTGCCACGTTGGGCGAGAGGAATCCCGGAAGGGTGGGGCCGAGGTGAATGTTCCTGACGCCCAGGTAAAGCAGCGCCAGCAGTACGATCACGGCTTTCTGCTCATACCATGCTATGTTGTAGGCAATCGGAAGCTCGTTGATGTCGTTGAGCTCAAATACTTCCTTCAGCTTCATGGCAATCACGGCCAGCGAATAGGAGTCGTTGCACTGTCCTGCATCCAGAACGCGGGGAATTCCTCCGATATCGCCCAAAGGCAGTTTATTGTAGCGGTACTTGGCGCAACCGGCGGTAAGGATAACGGTATCTTTTGGCAGGGCTTCTGCAAATTCGGTGTAGTAATTGCGGTCCTTCATGCGCCCGTCGCATCCGGCCATCACAAAGAACTTGCGGATGGCGCCTGATTTTACGGCATCTACCACCTTGTCGGCAAGGGCAAATACCTGTGCATGGGCAAATCCTCCGATAATCTCGCCTTTTTCAATTTCCACAGGCGGGGCACATTTCTTTGCATGCGCGATGATCTCGCTGAAATCCTTCATCCTGCCGTTTTCGCGGTTGGCGATGTGTTTGAAACCTGAGAAACCGGCAGCTCCGGTGGTATAGACTTTATCCCTGTATTTTGCATTTACGGGAGGAGGTACGATACAGTTGGTGGTGAAGAGGATGGGCCCGTTGAAGGTTTCGAAATCTTCTTTCTGTTTCCACCATGAGCTTCCGTAGTTGCCCACGAAGTGACTGTATTTCTTGAAAGCAGGGTAGTAGTTGGCCGGCAGCATTTCGCTGTGGGTGTATACGTCCACACCGGTGCCTTCGGTCTGTTTCAGCAACTCTTCCATGTCCTTCAGGTCGTGGCCGCTGATCAGGATTCCGGGTTTTGTGCCTACACCGATGTTGACCTTGGTAATTTCAGGATTGCCGTAGCTGCTGGTGTTGGCTTTGTCGAGCAAAGCCATGGCGGTTACACCGGATTTTCCGCATTCCATCACCAGGCCTACCAATTCGTCGGCTGAAAGATTGTCGTTGAGGGTGGCTAACAGGGCGCGTTGCATAAAGGCATAAAGCGCGGGGTCTTCGAAGCCCAGATTATAGGCGTGTTCTGTGTAGGCTGCCATCCCTTTGAGCCCGTAGGTCAGCAGTTCGCGCAGTGAACGGACATCTTCATTTTCAGTGGTGAGTACCCCTACCAGCGGCGCTTTGGCGTCAAATTCAGCTTCGGTGGATGCAAACCAGGTTGCGCACTCGGGCAGCGTTCCGCTTAATGAAATACCGGCTTTTTCGCAGACTTCCTTAACGGCGGCACGGATTTTCAAACCTTCGTTGATGCGTTTGATGAAAACCGCGCGGTCGAAGTTGGCATTGGTAATGGTGGTGAACAGGCTGTCGGTGATAAACTTGTTTACTTCAGCATTTTCAATTCCTTTTTCCCGGGCCTTCGCGCTGTAAACAGAGATTCCCTTGAGAACAAACATCAGCAGATCCTGAAGATTGGCAACATCATCGGTCTTTCCGCAGACACCCTTGATGGTACAGCCCGTCCCTTTGGCTGTTTCCTGGCATTGATAGCAAAACATGCTCATGATTTAATTTTTTTTGTGTGTTAATATTGGATTGATTAAGGTTTTTACTTTGAAAATTTTTATGAAATCCGGCCTTAATTTATTTTGCCGTGTTCAGAAATTGTGGTTTGAAAGTGAGGGATGCCCAGATCCAGTTGCTGGTTTCATCCTTGCTGCCGCCTTTGAGCGCAATGGTTGATTCAGTCGCAAAGTATTGTGAATAACCGGCATTCAGCATCACATTATCAGCCAGCTTATATCCCATGTAGATGTCAAGCTCCTGGCCAAGGTTTTTATTCAATGTCTCGGCGGGGTTTTCCGGATCGATAATATCGGCTGCTGCGCTGAATAAATGCACATCAGCACCTAGGCTGAGGCGGTTTTTAACGTAATTTATTTTAACGAAAATATTTTGCAGTCCGACACTGTTGATGTGGTTTCCCACATAATAGTAGTCCATGTTGCCGTTGAATTTGTGGTTGGTGCCGTAAAACGGGTTAAAGCTGTTGTTTTCGTTGAAATCAGGATCTGCCGCATCTTTCTGGCTGGTGCCAGAGAGGCGTTCAAGTCCTGGGGTAATGCTCAGTGTTTTGGTGACTGACCACTTCAGACTCAGGGCGTACATCAGGGCATCGATTTCGACTTCAGGTACGTCCTTGCCGGTTTGCTTATAGATAGATCCGCTGAGGGTAAGAGGCTTCTGTTCCCAGCTGCCGGTTCCGCCGAAAGTCTGGCTGAAACGGGTGTTGTAACTTACGATCTCGCCATTTTCTTCGGTGTTTTGTTTGCCGTTGTTCAGGAACAGGAAACTCAGGCCGAGGTTATCCCATTTCCGGTTGATCCAGAGTAACTGCAGCGATTTGTAATTTCCCGGAACGGTGTAGATTCTGTTTTCCAATTGCTCTTTGTCCTGATTGAATGCAAATCCGGCGTGGATTTTCCAGGAAGCAGGTTCCCATTTGAGCAGACCAATGTCGTGGCTGCGTCCCTGTTGCGCCCAGTCCACATTGCCCAGCATACGGGCATCGTCATAGACCAGTTCCATACGCCCGGCCCTGAGCGAAAGGGTGGGGGTAATAAAATACTCTCCCCAGGCTTCATGTACCGAAAAACTGTTGTCGGAAAGGTTTAATTGCGTTACGTCTCCCCAAACCCTTACGTCCTGAAGACTAAAACCTATCCTCATTTTTTCATTTTTATAAGCAAGGTTCAGCCTGCTGCGCTGCGAGATAAACGCGGCAGCGGTCATGTCTTCGGTAGCCGGGGATTTGAAGCCATGCCTGTATTCAACGCGCGGACGGAGTTCGCCGCTCAGCACAAACTGTGCGTTGCTGATTTCCGGAAGCGCCACTGACAGGGCCAGAAGAATTAAAATTGTACCAATAGTTCGTTTCATATTTTGTGGTTTTGGTGTTTTCGCGTTGATGACTGTTAAACCCATTCTTCCGACAGCACATTACCCTGCACGCCAATGACGCTCTTTTTTACAGGGATGTTTTTTCCCGCTTTTTGCCTTGCCATTTGCGCCATCTGAAGCAATCCGCCGCAGCAGGGAACTTCCATCATTACAACGTTCAGTGTGTTGATATTGCTTTCTCTGATCATTGTCGTAAGCTTCTCCACGTAAGATTCCTTGTTTGAGTCGAGTTTCGGACAAGCTATGGCAAGCGTTTTGCCCCTGAGGTAATTGTTGTGGAAATTTCCCATAGTGAAGGCCACGCAATCGGCGGCCAATATCACATCGGCATTTTTAAAGTATCCCGCCTGCGGATTCAGAAGATGCAACTGAACGGGCCACTGCCGGAGTTCCGAAGGTGCATCACCGCCTGAAACAACTGTTGTTTCGGCTTTTGCCTCTGCTACAGCATCCTGAACCTTTTTCAGGTCAATATTGAAGTCAATGGGTTTTGATCCGGGGCAGCCGCCTCCGCATCCCGATGCTGCCGGAGCTACTGCTGCCCTGGCCTCGCTCAGGTTTCCGAATGACTGAGGATTGGAATGATGCTGGGTGTGATTGTGCTGGGCTTCGCCATTTTTCGGACTCATATCAACATTGTTTTCCTTGATATAATTGATGGCCTGTTTGAGCAGTTCGGTTTCGTTGTGATCGCGCAGATGCTCCAGATGTGCCAGAATTGTGTTGCGGCCTTTGGGAACCATCAACTCCATCACCTTGATTTCATCATAGGGTTCGGCTTCACGCTCTTCCATGGCAATGGCACCTTCGGGGCAGTGTCCGATACAGGCGCCCAGTCCGTCGCAGAACAGGTCGCTGATCAGCCTGGCTTTTCCGTCAATAATCTGCAATGCACCTTCGTGGCAATTCGGTACACAATTGCCGCATCCGTTGCACAAATCTTCATCAATTTTAATAATGGTCCTTTTCATCGTAAATATAGTGATTATATTAATTGTGACAAAGTAGTATTCCTCAGGTAGTTGGTGAATTCTCTGGAGAATCTGTCGGCCAGCCCCCCGAATACGCAGGTTCTGAACGGACATTTCTGGTCACCGATTCCACAATATTTGTGTTCAAGCGTTCCTTCGATCAGCTCGTAAATTTCCAGCAGGGTGATACCGGCTGCATCGCCTTTGAGGGTGAAGCCGCCTTTGGGTCCCCTGACCGATTCAAGGTAATTGTTCTTAACCAGGGTTTGCATAACCTTGGCCAGGTGATTTCGCGAGGCATGGGTCAGGTCAGCAATCTGGTTCACATTCAGCATCTCTTTGCTACCGGCAATAAGGGCCATACTGTGCACCGCCAGTGAAGCTGCCTCGGAAATATGAACCACTTTTGCCATCTTGAATACTGTTTGTGTAATTCGGTATTTGAATACACAAATATACAATTAATTTTTACGCTGCAAATTTTTTCGAAAAATATTTCTGAATTTTTCAAATCTCAGATATACAATGATATAGTTCCTGAAATGATTGGCCAGGGCTATGACAAAAAGCGGTTTGGGTTGGAAAATCAAGCTAAAAATAGACGGCGTGAGGTTTGATATGAGTAAAAAGTGTCCTCCGCTAGTGTTCATTTGACCTCAAATCTGAACCCCGCAGTATGATGTATTTTTCGTGCATCCGCTGAACACTTTTATGGCAGTGCATGCCGTTATTTTTAGCGGGAAGAAAAATAATCAGGTAATGGAAAGGCGTGGGTAGCCCGGCGAAATACCTATTGTTTAATATAATCGGAAAGCTTTTGTTCCTCCATATACTTTCTGAACTCACGGGTCATTTTCGTAACAATATTTCCCATCAGGCATTTGTCAAAAGGGCATACCGGGTGGTCGAGCGGGCAGGATGTTTCGCTGAGTTTTCCTTCAATGGTTTCATAAATTTCCAGGAGGCTGACATCACCGGCAGGCTTATTCAGGGTAAAGCCACCGGCCGGACCACGGTTGCTCCTCAGGTAACCTTCCTTTACCAGGCGCTGCAGGATTTTGGCCACATGATGCCGCGAAGAACCCATTCTTTCTGCGATTTGCGTTACATTCAGGTGATCATGTGCGCCGGCAATCAATACCATGCTGTGGAAGGCGATTGATGCAGCTTCGGAAATTGTAATGACTTTTGACATTCCGGTAATCAGATATTTGAATGCGCAAATTTCGTAAATCTATTTCATTTATGATATGTAAAAAATGTATTTCATTGCTTTTTGCGGGTTTTGAGGTTTTTTGTTATTTGATGTGCCAGAGGATATTCTGAATCTTAAATATACCAAAGACCAGAATGTCTCAGCCTTCTATGCCTGAATGCTTAGGTAGTGCACAAAATTCATCCAGGTCCGAATGATCTGACTGCATCATTCAAAAAGGGGCCTTGCCAATGCGGAGGCTTTAGCCCAAAATACGGCAAAAGTTTATAGGCAGCCCGGCAATCGTTAATACCGGCAAGCCCGGAGCTTCCCCTGTTCAGGCTTCTCCCGGCTTTTCGGCTAAAGCCGGTTGGTTCGGGGTTCTGCTTTTACTCCGGGCTGAAGCCTGGAGTAAAGCAAACAGAGTTATCTTACTGTTCATCAGAAAACTGACGTCTGAATCCGGAACTAATGCCAACCAACGCACATAGGCTATTTTGCCTTAAACACAATATCCTTTATATCCTGCATTTTCTGAAAAGGTCAATGCCGGTTTATTACCCCCGGCTTGAGCCGGGGGTAATAAGGAGCTGACCAACGCGGGGGCTTTAGCCCAAAATACGGCAAAAGTTTATAGGCAGCCCGGCATCAGTTAATACCGGAAAGCCCATAACTTTCCCTGTTCAGGCTTCTCCCGGTTTTTCGGCTAAAGCCGTTTGGTTCGGGGATCTGCATTTACCCCGGGCTGAAGCCCGGAGTAAAGCAAAAAGGATGATCTTACAATTCTTTAAAAATCTGAGGTCTGAATCAGAAATTAAGGTCAGCCTACTCATGAACAAGGAGATTGAACCAATCACCAACTGGACTTTGTTTTTTATTCTTTTTCCGGCGCATCAAATTTGGAATTACCCCCATTTGAAAAATGATTTCAGGGTAGTTCATTATAGGATGTGC